>MENI01000014.1:72028-94234 GCA_001768195.1 Bacteroidetes bacterium GWA2_40_15 | reverse complement strand
TAAGGACTGCAGATCTACTTCTTTAAAATATAGATCAGCGAGCTGCTTTTTCTTTTATTGAAAAGTGCCGGTAAAGCAAAATATGATCCTTTAAGTATTCCTGTAATGAATGCCATCCTGTTTCCTTTATATCTTTCGCTTAGGATTGATATATAAAATACATCAAGAGGCAAAGGTCTTACATTTACCATACTGAATCCCTTTCCTTCAAAAAGAAACCCGAAAGTATCCGGATTGAAGTGCCACAGATGTCTGGGGACATCATAAGCGGCCCAGTATTGTCGAAAGTGATCTGCATCGTACGAACTGATATTTGGCAGGGCAATTATGCAGGTTCCTCCGGGTTTTAATAGGCGGCTGATTTCCTGAATATAGCCATGCAGATCATTGAAATGCTCAAGGACATGCCAAAGCGTAATTGAGTCAAAACTATTTGATTCAAGGGTAGATATATCCGAAGGTGATATGATATCGAGTCCAAAATTTTCAGCAGATGCATCGCTGGCTTTTTTATTTATCTCAATTCCCCTTGCCATCCATCCGGCATCTTTCATAGCAGCAGCAAAATGGCCTGTCCCGCTTCCAATGTCAAGAATGGTACCTTGTTTAAGTCCGGTTTCATTAATTAAAATGCTTCTCTTTTTCCTGAGCATCCTTTTCCTGACCATTCTGTAAATCTTATTGACCAGCCCCTTTGAGGTATCACTATGAGAAATATAATCTTCTGATTCATAATATTTACCTATGGCTGTTTCATCAGGATGATCCTGGGTGAAACAGAAACCGCAAACAGAGCATGCCCATACAGGGAATGACTCATTGCTTTTGAAATGGTCGTTGCAGACTATTTTAAGATTTATCGCGGCAGAAGAACAAAGAGGACAGCTGTTATGGTGAACCATACTATTCCGGCTTTGATTTTGAGCGCATCACTATAAACAGATAACCCAGGATCAGCAGGATGAAGATTGCTGAGCTTGCATAAGAAATTCTATTCCCGATTGTATAGGATGCAGGTTCAAACCTGAATTTAATTTCATGATCTCCTGCCGGGATGATCAATCCTCTGAGTACATAATTCACACGGAAATGGGGAGTCTCATTCCCATCGATAAAGCTTTTCCAGCCGGCAGGATAATATATTTCTGAGAACACTGCAAGATTTTCATTTACAGAGTTGCTTGTATAAACAAGTTCGTTTGGTTCATATGTTTTAAGTCCGATCTTATCGCCTTCTGATTGAGGATAAGTATTTCTGTTAACCTGGTCCTGAAACTTTCTGTCGATAACTGCTTGTTTTGCCGGATCTATACTGTTTATAAGGGAGATCTCTTCGTTGGCATTTTCAGCAAAGAGAGGATCTGAGACAAACCAGGCATTGCCAAGCGCTTTTCTGTTTTCAAGCGGAGGTGCCTCAGGATTATAAATCACATATTTGGTATTCAGCATATTAAGCGCTGATGTGCTGTTGAAAACTGACTCAAAGTCTTCCAGCGATTTAGCAGTGCTTCCAACTGTTCTGATAAGAGATAGATTGTAAAAGAGAGATGTGTCAATCAGTTCCTGGTATCTTTTCAGTTTGGCTCCGTGATATCCTCCTATTGATTTATGGAAGAAAGACGTGGATGCATCATTAAATGTTGATACGCTTACATTAAGTACCCTGAAATATGATTTGTCCTGCAGAATATATGTGTCGGCAGCTGTCGGAGCCTGGAGTTTTGCTTTTGCCTCTTTTCTGACAAACTTGTCGGAATTGAGATATCGTTTATCAACCAGCCACATATCGCCCAGGAAAAGAACAGCAAGTAATAGTATTGCATAATCTTTCCGTAGTTTCTTATAAAAGAAAGCAAGTATGACTGAAGCGGCCATCAGTATCAGAATGAGTGACCGGAAGGCATCGCTTCTGAGAAGCTTTTGTCTGTCGGCAACCAGGGCAGAAGAGAGCCAGTCAGGCATCTCTATTGTCGATTCGGAAGGTGAAATAAAGGAACCGGCAAGACCTGGGAAAATAATATAGATAAGTGTAATTCCTCCTGCTATACCAGCTGCGAATTTAATTCCCCTGAATAGCATTTTTCTCGATGTTGTACCGTTGAAAATATCTCTTAATGCCAGTATTCCCAGGAAGGGGATGCAAAATTCGGCAATAATAAGTATTGTAGTTACCGCCCTGAATTTATTGTAACCCGGAAAATAGTCAAGAAACAGGTTGGTCAGGGGCATGAAATTTTTACCCCATGCGAGCATTACCGAAAGAATTGTAGCGCTCAGTAACCACCATTTCTCTGGTCCTTTGACGATGATCAGTCCGAGTAAAAAGAGAAAGAATATGATTGCTCCCACATATCTTGGTCCGTCAACCCATTGCTGTGTACCCCAGTATTGCTGAAACTGGTTAACATACTGGGCTGCATTATTCCTTCTGAGGGTAGTGACTGTTTCAGATGTTTTATCAAATGGTTTGCTGGCTCCGCCCTTGAAATTAGGTATAAGAAGTGTCAAAGTCTCATCAACACCATAGCTCCATTGAGTTATGTAAGACTTATCAAGTCCGGTCGTTTGGTTTGAGTCGCTGGTTACAAGGTCCGATTTACCTCTGGATGAATACTTTCCATATTCATATGTGGAGTACAGAGCACTGAAATTCATTCCGGTTGAAAGCATAAGCGGAACTATCAGTATCAGTGAACTTTTAACGAATTTCATAATCTCCTTATCCCTGACAGAAAAGATAAATTCCAGAATTATGAAGACCAGTATGCATAACAGGGCATAATATGTTATCTGGGGATGGTTGGCAAGTATCTCCAGTGTAAGGAAGAATGTTGCAAACAGCGCTCCTTTTATAGCATCATATCTGTATGCATAGATTATACTTCCGATCATTGGCGCCATGTAAGCAATAGCCAGGGTTTTGGTATTATGACCGGCAGCAAGAATGAAGAAGAAGTATGTTGAGAATCCATAAGCGATAGCTCCTGCAACAGCGAGCCTGGAGTCGGTTTTAAACATCAGGAGAAGAATATAAAACCCAAGCATTATCAGGAATATATAGGAGGCCGGGTGCCTGAGAAAATTAAGGGCGGAGTTTACGGATCGCATAATGTTACCCTTATAAAGTGTTGATATAAGGTAAGCAGGCATCCCGCTGAACATACTGTTTGTCCAGAGAGGTTCTTCCCCGTATTTTGCCCTGAAATCACTTATTTCCTTTGCTGAATTCTGGGCAACCGTCCCATCATTTGTATTCATTACCTTACCCTCAAGGACAGGATAAAAATAGACAAGGGAGAGTATTGTAAATATAAAAATTGCCAGCAGATGCGGCAAAGCAGGCTTTATTCTGTCGCGGATCTCCATTTAAGAAATTTTATAATAACAGTTTAATGAAAGGACAAAAGTATTTAAATCCCTATTATATTATGTCACTTAAGACATTTTTATAAACTTCAATTACTGCCCTGCCAACTGAATCTGGTGAAAACCTGGATTGATTCTCCATGGCTATAGCCTCATAATCAAATTTTTTATTAACTATTTCATGAATTTTTTCTATCCAGGATTCAGGATTGTTTTCTGCCAGGATACCGTTTCGTTCATGAATGAGTCCCGGAAGAGCGCCGGTATCTGAGGCCAGCACCGGGGTTCCGGTTGAAAGCGCCTCCGCAGTAACTATCGAGAAGGTCTCTGTGTCAGATGCATGGAGGAATATGTGGGATTTCTGCAGCAAAGATGCTATTGATGGCTTATCAAGATAACCGTGCCAGGTAATATGAAGGTTCTCAGGCGTTTTATGGCTTCTCAACATCCCGGTCTCGAACCCTTTCCCAACAATATTAAGATTTATATCATAACCGGTTCCGGTGGCAAATGAGCAGACTGAAACAATAATCAGATCAAGCCTTTTGGGAGGCTTCCATGTTGCAACACATGCAAGGTTGAGACTTTTTCCGTCAAATATAATTTTTGGCTGAAAGGAGAATATTTCAGTGTTTACAATATTGGGAATCACAATAATATTCTTATGACCAGTCAGTCCGTAGATTTTTCCTGACAGGAATTCAGAAACAGCTATGACAGCAGAATTCCTGAGGTAGGCTTTAAGTGCTATACTCCTGTACAATGGATGCTTCAGGAGTCTTCCCGCTTTTGACCAGTGCTCCGATATAATCATTTTTGACCCAGTCTTTCCGGAAATGAGATAGGAGACTATGCCGCATGGGAAAATCACATTTGAATGGATCAATGCCGGCTTTATTCCGGGAATGATCTTATTAAGTTCACGGAATACAATCCTTGCAAGCAACCAGGGATTTACATAATAGAACTTCCAGAATCGTGAGTAAAGATCAATTGCTATACGCCTGTTACCGAAGAACGGAGATTCGGAAACTTCCTTCTTAAGTATCAGATGGTTTGACGGTAATACATTAACCTGAACAAAAGCAATATTTTTCCTTAAAGAGCAGACTGCAGCGGCCTGATCCTGTATAAAGATCCCCTGCTGCGGATTTTGTTCGGTAGGGTTCCAGAAAGAGATTATTAATATCTGAGGATTCATTCTGTTAATTGTTCGGTTCTGATTTCTTTTTTATGAAAAAACATGCCATATCTCCCTGCTTGCTTCGGTTAAGCATTTCCGACTCATCCCGGTATCTCTTTAATTCTTCTAAAGTGAAAATATCATCGGGTGCCGACATTGTCAGACCTCTCATATACTTTTCACTCCTTATAAACTGTAATGGTCCGGAATCAAAAACTATCTCATCTGTTTTCAGGTCAGTTCCGCTCAAAAGTATCTCTATGCTTTTAGCCGTATGCAGAAAGAAATGGCGCGGGGCATCCAGCCCGACCCAGAATTCCCTGTATTTATGCCATGCATGGCAGTCACCCACCGGAATACGGATGACAATAACTCCTTCCGGATTCAGCAGCCTGCTAAGATGTTTGATAACATGCTGAGGATCGGGCATGTGTTCAAATGAGTGATGAAGGGTAATGAAATCATATTTGTCATCAATCTCCGAAATATCTTTCTTCAGTATTTTCAGCCCCTTTTCATAAATCAGATCAGAGGAAATATAGGGGTCAATCCCGGTGAGATTTCTGAATCCGCTTCGCTGAAGCGACAATAACTTACGTCCTGCACCTGTACCTATATCAAGTATTTTCGAGTTGAAATTAATCTCTCTCTTCCTTATCCAGGGGAATGGATGATCAAATATGAAGGATAAGAGAAATCCTGGCGGGTTGAAATAACCCATATAGTGGTTTATAAGGCTTTTTTTAAGAAAGAAATTAAACCGGTTTAGCTTTGAAGGGAACCTGGGTTCATCAAATGCGTAATATTCAGGAGGATAGTATTTGTCCATATTTGATGGAATATCCTTTAGCTGAATGCATTTACAGTTTGAACATTCAATATACTCAAACACATCACCAAGTCCGAGTTGTCTCTCCCGTGCAATAATTATTTCATTGCCTGTTTCATTACCGCATATCCTGCATCTTCTTCCATTCATAGGGTGATATAAAACAAATTATTTATATGAATCATTACCTATCAGTTTTGCGAGCCACTCCACATCCATCCTGAAAAAGCTGAATATGATACCCACAAGTGAGCGCAGTTTCCATACCGGTTGTTTAAAGCCGTAATTTGTCAGTGAGTGTCTGTAATCTTTTCCTGCCCCCTTAAAATCCTTCCGGATCAGTTTATAACGTCCTGACCTGGAATAGCTTATTACCAGTCTGTTTTGAAAATATTCATCAACTACTTCCCTGGTAAGTCCCTGATTATTGCAGAAATCGGGATATCGTTGTATTGCCGACAGGAAAAGGGAATACATCCCGGTAGTCATTTGCGTTGTATATGTTTTTGTCACCTGGTCCGGATATATTCTCCAACGTCCAAGAGGTTCACTGATATATGCAAATTCGCCTCTCATCATCAGCTCGAGAATAGTTGGCATATCCACCAGAGGAAGACCAAAACCCTGCAGGAATCCTCCTGATCCTGTCAGAATATCGCGCCTTATCATTACGGTAAGGGCTGGAATCCCCGTTTTCATAAACTTTGTAAGGAATTTTCCGGGAGGTTTGTTGAAGAAAAGGTCAGGGTCTTTGTCGTCATCAGGAGCCAGGCTGTAATTATATGAAAAATCATCAGCCGAGATGAATGTCTTTCCCCATGACAATACACACTGAGGATTCTCTTCAAGGGCTTCCACCTGTAAATGCAATTTACCCGGCAGCCATACATCATCACATTCCAGGATGGCAATATATTTCCCTGAACACTGTTTCAGAGCAAAGTTGTACGATTCGCCCAGCCTGAAAATCCCGACATTTTTTTGTGTGAAGGCCTTTATTCGGCTATCTTCCTGAGCAAACCGGCTTGCAATTGAAAAAGTTGAATCGCTGCTGCCATCGTCAATGATTATCATTTCCCACCTGGCATATGTCTGGGCCTGTACCGACCGGATGCAATCTGTTATATACTTTTCATGATTGTAGGTGGGTGAAATAACAGATACAAGTGGCAGATGATCGTTCATTTCCTTAACAGGATTCTATTTTCTAATGGTTCTGATGAATGGCTTTTATGAGTGCTTTCCTGAAGTAAAGATATATATTTTAATTACCCATTAATAAGCCTCAGAAGCCTCAAACTCCTTTTTTTGTTTAATTTTGGATGTGTTTTAAGTAAATCACAGAAACTGAGTGGCAGAGAGCGAACTAAGGCGAAAAACAGTTAAAGGCTTCTTCTGGAGCTCCCTGGAAAGTCTCCTCAGTCAGGGACAGGGAATAATCTTCGGGATCTTTCTGGCGCGAATGCTCTCACCTGATGAGTTTGGTCTTGTTGGGATGATCACCATATTCATTTCCGTATCACAGGTATTTGTCGACAGTGGCCTGAGCCAGTCACTGATCCGTAAACAGAACTGTACAACAGTTGATTACAGTACTGTTTTCTGGGTTAATCTGATTATCGGGATCGTATGTTATGTAATAATATGGTTATCAGCTCCACTTATCGCGGACTTTTATGGAAACATGCAGCTCGTATCCCTTACAAGAGTTACATCGATTTCTATAATTATCGGGTCATTTACCCTTATTCAGCAAACAATACTTACAAAAGATGTTGATTTTAAAACACTGACAAAATCTTCCACAACCGGAACTTTTGTATCAGGAGTCTCATCACTCATACTTGCATACTATGGATTTGGCGTATGGAGCCTGGTGTGGAGGAGCATTATTAATCAGGCAGTAAGAACGGCAGTTTTATGGGGGCAGCACAGGTGGAAGCCTGTGTTTTCTTACAGCATACCTTCACTTAAGGAACATTTTAAATTCGGGTCAAACATTCTCATCATTTCTCTGATGGCTGCATTTTATAAAAACCTCTCTAACCTTATCATCGGGAAAATCTATTCAGAAAGGATCCTGGGGTACTACACAAATGCTGATCAGTACAGTATGATGCCTTCCAGTGCAATAACAGCAATAACAAATAAAGTCACCTATCCTGTACTGGCGGAGATACAGAATGACAACCTGAAGCTGAAGGCCAATGCAAATAAGATCATAACCAATGTTATGTATGTATCTTTTGTAGTGATGTTCGGTCTGGCAGCGATAGCCGAACCGCTTATCGGTGTGATCCTGGGTGAAAAATGGCTTCCTTCGGTGATGATATTTCAGGCCTTGTGTATTGCCTATTCAATTTCCCCGATGCATGTGATAAATCAGAACATAATGAAAGTCAAAGGCCGGACCGACCTGTTCCTCAGAACTGAAATAGCCAAGTATCTCATTTTTACACCGCTGCTTATTCTTGGTGCTGTTTTCGGAATAACAATACTAATTGCAGGAATTGTATTATTTTACTGGACCGGATTCATTGTCGGCGCACTATATTCAAAGAGACTGATTGGTTATCCGGTGTTCAGGCAGTTTCTTGATTTCCTGCCGCTGTCAGGAGTTGCTTTTGTACCTGCAATAATAACATGGAGTATTGGCATCGTATTCACTATTTCTCCTGTTATACTGCTGATAATACAGTTCATAACCTATCCGTGCCTGGTAGTTGCTTTATCTTATATATTCAGGGTGCCGGCTTTCTTTGAGATAAAAGATATTCTCACAAACAAGCTGACTGTGGCGAATTTTCTTAAAACATTTAACCTGAATTAAAAATATCAGGGTTATTCCAGTAAAGAAGCTAACTTTTTTGTAAGGTTCCTTCTGGAGAACTCCGAAGGATCATCTTTCAGGATAAAAGGGTGTTCCTTTACTTCGCAGATATAGCTTTTAATATTTCTTGTGTCAGCATAATCAAAGCATCGGCCATTATTCAGTTTTGATATCAGCACGGCAGCCTCTCCATCCTCAGGTCCCAGGCAGAGAATTGGTCTTCCCGAGGCAATATATTCAAAGATCTTTCCTGTCATGATAATTTTATTATCTCCATTTTCCGGAATTATGAGAAGAAGGAGAGAAGAGTTTGCCATATGGGTTATTGCCTGATCATGAGGAGTATAGGATATGAAATCAACAGAATCAGAAGATACTGCAACCTTTATGACGTCTTTGATGTTTTCCGGTACCTGTCCGACAACCCTGAAGGAAAAATCAATGTTTTCTTTCTTTAGTTCCGATAATGCTTTCAGGAAGCCATTTACAGGATATTTATGGGAAAGAGTACCAACATAGGTGATTGTAAATTCTGATGGTTCAATCCTTGTAATATCTTTAAAATCAGATTCATCAAAGCCATTCATTATTACATCAGTCTTAGCTTCAAGGCCGTCGGCCTTTTCAGATAACAGATCTTTCAACCGGTGTCCCACTGTTATTACCCTGTCGGCTTTTTCAAGTACAGTACTTTCGTAGAAGCGGTCAATTCTTTTTGAAAGCCAGGTAGGATAAAACTGATCATAATAATATATATCGGTCCATGGATCTCTCAGGTCAGCTATCCATTTTATTCCGGGGTATCTCTTTTTAAGCTTGAATCCGATAAGCTGTGTGGAATGAGGCGGACTGGTTGTAACAATTGTTACAATTTTCTCTTTCTCAATCAACTCACATGCTTTATTAAAAGCAAAACTGTTCCAGCCTCTGCGGGGATCCGGAATAAAAAAGTTACCCCTGATGAAACGCCCGGCTTTTCCCTTCCAGTTACTATCACTGTTGGTTGCAAATCCGGCTGAGGGGACCTTTGATTTATCTGAAGAATAGATTCGGAACCAGTCTGTAGCACGGGTTTTGTGTACCTTAATGTCAGCAGAAAGTTCTTTCTGAAGAGAAAGATCAATTGCAGGATAGGCTGCATATTCAGGATCAACAGTCAGGATGACCGGCTCCCATCCGTATTCCGGAAGATATTTCGCGAATTTAAGCCATCTTTGTACACCTGCTCCTCCACTCGGAGGCCAATAGTAGGTTACAATAAGAACCTTTTTCATTTTAAAGCATTTTCAGTAAAGTCTGAATAGATACTTTCTCTGAAATGATCTCTTTTAGTTGTTCAATATTAACCCTTTCCTGCTGCATGGAATCGCGGTACCTTATTGTGACGCTCCTGTCCTCAAGGGTCTGATGATCGATGGTTATGCAATATGGAGTACCGATAGCATCCTGCCTTCTGTAGCGCCTGCCGATGGAGTCCTTGTCATCATACTGGCAGTTGAAATCAAATTTCAGATCACTGACAATTTTTTCAGCTATTTCTGGCAGCCCGTCTTTTTTCACAAGGGGCATTACCGCAAGCTTTACAGGAGCAAGAAATGAAGGTAACCTGAGGACAACCCTGGTATCTGAACTGCCATCTTCTTTCTTAAGCTCCTCTTCAGCATATGAGGCAGAAATTACCTGGAGGAACATCCTGTCGACGCCTATGGATGTTTCAATTACAAAAGGGACATAAGATTCACCCTTTTCAGGATCGAAATACTGCATCTTCTTCCCGCTGTATTCCTGGTGCTGCTTCAGGTCATAGTCAGTTCTTGAGTGAATCCCTTCAACCTCTTTGAAACCAAAAGGGAATTTGAATTCGATGTCGGTGGCAGCATTTGCATAGTGAGCAAGTTTTGTATGATCGTGGAACCTGTATTTTTCACTTCCGAATCCAAGCGCCTGATGCCATTTCATACGGATCTCCTTCCACTTCCTGAACCATTCAAGCTCAGTTCCGGGCTGTACAAAGAACTGCATCTCCATCTGTTCAAATTCACGCATCCTGAAGATAAACTGCCTTGCAACTATCTCATTACGAAAAGCTTTGCCGATCTGGGCTATTCCAAAAGGGAGTTTCATCCTTCCTGTCTTCTGTACATTCAGGAAATTTACGAATATGCCCTGAGCCGTTTCGGGTCTTAAATAAATCTTGCTTGCACCATCAGATGTTGACCCCATTTCGGTGGAAAACATAAGATTGAACTGTCTTACTTCAGTCCAGTTTCTTGTTCCCGATATCGGACATACTATTTCATTATCAATGATAATCTGTCTGATGGCAGCAAGATCAGAGTCATTTAACGCTTTAGTGTACCTTGAATTTATTTCATCTGTTTTTACCTGATTGGCAAGTACGCGTGGATTAGTTTCGCGGAATTTCTGCTCATCAAATGCCTCTCCAAACCTCTCTTTTGCCTTATCAACCTCCTTGTTTATCTTTTCTTCGATTTTAGCAATATGCTCCTCGATAAGAACATCGGCCCTGTACCTTTTCTTCGAATCCTTGTTATCGATAAGAGGGTCATTGAAGGCATCCACATGTCCTGATGCTTTCCATATTGTCGGATGCATGAATATTGCAGAATCGATTCCGACAATATTATCATTCAGAAGAACCATACTGTCCCACCAGTATTTCTTTATATTATTTTTAAGTTCAACACCATACTGTCCGTAGTCGTAAACTGCACTTAAACCATCATAAATTTCGCTTGAGGGAAAAACGTAGCCATATTCTTTACAGTGAGCAACAAATTTTTTGAAAACATCATCCTGGGCCATAATTCTTATTTTAAATATTGAAGAAGGCAAAAGTATATTAAAAAGTTCTGTTTTACAATGAGTTTGAATTTAAACACAGCCTTCTTTGCAAAGCAGGGATGGGGCTTGGGGCATAGCCGTCAACTTAAGAAGTCTGAAAAAGGTTTAACGGGGAGGATTAATAAAGGCAAACGGGTTTTATTATCGAAATTCTGTTCGTTCATAATATTTTGGTGGTGGTTGATTTGATGAATTAAACAAAGTTTCCCCTCCTTTTGAAGGAGGGGTGGACGCAGCACAATGATAGTTAAAGTATTGCAAAGGCTGGTAGCGGCCGGGGTGGTTGATTGGTTTATCAGATCGATTCTTTTTTTTATTTATAACTTTCCTTATCTCACTTTTTAAATATTCAGGTTCCTGGAATACAAATCTGTTTTCAGACCTTAATACAGTGAACCCAAAGCCCTCCAGGTATTTATCCCTGTTTTCAGTCTATCACATATTGCTGCCTCAGCCGAAGTGGACCTGTTTCTGAGAGATGATCTGAAAGATTTAAGGCCTTTACTGTTGAAGAGGTTTTTGTTTACCATCGATATAAAGGTAAAAAAATCAGTAAATCAACCACCCCGGCCGGGAAGTTAACCTTGTAAAGATCAGATAATCAACTGTCCCGGCCACCCCTCCTTGAAAAGGAGGGGAAACTTTTTCTGCTCTCTGTATTTACAATACTTCTCTTAGGTTGATAGCTAGGGGGTTGGGGGTGAGTTCATGTGAATCAATAAATCTATTTGTATCTTTATCTTTTATTATTTGCATATCAGCAGATGAAAAAGAGAACAGATTTTCTTGTTATAGGATCGGGGATTGCCGGTCTCACATTTGCCCTGAAGGCATCAAAGTACGGGAAGGTTTCGGTAGTTACAAAGGCTAATCTTGAAGATACCAATACACGTTATGCGCAGGGAGGTATAGCTGCTGTGTTCAGTGAACCCGACAGTTTTGAGAAACATATCAGGGATACTCTGATTGCAGGCGACGGCTTCTGTGATGAGGAGGTTGTAAGAATGGTTGTTCAGGAAGCCCCTGACAGGATAAAAGAACTTATTGAACTTGGGGTTTCGTTTGATCAGAAGGAGGACGGATCATATGACCTTGCCAAAGAGGGAGGGCATACCGAACACAGAATACTTCACCATAAGGACCGCACCGGGGAGGCTATCCAGAACACTTTGATGGTGCAGGTAAGGAGAAACAAGAATATTGAGATCTATGAACAGCATTTCGCGATCGAAATTCTGACCCAGCATCACCTTGGTGAGGTCCTGAAAAAAAACAATCCTGATATCAAGTGTTTTGGAGCATATGTTGCCGACCTTAAAAGCCAGAAAGTAATCAGCTTCCTCTCGAAGGTAACTGTTATTGCTACCGGCGGAATGGGAAATGTCTATATGACAACTACCAATCCGGAGGTTGCTACAGGTGATGGTATTGCAATGGTCTACAGGGCGAAAGGAACTATTGATAACATGGAATTTGTTCAGTTTCACCCGACCTCTTTTTGGGATCCTAACAAGCGACCTTCATTTCTTATTACCGAAGCGCTCAGGGGATATGGGGCAATACTGAAAAATATTGCAGGTGAAAACTTTATGAAGAGGTACGATAGCCGTGGATCGCTTGCTCCGAGGGATATCGTCGCCCGGGCTATTGACAATGAGATGAAGATATGGGGTGATGACCATGTCTGGCTCGATTGCAGACATCTTGAACCGGAGAGACTTAAGGATCATTTTCCCAATGTTCATGAGCATTGTCTGGCGCGTGGTATTGATATCACAAAAGACCTTATCCCTGTTGTGCCTGCTGTACACTATTCATGCGGTGGCATTAAAGTGGATAAGGACGGGCAGAGTAATATCAGCCGGCTTTATGCTCTTGGTGAAGTGGCTTCAACAGGACTGCATGGAGCTAACAGGCTGGCTTCCAACTCACTGATTGAAGCTGCGGTTTTTGCTCACAGAGCCGCAAAGCATGCTGGTGCATGGATTAAGGATCTGACCTTTGAGGAGAAAATTCCTGCCTGGGACTACAAGGGAACTACTCACCTGGAGGAGATGATACTTGTTACTCAGAATTACAAGGAAGTGCAGATGATAATGAGTAATTATGTGGGTATTGTGCGATCTGACCTTCGCCTTAAAAGAGCCCTTGTACGTCTTGAAATTATTTACGAAGAGACGGAAAGCCTTTTCAAGCGATCACTTATATCAAAAAAGATATGCGAACTAAGGAACATTATCACAGTAGGCTATGTTATAATTAAAATGGCCAGGAACAGGCAGGAGAGTGTTGGATTGCACTATTCCATCGATCATCCGCGCAGGGCAATCACCGAATTCTGATACAGTTATAATGTATGAATCATCTCGAATCATCATTTACCGGTAAAAACAGCCTCTGGAGATATATTGCCATGCTGGCTCTTGTGCTACTTGCCAGTAATATCATTGGCGCTTTACCTTTACTTATAGCAAGCTCTATAAAATCATTTTCTGATCCTCAGATAATGTCGCAGTTCTCAGCAAACCCCAACGATTTTTCTGTGCTCGGTATCAATGATAATCTGTTGCTGGTTTTAATGTTATTTCCTTTCATTGCCGGACTTGTTGCATTTGCACTTCTTTTAAAACCATTGCATTCAAGGTCATTCCTGGCAACCATTAACGGTACCGGTAAGATAAGATGGAAACGATTTCTTATCGGGGCTTCTGTATGGATGGTCTTCATGTTGTTATACCTTGTTATATATAAGCAGTTTGATCCTGAGAATTTTACAATAAACAATAAAACAGCTTCTCTGATCATCCTGGCACTTATTTCATTCCTGTTTATACCTTTTCAGGCAACATTTGAGGAGGTTATCTTCCGGGGGTATCTGATGCAGGGATTTTCAGTCATAATCCGGAACAGGCTTTTCCCATTGGCTATGACATCAGTTCTGTTTGCACTTATGCACTCCCTTAATCCTGAAGTTAAAGATCATGGATTCCTTACAATGATGCCTCAGTATTTAGTCTTCGGACTCATATTCGGGCTGGTAACAATACTTGATGACGGGATAGAAGCAGCGCTGGGTGCCCATGCTGCAAACAATATTTTTCTTTGTATTATGGTGACGCACAGATCATCAGCGTTACAGACCCAGGCCCTTTTTGAACAGCATAACATTTACCCGTGGACAGAGCTGGCAGGCCTTATAGTTACAGGTATTCTTTTTATACTGATCCTCCGGAAAATATTTAAATGGAATGATTTTTCGATAATTTTCAGAAGGGTGGAAAAGAAAGAAATGCCGGCTCAGATTCCATAAACAGATGTTTTATCTTCGGTCCTGAAATCGCCCCACTTTTGTCTGATCTCATTGATTATCATTTTTACGTCATCAACCTCAATGGCTGTAAGAAGTTTAAGACGGGTCTCTTTGAAGTGGGGAAGACCTTTGAAATAGTTAGAGAGGTGACGGCGCATTTCGTAAATTGCTCTTTTCCCCTCCTTGAATTCGAGGGATTTATCGAGATGCAAAAGTGCAAGATCAGCTTTTTCATTTACTGAAGGCTCCGGTAATAACTCTCCTGTATCGAGGTAATGCCTTATATCCCTGAATATCCATGGTCTTCCAACAGTGGCGCGGCCGATCATTATACCATCAACACCGTATCTGTCAAACATCTCCTTTGCTTTAACCGGACTATCAATATCTCCGTTACCTATTATGGGAATTGTCATTCGCGGATTGTTTTTAACAGCTCCGATGAGCGTCCAGTCAGCTTCTCCTTTATAAAGCTGGGCCCTTGTTCTTCCATGTATGGTAAGAGCTTTAATCCCGGTATCCTGGAGGCGCTCTGCGATATCAATTATATTCCTGCTCTCATCATCCCAGCCAAGCCTTGTTTTTACAGTTACCGGGAGCTTCACTGCTTTAACGATTGCTTCAGTCATCTCAAGCATAAGGGGTATATTGCGAAGCATACCTGCGCCGGCGCCGCGGTTGGCAATTTTCCTGACAGGACATCCGAAATTAATATCGATAAGTTCCGGTCCGGCCTCTTCGGCAATATAAGCAGCTTCAACCATTGCATCAATGAGGTGTCCGTAAAGCTGTATCCCGATAGGCCTTTCAAAATCATAGATATCAAGCTTCTTTAAACTTTTCGCCCCATCTCTTATAAGTCCGTCGGAGGATATGAATTCAGTGTACAATACATCTGCTCCGTTATTCTTGCATACCATCCTGAATGACGGATCAGTTATATCCTCCATTGGAGCCAGGAACAATGGATAATCGGGTAGAGAAATATTGCCTATTGTCAAGAGAGTTATATTTGCAATTATTAATTAATAAGCCTGCTGCAAAAATAGTAAAATGGAGTTCAATTCAGGCATGAAGCTTCCCGAATGGTTTTCAGGTGTTGAGACCCGGATGAGAGATAAAGAGGAAATGGCTGATTAAAAATTGTTTGATAATGAGGTTACTTTGTCCTCAATATCTTCGGTTTTTATTTTTTCCGGTTCGTTCTTCCTGTAAAAATATACAAGACCATATTCTTCATTCCTGATCTTTCTTGTTTCTTCAGGCAGATCAATGTGACTCTTCTCAACTTCATTCCACATCTGGAGAATTATCTCATCTGCTTCCCTGCGAAGAGCTGCATTTTTCTCCAGAAATTCGAAGTTTTTTTTGGCCTGGTTGTTATGAAGAAATAATGCCTGGACAAAGTTTTCGTATCTTACTTTGACCACTGCGATGGTGGGATTTGTAATCGGATTTCCCCCCTTTCTGATTCTGAACTCCTCTCCTTCAATAATTCTTTTCCCCCAGCTTACCAGTTCATTTTCTGAATTTAATGAAGGTACTGTTGATTCATTGGCTGCCATCCCATAATAGGTTCTTGTTTCAGAAGGCAGATCACCCCGGTAGATTGCCATATTCATCACTCTTAGAAAGTGAGTAAGGTAAATCCTTGCTTTCCGAAGGATCTCATTATAATCCTTGCTTTTGGTAGTCTGAACATTTACCGAATGCCGGTAAAACTGAATATTATTCTCAAAATGTGGAAGAAGTTTCTGAAGCCTGACAACAGTTTTTGACGAAAATGCAAGCTTATGAGGAGGAAGGTCCTGCCCTTTCTGCATGGCAATCTTCATTGCCCTTATACGTGCAGTATCGGTATTTGGCAATCTTCTGTAAGGCATGTTGTATAGAGGATGTTTAAAACATGTTCATAACAATTGCGAATATATAATAATTTTGTTAATAACCAAGACTATTCGCATTTTTATGCAATTCATTATTAAACTATTCAGAAGTCAGGAATTATTTTTTGGATTGTTAATAAACTCAGAAGCTTTTCTGATACTGAATTACTTACACAGAAGTAACTCTCGCGTCAGATCCTGGCCAATGAAATACAGGATGCATGAAGGCTTATTGTAAGGATAAGGTAAAGATCTCTGGCTCTTTCGGGATTCATCGAGAAAAACCTGTATTTTAAAGAATTATGCTGACAACCTGCCAGACAGTCTCCACATAAAGTGCATGTAATTGATGGTTTTCCTTTCCTGATATCTTCAGCATTAAGTGCGTCGTATTTGCAGAATTTTGTGCAATGCATGCAGAGAGTACAGCTCTGGTCAATGTACATCCTGAATGGATTGACATACTTTAAACCATTAACAATTGTTCCTACAGGGCAATACATTACACAGTGTACCATTTTCTTCCTCTTCAGGGAGAAAAGGATCATTATCCCTATTCCGGTTATTCCGAATGCTAAAGCGATGAGAGTTGCGATAAGCAGCGGTACATTAAACCATCTCAGCAAAAGCGCCATTGCAATTACCAGGATCAGGATTGTGGATTTTATGACTCCCTTGTGTTTTAATATCTCCATTGATGTCTTTCCCGATGAAGCTAAATTATCAAAAGCGCCAAAATAACAGAGATGACTGCACCATGCAGGGCCTGTAAGGATCACCGTGCTCAGGAAAAGGATTGTCATTACCGATAGCTGTCCCCTGTATAGCGGACCGCCGACAATCATCATTGGTATCGGGAGATGCAGCTTGCCTGTCATCAGAAACTTTTCAAATCCTGAAAGGCCGATTGCCAGCTGTGTGAAAAAAATAACAGAGAATATTGTCCAGGTTATTTTTCTCCATTGAGGGACATTCTGTGGATCCTGCATCTTATATGCAACAACTGCTCCATAAAGAGAAATTATAAAAATCTCCACCCATCCGGCTCCTTCAAAGAAACGTTCAGCCAGTATCATCGGTCTCTCTACTTTTATCTGAACAATGGCAAGCAGGAGAAAAGTAAGCGCAAATACAGATAAAGGCAGCCTTATATTCTTCTTAGTCATTTCGGTGTTTTGCTAAGATTAAACTCCTTTCTATATACTTTCATTGCAAGACTTTGTACAGTTTCATCTGATAAAAGTCTGGTTATTGCCTCCCTTATCGGGGCATATTTCTCATGAACAGGGCAGGGGTTATTTTCATTGCAGTGTTTAAGACCGAAGCCGCATCCTGAGTATGAGCTGTCTCCTTCAATTGATGAAATGAGCTTAATAAGGTGAAGTTCAGGCTTTGAAGGATCAAAGTAGAACCCGCCTCCCTTACCCTTCAACGATTCCAGAAATCCGGCCCTGACCAGACGTTGTAAGATCTTTGCAGTATAGAAGTGGGGTGCCTCTATTTCCCTGGCAACCTCTGCTGTGCCTGGTCTCTTTTCCTTAATGTTTTGTAACTTGATGTAAACCAGTCCTCTGAGAGCGTATTCGGTTTCCTTGTTAAACATATTACATATTATTTATTACAATTCTGATTACAAAAATAAAAAAAATATTTTATAAAATACCAAGAGACCATATTGTCTTATAAGGAATAAATATATAACTTTACAGTGGTGATTTATTAATATAAATGTTTGAAAAGAGATATTTCAATAGTAGAAACAGTTGCAATGGATTATCGGCAGGCACCGAAAAGCTTTATGATATTATCAGTCGAGCAGATCAATTAAAAAATAAATTATGAAGGATGATCAGCTCTTAATAAATAAGATTAAGAAACTCAGGAAAGAGAAAAATGCTGTTATTCTGGCACATTATTACCAGGAACCGGAGATTCAGGATATCGCTGATTTTGTAGGTGACAGTCTTGATTTATCAAGAAAATCATCTACGACCGATGCCGATATTATCGTTTTTGCCGGTGTCAATTTTATGGCGGAAACAGCAAAGATTTTATCTCCGCAAAAAAAAGTTCTAATACCCGATTTGAATGCCGGATGTTCTTTGGCTGAATCTTGTCCAACCGATGAATTTAGGAAATTCCGGGATAAATACCCTGACCATATTGTAGTTTCATACATAAACACTACTGCGGAAATTAAAGCATTAACAGATATTACATGTACTTCAACCAACGCTGTTAAAATAATTGAAAGCATACCTGAAAATCAAAAAATAATTTTTGCACCTGACCGGAATTTAGGGAATTATCTGAACAGTATTACAGGCCGGGATATGGTAATTTGGAATGGAGCCTGTCATGTACACGAGGAATTTTCACTGGAAAAGATTTTAAAAATAAAGAATACATATCCGGATGCTAAATTAATAGCCCATCCTGAATGTCAGAAACCAATTCAGATTGCTGCGGATTTTATCGGGTCAACTTCGGCGCTTTTAAGATATACCGAAAGAGATGGTGGCATGGAATATATTGTTGCTACAGAATCGGGAATCCTGCACCAAATGAAGAAAAGAAACCCGGAGAAGCTATTCATACCTGCACCACCCATTGATTCGACATGTGGCTGCAGCGATTGTAAATTCATGAAACTTCATAATTTACAAAAGATTTATGATAGCCTTAAAGAGGAGAAATTTGAGGTAAATATAACTCCTGAAATAAGGGAAAAAGCACTGATCCCAATACAGAAGATGCTTGAGTTATCAAGTTAAAAGATAATAAACAATGGGGAAAGAGTATTTCTTAAAGGAATTCAGACAGGAACGACGGATAATACATTGTTTTCAACATGTTCCGTTTGAAGGACCTGGTATAATAAGCGATTGGGCAATAGAAAATAACCATAATTTTACATTCACAAAATTCTGTGAAGATTATTCTTTCCCGTCAATTGATGAAATAGACTTACTAGTGATAATGGGAGGCCCTATGAGTTTTGATGATTTTGACACTTATTCATGGTTAAAAGTTGAAATTGAATATATTAAACAGGCCATTCAGGCAAATAAAGCTATAATCGGAATCTGTCTGGGCGCTCAATTAATTGTCAATGCACTTGGAGGAAAAGCATTGCATGGGCATACAAAAGAGATTGGTTGGTTCCCTGTTCAATTTAATAAAACAGAATTAGATAAGCTTGGATGGGACATGTTTCCGGATGAGATGAATGTATTTCATTGGCATGGTGATACATTTGAAATTCCACAAGGGGCTGTTCATCTGGCATCATCCAAAGCATATCCAAACCAGGCATTTCTCTATAATACCAGAGTTTTAGGATTACAATTTCATTTTGAAATGGACAAAAGGGCAATTGAATCCATTATTAAAAACGCGGGAGATGAATTGATACCATCTGAGTTTGTACAAACCAAAGAAGAAATCATGAAGAATAACCACTTCATAAAACAAAATAATAAAATAATGAAGGTGATTTTGGGTAAAATTATAAATTATTCAAATAAATCTTAAATATTAACTATCATGAAAACAGTAACTGAAATACTATCAGTAGAACATCAACATATTCTCAAGGTCATAAATTCTATGATAAATGAATGCGACCAATTGGAAGCAGGCATGGAACTTGATAAGTCATACTTTGAGAAAGCTATCGATTTCATAAAAAATTATGCGGATAAATTTCATCACGCAAAAGAAGAAAATATATTATTCGAGGAGTTAAACAAGGATACCGTGCATATGCACTGCAATCCAATATCACAAATGCTTTATGAGCATGATACAGGAAGAAATTATGTAAAAGGTATGGAAGCCGGTTTAAATGAAAATGACAAAAACAAAGTAATTGAAAACGCCAGGGGCTATGCATTTCTTTTACAAGACCATATTTATAAAGAAGAAAATATTCTTTATCCAATGGCTGATGAGGCTCTTGATAATGAAACTCAGGCAGAAATGCTAGTTAAGTTCAGATTGGCAGAAGAGGATAAATTTCCAGGAGGAATGAAAGAAAAGTATTTATCGGTTTCAAAAGAACTTGAGGTATCAAAGTAAGGTTATTTAGTACTCCAATATTAATTAAAATTCAAATGAATAAAAGTGTCAATGATTACCTATAATCTTCTCAAAGACAAACAAGGTTTAATATTTGGGGCTCTAAACGAACTCTCAATTGCCTGGCAAGTAGCAAAAAAAGTTTATAATGAGGCGCTTATTTTGTATTAACAGACACTCCTGCAGCACTCAGAATGGGGAGTAGCTAAAATAAAGTTATATTAACTTCATGATTTAGTGTATTTTATTTATATTTGCATAAGGTCGTTCTTTAAATATTCATAATTAAAAGGCGTTAGCTTATTTTTTATAGGGAAATCTGGTAAATTTCAATTAGACACAAAAGATAAGAATAATACCCATGCATAGCGTGGGCTGTTCTTATTTGTGTCTTGGCTTACCAGAGCCACCCTATAGATAAGTTACAGTTCCACGCTTTCGCTTTTAAACGTTCCGGGATAGAATTTTCCGGTTAATTTTAAATTTGGTAATAATGAATATAAGTATCAGATATGAAGCCACAACCCTGAGCCAAATGGCAGGAGAGTTAATCATTGCTAACAAAGAACTTGCCTTTCAAAACAATGAGAAAGAAAACAATGCAATGACTCATGACCTTGAGCGCTACATCAATGAACTGAGTGTAGCTGATATAAAAATAATACAATGAACAAAATTGAACAGGATGTTGTTTTTAAGCTTGATGAGCAACGTACACCCAAAAGATGCAGTCCATCTTTAATTCCTTTGAGCTGCTATGGTAAGTCGCTTATTTCTACGGAATCTATTGTCCTAAGATTATTTTAAATAAAAAGGAGTAACGCATGAAATTAAATGAGGTCACTCCTTTGACGATGAAACATCTCGCAGTCACAATATCACTTATCATTGTAGCTGCTGCATCGCGTGTATGGCCATTGCAATCTCTCGGATCAACTGTTGGGTGGATTACTTTCTATCCTGCAGTTATGGTTATTTCTATTTATGGAGGTCTGTGGTCTGGTTTACTTGCAACACTCACAATATGTTTAATAGTTATTTTTTTTTGGTCACTTATTGTAACACAACCTTTCATAAAAAGTCCAGCAGATTGGCTTGGTGTGGCGGTGTTTATATTTACGGGAACAATGATCTCAAGTGTTGCAGAAGCAATGATTCGTGCACGTGAAAGAGTGAAAAAAAACAATGTACAACTCGAAACTGCAAACCGGAAACTGGAATCAGAGATAACCCAACGACAAGAAGCAGAAGAAAACCTCCGGCAGATAAATATCAAGCTCGAAGCAATGAATAAAGAACTCGAAGCCTTTTCATATTCCGTCTCTCACGATCTTCGGGGTCCCCTGCGTGCAATTGACGGCTTCTCAAGAATTCTTCTGCAAGATTATATGAATACACTCGATGACGAAGGCAAGAGGTTGCTGAATATCGTGAGTAATAATACGAAGAAGATGGGGCAGCTTATTGACGACATCCTTTCCTTCTCTCGCGTAGGGCGAGAAGAGATTGGGCTGTCAGAAATCAACATTGGGAAATTAGTAAAGGATGTGTTGGGCGAATTGAATCAGGATGCCGTCGGACGGAAGATAAAAATAGAGGTCAGGCCGCTCCCGGATGCCCATGCAGATATTTCAATGATTCGTCAGGTTCTTTTCAATCTTTTGTCCAATGCCATTAAATTCACAAAACCGAGAGAAAGTGCATTTATTGAGGTCGGCTGTAATCCAGGTGTTCCCCCTTCAGATAAAGGAGGCAGGAGTGGGTCTGCTGAGAATGTCTATTATGTGAAAGATAACGGGGTCGGGTTTGATATGAAGTATGTAAGTAAACTCTTCGGCGTTTTTCAACGCTTGCACG
>MENI01000014.1:0-71719 GCA_001768195.1 Bacteroidetes bacterium GWA2_40_15 | reverse complement strand
AGGTGGATGGACTGGAGGTTCTGCAGAAGATTAAGTCTGATGAACAGACGAAGCTCATCCCCGTTGTTGTCCTGACATCTTCAACGGAGGATAGAGATATTGCGGAGAGTTACAAACTCGGTGTGAACAGTTACCTCTCCAAACCGGTGAGTTTCGATGAGTTTATAAGGGTGGTCTCAGAAGTTGGGCTGTACTGGCTGCTGCTGAATAGACCGCCGGTGACTTGAAAGAGTTATTAAAAAGGAGAAACCATGGATAGAGAACTTCGAATCCTGATACTTGAAGATGATTCTGCCGACGCTGAGTTGATGCAACGGGAATTGCGAAACGCAGGGATAACTTTCTCGGCAATGCTTGTGGATTCAAGAGAAGGATTCATAAAGGGGCTTGAGGAATTCTCTCCGGATATGATTCTCTCAGACAATAAACTTCCTTCCTTTGACGGAATTTCAGCGTTAGATATCTCTCAAAAGAAGTGTCCTGATATCCCATTCATTTTTGTAACAGGTACAATGGGAGAAGAATGGGCCGTTGAGACACTAAAACGGGGGGCATGCGACTACGTCCTTAAGGACCGGATTTACCGGCTTGCATCTGTAGTGAAACGTGCATTACAAGAGGTAAAGGAGCGGAACGAGCATAAGCGGGCGGAAGAAACAATAAAAGAACATGCAGAGCAATACAGAACGATCGTATCGGCTACTTTGTTTGGATTCTTGCTTACTGATGAGAAAGCGAAACTATTGGATGTAAATGATACCTATTGCAGCATGTCAGGATACACGAGAAAAGAATTATTAAATCTTTCGATTTCCGATCTTGAAGCAACTGATAAACCGGAAGATGTTGCCGCACGCATACAAAGAGTCATTGAATCCGGTACTGATCAGTTTGAAAGCAAACACAAAGCTAAAGACGGTCGTGTTTTTGATATCGAAGTCAGTATGAGTTTTTTGTATTCCCGGAAACAATTTATTGCATTCATTCGTGATATCACCGACCGCGAACGTGTCAAACAAGAGCTTATCAACGCCAAAGAACACGCCGAGGAAAGCGACAGGTTAAAAACTTCATTCCTTCACAATATCTCCCATGAAATCAGGACACCGATGAATGCAATAGTTGGTTTTTCTGCACTTCTCGGGGAACCTGATGTGGATGCACAATCGCGCAAGGATTATATTGAAACGATCATGCTGAGCAGTAATCATCTGCTGTTGATTATTAACGATATTATAGATATTTCCAATATCGAAGCTAATATTGTAAAAGCCGATAAAAATGAGATAAATATAAATTCAAAACTTAAATCATTATGCAACCAGTTTATACCGGTAGCTAATGAGAAAAAAATTCAACTGGTCTGCGAAACGGGAGTGCCGGATTCAGATGCATTAATTATTACTGACAGTACAAAATTAACTCAGATTCTTACAAACCTGATAAATAATGCTATTAAGTTCACTGACAAAGGGTATGTAAAAGTTGGTTGTGTGCTTAGAGACATGTTCCTTGAATTCCGGGTTTCTGATACAGGAATTGGAATACCTCAGGAATATCACAATAAGATATTTGATCGTTTTTACCAGGTACAACACACGACCTCAAGGTTATATGAAGGAACAGGCCTTGGACTGGCAATAGCAAAAGCCTACGCGGAACTTTTGGGCGGGAATATCCGGCTCTCATCAGAACCAGGAGCAGGAACATCATTCTTTGTTACAATTCCTTATGAAAAACAAGTTGTTGCAACAGAAACTGTTAAAGAAAAAATGGGATATGAAGTCTTTGTATTCCCTGAAAAAAAGACAATTCTTGTTGTTGAAGATGTTGACAGCAACTTCAAACTGATTAATTGTTTTCTTGCCGGTGCAAATGCAGATATTATAAGAGCATCCAACGGGGAAGAGGCAGTAGAAATAGCATTGGCCGAAAAGAATATTGATCTGATCCTCATGGATATCAAAATGCCTGAATTGGATGGATATACAGCTGCTAAGATAATCTGGGAATCAAAACCCGACATACCGATTATAGCGCAGACTGCTTATGCTGACGATAAGGAAGAAGCAATTGGTTCAGGTTGCTCAGGTTTCATATTAAAACCATTTGATAAAAAGAGTCTTTTAAAAGTTATACGTGAATTCATTTAAGTCTGTAAAGGACTGTCAGGCATATTGCAGATCACACCTTTCCTCGCTAAAACCTAAAGCTGCAATGAAAGTCATCCAGTCCGTCACGCCTGGACTAGTGGCTTTCCCACCGATTATTTGTGGGAGTACTTTAAGGTAAGGCTATAACTAAGTATTATGTGCTATTAGAAAATAAAACTCATTTGGTCTGCATATTCAATAATCTAAATGGATAAATTTGAAAGATTGGAAAATATTAAACAAGTCATATACTTTCGTTTTTCAACTACTTTCTCAAAGGAGTCGGGGATATGTCAAAAATAGCAGAAGCCAATATTTTTGTAACCGGCGATAATCTATGGAGACAATTTGAACAATGGCCTCCGGCAGGTGTAGATAAACAGGTTCTGTATTTACAGGAAGATGGAAAAATGGAGTAGAGCAGACCTGAAACGGCTGTAAGTTTCAATGAGTACATAAGCGATCCCGCAAAACCTGTACCTTATACCGAAGATGTCCATTTTAAAAGGACAAGAGAATATATGACTGACGACCAGTGTTTCGCTGAACGAAGACCGGATGTTCTCTCATTTAAAACAGCCATATTATCGGAAGATATTACTGTGACAGGTGTTGTCACTGCTGATCTGTTTACCTCAATATCTTCAACAGATGCAGATTTTGTTGGCAAACTTATAGATCTCTTTCCTGACAGCCTTTCTTATAATAATGTAAAAGCAACTATCCGGATATATCATGATAAAATGATTTCAGGCAATATTCTTTTACCAGTGTTGAAAAAACAAATCCTGTCCCTCCGAATAACTTTGGAAGAGAAAACTTTGATTCCTGATTATCAGTCTGTCAGCTTTTCATTAATATAAGCACCAAGCTTCTTCCCCTGTGCTTCACCTATATCAACGCTGAACCTGTAATGAATACCGCCATAAACCCTGCTTATTGAGGCTTCAGACGCGGCTTCATTGAAAGAATTAAAGTGACGCTGCATTCCGATATACCTTAAGTCGCTTGTATCCTGAAAGGCAAAATTATCACCGTAAACAGCGGTCAGTACTGATGCTGCGCAGGCAGTTATTGTACTGTGTCCGCTTGCATATTCAGGGAAAGGAGGTGTTTGCAAAAAGGGCATCCATGTATTATCAAAAGTTTCATTAATGGCAGTGACAGGTCTTACATAACTGCTCCGGTATTTTTCATCCCAGCATGAAATAAAAGATTCATACAATGCAACAGATGTCAATGCATATGCCCGGGCAGTTTTAACAGCATCAGCGCCTGATTGTTTTGAAGCTATTGCACAGATTCCCATCCAATGTCCTCCCGGAGTGATTTTCTTATTACTAAACATCATGTGACCGGAATGCTCAATTACAAAAGGATTATCATCCCAATAGCGTGCAATAGTCATCTGTTCCTCTGTCAGATTTTTATTTATTGCATATACTTCATGGAGACTCTTATAAAAAAGACTGCTGCTGTCCATACTGTAAATGGGTGGTCTGGCAGGCATAAATTGTGAAGCTGAATCCATTATCATGGGTTTCATTGTGTTCCAGCACCACTCCACTCCATCGAGATAATCGGGAGGTGTCGGCCTCCATTTATCCGGCTCATTGCTGCCCAGGTATTTTGATTTACCCCTCGATTGAAAATAACCATCCCTTCCGGCCCGTGCCAATATTACCCTGGCTATTGTATCACCAAAGGCAACTGAACGATTATAGACCGAATCACTTAACTGTTTCTTATAGTTTCTAAATAATAATTCTTCATAATTCTTCAGAGAATCAACTGAAAACACTTTCACGTTATGAACTACATTGAAAAATGCCTTGCTGGCAGCAAGTGTATAATTATATTCTTTCCCTTTTTCGGGCTGAGGTATGGCACCAAAATCATGCAGTTTTTCAGCAATTGATGTTGTTCCTTCACTGCTGAACCTGATTGCTTCATATGAGGCAAGTGAAGAGTAAACATAGATTCTGCTTGCTACAGGAGGTGTAAATACATCGTAAATGATAACCTGTGTAAGCTGATCCTGATTCTGATGCAGAATATCTGTATCTGTTAACTTAGTTGGTTGCATCTGGTTGCAACTGCTTATCAAAATGATGAATGAGGTTATCAGGATTACTTTCATCATGAGATTCTTGCTGATAGTTGATTTGTTCATAATCTTTGTTTTTGGCATGTAATAATATCGAAATAATTTGAGCAGGCGATTCCTCTCTATCACTCAGAATGACAGGACCAATATAGGGCGACATTGGAAGCAGCGGCGATTCGTCCTGCGAATCGCCGCTGCTTCCCTTCCAGACAAGAAAGAAGTTGTTATTCCAAACGAATCCCGCCGTGAGGGAGAAGTGAGGAATTGATAATCAAAAGAAACTGAAGCCCGGTGTAAATCGGAGGTGAAGCGAAATGCATGATTCCCGATACTCATATTGTTAAAATCTATACGTCATTCTTTTTCAACCCTCTTCTTCTACTGGTAACAAACCAAACGAGGGGTATCACCCCGCCTACGGTAAATATGGAGCCGCCAATTATACGCAACCAGGTGAGTGTTTGAAAACCTGTACTTTCAATAAATGCATTGCTACGGGCATACCACAATCCTTGCTCAGTTACTGTTTTAAATTGATAAATGCCAGCAGGAAATAAATCAAGCAATACCATCAGTAGTAAACCGATATTGATTGACCAGAAAACTGTTTTGATTACTCGGGGTTTCCACCAATCAGCTTTAACCAATAACCGGCAGCAAAATAAAACAGCAGCCAATGCAAGGTTTCCATAGACCCCCATTAATGCAGCATGAGCATGATTAACGGTTAAATAAGTTCCATGCTCGTAATAATTGGCAATAGGAAGATTAATAATGAAACCCAATACACCTGCACCAAAGAAATTCCAGAAATTAACGGCCACCAAAAACAGAAGAACTTCTGAAAATCCAAATTTTTTATTTAAATCTCCATTTACATTGTTATTGATCTCCGGCTGTTTTGGAAGTCTGCTAAAGCGCCATGCTTCCAACGTTAGTAGCACTAAAGGTATTACCTGCAAAGTGGAGAACACTGATCCCAATGCCATTGTACCAACCGGTTTGGCATTCCAGTAAAAATTATGGGAGATACCAAGCAGACCTGAACCAAGGAATAATAATGTTGCCAGATAGATAACACGAATAACAGCCTGCCTGCTTACCAGTCCCATAACCACCATGAAGTATCCAATCAGTACTGTCGTAAACACTTCAAAGAATGCCTCTGCCCACATGTGCACCACCATCCATCGCCAAAAATCTGCAATAACAAAATTGGTTTCAGGGGTGGCAATAAAACCAGAAATCAATAATAAGATTATACTGAATGTTGAATACACTAACCAGTTAGGTAAGGCCCATGGTTGCTTCATTTTCATCACCGGTTTAATCCCCCGGTATATGGTTACTGCCCAAATGATAAATACTACGCCAAGCATTATCTGCCAAACCTTTCCAAGCTCCACATATTCCCATCCCTGGTGGCCCAGCCAATACCAGTATTTTATAATAACACCCCTGGGTCCAAGCAAAATACCTGCAAATGAGCCGGCCACTAACATTAAAGTTAGCCAGAAAATGGTATTGATAAGAGTAACCTGCTTTATTGGTTGTTGTGGCGAAACAAGTGACATCATAAAAAATGAAGCACCTATCCAGCAGGCCGATATCCATAAAATAGATAATTGCACATGCCAGCTTCTTGTTACAGTTATTGGCATTACTTCAGAAATATTAAAACCAAAGAAATTCACCAATCCAACAAAATCATGAACGGTTAAAATCCCTGCTAAAACCTGAACAGAAAAAAGTATTATGGCAACATAAAAAAATTTGTAGGTAGATCTTTGAACAGCAGCAGGTTGGAAATTTTGTATATCACCACTTGTCATAAATGGTTCCGCCTTGTTCGTGTAAACAGCATCATCTGACCTGGCCAGTTTGCCATAATAATACAATACAATTCCTAATCCAAATATTAATCCAAGTGAGCCGATAATGCTCCAGAGTATTATAGCAGCACTTGGAGTGTTTCCGGCTGCAGGATCGTAGGGCCAGTTATGAGTATAACTATAATGCTCTCCCGGCCTTTCCACACCACATACCCAGGCACCCCAAAAGAAGAAAGCAGTCAGCGATCTTAATTCATCGGCTTCAGTTATATAAGCGGATGGCTTAAATGCTCCGGACGAAGAGGGATTAGTAAATTTTTGATTGTAATATTTTATCAATTCACTTACCGCATAAGCCTGTGCGTCGGAAAGCGTTACGCTGTTATAATTATTATTGTAAGCGTTGTTTTTAATTTCAGCTTTTACCTGCTCAGCAATCCCTTTCTTAATTATATCAGTGTTTGTATCTGCCTTCAATTGTGATTGATAATAATCATTCATGTATTGAGAAACATAATGCAAGGCTTCTGCAGTAAAATCCGGCCCACGGTTGGCACCATCGCCAAACATACTTCCATACTCCATCAGGGCGTACCTCTGAAAAACAGCCTGTCCTTCCAATATATCCTCCTTTGTAAAAACAATTTCGTTCTTTGATGAAACATAGGAAGGAATAGGCGGAGCTTCTGTGTAAGTATGTATTCCAATCATTGTTATCCCTGCTATGCCAATTACAAAAATTATCAGTAGTGGCAGCCACCAGTTCCTGGGATAAAGCAGGTAGTTTACAAAGTTGGTATTTCCCATAATCAAAATTTTTAGTCAAATATAATAATTTTGGTCAAATATAATACTTAAAGATATTTTTATCCTTAATTACCCATTCCTTCAGTTTATTTTTCCAGGCAGGTAAAATTTTTATTATTTTATCATTTTTAAAAGATCTCGCAGATCGTCGCAGATGAGAAAGAATAAAAGGGCTGAATTTTTATTCTTCAGCCCTTCTTAATCTAAAAATATCTATATGTCATTGAAGCAGTTTATTTTAATGTGTTTCAAGTGGGTTTTTATTTATGAAGTCGAACTTTAAACATTGCTTTAATGGTATATTGTACTTACCACTATACAGCCTTCGCCAGATTCAATTTATGAAAAATTAAGAATATCTATATAAAAATATAATGAGACCCTATTATCTTATATAAAATAAATTATATATATTTATACAATAAATTTCAAGCTCAGAAATGAAAATTTCATAATATTCATTTGTAGAATATATTGATAATTTCCAAGTTAAAAATAACGTTTTCAATAGTGATCTGAATTATTGAAAAATAGATATTTCACTGATAAGTTTATTGACCAAAACCACAGAATATGACAATGGTACATGGGAAAGCATGCATTTTTCTTGGTCTCGACCTGGGCTCTATTTCATTGAATACTGTCGTTATTGACCAGGATGAAAACATCCTTGAAAATCATTACGATTATTGCCATGGACAGCCTTTCCTGGTACTCAGGAAGAGGTTGTCAGATATATTGTCAAAGTATGAAACCGAACAGTTCAGTCTTGTTGCAATAACCGGCTCCGGCGGAAAACTGGCTACCGAGCTGATAGGCGGACAATTTATCAATGAAATCATAGCGCAGTCAAAATCTGTCTCAAAATTATATCCTGATGCAAAGACGATTATTGAGATGGGGGGAGAAGATTCTAAGTTGATCTTTATGGAAAAGGGGAAAGAAAATGCACATTCAAGCCTGTCTGATTTTTCCATGAACAGTATTTGTGCTGCAGGGACCGGATCTTTTCTCGACCAGCAGGCAAAAAGGATCGGGGTTTCTATAGACAGGGAGTTTGGTCAACTTGCTCTTCTATCCAAAAATCCTCCCCATATTGCCGGCCGCTGCAGCGTCTTTGCCAAAAGCGATATGATCCACCTCCAGCAAATTGCTACCCCGGTTCATGATATTGTTGCCGGACTATGCTTTGCCGTTGCCAGGAATTTCAAAAGTAACCTGGCTAAAGGCAAAGAGCTTGTCAAACCAATTGTTTTTCAGGGCGGAGTTGCTGCAAATGCCGGTGTTGTCCATGCTTTTAAAGAGATACTCCATGTTAGTGACGAAGAAATGATTGTCCCGGAATACCATGCTTCGATGGGTGCCCTTGGGGCCATTTTTTATATCATGGAGCAACCGCAAGGTGTTTTGCCTTTTAAAGGGCTAAGCGATCTGGAGGGCTACCTGTTAAAAACCAATGGCAACGGTGCAGGTCTTCCCGTGCTGGTAGAATCCTCTGCAATACTGACCAGGGAAGTTACTTTCAACTTAAACGGACAAGAGAAATATCCTGTTTACCTGGGGGTTGACGTTGGTTCCCTAAGCACAAATGTTGTTTTAATAGATGATCTCAATAATGTTGTTGCCAGGAAATACCTGCCAACTGCCAGTCGTCCCCTGGAAGCTATCAAGCGGGGATTGACAGAAATATACGAGGAAGTTGGAGAAAAAGTCGAAGTGAAAGCAGCAGGTACCACCGGTTCCGGACGTTACCTTACCGGAGATTTTATCGGTGCCGATGTGATACAGAATGAGATTACAGCACAGGCGACTGCTGCGGTTGCTTACGATCCTACGGTGGATACCATTTTTGAAATAGGCGGACAGGATTCAAAATATATCAGTATTGACAATGGTGTAGTGGTCGATTTTGAAATGAACAAAGTATGTGCGGCAGGCACCGGCTCTTTTCTGGAGGAACAGGCCGAGAAACTTGATATCAATATCGTTGAAGAATTCGGGACATTAGCATTGAACTCGGAAAAGCCGACTTCGCTGGGATGCCGTTGTACGGTTTTTATAGAATCTGACCTGAATGCCAACCAGCAGAAAGGCGAGAAAAACGAAAACCTCGTTGGCGGACTGGCTTATTCCATCGTTAATAATTACATCCAGAAAGTAGTTGGCAGCAGAAGGATAGGAGAGAAGATTTTCTTTCAGGGTGGAGTTGCCAACAACAAAGGAGTAGTGGCGGCTTTTGAGCAGATTACAGGGAAACCCATTATTATTCCACCAAACTTCGATGTTACAGGCGCGATCGGGATGGCCATGCTCGCCAGAGAAAAAATCAATAAAAGCGGTAACACAAATTTTAAGGGCTTTGAGGTGCGCAATGCATCTTTTATATTAGATAAGTTTACCTGCAAGGATAAAGATTGCAAGGACCTTTGTGAAATCAGGATGGTGAAGATTAAAGGAGAAAAAAAACACTTATACTACGGAGGCAGGTGCGAGAAATATGAGATTGCTGACCGGAAGAAAAAATCAGATGACATTCCTAACTTATTTGTTGAGCGTGAAAATTTACTTCTGGGCGATTACAAAGAAGAGAGAAACAAAGGCAATATTTCCATTGGTATCCCGAGAGAATTGATATTGTACTATCAGGAATTTCCTTTCTGGAGGACATTTTTTACTGAACTCGGTTTTCAAGTGGTACTTTCAAAACATACCGACAGAGCGCTTGTTTCCAAATCACTTGAAATGCTTACTTCAGAAACCTGTTTCCCAGTCGAAATTGTGCATGGACATATACTGGATCTTCTGGAAAAAAAAGTTGATTATGTTTTCATACCCTTCGTTGTAAATAACAGAGCAGCAGCTGATAACCCGACATCTAACTGCAACTGCCCGTGGATACAGACTTACCCTTTCATGGTGCGTGCTGCTTTGGCAAAACATCCGGATAAGGACAAGCTGCTTATCCCTGCTCTTCACCCACGTTTCTTTGACAGAGTTTTTGTTAAAGAAATGTCTGCCTTTATGAAGCAGCATTTCGGTACCGGCAACAAAGCAGTAAAAAAAGCGCTTTGCCTTGCACGGGAGAAGCAAACCAATTTTGAAAATTCGCTGACGAGCCGTGGCAGTGAAATTCTCAGTAACCTGCCAAAAGACAAGGAGGCTGTGGTAATAATAGGCAGGCCCTATAATGCCGGTGATGCTGAACTGAACCTCAGGCTCGTGGAGAAGTTGATCAACCAGAATGTGCTCCCAATCCCCCTCGATTTTCTACCGCTCAATGAAGAGGATATTTTTGAAGATTTTCCGAATATGTACTGGACTAACGGCAGAAAAATACTAAGCGGAGCACGGATAATTGCCAGGCATGATCAGTTGTACGGAGTTTATATCAGCAATTTCCGCTGTGGCCCGGACTCCTTTATCATGCACTTTGTTACCGAAGTGCTGAGAGGAAAGCCAACCCTGCAGATTGAAATCGATGAACACTCTGCAGATGCCGGACTCATTACGCGTCTGGAAGCATTCCTTGACAGTATCAGGAAAAAAGGCAGAAAACCACATATCTCTAAAAGCAATATCTCTAAAAACTTTAAGCAGGCAACACCCACCACCGACAGGGTATTGTACTGGCCATACATGAATGACGGTTCATACATTGCTGCGGCTGCTGCCCGAAGCTGCGGGATAGAATCCTATTCCCTGCCAATACAGACCCATGAGGACCTTGACATTGGAAGGAAGTATACTTCATCCAAGGAATGCTTCCCGATGATATGTACCACCGGATCGTTTATCAGGAAATTGCTGGAACCCGGTGCAGATGAAAACAAAATCAGCTTTTTTATGCCCGATCATAACGGCCCTTGCAGATTCGGACAATATAACCAATTGCAAAAAGTCATTTTTGACCGTCTCGGTAAAAAAAACGTGAAGATAGTTACCCCCTCCAACGATAGTTCTTATTCAGATATCACCCCGGGCAGTGGTACAAAGTTCAGGTTTAATGCATGGAAGGGATTTGTGGCAGTTGATATGATCCGCAAACTTCATCAACAACACAGGCCCTATGAGAAAAACAAAGGAGAAACTGACAGGGTTTATTATGAATCATTAGATAGCATTGTAAGATGTATAGAAAATAATGCCAAAGGATTAGTTGATATTCTTGAAAAGGCAGGGAAGAAATTCGGAGACATAGAAGTGTTTACTATCCAGCGCAAACCGGTTGTTTCAATCGTTGGTGAAATTTTCATGAGAGATAATCGTTTTTGCAGCGGAAACATAGTTGGAAAACTTGAGGCACTCGGGGCAGAAACACTGATGTCGCCATTTTCGGAATGGTTTGTTTATACGACATACCGATATACCCGCGACAGCAAATGGAAAGGCGACTATGTGGACATCCTGAAATCCAAAATACAGGAGTTTTCACAACATGCATCCTATAAAAAACTTTTTAATGCAGTGGAAGAACTGATAGATGTTGAAAAAAATATTTCCCTTGAAACCATGTTACAATTAACCGCTCCTTACGTGCATAAAGATTATGACGGTGACCCGGTCATGGCAATTGGTACTGCTTCTGCCCTCACAAAAAATGGAGTTTCAGGCATATGCAATGTACTGCCATTTACCTGTATGCCGGGAACGCTGATCTGTTCTGTTTCTGATGTATTCCGGAAAGATCATAACAATATACCCTGGGTGGATTATGCCTTTGACGGACAGGAGGACGCTTCACTTGAAACAAGGCTCCAGGCTTTTATTTATCAGGTAAAGGAATATCAGCGAAACAATAATACCACATCTAAATCTTCTTTTGTATTATCAGATAATACCCTTATCTAAAAAGCGCTCTGTATCATGAAATTCTGTGCATTTTTCTTTGCCAATGACCGGATCGTCTCAGATAACACAAGCTTTAAAATGGCTTCCCTGATTGTTGCATATTTTTCATGTAAAGGACATGTATTATCTTCGTTGCAATTATTTGAACTAAAACCACAATCTGTCATAATGTTAGTACCTTAAGTATGTGTGACTCAATCCTTAAATGTAAGATCCGGTTTATTGCCTTCGAAAAAAATCCCCCTCCTTTTCTTTTAACCGAATTAATAAATCCCTGCCTGACCAATCGCTGCAAATATTATTGCAGTATAAAAAGAAGGATCTTCTATTTCTCAGGCTATTTCTGCAATTCCACGTCTTTGTCCATAATTGTTTTGTGATTGGATGTAAACCAATCCTTTTAGTGCGTTTCCGTTTCATTAATGAACATTTTACTTCAATTATTTGTTAGAAATCTGATCGAAAAATATTAAAGATATTTTATAAATTACCAAAAGACCCTTTAGTCATTTAATAAATAATTTTATAGCTTTGTAGCGTTAATCAAATTTAAAAGAGATGAAAGAGGAGGAAATAGACTTACTGACAATCGGAGAGATTGTTGCAAAGGATTTCAGAGCAGCATCAGTTTTCAGGGAAGCCGGCATTGACTTTTGCTGTGGCGGGAAAAAAGGATTCAGTGAAACCTGTTCTGAAAAAGGAATAAATGCATCCGGGCTGAAAGAAGAACTGAAAAAATTAGGATCTGTTCCCAATACAACCACTCATAACTATAATGAGTGGGAGCCTGTATTTTTATGTGACTTTATTGTAAATACTCATCATAAGTATGTATTGAGAACAATGCCTGATCTTGTACAATATACTTCAAAGATATCTGAGGTACATGAGGACAGGCATCCTGAACTTAAACAGGTAGCAGAGCTTTTTTCAGAAATAAACAGGGAATTGCTTCAGCATTTAAGGAATGAGGAAGAGGTATTCTTTCCGGCAATCAGGGAGTTTATGAGTACGGGTTCACAGAAATCAAAGGGAACAATTCTATCTGAAATAACAAGATTATCTGAAGAGCATGAATTCGCCGGAGGAGCTATGGATAAGATAAATGTGTTAACTGATAAGTACCGGTTACCTCCAGATAGTTGCAATACTTACAACCTAACATTTAAGTTATTGGAACAATTTGAAGATGACCTCCATGTTCATGTTCATCTCGAGAACAACATCCTTTTCCCCGGAATTTTGAAATCAGTTAATTAAAAATTATTACAAATGAATACGGCAACCGGGAATCTTGAAGATGACCATGTTCACATTCTGAGGCTTATTGATGTGATGGAATTTATTACCCTAAATAAGATCTCTGATGTAAACCATCTGGAAATAATAGTGGATATAATCAGGAATTTTGCAGATGGATTACATCATGCGAAAGAGGAGAATCTCTTCTTCCCTTTTCTGGCTACGAAAGGCTTTTCGCCCCAGGAGGGCCCGGTGGCAATAATGTTAAATGAACATGTGCAGGGAAGAAATTTTGTGAAGGGAATATCTGATAATATAATTTTATATAAGAACGGAAATAAATCAGCATCTGTTGAAATTTACCGTAACATGAATGGTTATTCTGATCTTTTACGTAACCATATAGCAAAAGAGAATAATATATTATTCAGAATGGCTGATAATGTATTATCGGAGTCAGAACATAATCAACTTCTCTACCGATTTGGTGAATTTGAAAAAGTTCACTATTCATCTTCAGGTCCTAAAGATTATATAAAGATGATAGAGAACCTGGTTACCTTTTATGAAATTCAGGATCAGGCAAGTCAATAGATAAACTGGAAACCATTTAAATATGACAACAAGAAAACTATGGATCGGTTTTATTACAGTTATGGCGATCTCTTTTGCTGTACTGTTATATTTTGGAAAGGAAATATACCGGCAGGCTCCACCAGTACCTGTTAAGGTAATAAAACCTGATGGAACTCTTTTGTTTACAGGTCAGGATATTAAAGATGGACAGAATGTATGGCAGTCACTCGGTGGTCAGGAGATTGGCACCGTATGGGGCCATGGTGCGTACCAGGCTCCCGACTGGAGTGCCGACTGGCTTCATAAGGAAGCAGTCTTTATCCTTAATGAGCTTGCTCGTCAGCAGGACGGAGTTTCTTATGATGAATTAAGCGAAGAAAGAAAAGCCTATTTCAAAATAGTTCTTCAGAAAGATCTTCGGAAGAATACCTTCGATCCTGTATCAGGAGTTCTGACAGTTTCAGATTTAAGAGCTGAAGCAATTAAATCGAACAGTAAGTTCTATGGAGGGTTGTTTACAAATGATCCTGCTCTTGCTGATCTGCGCGATATATACAGTATCCCTGAAAATTCTCTGAAAGACCCTGCAAGGATACCCTTGTTAAACTCCTTCTTTTTCTGGATCTCGTGGGCCTGCGTCACAGAGCGTCCCGGACAGGAGATCACTTATACCAACAACTGGCCCGCTGAAGAGCTGGTCGGCAACAGGCCAACCGGTTCGCTGCTCTTATGGACAGGTTTCAGTGTAATAATCCTTCTGGCCGGCATCGGACTTATGGCCTGGTACTATGCACGTCGCGGTTCGGAAGAGGAATCCATACCTGCAGTATTCCCGCTTTTAAAAGAGACCCAGACTCCTTCCCAGAAAGCAACCGTGAAATATTTCTGGATTGTATCAGCCTTATTGCTTGTTCAGGTACTGATGGGTGTAATAACGGCACATTATGGTGTCGAAGGTCAGGCTTTTTATGGTGTTCCGCTGGCTGATTACCTTCCATATTCGGTTTCCAGAACCTGGCATATTCAGATCGCTATATTCTGGATCGCAACATCGTGGCTGGCAACCGGATTATACTATGCTCCGGCAATATCGGGAAGTGAACCTAAGTATCAGAAGCTTGGAGTTAATTTTCTTTTCGGTGCACTTCTTGTGATTGTTATAGGATCGCTTGCAGGTCAGTGGTTTGGTGTAATGCAAAAGATGGGTTATGTCCGGAATTTCTGGTTCGGGCACCAGGGTTATGAGTATGTTGATCTTGGCAGGTTCTGGCAGATATTTCTGTTTGTGGGACTTATTATATGGCTTTTTCTTATGGGAAGGGCAATCTGGCCGGCTATTGTTAAGAAGTCGGAGAGTAAACACCTCCTGATACTTTTCCTCATATCAACAATTGCCATTGCAGCATTTTATGGTGCCGGGCTTATGTGGGGAAGGCAGACAAACCTGGCAGTTGCCGAATACTGGCGCTGGTGGGTTGTTCACCTCTGGGTCGAGGGATTTTTTGAAGTGTTCGCAGCTGTTGTTGTAGCTTTCCTCTTTGTGAGGTTGCAGATAATTAAAACTGCAACTGCAACATTAGCCGTCCTCTTTACAACAATAGTGTTTTTGTCGGGGGGTATCCTTGGCACGTTTCACCATCTCTATTTTACTGGAACACCTACCGTGGTGATGGCTCTAGGTGCAACATTCAGCGCACTTGAGGTAGTTCCGCTCGTACTCTTGGGTTTTGAAGCCTGGGGGAATGTAAAGCTTAGCAGAAGCACATCCTGGATCAAAGCTTATAAATGGCCGGTTTACAGTTTTATTGCAGTGGCATTCTGGAACCTGGTAGGGGCCGGAATCTTTGGTTTCCTCATCAATCCTCCGATAGCATTGTATTATATGCAGGGACTGAACACAACTCCTGTTCACGGGCATACGGCACTATTCGGGGTTTATGGGATGCTTGGAATAGGGCTTATGCTCTTTGTGCTCCGCGACATGGATAAAGAGGCTGTATGGAAAGAGAAATGGATAAAATTTGCATTCTGGAGTATTAATATCGGTCTGACTGCCATGGTGCTGATAAGCGTCTTGCCAATAGGCCTTGCCCAGACTGTTGCAAGTGTGAAGGAAGGTTTGTGGTATGCCCGTTCGGCTGAATTCATGCAGCAGCCCGCAATGATGACATTAAAGTGGCTCAGGGTTATCGGCGACACAATATTTGCTCTTGGTACTGTTGCTCTGGGATGGTTCATTTTCGGGCTGAAAGTGGGATGGAGCGTAGAGAAAAGATAGTTTAACAGTTTAATTCTCAACCACCTCTTTTAGCTGGCAAAGGGAGAAATTCCATAATACATCATGTATGTATGCCGGAAACAGGTATTTAAAAAGGTTCTTAGGGAAATTAAATCCGACATAAATTGATAATAGATTTTCATCATTAATAACCATAGTACCTTTCTTAAATGCCTCTATTTTAAAGAATAATATCCCCCCGCGGCCAAACCCATTCATTATTTCATAACTCAGATGTTCACCCGGGATAGATTTTAATAAACGCAGACTGAATGATAATTGTCTCGGGAAAATGTTATATCGTATGATACAGCCAGGCTGGTTTGCCTCACCGGAAATCCTCGTGACATCTATAAATCGTGGTTTAAAATACTTCCTGTCTTTATCACCGAATTTACCTAACTCTCTGAAGATCTTCTCTCCGGGAGCATTCATCCTGATTGAATACATCCTTTCAAAATCCAGAGATCCTTCCCCGAGGTTCCCGGAAAACTCTTCCTTTATTACTTTTGAATTGATCTCGAATACCTCTTTACCTACACCCGTAGTATTTCTTGAAAAATTACCCCATCTCAGGCCAAAGATTAGTTCAGTCATATAGTTTCTAAGTGTAACCAGCAGCCCCCCTGAGAAGATCGCCCAGATTGCCAGGGGATGGTACATGGATAAGATGATGTTTTTATAGATATCCTCTCCGCTTGCAGTATTCCACAGGATTTTCTCAAGTCTTCTGTTTTCTCTTGTCTTCGTCTTCCTTTCTGTAATAACCGCCTGGTATATTATGCGGCTGAAAAAGGAGTTTCTGAAAAATATTCTGATGAATAAAAACACCAGTTTCCCCAGGGTGTTATTTATATTATATTTTCTGATAACTGACCGGTATCCTTTTCTGAGGCTTCTTTTATCTATGCCTCTGGTTATAGCTACTTCTGCCAACATGGCTGATATTTCATAAGCTGAACCTATCCCGTCTTTATAAAGATTTGCGGTAAACATGTCTCCGACAACAGCAATCCTGTCTCCATACGGATTCTTAGCAGTTCCGGTGACAATGTTAGGACTGCAAACGCATAAATTCTTGATTTCTGCCCTCCGGGGAAGTAACTTTTTTATATGTGGCAGATTCATGAATTCATTAATAATTCTCAGGTTATCCTTATTGGTAGAACTATCTATGGCCGGACCTATTAAAACAACTGTAATATATTTTCCTTTGGGTATTATGGAGATCATCTCCAGTTTAAGTGTGTGCGAACCGTGTAATATAAAATAGAGTTCGCCACTTATCTTGTACATTAATTTATCATTTTCTCCGGTATCAAGTTCAAAAATTAAAGTCCTTCTTACTCTGGGAGGTTTGAATCCGGGTATCATCTCCTGCAGGTAGGAGAGTGGCTTTTCTCCGGTATAAAATCTATTCCCCAAGAATCCGTTTACACCTCCTGCAAATGCCACAAAATCTGATTTTATTGTCTTGTTATTGCCCCTAAAACTCACGACAACCCTTCCATCGTCAGAATATTCCAGTCCGGTAACTTCAGATGTGATGATCTTTGCACCTTCTTTTACTGAGCTCTCTGATAAGAAAGAATCAAAATTGTATATACTATCGGTTCTTCCCTTTGGTCTTGATCCTCTGTAAACCGAGTTCATTTCTTTTAAGACATCCAGAGAGATGGTCTTCCAATCAGCAAAAATATTGATTATAAAGACCTTATCCATGATAACCTTAGCAGGTAAAATAAGCCCCAGCTTCTTTAAAGCCTCGCAAACTTTGGCGCTTAATCCTCCGGCGCAATAATTACATTCCCCAATCTGGCATTCGTTGAGGTTGAGCTCCTGTATATTCATGACCTTCTTCTTCTCAACGATAATAACCTCTATTTTTATGCCAGAACTTTTTGCCTTTCTTAAGAGATTAATCGCGAAAAAAGAACCAGCTGGTCCGCCACCAATAATTAAAACCACTGAGCCATCTGCTAACCTTAATTTTTCAGATGGTTTAACAAAGGGATTTAAAAAATTGTAACTAAGGCGGAGCTTTTTTTTAAATCTGATAAGCTGAGGAGCAGCGCTTAGTAAGATATAACTTACTCTGCGAAGCATTGCATCAAAATGCGATATATTAAATTGATAACTCACCAATGTATATTAAAAGACAATATCATCATAAAAACTAGTTTGCTATAATTGAGTATATCAACCAAAACTCACTCCATCACACGGTTAATTTTTCTAATGACTATCGGCAATCATGAATATTAGATTCGAAATCGCTTGAAAATCAATGAATTTATATACATGATTCCTGATACTCATAATTTTTTTTCATTGGTCTGATAAAATTTTATAAGAACTATTTTGTTAAAGAAAAAAAAACTCTACATTTATCCTATTAAAATAGTAGGAAAAGTGTAAAAATATATGAAATTCAATTCAAAAACAAGATATGGTTTAAGAACTATGCTGGAATTATCCTTAAGGGAGAATATGGGGGGAGGGATACTACAAAAAGAAATTGCTGAAAATCAGGATGTATCAGTAAAGTATCTTGATCAAATTATAGCTTCCCTGAAAGCTGCAGGTCTGATCGTCAATGCTGGCGGGAAAAAAAGCGGCTACAGATTGAACAGGCCTTCCGGTGATATCACAATCTATGATGTATATCTTGCCTTTGAGGGTGACCTGTCGATAATTGATTGCCTCTCACCCGGTAAAGAGTGTCCAAGAGAACAGAATTGTGTCCTCAGGATGTTCTGGAGCAACCTGAATATTATTATAAGGTCACGGATGGAGGCAGTTAATTTAAGCATGCTTGCTGAAGATTACAGGAGGGTCGGGGATACCTTGAAGTTGGAATGACCAGGGTTTATTACAGTGACTATTATATATAATTATTTATCAACATTAAATTAAGTACCATGAAATTACAACTTCTCAGAAATCTGATCCTTTTTACATTTTCTATCATTCTTATCGCCTCCTGTTCAGGTGATAAAAACGGATCAAAAGGGCCATTGGGCTCTGGCGTAGCTGCGCAAAAAGTGTATGTGGCTCCGGGTGAACTGGATGAATATTATGCCTTCCTGTCTGGCGGTTTCAGTGGCCAGGTAAGTGTCTATGGACTCCCTTCAGGGAGGCTGCTAAAAGTGATCCCGGTATTCTCAGTTGATGCTGAAAAAGCATATGGTTTCAATGAAGAGACCAAACCTATGCTGGAAACAACCTATGGATTCGTACCCTGGGATGATGCGCATCACCCTGAGCTATCTCAGACCGACGGGATACCTGATGGCAGGTGGTTATTCATTAATGGTAATAACACTCCAAGAATTGCGAGGATAGATCTTACAACATTTGAAACCGTTGAGATCATTGAATTGCCAAACAGTTCAGGTAATCACAGTTCTCCATTTACTACTGAAAACACCGACTATGTAGTTGCCGGGACACGATTTAGCGTTCCGGTTCCGCAACAGGATATTTCAATGAATGAATACACCGGTAAATACAAAGGAACATTATCTTTTGTAAAAGTTGAAAATGATGGCAGGATGAACATAGCTTTCCAGATACTTATGCCCGGATTTGATTATGACCTTGCACATTCAGGGAAAAATGCTTCAAATGGTTGGACATTCTTTACATGTTATAACACCGAGGAAAGCAATTCCCTTCTCGAGGTACAGGCTTCAAAGAATGATAAAGACTATATTGCTGCCGTAAACTGGAAACTTGCCGAACAGTATATTGCCGAAGGCAAATTTGAAGAAATGAATTCTCCTTATATAAGGAATTACTATGATGAAGCGACACATTCTGCTTCAACGGAAACATTCGGGAAGGTAAAAGTTCTTAAGCCGGAGAATTGCCCCGGGCTGGTTTACTTTCTTCCAACTCCGAAATCACCTCACGGCGTTGATGTTGATCCTTCAGGTGAATATATAGTGGGCGCCGGAAAGCTATCCGCTGAACTAACTGTTCATTCCTTCACCAAGATGCTGAAAGCCATCAGTGAAGAAAAGTTTGATGATGAAAAATACGGAATTCCTGTACTTGATATGGATGCCACCCTTGCAGGGATAGTTAAAAGTTCAGGCCTCGGGCCGCTTCATACTGAATTCGATGCTGATGGTAACGGATATACATCATTTTTTATAACATCTGAAATAATCAAATGGAAATTAGGTACCTGGGAAGTTCTCGACAGGGTTCCATGTTATTACTCAATAGGACACCTGATGATTCCAGGCGGAGACTCCAAAAAGCCCTGGGGCAAATATCTTCTTGCACTGAACAAAATAACAAAAGACAGGTATTTGCCTACAGGTCCGGAGCTAAACCAGGCAGCTCAGTTATTTGACATTTCAGGCGATAAAATGGAGTTAATTCTCGATTTTCCGACTATAGGAGAACCTCACTATGCCCAGGCAATTCCGGCAGAAGTTCTGATTAGCAATTCAAAACAGATATTTAAACTGGAAGAAAACAAGCATCCTCATGTAACAAAATCTGAAAATGAAGTAAAGGTTGTCAGGAATGGGAATGTGGTCAGAGTCTACATGACAACTATCCGCTCCCATTTTGCTCCCGACAATATTTCAGGTATCATGGTTGGAGATGAAGTATATTTCCATGTAACAAATCTTGAACAGGATTTCGATGTACCTCATGGGTTTGCAGTTATGGGGGCACTAAATTCTGAACTTTTAATCATGCCGGGTCAGACTGAAACACTATACTGGAAGCCACAATTCCCGGGTGTAATCCCATTTTATTGTTCGGACTTCTGCTCTGCACTTCACCAGGAGATGCAGGGGTACATCAGGGTTTCTGAAAAGAATTCCAAAACTGAGCTGAAATGGAGTGTAGGGTTTGAAGAGTAAATTGGTTTCATTATCTTAAGTAATTCTTCATCACCCCCGTACATGCTTGATGTTCTGCCTGTACCTGGACAGATAATTACTATATTAGTTAAAAACTGACATACCAATGATATCATTGCCAAGAATTTCAATGCTGACAGCAGGTTTTTTCCTATTTCTGGTTTTACTATTCCCTATTTGGAAAATTACCTTAATAGCGCCCCAGTATCCCCGCGGAATGGGATTCTATATATGGGCCAATAAGATAGTTGGTGATAAGCCAGGTACTCTTAAAAATATAAATATTCTTAATCACTATATTGGAATGAAGCCCATTGAACCGGACTCTATCCCTGAATTAAAATATATAAAATATATCCTGCTGGGAATTGCAGGTATGGCTTTCATAATGGCTGTATTTAATAAATGGCAGTTAAACCTCGTCTGGGTTATAATTTTTGTTGCAACTATTGCCCTTGCTTTCTACGATTTCTATTTATGGGAATATGATTTTGGGCACAACCTCAATCCGGATGCAGCAATAAAGGTTGAAGGTATGGCATTTCAACCCCCCCTGATCGGGAAGAAACTTATCATGAATTTTACGGCAATCTCCTCTCCCATGTTAGGATCTCTCTTTATAGTTTTATCTATGGTTTCAGGTGTTTTGGCAGTGTTTTTTGGGATAAGGCAAAAAAAGGTATGAAAAAGTACTATTTATTATATGTTGTGCTTTTAATTAGCTCATGCAGAGTCAATGAACGGGCCATTGTATATGGGTCAGATGAATGTGAACACTGCAAAATGCTCATTATGGACAAGCGGTATGGTTCAGAAATTGTTACATCAAAAGGAAAGGTTTATACTTTCGACTCGGTTGAATGTCTTATTGAGTTTATCTATGAGAATGAGGATTCCGGAATGGATGCAAGTACACTGTTAGTGACTTCCTATACAGATCCGGGTCGGCTGATTGATGCTAAAACAGCAAGTTTTCTTATTTCCGGGCAGATGCCAAGTCCAATGGGAGCTTTTCTTACTGCATTCAGTGATTACAAAGTTGCAAAAGAGTTTTATTCTTCCAGTGGTGGGTACCTGTACACATGGGAAGAACTTATTAAGAATTTCAAAGAAATTAAGTTAAAAGCGATAAAGGAGTTTGATTAAGCGTATAATAATATATAGTACTCTTTTTCTCAGTACAAGTCTTAATGCTTCAGTACTCGAGGTAGGTCAGAGTAAATCCTATCAGTCAATCTCAGTTGCTATTACTTATGCCGGGCCGGGGGATACTGTTATGGTTTACAAGGGGCACTATTCTGAAGGGACTATTGAAATCAAAATCCCAATTGTACTGATAGGGATAAGTAATCCTGTCCTGGATGGAGAAAATAAGTATTCAATCCTGCAGGTACTGGCTGATAATGTAGTTATTAAAGGATTTACCTTTAAAGATGTAGGAGCAAGTTATGTTGAAGAAAGAGCGGCCATAAGGATTTTTAAAAGGACTCATTGTATTATTGAAGCAAATAATCTGGAGAATACCTTCTTCGGAATCTACCTTGAGCGCTGCAGGGATTGTATTATCAGGAACAATACTATAATTGGCAAGGCAGTTAGTGAAATGAACTCAGGAAACGCAATCCATCTTTGGTATTGTAAAAATATTTTGGTTATTGGAAATCACGTGGAGGGTCACCGGGATGGAATTTACCTTGAATTTGTCGATAACAGCACCGTCAAAAATAATTATGTTGTTGATAATCTGCGGTATGGACTTCATTTCATGTTTTCAGATAATGACCTTTATCTGAACAATAAATTTGTGTCGAATGGAGCCGGAGTAGCAGTAATGTTTTCAAAAACAATCCGGATGACGGGAAATGAATTTTCAGATAACTGGGGTAGTTCATCTTATGGCCTGCTTCTTAAAGATATTTCAGACAGTGAGATCACACTTAATCATTTCATAAGTAATACCATTGGTATATATGGAGAGGGTGTGATCAGGACAAATATTACGAGTAACGATTTTATTCGGAATGGATGGGCGCTGAAAATTTTGGGAAGTTGTACAGATAACCATATAAACCGGAATAATTTTCTGAGTAATACTTTTGATGTTGCTACAAACAGCAGCCGGAATAATAATGATTATGATGGAAATTTCTGGAGTGATAATTCGGGAAGATATGACCTGAACAAGGATGGAATATCAGATATCCCGTATCGTCCGGTTACGCTTTTTTCATATATGATCCTGAATATTCATTCAGCAACCATCCTGATGAGAAGTCTTCTGGTAGACATTTTTAATTATGCTGAAAAAATTGCTCCGGTTATTACCCCGAGTAACCTTTTGGATAATAAACCAAAAATGAAGATAATAGATAATGATTAATATACAGGGGCTGAATAAGCATTATAATAAAAATCATGTTCTCAAAGACATAAACCTTAATATCAGCGATCCTGGTATTTATGCAATTCTTGGTCCGAATGGGTCCGGAAAAACCACATTGCTTAAATCCATAATCGGACTCGTTATTCCTGAAAAGGGCGATATCAGGGTGAATGGGATTAATGTGCAGGATACACCCCTGTACAGGAACGAGATTTCATATCTTCCGCAGGTGGCAAGATTTCCTGATAATCTTAGGGTCGTTGAAGTTATTAAACTAATAAAAGATATCCGGAACCAGGAAGCAGATGAATTTCAACTTATTGATCTATTCGGGCTTGAGGCGGAAATGAAAAAGAAACTTGGAAATCTGTCTGGGGGTACCAGGCAGAAGGTGAATATGTTGCTGGGTTTTCTGTTTGATACGCCTGTTATCATTCTCGATGAGCCGACAAACAGTCTTGACCCTGTTTCACTGACGAAGTTCAAAAAAATGATCTTCGAAAAAAAGCAACAGGGGAAGATCATAATATATACAACTCACATTATGAGCTTTGTAGAGGAATTTTCAGACAAAATATTTTTATTACTGGATGGCAGAATCATATTCACGGGAGACTTGCAGGGGATACTTAAGGAAACATTAGAAAGTTCTCTTGAAAACGCAATAGTTCATTTAGTTGACAGGAACGGTAATGATAAAATTTATTAAATACAGTTTTTTCAATCTGATAAGAAGTTACTGGACGATAATTTATTTCGTCTTCTTCCTCATAATTAGCAGTACTATTTTATATTTCAGCGCCGATCTGACAAAATCGATAGTAAGCATGATGAACATAGTTACCGTACTGATCCCGCTTGTTGCGATTATATTTGGAGCTATTTTTTATTATAACTCACGAGAGTTCACCGAGCTATTGCTTGCCCAACCAATAAAAAGGAGCTCATTACTCATTGGACAATATACTGGTTTGTCACTTTCATTGTCATTAAGTTTTGTTGCAGGAGTTTCAATTCCATTTCTAACTCAGGGGATACTGGCATCGGATCATTTGATTGACTTTTTGCTGATTTTAATGGCAGGGGTCTGCCTTAGTTTTAGCATGTCGGCGATTGCGTTCGCCATAGCCCTGAAACATGAAGACAGGATCCGGGGATTTAGTATTGCATTATTCATCTGGTTTTTCCTGGCAATTTTATACGATGGTCTTTTGCTGATTCTTCTGATACTTTTCAAAGACTACCCTACAGATTATCTTGCTATTACTGTTACCATTCTGAATCCCGTTGATCTTTCCAGGGTAATGATAATGCTTGGACTTGATATTTCTGCCCTGATGGGTCAGACGAGCGCAGTTTTTCTCAAATTCTTTGGGACGCTCAAAGGCATATCAATTTCTTTTATCTCGTTGCTTTGCTGGATTTTGATACCTGCACTCCTAATTGTAAAGATTGCACGAAAAAAAGATTTTTAAATTCAGGATTTAATATTTGATAAGATATGATAATAACCCGAAAATTAAGCAATCTGCTAATAATACTCAGTATCAGCTGGTTTACTGTTTTTTGTCAGGAGACACCCGGAGATATCGTCGCCGGGGAAAAGCTGTTTAATAAGGTTCTTAACAAGGATGGGAAAACATGTGCTGATTGTCATTATTTTACAGAACCAGATTCGCTGGACTGGAATCCGTCAGCTCCCGCACTTGCCTCCCGTGTAATGTTTTACAGGAAAGACGGATTGGGGAAATTCTTTGTCGCTCCTGAAGGAAAGGTACTTAAACAGGCGCATGACGGATGTGTTCTTTCTGAAATTGATGAAGTTAATATTATTTCATACATGGCAAGTCTGAACACAGAATTGCCTGTACCAAAGCAACCATTTAAAATCAGACTTATTCTGGTTATCGCGGTAATTCTGATTCTAATCTGCCTGAGTATTGACAAACGCAGATTTCATTGGATCCCGGTCTTGATCAGAAAGATTATGGTTTTTTTGATGTGGGTAATTTTCATTGTGATAATTGTAGATATTACAATTGCTTTTAACCGTGCAAAAGATTATGCCCCTGTTCAACCAATAAAGTTCTCCCATCAAATTCATTCAACAGGGAATAAAATAGAATGTAATTATTGTCATTCCGGGGTACTAAAAGGAAGAAATGCCGGAATTCCTGCTGTAAGTCTATGTATGAACTGTCACAAGCATGTTAAGGAGGGAACCAGATCCGGGTTCTTTGAGATCAGGAAAATCACCCAGGCTTTTGAAGACAGCATACCTGTCAGGTGGATACGTATTCATAATCTTCCTGACTTCACCTATTTTAACCATATGCAACATGTAAAGATAGGTATGTTAGATTGCACGGAATGTCATGGGGATGTTAAAAATGTGCATATCGTTAAACAGGAAGAAGATCTTTCAATGGGATGGTGTTTAAAATGTCATGATACAAGGGCAGTTGACTTTTCAAATGAGTATTACCAGATATATTACAGGAATTATTATGATTCACTCCAATCCGGTAAAATTGACAGTGTAATGGTTTCCCAGATCGGGGGAAGGGAATGCGGAAAATGTCATCAATAAAAAAGATATATTAAAAATACTTTGAGTATGAAGAAATACTGGAGAGAAATTAATTCAAAAAAAGGTGGTCAGGAAGATTTACAGGTGGCGAAAGTAAGAGATGGTGATAATTCTATATTTAATCTGTTCAGTGGGATGAAAAAGGATGGATCTGCCTCGAGGAGAGACTTTCTGAAATTATGCGGATACAGCTTTGCCATTTCCGCTTTAGCCTCCTGCGAGACGAAAGTCAGGAAAGCAGTTCCATATGTTATTGCTCCACTTGAGATCACGCCTGGTGAAGCAAATTATTATGCATCAAGCTTTGTGAATGGCAGCGATTATTGCAGTATTATGGTTAAAACAAGAGAGGGACGTCCGATAAAAATTGAGGGCAATTCCGGGTCGGGCATCACAATGGGTGGTACCAGCGCCAGGGTTCAGGCATCAGTTCTTGAACTGTATGATACTAACAGGTATCATGGGCCACTTAAAAACGGGACCCCATCAGACTGGAAGTCTGTTGATGAAGAGATATCAGACAGATTAAAAATAATTATGGAGACGAACGGTAAAATTATCCTGATAACCCCAACCATCTTCAGTCCATCTACTGAGGCTGTTATTTCCGGTTTTCTTGAGAAGTTTTCTGATGCGGAATGGATTCAGTATGATGCTGTTTCTTTCTCCGGCATGCTCGAAGCAAATAAATTAAGTTTCGGTAAACAGGTTATTCCTGACTACCGTTTTGACAAAGCAGACCTGATTGTGAGTATGGGGGCAGACTTTCTGGGCTCATGGCTTTCTCCTGTCGAATATACCAAGCAATTCAGTTCGAAAAGAGATCCGGACAAAGGGATGAACTACCTGATCCAATTTGAATCAAATCAAAGCCTTACCGGCAGCAATGCAGACAAGCGGATACAGATGAAACCATCACATGAAACGGCAATACTTCTGAATCTTTATAAAGATATAATAGCGTCAGTTGAAAATCGTGAAATAGATGCACCGCCTTCACCTGTTGATGTTAGTGAAACTTCAAAGAAATTGCTTGCCTCGCAAGGGAAATCACTTGTAATTTCTGCTTCAAATGATAAGCAGGTTCAACTACTGGTTAATGAAATAAACAAATCACTCGGGAATGTCGGGCAGACCATCCTTTTTGAATCATATCTGAGAGTACGCAAGGGTCTGGACGAGAATATGGAAAGACTTGTCAGAAAGATGAAGAACAGTGAATTAGATGGCCTTATTGTCTGGAATGTAAACCCGGCATATACCTGGTACGACCGGGAAGGATTTATTGATGGTGTTAAGAAAGTTGGCTTAACCGTATCCTTGTCATGCGTTCCTGATGAAACGAATAGATTAGTACAGTATATCTGCCCTGACCATCATTATCTCGAGAGCTGGAATGATGTGGAAGCCAAAAGATTCAAGTACAGTCTGATGCAGCCTGTAATAAATCCTATTTATAACACCCGCCAGATGCAGGATTCATTGATGAAATGGTCAGGTGGGGGAGTAGTGTTCCACGACTTTTTGAAAGGTTTCTGGGGAAGCAGTTTTATGTCGCAGCAGACCGATTACCTGACCAGCGATGCTTTTTTTGAGAATACGCTCCAAAAAGGAGTTTTTGAACCGGCAATCCCCAAAACAGAGACTGAAAGTGTTAAGGAGAATATAGATTCAATCCCTTTTGACGCTGGAAAAATCAATCATCAGAAATCTCAGTGTAAAGTTGAAGTTGTTTTATATGAAAGCATCGCGCTTGGTGAAGGCAGACAGGGTAACAATCCATGGCTTCAGGAATTGCCTGATCCTGTAACGAAGATCTGCTGGGATAATTATGCCTGCGTTTCACCTGTCCATGCAAAGGAACTGGGACTTGAGGATGGTGACATTATAAGCCTCAGGAGTATTGAATTACCGGTTCATATACAACCTGGTCAGGCTTATGGCACAATCGGAGTTGCTCTTGGCTATGGTCGCAGTAACTGCGGAATGGTCGGTGACGGTACCGGAGTGGATGTATGGCCCATGTCATCATTAAAAGACGGGAATATTGCTTACTATTCTGGTATTGATGATATTGTCAAAACCGGGAAGAAGTACTCATTTGCCCAGACCCAAACTCATCATAGTATGGAAGGAAGGGCCCTCGTCCGGGAGGCTGGTTTAAAAGAGTATGAGAAAGATCCGGTTGCAGGTAATGAACTGCATGTTCACTTTACAGAAACTGCCAGGAGTCTCTATAAACCAAGGGAATACCTGCATCATCATTGGGGAATGGCTATAGATCTCAGTAAATGTACAGGATGCGCAAATTGTGTTATAGCCTGCCAGGCAGAAAATAACATTCCTGTTGTCGGGAAGAAAGAAGTAGCGCGTGTTCATGAGATGCACTGGATGAGGATCGACAGGTATTACACCGGAAGTGAAGATGATCCGGAGGTTGTATTCCAGCCGGTTCTCTGCCAGCATTGTAATAACGCACCATGTGAGAATGTTTGTCCTGTTGCAGCAACAAACCATAGCTCTGAAGGTCTTAATCAGATGGTTTACAACAGGTGCATCGGCACAAGGTATTGCAATAATAACTGTCCTTATAAAGTCAGAAGGTTTAACTGGTTCAATTATACTGAGGCAGGAACCATTTCCGGTAATTTAAGGGACAGTGCCGGTATGACATCTGACCTTAGGAGATTGGTTCTTAATCCTGATGTAACGGTCAGATCGCAGGGAGTCATCGAGAAATGTTCTTTCTGCATACAGCGCATTCAATCAGTTAAGCTTAAGGCAAAAGAAGAGAGGAGGGCCATCAGAGATACTGAAGTGCAAACAGCATGCTCACAGACCTGTCCTGCCAATGCAATAACATTTGGTGATATGAATGATGCTGAAAGTGAGATCAGCAGACTTATCAATAGCGGAAGACGCTATAATCTCCTGGAAGAACTTTATACAAAACCAGCAGTGAATTATCTGACAAAAATCAGAAACAATAAATCATAAGAAAACTAAAAGAATGTTTCAATCTCCATTAAGAATCCCTTTAATAAAGGGCAGAAAAACTTACCAGAGTATTACAAGTGACTTACTCAACCCGTTGATGAACAAACCGGCTAAACTATGGTATCTTGGAATAACTCTCTCCGGAACTGCTCTCCTGTTTGGAGCTTTTATGATCTTCTGGACAGTATGGCAAGGTATCGGAACCTTTGGTGAAAACAGAACTGTAGGCTGGGCGTGGGATATCACCAATTTTGTCTGGTGGATCGGGATCGGACATGCAGGAACTTTTATTTCTGCAATACTCCTGCTTTTCAGGCAGAAATGGAGAACCAGTATCAATCGCTCGGCAGAGGCAATGACAATCTTTGCTGTTATCTGCGCTGCGCTTTTCCCGATTATTCATATGGGAAGAGCATTACTGGCATTCTTTATTTTTCCTTACCCAAATACCAGAAGTTTATGGGTAAACTTTAATTCACCTCTGGTGTGGGATGTGTTTGCAATATCTACCTACTTTACCGTATCGCTTGTATTCTGGTATGTTGGAATGATCCCTGATTTAGGCACTTTGCGCGACAAGATCAAAAAGGGATTTAAAAAAACTATTTACAAAGTATTAAGTTTAGGCTGGAAAGGATCAGCACGACACTGGCACAGACATGAAGTCACTTCAATTCTCCTGGCTGCCCTCGCAACACCACTTGTCTTATCTGTTCACTCTATAGTTAGTATGGACTTTGCTACATCTGTTATCCCTGGATGGCATACCACTATTTTCCCTCCTTATTTTGTTGCAGGCGCTATATTCTCTGGCTTTGCAATGGTATTAACCCTAATGATTATCACCAGAAAGGCATTGAAACTGGAAGAATATATTACAGTAAGTCATGTTGAGAATATGAATAAAATACTTATTGCCACGGGTTCAATTGTAGGTCTGGCTTATATAACAGAATTGTTCATTTCGTGGTATTCAGGGGTTGAATATGAACACTTTGCACTAATGAACAGGGCAACCGGACCTTATTGGTGGGCCTACTGGATAATGATGACCTGTAATGTTATTTCTCCACAGTTATTATGGATCAAAAAGCTGAGAACCAATATTATTTTCACCTTCTTTTTATCTATTGTTATCAATATAGGCATGTGGTTCGAACGCTTTGTCATAGTTGTGACCTCGCTTCACAGGGATTTTCTGCCATCGAGCTGGACAATGTATAAACCAACAATCGTTGAGGTCGGGCTTTTTGTCGGAACACTGGGATTTTTCTTCACGGCATTCCTGTTGTTCGTCCGGGTCTTCCCTGTGATTGCGATTGCCGAAGTAAAATCTGTCGTGAAAACTGTTGGAGAAACTCATCCTGAAAATCTTTAAGCTATGGAAAATATAAATTATATCTCAGTCAGTTTTGATGATGAGATTCCCTTATTAGAGGCTGTTGGAAAACTAAAGGAGAGCAATGAAAAAATTCTGGATGTACTTACACCATTTCCGGTACATGGACTTGACAGGGCATTGTCCATGAAGAGGTCACGGATCCCGCTTATAGGATTTATCTTCGGAGCATTTGGAGCTATAGTTGGTTTTGGTTTCCAGACCTGGGTATTTACAATCAATTATCCGCTGGTATTTGGAGGAAAACCATTCTTCTCAGCACCCTCCTTTATCCCGATAACATTTGAATGTACCGTTCTTTTTGCCGCACTTGGGATGGTTTCTGCCATGTTGATAAAATCAAAACTTAAGCCAGATAGTAAATTTATACCTTTTGATGAAAACATTACAAATGATAAGTTTATAATTCTTATTAGTGCAGAAGATGTTGAGTCGGCCAGAAACAGGATAAAATTAACGCTTAGCGGAATTAATATTATTGCAATAAAATAATGAGTAAATATTCAACTATGGATGAACAATTTATTTTCAGGAAACAATTCCGCCAGGTACTTGCAATAGTAATTGTAGTTGGAATTATCGGGTCACTTGGCGCCATCTTTTTTTCTAAACCCGGGTCCTCAAGGATTTGGGCAAGTATACTTCTTAATAACCAATTCTTTCTTGGTATCGCCCTTGGTAGTGCATTTTTTCTTGCAGTTCACAGGATAGCCTGGTCAGGATGGCACACAGTGCTCGAGAGAATACCGGAATCAATGACTACTTTTATCCCGGTTGCATTTCTCCTTATGCTCCTTGTTTACTTTGGTATGGACAAAATATATCACTGGTCTCATTCTTCTGGTCAAGATGCAATACTTGAAGGGAAAAAAGCCTGGCTGAATATACCGTTCTTTTTTTTAAGACTTGTATTATACTTTGCAGGCTGGATATTCCTTATCCGGATGATGAAAAAGAATTCGAATTTACTTATGAATTCAGGTGATTTGAAATATCATAACAGAAGGAAGCTCTATGCAGGGTTATTCCTTGTTTTCTATGCAGTAACTGTTTCAGCCAGCAGCTGGGATTGGATAATGTCTATAGATGCCCATTGGTATAGTACAATTTTTGGCTGGTACGTTTTTATAGGGATGTTTGTTACCTCACTTGCGTTTATAATTCTGCTTATATGGTTTCTTAAACGTATTGGACATCTTGTATATATCAGGACAGACCATGTACATGATCTGAGTACTTTACTTTTTGCATTCAGCATTTTCTGGGCCTATCTCTGGTTTTCACAATATCTTCTCATCTGGTATAGTCACATACCTGAGGAAACCACTTACTTTCTGCAGAGAAAGGAAAATTTCAGGATTATTTTCTTTGTTAATCTGGGATTGAATTTTGTAGTTCCTTTTTTCGGACTTATCCGACTCAAGTCGAAGCGACAGCTTGGAGTAGCAGCATTAGTTGCTGCATTTGTGCTTATCGGACACTGGATTGATTATTATCAGATGATAATGCCAGGCGCTGTGGGCGAGAGCGCACGGATCGGAATACTTGAGATATGTATGACAATTTCATACGCCGGATTGTTTATTTATATTATATTCAATTCATTGGCTTCACGTCCGCTTGTAAATAAAAATGATCCGTTCCTTGAGGAAAGTTTGAATTATGAATCCTGATCAATAATCTTATCTTTAATTGAATATGATAAAACTTATATCCATCAGATTTTCTATATTTATTCTATCCGGTATATTAGTAATGTCATGCGACAGGAACCGAAATATGCCGGGATATGACTTTTTGCCTGATATGGTTTATTCAAGAGCGTATGAGGCTTATTCTGAGAATCCGGTTTTTAAAGACAGCACGAGCCAACAGATCCCTGTGTCAGGAACAATGCCCAGAGAAATGGCTGCATTCACCTATGATGTAGTTCCCGAAAACAGACTTCTGGCTGGTCAAACCCTTCTAAGCCCGGAACTAATGACCATGAAACATGTTTTTGAAGGTAAAAAATTGTATGAAACATTCTGTGTCAATTGTCATGGTATTGGTGGGAAGAGCGATGGATTCCTTGTAACCAGTGGAAAGCTCCCGGTTAAACCCGCCAATCTTACGGATGAAAGACTTGTTCAGTCATCCCGGGGAGAACTGTTTCATGTTGTGACTATAGGATTTGGACTGATGGGTTCATATGGAGCAACGTTATCAGAGAAGGACCGGTGGAAAATTGTAGAATATATAAAAGTAAAATTGCAGGGTCAGCCCTTGGGAGCAAGAGTTCTTGCTGGAGCTAACCCGGCATTATCTGAATCCTATGAAGATTTTGAAGCCCGCATAGCAACCAAGTTCCCAAGGACTAAAGGTATTGGTCCTGTAACCAGTATTTCTCTTGGTGGAATAAATCAGTCAATGGTGGATCAGGGGATTGAACTCTTTAATGCCAAATGTTCTTCATGCCATAAACCCCTTGTAAAATATGTTGGTCCGGCCCCGTTAGGTGTACTAAACAGAAGGGACCCTGAGTGGGTTATGAATATGATTCTAAATCCAAATGTAATGGTAGAAAATGACGCAGTGGCCAAGGAATTATTAAAACGTTACCTGGCACCTATGGCCAACCAGAATCTTACTCAGGATGAGGCCAGGAAAATCCTTGAGTATTTCAGGACACTTAAGAAGTAGATTTCACCTTGTGTCAGTACTGTGCCCAAAAAAGATACTGAAACCGGTACAGGATTCAAGCTGGAGCATAGAATAAAATAATGCTATCTTAGTACTTTATAGGACTAATAATAATCTGATATGTTTAAAAGTGAAGTATATGTGAGAAGGAGAGAGCAGCTCTGCAGGATCATGAAAAGCGGGGTTGCTCTCTTTATTGGTAATAATGAATCTGCTTTCAACTATCCTGCAAATACATACCATTTCAGGCAGGACAGTGATTTTCTCTATTTTTTCGGACTCGACCATCCCGGATTTGCCGGAGTGATCGATTTTGATTCAGGAACAGACATGGTTTTTGGCAACGATTTCGACATGGACGACATAATCTGGATGGGTCCTCAGCCAACTGTGAAAGAGCTCGCAGCAAAATGCGGAGTTACAATTACTGCTCCCATGTCAAAGCTGGAAGAAAAGATCCTGGATGCACTGGCAAAAAAAAGAAAAGTGCATTTTCTCCCGCCCTACAGGGGAGAATCAAAAATGATCCTCGGATCGCTGCTGAAGGAAAATCCATGTCAGATGAAAACAATTGCATCCGTAGAGCTTATCATGGCAGTCGTGTCGATGAGGTCAGTTAAGGAAAAAATAGAGATCGATGAGATCGAGAAAGCCATCGATATTGCATACGGTATGCATGTAACTGCCATGAAAATGTGCAGACATGGGGTGAAGGAGCAGGATATTTTTGGCGCCATTGAGGGTATTGCCCTGGCAAAAGGCGGAGGAACTTCATTCCCGATAACTCTCAGCATAAACGGACAAACACTTCATAACCACTCGCATGGGAATATCCTTAAGAGGGACAGAATGATGGTGACAGATGCCGGAGCCGAAACCAATTTGCATTATGCCTCCGACATAACAAGGACTACACCTGTAGGAGGTAAGTTCAGTCAGATGCAGAAGGATGTCTATGAGATCGTTCTGAATGCAAACACAGAGGCCATAAAGGCAACAAAACCCGGCATATCGAACCGCGAAATTCACTTCCTCGCCTGCAGGATAATTGCTGACGGGATGAAAGGGCTGGGATTGATGAAGGGCGATATTGATGAAGCTGTTGCCGCAGGCGCTCATGCTCTCTTCATGCCTCATGGCATTGGTCATATGATGGGACTCGATGTTCATGACATGGAAGCACTTGGTGAAAACTTTATCGGCTATAATGATGAAGTTAAACGAAGCGAACAGTTTGGTACTGCCTTTCTCCGTTTTGCCCTTCCATATAAACCCGGACATGTTTTCACTATAGAACCGGGATGCTATTTTATCCCGGAGCTCATTGAAAAATGGAAATCAGAAGCCAGGCATAAGGAATTCATAAACTATGATAAGATCGCGAAGTTCATGCCGATTGGCGGGATACGGATCGAGGATGATGTCCTTATCACCGAAAAAGGGCATAAGGTTTTGGGAAAGCCTATTCCAAAAACAATAGAAGATATAGAGGCTGTCTGTTCGTTATAGATTTCCAGACGATGGCACAGGTTTTCTACCCCTCTGCCCTTTACCCCCTAGGGGGGCTTTTTGAAATCAGAATGAAGAACATTTGAACAGCGAAATCAGAACTTCTGATTTCTTAAATCGTTTGTTCTATTGTTCTTACTTCAAATACCCTACCTGGAGATTTAGAGGTTAAAATAAACTTTTTCAGCATCCCCGGTTATCCTAGATCTTTTCAAGCGTCTTCCACACCTGGTATAACCCCCTCGGTACATGAAAACACCCTTTCCATTTACCACCTTTGAGCGGGAGCAAGACTTCTCCCTGCCTGTTCAGATAACCATACCATTCGGGATACTCTTTATCCCTGAAATGCTCCCATGAATACTCATGTATTATCTCAAACCATTTCAGGCATTCCTGTGAACCGGTCAGCTGGTAACCTTTAGCCATTGAAATAAGTGTTTCAATATGCACCCACCAGAGCTTCTGGTCCCATTCGAGCTGCTGAGGCGGATGACCCTTCATATCAAGAAAATAGAATATGCCTCCATGTTTTTTATCCCACCCGTACTCTGTCATTTGAACTGCAATTTTTGCAGCTTTCTCAATTAGTTCCCGGTTATTCAGGCGCACTCCCAGATCCATAATAAACCACATAGCCTCAATAGCATGACCGGGATTAAGAACCCTTCCTTCGAAAGTGTCAGAGAGTTTATTGTCAACAGTTAAAGTTTCAACTACAAGCCCGAGTTCCGGACTGTAGAAAACATCCATCACCTCATGTATGCAGGTGTCGATTGTTTTTCTGAGATATACAGGCTCAAGCAGATGTTCAATTTCAAGTGCCAGATTACAGAGGATCATTGGAAGTGCAAAATTTTTCAGATTTCTTGTTCCCGGGTGTGCCTTGTTCCATTTCCCTTTAGGATTGTCCGTTTTTGACAGGATAATGTCAAATGTCTTCCGGGCAATATCAGCATACTCCTGATTTCCCGTTGCCTTGCTGAGCTGGCCGAATGCCATTGTGGCAAAGGTGTATGAAAAGATATTGTAAGGTTCAACAACAGGTCTGCCTTCCCTGGTAAGAGAGAAATACCAGTTTAAATTGCCGTCATGACCGTATTTCTTAAGGAACTCACCTCCCTGCGTGGCGCATTTAAGCCATTCGGGATTCTTTTCCAGGTTATTGTAAAGCATTGAAAACATCCACACCTCACGGCCCTGGAGCCACACAAACTTATCGGTGTCAAATACATTTCCCTGCCTGTCGAGGCATGTGAAATAACCGCCATATTTTGTGTCCTGCGATTTCTCCAGCCAGAATGGCATTACGTTGTTCAAAAGCTCATCCCTGTAGAGGTTTGCTAAGTTCAAGGGATCCATGTTATTATACTTTTATCTTTGGTCTTTTGTCTTTTATCTTAGCCCTCTGCCCTCCGCCCTTCGCCCTGCTTATCCACATCTCCTCAATCTCCTCGAGCGACTTTCCTGTTGTTTCGGGCAGGAGTTTCCACACTATTAATATATAAGGTACGCACATAACTGCGAATAGGAGGAAGGTCCCTGCCGGTGTAAGTTTTGAGAGCATCACAGGGGTAAGCTGACCAATGAGGTAAGTTCCGATCCATAGTGATAATCCGGCAATCGACATGGCAGCGCCCCTTACTTTTACAGGATACATCTCCGACAGAAGTACAAATATCACCGCACAGATTGATATTGCACAGGCAAAAATGTAAAAAAGGAAGAATATCAGCAGAAAAACAGGCGGTATTCCAAGCTCTGTACCTTTTGAAAAATATATGCCTATGAGAATGAGACTTATAATCATTCCGGATACACCCCAGTAAACAAGCTTTTTACGTCCGACTTTATCAATAATTATCAATGCAAGTACTGTTGTCAGCATATTTACTGTTCCAACGAGCGACTGGTAAAACAATGAATCACCACTCGACAAACCGCTTTCCATGAATATTGAAGGGCCATAATAGAGTACAGCATTGACTCCCATGAACTGGCCAAGTATAGCCAGTGCAACTCCGATAAACATCGCCATTCTGAAACCCGGCTCCAAAAGCATGCGCCAGTTAGTTACAGTTTCAGATTCAATAAGGTGTTTGACGTTATTGATCTGGTTGCCTGCTTCAACTTCGCCGAAGATTCTGCCCAGGATGATAAAGGCACTTTTCTCTTTTCCTTTTACGATCAGCCATCGGGGACTTTCGGGTATCAGGAAAAGGATTGTCATAAAGAGAAGTGCAGGTAAAGTCTCCATGCCAAGCATCGCTCTCCAGCCTTCCGTGGCAAAAATTTTACCATACAACCCTGATGTTGCACCATTTTCGAGTAATGATTCGGAGTATTGCTGCAGACCATAATTAGCCAGGTAAGCGCCAAGAAAACCTACCGTTATCGCAAGCTGGTACATCGACACCAGTCTTCCCCTGAAAGCGGGAACAGATACTTCAGCAATATATAAAGGAGAAACGATAGAGGCAACACCGATTCCGATACCCCCGATAATCCGATATATCACTAATTGTGTCTCATCTGCTGAAATCATACATCCGAATGCCGAAACAAAAAATAACACAGCCGACATAAGCAAAATGATCTTTCGCCCGAAGCGGTCACTGAGATAACCGGCAACCATTACTCCTCCTATTGAGCCCAGAAGAGCGCATCCTACATACCATCCCGTAGCAACATCATTCATGCCGAACTGAATTGCCACCTGATTTACTGTCCCTGAAATAACTGCAGTATCATAACCGAAGAGAAAACCGCCGATTGATGCTACAATTGAAAGCCAGACAACATACAATATCTGTTTTGATTCTGCTTTCATATTGATTATTTTTTATTCAAAGGTTATTCCGGCCATTCTGTTTCTATACCCTGAGACCGGATCATTTTCCGGAATTCCTCAAGAAGAGTCTTATTCTCCCTGACATACCGTGGCAGCACTTTTTTGTCTGACGAAAAAGCAATCAGCATACCGGCCGATTCTCCTATACTCCATTCCACCGGATGCAAACGATAGCAGCCATTGGTTATATGCGTAGTGCCTATATTCTTGTTTGCAGGGATCAGGTTTTCAACCCTTTCAGGGATAAGCGCTCCAAGTGGTATCTGGAAAGGAAGTGAAGGGAAATCAATATAATTGTCTCCTGCGCATGAAGGGTGGAGATCAATATGATAATAGCCAATACCAACACTGTCGTAGAATTCAGCAGACTTAATATTTTCTTTAATGCCGGTTACCATTGATCTGTTTTCTCTCCCGACATGTTCTTCGAGTATTCTGAAGAGAGGTTTTATCCTCCGCGACTCGCGGACATAAGGGTATTTGGCCAGTCCGTCCTCAGTGCCCATAATATCACGCCGAATGCGCAATCCTTTCCATCCGTATCCTTTATCGGGCCGGGGAGCCTCAGTCTGAAGCCAGTACAAAAGTGAAAGGCTCAGCTGTTTGGCTCTGTCAACATGTTTTCTGAACAGTTCTTTGTCCGGAGTGATAATATTTCCGAGCATGTAGTCATTTTGCGGCCAGTTGACCAGAGTTATATCTCCCCGGTAGGTTCTCGGGATGAAATTATTCTTATTGATAATGCGTCTGTAGTTCCAGAGGTTCAGCAGTGGTGATGTATCATTTCCTGCAGGATTGAAGGCAAGATCTTTAGGAACCAGCGTGGAGGGTGTTGAATAACGCAGCTCAAGTAGTTTTCCCGACCATGGAGGAGTGAGAGGAGGAACATGATTTCTCCAGAAATCATATTCTTTCGGTTTGTCTATTGTATGATCCTCTCCTTCAATATAATCTATTGCGAAGCATACTGTGAATGACTGGTTATTTTCAGGATCTGCTTTCTCCGGCGCATGCAATTCCCCTGTATCTTTTACTGATTCAGTGCCGGTAACGTATTCAGCTCCGGTTAATGGAAGCAGATCACCAAGTTCGGTTGCATCAATAAACCATGGGGCTGAAAGTGTAATTTCTTTTCCTGAAAGCCGGCTTATTGCACGAAGGGAACGGACTTTGTCTCTTTCCACGTCGGCCGATATAACCCTGTGATTTATGAGAAGGATCAATCTTCCGGAACTTATGTATGGTGCCATTAGTTCGTTCAATACAGATACAGCTGCTGCCGGTTCGTGGCATAACCTTGATACAGAACCGTCACCGGGATTCAGGAACTTATTTGCCCTGGCAGATTCTGTAAGCGGATAATTGCGAAGATAGTACTGGCGGATCTGAGTCCTGAAATTCCGGTAAAGTTGTGTACCCCCGTGGGTTTCAATCCACTGATGCTCATCGGGTGGTACACCCTGTTGCGATAACTGACCTCCGGGCCAGTCGGTCTCTTCAGTTAAGATCACTTTAAGGTTATTGCGAAGTGCCGACAGAGCTGCTGCGCAACCTCCAAGCCCACCACCGGCAATTACAAGATCTGCTGATAATCCGCCGGTGTTCTGAATCGGATGAGCAGGTTTATTAAAAAACTGCGGAGATTCCGGCAAAGAGCCGGCTATTACTGCACCGCTGCCTGCTGCAAAAAGTTGTACAAATTTCTTGCGTTCCATAGATCAGATCAGAACGCTTTATAGAATTCCCTGTTCATCCTTGCTATATTTGTAAGCTTGATTTGCTTCGGGCATTCAGCCTCGCATGCACCTGTATTGGAACAACTGCCAAAACCAACTTCATCCATTTTATCAACCATGGCTCTTACTCTCGCTTTTGCTTCAATCCGTCCCTGGGGCAGAAGGGCGAACTGAGAAATTCTTGCTGATACGAACAACATTGCTGATGCATTCTTGCATGCAGCAACACATGCTCCGCAGCCGATGCAAATAGCTGAATTGAAAGCCTCATCTGAAACATTCTTTGGGACAAGAATATTATTGGCTTCAGGTGCTGAACCTGTATTGACGGAAATATAACCTCCCGCTATCTGGATTTTATCAAAAGCAGATCTGTCGACAATAAGATCTTTGATCACAGGAAATGGTTTTGCCCGCCATGGTTCAATCCATACAGTTTCACCATCTTTGAAAAACCTCATTGAAAGATGGCATGTTGTTATTGCCGGAACAGGTCCGTGAGGATGACCGTTTATATACATTCCGCATGAACCGCATATTCCTTCACGGCAGTCGTGGTCAAAAGCCACAGGATCCTTATCCTCTTCAACAAGCCTCTTGTTAAGGGAATCGAGCATTTCAAGGAATGCCATTTCAGGGGATACATTATCCATCCGATATGTCTCAAAATTACCTTTGACCTGTGCGTTTTTCTGCCGCCATATCTTTAAAGTCAGCTTCATTTGCTTATTGAGTTTTTGAATTAATTTAGATCTGAACTTCTTTTTTTAATGCTCAGAGCTCAGGGCTCAGAGTAAAAAGGACTGATTTGCCCTAACCCTGCGCCCTGTGCCCTGCGCCCTGCGCCTTTTATTTATAACTTCGTACCTTCATCTCCACCTCTTCAAACTTCAGCTCTTCTTTGTGAAGGATATGAGGATTATCCTCTCCGGCATATTCCCAGGCAGCTACATAAGCATACTCTTCATCATTGCGTTTTGCCTCGCCATCCGGAGTCTGATACTCTTCCCTGAAATGTGCTCCGCATGATTCTTTCCTGTTCAGGGCATCAGTTACCAGGAGCTCTGTAACTTCAAAATAATCAGCTACTCTGCCCGCCTTTTCAAGTTCCTGGTTAAGTTCGGTATATTCACCGGTAACCTTCAGATCTCTCCAGAATTCATCCTTGAGCTCTTTTATAAGGACAAGAGCTTTTTTAAGACCTTCCTCGTTTCTGATCATTCCGCAATAGTCCCACATTATCTTTCCAAGACGCTTATGAAAAGAAGAAGCAGTCTTCTTCCCTTTTATGGAGATAAGTTTCTTAAGTCTTTCAACAACTTCTTTTTCTGTTTCTGCAAATTCAGGACTATCTGTTGAGATATTAGGAACCCGTATCTCGTTAGAAAGGTAATTGCTGACTGTATTCGGGAGTATAAAGTAACCGTCTCCTGAAGTCTGCATCAGCGAACTGGCACCAAGCCGGTTTGCGCCGTGATCTGAGAAATTTGCTTCCCCGATTGCATATAGTCCGGGTATTGTTGTCATCAGTTCATAATCGACCCATAGACCCCCCATTGTATAATGGCCGGCAGGGTAGATACGCATAGGCTCTTCGTAGGAGTCGATACCTGTGATGTTCTTATACATTTCAAAAAGGTTCCCGTATTTATTCTCAATAGCCTTTTTCCCCTGTTTTTTAATTGCATCCTTAAAGTCAAGGTTTACAGCCAGTCCGGTTTCTCCTAAACCATACCCGGCATCACAACGCTCCTTGGCAGCCCTTGATGCAACGTCCCTTGGTACAAGATTGCCGAAAGTGGGGTACCTGCGTTCAAGGTAATAATCTCTTTCTTCCTCAGGAATTGCATTTGCAGGCCTCTTATCACCTTTGGTTTTTGGAACCCATACACGGCCGTCATTGCGGAGAGATTCTGACATAAGGGTTAGTTTCGCCTGGAACTCATTAAGCTGGGGAACACATGTAGGATGTATCTGTACGAAACTCGGATTTGCAAAAAATGCACCTTTTTTATGAGCTTTCCATGCTGCCGATGCATTTGAGTTAACGGCCAGAGTCGACAAATAATATATTGTACCATAACCTCCGGTTGCCAGAACAACTGCATGTGCAGCATGTCTCTCTATTTCGCCGGTGATGAGGTTTCTGGCAATAATTCCTCGTGCTTTGCCGTCAATCAGGACCAGATCAAGCATCTCACGGCGCGGGAACATTTTTACATTTCCCTGTTTTATCTGTCTGTTAAGAGATGAATAGGTTCCCAAAAGACATTGCTGGCCTGTCTGTCCGCTGGAATAAAAAGTCCTTGAAACCTGAACCCCTCCAAATGAACGGGTATTAAGTGTTCCCCCGTAATCACGTGCAAAAGGAACACCAAGTGCTGTATAGTGATCAATAACCTGATTGCTCACTTCTGCAGCCCGGTAAACATTTGCTTCACGTGCCCTGAAGTCACCACCCTTAATCATATCATAGAAAAGGCGATAAATACTGTCGCCGTCACTCTGGTAATTCTTAGCTGCATTAATTCCGCCCTGTGCTGCTACAGAATGTGCCCTGCGGGGAGAATCCTGGTAACAGAAAGTTTTAACACTGTATCCGAGTTCCCCGAGAGCCGATGAGGCACCTGCTCCTGAGAGTCCGGTGCCGATGACAATTATCTCAAGCTTCTTTTTATTTGCCGGATTAACCAGCTTTACCGAAGCTTTGTAGCTTGTCCATTTCTGAGCAAGAGGACCTTCCGGTATTTTTGAATTAAGTTTTCCCATATTTTGTAGATTTTCTTCTGATCTATCTGAAAAGCCATAAAGTGACTGAAATTAAACCAAATCCTGCAGGTATAAGTATCGCATAAAACAATGCAACTTTCTTTACAACCGGAGTCCAAATCCTGTGGTTTAGACCAAGAGTCTGAAAAGCCGATGAGAATGCATGAAACAGGTGAAAGCCCAGGAGGATGAAGCAGGAAAGATAAATATAATTGTAAGCAGGTATTTTGAAAAGATTATGAGCCATGGAATAGAAATCTTCAGGATCACCATCCACAAGTCCAAGCTTCACAAAGTAGAAGTTGAAGAAGTGGAGTACAAGGAATGTAAGCACAGTAGCTCCGGTCCAGATCATGAATCTCGAAAAGAATGATGTCTCTGATTTGTTCCCGCTGACATATCCTACAGGCCTGACCAGCCAGTTTGATATCTGAAGGTAAATGCCATATGTAACATGGATCAGTATTGATGCTATCAGCACAACCTCAAATATTTTAACCGGAGGAAATGTGGCCATGAAATGAGCTGCTTCATTAAAGGAGGCCGGATCGCTCTTTAAGAGCATTAAGTTGATAATAAGATGTACTGGCAGAAATGTAAGCAGGAACAATCCTGCAAGAGCCATCACGAATTTTTTCGAAATTGAAGCAAACAGAACTTTACTCATTGGTTGTGAAATATTTAGAGTGTTTAAAGATCAGGGATGATAATCAAAGCTACTTTTTATCTCCTGATAAATTTTTAAATCTGAGATGCTAATTATCATAACCGGCAACAAAAAAATGTGAAGAAATACACATTGTGCAATTAGCTATCTGCGCAAATCTAATAAATTAATGACATGTATCTTCCGTTTGAAGATGGAAAAATTATTTCTCAAGATACTCTATCGCATATTTGAGAGTAGTATCAATCTCTTCCCAGATTGGATAGAATCCCTTGTTATCTAATACATTGCGGGCAATATAAGCTTTCAGCTGGGTATGAATTATTTTTCCTGAGGTCTTTAATCCTGCAGGATCCCTTTTGACATTATTGTTTTCTGCAAACACAACAAACTGATCCAGGAGGGCTTGCTTATCAAGATATTTTTCCATCTCATCTGCTTCCGTATACCTTTTAAGCTGTACATTGTTGTTCTCAGTATATTTCAGAGCAAACCTGTATATAAGCGCACGTACTTTGGCCAGATAAGGCGATACCATAGTTGTATCAACGGGAACGAACTTATCAGGCATTATCCCTCCGCCTCCATATACTATTCTGCCGCCTGATGTTGTAAATTTCAGGGAATCAGAAAACTGAATGCTATCGGATACGTCAAATTCACCATGAATATATCTCTCATTAAGATCATCGTAATATTTATCAAAACCATCCTTGTATGGTTTCTGTATAGATCTTCCGGTTGGAGTATAGTAACGGGCAATAGTCAGCCTCATTCCAGAGCCATCGGAAAATGACACAGGTTCCTGGACCAGTCCTTTTCCGAATGAGCGTCTGCCGATTATTGTACCGCGGTCATTGTCCTGTATGGCACCTGCAAGAATCTCGCTGGCAGAGGCACTCCATTCATCTATAAGTATAACCAGGTCTCCGTTCTGAAAAATACCCTTGCTGTTCGCCCTGGCTTCATTCCGTGGCTGTGACCTTCCAAGGGTGTAAACAATGAGCTGATCTTTAGCAAGAAACTCATTTGCTATCCTTATTGCAGCCTCCATTACTCCGCCCGAGTTACCCCTTAGGTCCAGAATCAGATTCTTCATCCCTTTGCTCCTTAGCTCCAGGATGCCGTTCATGAACTCATCATAGGTAGTTACTGCAAAGGAGGTTATCCTTATGTATCCGGTCTGGTTATTCACCATATAATTGACATCCACACTGTAAATAGGTATTTTATCGCGGGTAATCTCAAATGGGAGTAGCTCTTTATGACCGGTTCTGAGTATTTTTATCCTTACTACGGTTCCTTTCGGACCTTTAAGCAATCTCATGACATCTTCATCGGCAATTTTCTTTCCGGCTACCAGCGAATCATTCACATAAATGATTTTGTCGAGGGGCAGAAGACCTTGCTTTTCCGATGGCCCGCCCGGGATAGTGCTGATTACAAGTATTGTATCAGTAAACATGTTGAAGGATATGCCAATTCCTTCGAAATTACCCTGTAACGGTTCATTTGCCCTTGCAAGATCCTTTGCAGGAATGTAAATCGAATGGGGATCGAGTTTCTTCAGAATTGCCGGAATGGCACTTTCTGAAAGTTCGTTCCTGTTAACAGTATCAACATATTTTTCTTCAATGATATTTAAAATGTTGCTGATCTTGTCATTTCTTGATTTTATGCTGGAGTGATACTGAAGATCGGGATCTGAAGGCAGTATTTTACCAATAAGAATACCCACAGCAATAGCAAGGGCAAGGGATACAGGAAGAAAGATATTCCTGTTAGGATTATTGTAATTCATAAATGTTTTTTTCAGGATCAATAAAAACCAGTTCAATTCCGGCCCGTTTCAGAAGCTCAAGGCCGTCAGTTTTATGATAGCGGTTGCAGTATACCACTCTTTTTATCCCTGACTGGATAATCAATTTTGCGCACTCCATGCATGGCGAGGTGGTAACATAAAGCGTTGAACCTTCACTGGAGTTATTCGATTTTGCAACCTTGGTTATGGCATTAGCTTCGGCATGAAGAACATAGGGTTTTGTAATATTATTCTCATCCTCACATACATTTTCGAAACCGGCAGGAGTTCCGTTATAGCCATCGGATATTATCATCTTTTCCCTGACAATAAGTGCTCCAACCTGTCTTCTGATGCAATATGAATTCTGTGCCCATATCAGAGCCATCTCCAGATACCGCCTGTCAAACAGAGTCTGTTTCTCTCCGTAAGGCCTCAGTTCATTCTTGTCTGACATTAAAATTTTCTTCTGTTAAACCGGTTAAAAAGCGGGTTCAAAGGTAGTTATTTTCCTTAAGACTTTGCTTTATCAGCAGACCGTATGATAAAATAATCCCCGTTTAATGCCAGATATTGATTTAATAAATTCTCCGGTTAATAACATTTATAGTTATTAACCGTTTAATTATTGCTGATAACTTATTTTTGCGATGATTAATTACAAATGGAATAATTTTTGATAAGTATTCTGTGATTCACTATTTTCCGTAACAATTATAAATATGAAAAAGATATTATTTGCAGGGATATTGCTTGTAACAATTACAATTGCTTCAGGTCAGGACAAATTCACAGATAAGAGAGATGGAACTGTTTACCGGACAGTTACCATAAATGGAACGACATGGATGGCAGAAAACCTGAGGTATATGCCAAAACAGGGATCGGTATATTACGATAACGATTCCAACAATGCACGGGTTTATGGTGTTTTGTATGAGTGGAAAGCCGCTGTTAAGGTCTGTCCTTCAGACTGGCATCTTCCATCCGGGACTGAATTCAGGGACCTTTCTGACCATTTTCAGCATCATGATTCATGGAGAAATTCTTCGCCGGGCTACCCTTCAATCGAAATACAACTCGGAGGTATGCAGGATCATGAGGGGACCTTTTCCGAAATAGATGAAAGTGGCTACTACTGGACATCAACCGATTATGATAAGAACAGCGCAGAGTATTTCAGCTATCTTATAATAGACAAAATGCCTGTAACTGATATTTCAAGAAAGGCAGATATTGATGATATAGAGGGAACTGCAAAAAGCGATAAATACTCGGTCCGCTGCGTGAAAAACTGATTGATCAGCCTGTTCAATAAATCTCATTTTTCTTGTTTTTTACATTCCTGATTCGTAATTTTACGAATTGACCCTGATTTCTGTTAAATTTACTGCGACAGGGAGCAATTGTCTTATTTATCTTATCATGCCATGGCTTCAGCAAAAAGTAACGGTTTCAGTGACGACGATATGAAACTGGCGAGGTTTGCCAAAGCGATATCGCACCCGGCACGGATAGCTATTTTGAAACATCTTGCTTCACTTGAGACATGCTGTTTCACGGAGATATCAAATGAACTGCCTCTGGCTGACTCAACGGTATCACAACACCTGACGGAACTTAAAAAAGCGGGATTGATTCAGGGGAGCATTGAACTACCAAAAGTTCAGTATTGTATCAACTTTGATAACTGGAAACTTGTAAGGAAATATTTCAAAGAGTTTACAAAGATGGGGATAGTTAAATATGAGAATGTCGAATAGTATTAAATCTATAAAACATGAAAAATATAAACCTGGTTCTACTGTTTATATTTGTATTTGTAGTTCTGATACTTGTATCGCTTACCGGTAACAGAGGTAAAAACAGGAAAACACCTTCTCTTCAGCGTGAATTAATTACTCAAGCAGGTGTATGCCCTCCATTCTTCCTTTACGATGAAGATGGTAACATAATTGACCCCGTGCATAATGTCAATGCTGAAAAACCTTATTCTCCGAAGCAGACATGCGGAAAATGCCACGATTATAATAAGATTACCGAAGGGTTCCATTTCCAGCAGGGGAAGGATGAGATTGCAACCGGCACTTATGCTGAAAGGTATCAATGGGTTTCAACACCGGGTAATTACGGAGGCAATTGGTGTTCACCGGCACCTCTTTATAGCTATCTGTCGAAGAAATCCAATACTTCTGTAAAAGAGATGGATATGACTTCCTTCACCTTTATTACAAATGGATGTGGTACATGCCATCCCGGTGGAGGTTCTCTTGAATATGACAGAGAAGGTTTCAGATATGATAAACATATGGACTCTCTGAAATATACCGCAGGTGGTGAAAATAATTTTGACGGTGATTATTTCCAGGCTCACTGGAACCGGTCGGGTGTGATCGAAGCAGATTGTAATCTTTGCCATCTTCCTGAATATGACTATAAGACCAGGAATGAACACCTTACAAAATTCAATTTCAGGTGGATGGCAACTGTTGGATCGGGATTGGCAATGGTGGAGGGTTCAGTTAAAGATACGGTTGACCTTAAAGTGAAATATAATATTGCAAAATTTGGAGCTGATGGCAAGGTTTCAATGCACCTTGTGAGAGAACCAAGGAATGAGACCTGTCTTAACTGCCACTCAAAGCCACAATGGAAAAAACGGGGAGCATCATTTACGGAATATACTGATGTTCACATCGCAAGAGGTATTAAATGTGTTGATTGCCATGTTGCCGGATCAATGGCAACTGATAAGAGAATAAAAGGAAAAGAGGTTCATCAGTTCGGGAAGGGCGATGATCCTTCGGGTCGTGTACGTGATGATCTTGATAACACAATACGTACCTGCAATGATTGCCATACAACAGGTTACCTTAATGCTCCCATTGCAAAACATTTATGGCTTCCGGATCTGCATCTTGATAAACTCTCGTGCCAGACATGCCATATTCCTGAAAGAAAAGTCAAATCAGCCCTGGTGCAGGTAAGTGATGTCTTTAATCCGGGCACAAAAATCTCGCCGCCTCCGAAATATATCTGGACATTTTACGATCAGAACATGAATTACTGGAACCATTACGGTGAACTGAGCATGTTCACGGCAAAAGACCAGCCGACAGATCCTTTCATACCCCGGTATGCCAAATACAAGGGTCAGATTTTCCCGGTTAATGCCGTTCACAGTGCATGGCCCGCAATCTATACCGAAGGGCAGAAGGGATTACATCAGCCTAATATGAAGGATATTTATGGTATGTGGATGGCTCACAAAAAAGATAGATCGAAATATCCTGAGCTTGCAAAAATCACCGACAACAACTCTGATACCATACCCGAAGTCAATACCCCTGAGGAGGTTGATGCATTTATAAATTCGGTAACAGCCTGCATGGCGGATATAGGTTATGATCTGACCGGAAAAAGGATAGTCTGGGTGAATAATGACAGGATGTACCTTAACGGGAAAGAATATAAGATCCTGGAAAAGGAGACATGGGAATCATCACCTTATGCATCAGTGTACAAATACAGTCATGATGTATTTCCTGCGAAAGCAGGACTTGGAACAAACGGATGTACGGATTGCCATTCTTTCAGATCTGATATGTTTTATGCTCAGATTGTTAAGTATCCCTTCAGCGATGATGGAAATCTGCTAATGGAACCTCAATATAAAAGGCTGAATATGAGTGGATTTATGGTAGGTTTATCAGCTTTCAGGGAGCAGGTTGTTAAATCATTTTTATATCCGGCCATAATCTTTCTGCTTATAGTGATAATATTATCGCTTGCAGCTTATGAAAGCAGAAAGAATACCTATTTTATTATAAACTCAAAACTACTGCTTATTGTTTATGGTTTACTTATTTCCGGATTAGCGTTTGTTTATCTTAAACCGGATGTAAACAGCTATGTTTTGCCCGACAGGCCGGTACTTGATTCAAATCATTTCTTCATAACATTTCTTGCAATTATTGCAGGAGCATATACCTGGGCCAGGATGAAGAAAGAGTATCCTTCAGGTTCAATGATAATCAAAATGCAGGCATTGTTTTTAATTCTGTCTGTTGTTTCTGGTTTATTTATGATGATTAAATTTGATCTGATTTACCAGATTGTCAGAATTGCTTATACGATATTTGATTTGTCAATTGTTTTAAGCATACTGACTTCAATTATTTATTTTATTAATGATCAGTTCAATAAACTAAATCCTGAAGCTAAGTAATAAAACATAAGAGTTTAACCATAATAACATGAAGTATGAAACACTCAATCGGTTTTATAGGAGGCGGAAGAATTACAAAAATACTTCTGCAGGCATTCAGTAACAAGAATGTGAAATTCAATTCTGTTGTTACTGACACGAACAGCGAAGTTACTTCCAGACTGAAAAGCATTTATCCTTTTATCTCTGTTGAGAGTGCTTCAGTTGCAGCAGCACAGGATATAGTTTTCATATCACTTCATCCTCCGGTGATTATGGATACTCTTGAACAGTTGAAGAATAATTTCAAAAGCAGTGCGACTGTTATCTCACTTGCACCAAAGATCAACATTGCAAAGATATCATTAAAGCTTGGACAGGTTAAAAACATTGCAAGGCTAATCCCCAATGCCACTTCATATATAAATGACGGTTTTAATCCGGTATGCTTCTCCACTGATTTTAACCGGGAGGAGAAGAATTCCGTAATGGATCTTCTGAAAACCATGGGTCATACTTTTGAGGTTGCCGAGGAGAAACTTGAAAGCTACGCTATTGTCTCTGCCATGCTGCCAACTTATTTCTGGTTTCAGTGGAAGTATATGGAGGAGATAGGCATACAAACAGGACTTACAAAATCTGAATCGGAAGAAGCTGTGCATCAAACCCTGCTGGCTGCCATCAATTTAATGTACACATCAGAAATGAAACCGGAAGAGGTAATTGACCTCATTCCGGTTAAACCCATCGGAGAACATGAATCGCAGATAGCTGAGATATATAATACTAAGCTCCTGGGATTATTTGAGAAGATCAGGCCCTAGGCATTTTTAAATGCCTTTTTCCCGGCAAATTTTGCATACTTACCCAGTTCGTGCTCAATACGCATGAGCTGATTGAATTTCTCAATCCTCTCACCACGGCATCCGCTACCGGTTTTTAAATGTCCGGCATTTACAGCTACCGTGAGGTCAGCAATAAAACTGTCGGGTGTTTCACCGCTTCGATGCGACACAAATGCATTGTAATTATTCCTGTAAGCCAGTTCAATTGTTTCAAGGGTTTCAGTAACTGTTCCAATCTGGTTAAGTTTAATCAGGACAGAGTTAGCAACACCTTTGGCGATACCTTCGGCAAGGATGGCTTTATTGGTGCAAAACAGATCATCTCCGACTATTTCAATCTTTTTACCGAGAGTATCTGTCATATTTTTCCACCCTTTCCAGTCGTTTTCAGCAAGACCGTCTTCGATAAGTACAATCGGGTAATCTTTTACCCACTTTGTCCATAGTTTTACCATGTCGTCGCTGGAGATCAGTTTACCTGTACTTTTAAACAGTTTATATTTGCCCTTTTCCCACATTTCGCTGGCGGCAGGGTCGAGGCATATACTGACATCGTCTCCGGGTTTATAGCCGGCTTTGGTAATGGCTTCGAGGATAACATCAACAGCTTCATCATTCGATTTAAGGTTAGGAGCAAAGCCTCCTTCATCGCCAACGCCTGTACTATATCCTTTTGCCTTCAGAACTGATTTGAGGGTATGAAATACTTCAACGCCCATACGGATAGCTTCAGTGAATGTTGCAGCCGAATGAGGAGCAATCATAAATTCCTGAAAATCAACATTATTGTCGGCATGCTTGCCTCCGTTAATAATATTCAAACATGGAACAGGAAGCAAATGAGCATTACTTCCACCCAGATACTGGTAAAGTGGAATTCCGGCGCTTTCAGCTTCTGCCCGCGCATAGGCCATTGAAACGGAAAGAATTGAATTTGCTCCCAGTTTTGACTTATTGGGAGTTCCGTCGAGTTCAATCATGCGGTAGTCAAGTTCACGCTGGCTACTTAATTCCTTTCCGGTTATCTCTTTAGCAATGATTTTATTTACATTTTCAACAGCTTTCAAAACGCCTTTTCCTCCGTATCTCTTCTTATTTCCATCGCGCAGTTCACATGCTTCGCGTTCGCCGGTTGAGGCTCCGCTGGGGACCATTGCCCTTGATCTTGTTCCGTCTTCCAGAGTAACAGTTGCTTCGACAGTCGGGTTGCCTCTTGAATCGAGGATCTCCATTGCTGATACATTAATGATTTTCATAGCTCTTAAATTTAATTAGAATATAAATTTGTTTTAAATTTTTACTGTCAACGTCATTTTTCAAATCCTGACTTCAGATGTCCATACCATACCTACTCCGAGCGCTCCAACCAACAGACCCGGCGCGCTCAGATTAATACCTGATGTCTGAAAGATGATTATCAGACCTATAACCACAAGAATATAACGGACAATTGTTGCTATCGACTGGCTGATACCGATATCGATATTATACCTTGGGAAATTTTTTTTAACCAATAACTTACTTATCAGCGATGAAATAAAAAGCAGCAGAAAAAGTGAAAGGATAATTAAAATGAGTGTCTTGATTGTTATTGAATTTTCTGCCAGATGGAACAGTTCGATATTCCAGGTCTCTTTTAGCCAGATTAGGAGTTCGTCAATATTATTCATAAGTGGGATTTTAATTTCAGTTTGTTTTTTGTTACATAAACACTTCCCGTACAAAAACCTGCAGGGTCTCTTCCGTTTTTATTGCCATTTCGGGGCTCAGGGAGTGAATGTGTATTACCACAATGTAGTTTTCCGTTTCATCACGGGTGATTGTAAATTTGAAATTTTCGCCCGGAACGATCCAGGGCATTTCAAGTATGCGGTTCTCAAGCACCTTCCTGATTTTTTCGGACTCGTACCTGGATGAGATTTTGAATTTGACAACGTGTTCAACCCATCTGCCTGCATCGGCGGGCCTTGTAATATTCAGAGGACTTAGTCTGCTATAGGGTATTTTAACATATTCTCCTTCACTGGTTATAACTTCAATACAGCGGTAGCCTGATTTCTTAATAGTTCCTGAGGCTTCGGAAGATATGATCCTTTGTCCGGGTTCAAATCCGTTTTCAGCCTTAAGTATTATTCCTGAAATGAAATCACGCAGTAAATACCACCCGAATATTGCTGTAATTACAATAATCATGCTTCCTGTCAGAAGATTATAAACAGGCAGATGGTAAAACATCTGATGCGAAGCCCAGAAAATATAGGATATCCACATAAGCATTTCAATAACCGGAAAAATCCTTCGAAATGCCATTCTGATCTTCTTATTGCTAATCAGGACGGGAACAAAGGAGGAAACCAGGCGCAGAAAAAGAAAAAGAGCAAGTGCTATGGCCAGTATTTTTAAATATTTCATAGTAGTTCAAGACTTTTTAGTTTTTTAACAAGAAGTATCTCCAGTGCCGGGTTTAAAGCGAATACTTCGGGGAATTTCTCTATAACGATTCCCTTCTGCAGCAGGATACGAACGATTTTATCAGTACTTTCAAAGTCGCTTTGAAGCAACTCAGTAAGGCTGCCGAGCGAGAACCGGCGATGCAGAATGAATTGCAATATATAAATAATTTCATCCTTTGGCAGATTCTCAGGAAAGCTAACCGCTTTATCTGATGGTTTATCCATGATCAGGGTGTTGCCTGTTATCTTTTTTATGCCAGCCAGCCATAAATTCAGAGCGTAGCCCGGGTTTCCCGATGATAAATTAAAGAAGCTGTTGAACAGGCGGGCATAATCGAGATTTGTCATTTCCTTTTCGTGCTTCTTGTTCAGAATAAAATCCATACCCCCAGCCTTATGACGGATAAGAATAAGTTCTTTTATTTCGTGTGCATTCAGAGGCTGACAAAACACAAGGTCGATGGCCCAACTGTTTATTGAACATAATTGATTGATGATTTTCAGCGCGAATTTATTTACATTAACTATGAACAATACTTTATGTGAGTACTCCTGTAAAAGTGAAATGATCTTATCCACTACCTGAGTGCCTGATGGTTTTCGTTGCCACCAGAGCTCAAGGTCGTCTATGATAATTACGCTTCCGGGAGGCAGCATATCCATGCTGAATTCCAGACTTTCATTTCCTCCAAGAGCATTAAGTAATTTCTGTTCAAAGAGTTTTATATCCGGAATGCTTTCTTTTGGAGCTTTAACAATGAAAGTGTTTTGTTTTTCGAAGTGAAGGCTGGCAATATGCTTGCTGAGGCTCGATTTGCCGGAGCTCCTTTCGCCTGTGATGATTATCATCCCGGGAGTGCCCGAAAGGAACTTTTTAATGGCTTTGCTGCCTTTTTCAATTTCTTCCTCCATTCCTACCCAGAGACCTTCACTCAGGCTTGATTTCCCTGAAAACAGGTTTGCATAGTAAAAAGGTAATTGTTGCATCATTGTTCTATCGGGAGATATCTCTTCAAGCACCTTAATAATAGGTTCGCCGGGGAAAAGAAGACTCTTCTCGCGTGATTGCTCAAGCCGTCCGGCCCACAGTAGTCCTTCGCTTTTGCTGTAAAGTAATTTTACCAGTTGACTTATTACGCTATTACTGACAATAACCCTGGCTTTTTGCAACCAGTTGGCAAACCTGCGTTTTTCAGTATCCCTGATCTTTTTGTTAAGATTGATCGAAGTCTTGATAATTACAACTGAAGACAATGGTTCCAAAGCATTTTTTAAGGCATCAGAGAAACCAGCTTTAAGGTCCTTATGTATCCTGAATAACTTATCTTCTTCCTTTATAATGCTTTGCAGAATGGATTCTGATAATATCCTATTTTGCTCAAGTGATTTTTCATTTTCGGCGTCATCAGCAAGAGTGTATTTTTCCTGATTTATATTGAAGCTCGTCAGTCTGATCAGATCCTTTATGGTTGAAATTGAGTTTAATAGTTGTTGCCTGACATCCATTGATTGCTTTCTGACCTGATCGCATAGTTCATTGCTGATATAAAAATCGGCAGTCTTGCGAACGGAAACAATATATTCATCTAAGTTTTCGACCTTCTCAAAGGGAACTTCAGCCAAAGAGATATTTCCGGTGATAACAACACTTTCCGGGAGATCAGCCACTGTAGAATGAATTTCTTTTATAAGGTTGTTGAAAATATCCTCGGTGTATGTTAACAGTATTGATTCTTCAGAAAACGGGATGCTTTTATCTTTACCCGTTTCATTCTTTTCAGATATAGATTTAACCTGATCCTTCAGTGACATCAGGTCTTTAAGGATAGCCCTTTCAACAAGCATTTCAAAATCCTGATGTGCTTTTTGAATTTTTAACAGCAACCTGTATTTAAGTGTGGTAACCATAAAATCAATATACGATCTGTTAACATGATCATTCATGAAATGCGCCCATTGATCAGGGAACTGAGACAGCTGATCCTCAAGGTAAGTACTCTTTTTATGAAAGGATGTGAATTTCCGGCTTAAGTAATTGGCCTGTGGGCTTTCGATAATCTTAATGAAACTTTCCATGTCGGCTGTGAGTTTGTCGAACATACCCTGACTTTGACTGTTCACAAAATCATTATTTTTTGAGATTAATTCTTCAGCGATATCCTTAATATTATTCTCTGCAGCAGGTATTTCTGTACCGGAGAATTTATTCGACTGTGTGTTTTCAATCATCTCGTAATTAAGGGTAATAATTTCCTTAAATCCTGCAAATGCGGATATGGTTTGGGCAGAAAAGTCTTTATAAAACTGCATTAAATACGAAAGCTGTTTGTAATAGAGATAATACCTTGCTGCAGGGTGCAGCTTTATTTTGTAATTAATTTTTTTTCTGAAAGTGCTTAGCAGAAGAATTTTGATGCCCTTATCTGATTTGCCTGCAAGACTGACAGGTTTTAGATTCAGATAATCTTCTTTGCTATACTTCAGCCTTATGTACCTGGGGAGTAAGTTTAGTGATTTATCGATTTCAGTGATGAAGAGTGAAAACCCTTTTTGAATTTTTTCTTTTTCATCCGGCAGGGAGTTCGCTATATAAGCTTCAAGTTGTTTTTGCGCCTGAAATGAATAATCAATCAGAATTGTTAAATACTCCCACTCTCTTTTCTGAGGGTTTTCAATATTATTTGCAGCTATTATCTTTTCTGCAATTTTCCCGGCAGACTCTTTTAAGTGATTCAGAAAGCTGTTGCGACCTTCAGGAATGTCAAGCAGCGAACTCCCGATTAAAGTGTTAAAATGTTTATTAAACTGTTGTGCCAGGTTGTAAGCCTCATTATTAATAATATCAGTTTTTGAGAAAGGAAGTTCTTTCAGAATCGATTTACCCTGGATATTTATATGATTAATAACAGGGTTATCAGGATTTTGCAGGGAGCTTTGGGGGCTGACATTTATTTCTTCAAAAGTCGATGATGCATGTATCAGCAGGCACGATTTCAGTTTCCCTGTTAATTCATTTGCATAGCTTACAATAGTGTCGGATTTATTTTCCGCAAAACCCGGAAGTTCTGCGATTGTTAAATCAGTGCCGGATGACTCTGTACTTATAAGATCTTTTTCGTTTATTTTTTCAACATTATTAATTACTTTAATATTTGCACGGATCCTGTAATTATCAAGTGTCTGGCCAAGAATTGAATGATATTTTTCCAGATTCCTGCCGTTAGGATCAATGGCAAGGATTCTTATCTCTGCGTTTCTCCATTCAGGTGTAACTGTTATGAAACGAATAAGATGCAGGGCGAGAGCAAGGTTTCGACCTTTTCCGCTCCACCAGAAGTCTATTCGTTTATATTTACCAAAACCGGCATCATTATCATAGTTTAAAAATGTGAGATTGTAGCCAAGTCTGTTAAGGGTGACCAGGAGTTTTTCCAGTTTCTGAGTTTCACTGGTGTTTTTGGCCCATCCCATAAGGATTGTATTTGGCTCAAAACCTGAAAAACCATAAACACGGCTTATCATTGCTATTCCTTCGTAAACATCGCGGCAAACATGTTTACGGGTAACTATATCTTTATAATCACCTATTGTCTCCCTGCTGACTTTAGCTGTTCTGTCGAACAGGAGCGTTTCGTCGGCTTGTTCAATAAGTTCGAAATTGGTGAATATGCCCAGTTTGCCGACAAGAGTTTTGGCTATTTCAATCAGGTGCGGCCTGTTATGAGCACCTCCGCTGAATAAAATCACATTGGGACGCCAGTTTCTGCCTGCTGTTTCAGTCTTTGCAAGTTTCAATAATCCGGTTTTTACAAGAGAGAGCCAGATACTTGATCTTGTGTCACCGGTCTGAAGACGGAGTTCTTTGTTCTTAAGATAAAAGAAGAGAGCCAACAGTACCAGTGATGCACCTGCCAAAGCCAGAATGTCTAATTGTATCATAACTACTATGCAGGCAATTGCTCCGATTATACTCACAAAACGGGGAATTTTGAACGATGGCCTGAAATCGCTGCTTACCCAGCTTTCGACTGTATAAGTGATGTTTAGAAAGCCATAGGTGATTATGAAAAAAATAGTTACGATACGGGCAATTACATTTAGATCACCAATGAGAATACCTGCCTGTGCAATAAAGAATGTAAGCATAAGTGCATTGCGTGGTTCATTAGATGCGCCAAATCCTTTGCTGAAAAAGAACGGGGATATACGGTCTTTGCCCAAAGCCTGCATGATACGGGGTGCACCCAAAATACTTCCAAGAGCCGATGAGAGAGTTGCACCAAGGATTCCGGCTATCACAAGCTGAGGAATCCATGATATTTTGAAAAGCACATTGGGATCGTTCACCAGTAAGTCTCTGCTTACTGTATATGATAAAAAGAAAGCCAGTCCTGTATATATAGCCAACCCGACAAGAATTGCTGAAATTGTTCCCAGAGGGATGGCTTTCCTTGGGTTCTCCAGATCTCCCGACATTGAAACACCTGCCTCAAAACCGGTGACCGCAGGAAAGAAAATGGCAAACAGGGCGATCCAGGGGAGCGAGTCGGGCAGGTTTCCTATTTGCGATACGACAGGGAAATAGTCGTGATTGCCGAAAAATACTGACAAAAGCGAAAGCACCATGATCGTGAGGATTATGTACTGTGTTTTTATAGCCAGTGATGTGCTGATAAATGTAACGACGGTGACAACAAATAGAATAATTGAGCCGGTAATGCGTATGGTGGTTAAATTCACTTCAAATCCGAAATATCCCAGGAAAACCTCGGCAAATCCTATTAAATATAAGCTTACGCTAAAGGATAAACCTACGAACAAAGCCCATCCCAGGGTACCTCCGATGGGCAGTCCAAGACTGCGGGAGATAATGTAATAGGTTCCGCCAGCTTCAACTCTTTTATCGGTAGCGATTGACGCTACGCTCAGTCCTGTGCTTCCCGATATGATGTGTGCAACCAGTATTATGCCCAGAGTTGCCAGGAGTCCTGCCTGTCCGACAATCCAGGGCAGCCTGAGATACATGATGACTCCGAGAATAGTAAGAATGGAAGGTGTGAAGACTCCCCCGAATACACCAAATTTATTTGCTTTAGCCATTTGTTAAATGTTAATTCCTGAATTTTTCACCGTTATATTCAAATTCCGGCTTCATATGAATGTCCCGCTGAGGAAAATGGATCTTTATTATAATACCAGACAGATGAGTCATGATTATTAGGATGATATAAATACAAAGCTAAGTTTTTATTAAGATTTTTGTTTTTTTCAGGCTGGCATAATCCGGAATTATTTTTATTTTAGTCCCTGCACAGCCAGTATCTCTAAATCTGTTTCAGCATGGATGCTTCTCGATTCAGCCTGATGGGGTACAACCACGCAATCACCCGATATAATCCTGATTGTTTCATTATCAACAGTAATTGTTCCTTCACCTGTTAAAAAATAAAAGAGAACATCATTATCCATTTTGCAGGGAGGGATAGTGTTACCTGCTTCCAGATGCATAACCTGTGCTTTCAAATGATCTGTAGTACAGAAAACTTCTTTATTCAATGGCTTTTTATCCATTCTATCAAGAATTTCCTGAAGATTATAGTTTTTCATTGGATTCAGTTTATGGTTGTTTAACTTCAAAATCCTTATCTTTTAAATACCATTCCATAAAATACCCTATCAATATGAAAACAGGTAAGGTTATCAGAGTGCGGAGCAGGGAAAACTTCAAGCCCAGGAATCCGATCTCAAATGTTATCATAGGGATTTTAATTGTCGCAAAAGCACCCAGGTAAATGAATACATTTCGTATTGAACATCCTTTCTTCCAAAGAATATAAGCAAAGGGGAAAGCACCATAAAGAGGTCCGGCCTGGAGTGTAGCCAGAAGGATAACAAGTCCGGTGCCTTTCCACCCTGAGTCCTTACCAATATGTTTTTCAATTCTTTCGCGGGGAACCCAAACATCAAAAAGTCCGATCAGGATGAACATCACAGGCAGGAAGAGGATCATCTCTTTGAAGAACATCCAGAAATTTAGTCCTATCTTCTCCCCGGCGGCAAAATCAAATAAATATGATAATCCGATCAGTATCAGAAAAACAATGGGGGCAAAATATTTCTTCAGCTTTTTCATAAGAAAAATCCCATAATAAATCCGATAAATAACGCCGCAGCAAGGCTGATCAGGTTCCTTATCAAACTTACTTTCCACCCGAAAAACTTTGCTTCCACAGGCAGAGTAAGGAAGCCTGTCATCATAAGGGTTGTTATGAAAACAACTATTATTGAATATGCTACACCACTTTTAATAAGTATTCCGCAAAGCGGATAAGCGATAAACCCGGGTATCAGGGCAATTGAGCCAAGCGCTGCTGCTGTAAACCAGCCTTTAACACCTGACCCTTTACCCATGTAATTAACAAGAGTCTCATTAGGGATAAGAAAAAGTACAATACTTACCAGAGCCAGCATCAGCATTAGCATGGGAAGAAGTTTCAGGAACATGGTCATACCCTTAACAATTCCATTCCATGTTTTTCGCCTGTCGGCCATTAATGAGAAAAACAGAAACAAAGCAGTGATGACGGATAACAGCTTCACTTTGAATTTATTTAAAAAATTTATTTAACTCCTTTTTGATTAAGCACCTTAATAAGTTCTTCTTCAGGAAAAAATCCTACATGCCTGAAATATTCCTTACCTGTTTCGTCAAGAAATACCTGGGTGGGAATTGCTTCGATGCCGTACTTTTTCCCATATGGCGCCCCTGCTTCCGTCCAGACATCATGAAAAACCACCTTTACCTGTGTGCCATATTTTTGTTCTATTGACTTCATTACAGGTTGCATCTGCTGACAGGGGATACAGCGGACCGAACCCGGTTCTACAAAAGTTACTAAAAGATTGAACCGTAAATAAGTCCTGAACCTGTGGCCATTACAATTACAAGACTTACATAAACAGCTGTTTTATGATTACCCAGAATTCCCCGTATTACAAGCATATTTGGTAATGAAAGTGAGGGTCCTGCCAGTAAAAGAGCAAGTGCAGGTCCTTTTCCCATACCTGAGGCGATCAGACCCTGGAGTATTGGTACCTCGGTTAATGTGGCAAAATACATGAAAGCTCCTACAACCGATGCAAAGAAGTTGGAAAATATTGAATTACCACCTACCAGAGCAGATATCCATTCGTTGGGAATAATCCCGGCAATTGTCTTCCCGTCATGAGTGGAGCCAAGTAGAAATCCTGCTGTAACAACACCTATTGCCAGCAAAGGCAATATCTGCTTTGCGAAATCCCAGGTGGCAAGTGTCCAGCTCCGGTTTTCTTCATCATTCTTGTCTAAGAGAGTTATTACAGCAAGTGCAATAATTCCTACAAGCACCGGAACAAGTGGCCTGATTTTAACGCTGTCGATCAGCATATTTGACAAAAAGACAGATAAAAGAGTAACCAATACTGCTCCCAGTACCCATTGCCATTTGATCTTTAATATCTTAATCAATGACCAGGCAAGCACCAGACTGAAAAATCCTGTTATGTACCATTTGAAATGCCATAAGTAGTACCATGTACCTGAGGTGTCTCCTTCAGAAGGGCTGCCCCAGTTGGCGAAGACCAATATAAGAACAAGAGTAAAGAAATGGAGGGATGTCTGCCACATCGGACGTTTTTCGGGCAGAGGTTGTATATTCATCTGCTCTTCCTTTTTGATCTTCTCCTCTTTCCGATATATTATGTCCATTATTGATCCTATAATAATGCTGAAAGAAACTGCCCCGATTACCCTGGCCACACCCAGTTCGAATCCTAATATGCGGGCAGTAAGAATAATAGCAAGGATATTGATTGCAGGTCCCGAATACAAAAAAGCAATAGCCGGACCTAAACCTGCTCCACGTTTGTGAATGCTCGAAAACAGAGGAAGTATTGTACAAGAACATACTGCCAGGATTGTTCCGGAAACGGCAGCTACTGTATAGGCTACCCATTTCTTTGCCTGCGCTCCGAAGTATTTCAGCACTGATGCCTGGCTGACAAAAACAGAAATAACTCCGGCAATGAAGAATGCAGGCAGAAGGCATAGAATAACATGCTCCCGGGCATACCATTTTACCAGATCGAGTGTCGCTGCTATCGCTGTATTAAACCTGGCGCTTTCAATCGGAAGAAAGAATGCAAATGCAAAAATTGCTGCTATCCATCCAAGTATTCTGAGTTCTTTTTTGAGTTCCATTGAGTAATTTGAAAATGAGACAATTTGGAAATTATTATTTCGTGAAATCACGAAATAGTTTTATAAATTTTTTAAAAATAGACCCTGATTATATAATAGATTCCAACAATTATAAAAAGAACTGAGATAATCCGCCGAAACCATAGCTCGAAGATCTTGATCTTATTGTAAGCACCTCCGATGCCTGATACTGTATATGCAATTATCCATGCAAAAACAATAACCGGTATTCCTGTCGCAATGGCATACACAACCGGCAGGTAAAGTCCTGATGCACTGCTCGCGATAGTAAGAGGCACAAGCATTCCGAAGTAAAGAACACCGCTGTAGGGACAAAATGCGAGCGCAAATACAACTCCGAGCAAAACAGCATCAAGGTATCCCCATTTCTTTTTATCCTGCATTTTCGAGGTCAGGCTGGTAAATCCGGGGAAATTTATTTTGATTATATCGAGCATGAAGAGGCCGATAATTATAAGAAGCGGACCAATGATTTTTTCCCCATAACGCTGAAAAAAACCTGAGAACTTCAGCTGGTCGGCCCCCAATAAAATAATTAATGCAACAGCTGTATAGGTAATAGCTCTGCCAAGAGTGTACAGAAGTCCGTTAATAAATACCCGGTTTCGGTTTTCAATATCCCTGCTTATAAACCCGACAGCAGATATGTTAGTTGCCAGAGGGCATGGGCTTATTGCAGTCATTAAACCCAGAAGCAATGCCGTAAGCCAAGGCATAGTGCTGTTATCCAAAAGGTCTGTAAGAAATTCCATTCAGTTATTTGATAAGCAAACCATCTACCTTTTCATTGATTATCTCTTTGAATTTTTCAGGTTTGACAACCGCATACATGAATCCTTCATTGGTGATATTTATTTTCTGATCGCCTTTTACTAACATCAGGGTCTGGCCGGAAATGCCCAGTCGCTTTGCCAACGGTTTGGTAGATTCCTCTTCGAGGTTAAGCGACCGGAATGTGATCAAACCCTGTTTAAACTGGTTTGGGTAAAGAGTTTCAATGTTTTTTTTTGCCTCGGCTTCTATGGTCCTGCATGTTGTGCACCTGGCAGTAAAGTGAAAATAGTAGACCTCTATTTTGTCAGAGTCACTATTGGTTGTACTGCTTACTTCTGTTGAGGGTTGTCCTGTACAGGCAATAAACGGTGTTATTACAAGCAGTGCGATAATTAATCTGTATGATTTCATCAGTATATAATTTTTATTTTAATGGCCTGATGGAACCCACATGTCTGAAAATTATATACATACGTGTTTGTCCCGCTTAAGCGGGATGTGGGTTTCATGTTATTCGATTTATTGATTTTTAAGGAGAATTTCTTTCACCTGGTTCACAGTTGGCACCTGTCCGCTGAGTACCACTTTCTCATTGATGACCAGTACAGGAGTGTGCATGACATTATATGCCATTATTTTTACTATGTCTTCAACTTTTTCGACAGTTGAATCAATGCCGGTTTCGGCAACCGCATCGCGTGTTACTTTTTCAAGTGTTTTACACTTTGGGCAACCCGGCCCGAGGATTTTGATATTCATGATAATATATTTGAAAATGAGACAATTTGAATATTTGAAAATGATATGGGTTATAGATTTACGGGTTCGGTTTTACTTTTTCTCTTTATTGTTGTTTCCATAATTACAGGGCTGTCATCCAGAAATCCGGAAAAGAGTTTTTTTGCTTTTTCCCAGTTTTTGCGGTTTATACAATATTTAATATAAGGTGGTTTAATTTCGCCCTGGATCAATCCTGCATACTTCAATTCCTTCAGATGCTGAGAGAGAGTTGAGCGTCCGATTGGCAGTTCCTCTACCAGATCGCCGCTGTAGCAGCATGAATTCATTTTGGATAGTTTTTTAAGAATATAGACCCTGGCAGGATGGCTTATTGCTTTGGCAATATTAGCGATCTCTATGGTATCAACCGGAAATTCAATTTTGCTGATCATTTTTCAGTATCATTTTTGTATTTCGCAAACATACGAAATGTTTTTAATAGTTTTATTGAAAAACTTATTTTTTCATTTTTATTTGTTTAATTTAAATTAATGTCGTAAGTTTACGACATTAGTTTATAGATATGAATAAAGCTGAAAAATTCGACGAATCATTACAGGAACTTGCAAGGTTTGCAAGAGCGATCTCCCATCCTGCAAGACTCGCGATCCTGAAATACCTGGCCGAAACAAAATCCTGTGTTTCAGGTGATATATCTGATTATATTCCCCTAAGCCGGACAACAGTTTCCCAACATCTTAAGGAACTGAGGGATATTGGTCTGATCCACGGGGAAATTGATGGTTTGAAAATTAACTATTGTTTATGTTCAGATAAAATCGAGCGATATCTTGAGCTGTTTGAACAGTTCTTTGAGCCTGTTAAAAATTCTAAAATAACGTGTTGATATACAAGAAAATATGAAAATACTGATTCTTTGTACCGGTAACAGTTGCCGCAGCCAGATGGCTCACGGCTTTTTGCAATCATTTGATAAGAGACTTCAGGTTTACTCTGCAGGGACAGAACCTGCCAGCAAAGTAAATCCGACAGCAGTTGATGTTATGAAAAAGGCAGGAGTTGACATAAGTAGTCACGCACCTAAACATGTTGATGAATACATTAACGAGTCCTGGGACTATGTAATAACTGTTTGCGATCATGCAAATGAGACATGCCCGTTATTTCCCGGAAAGGTAAGTCACAGACTGCATATGGGATTTGAAGATCCTTCTTCCTTTAAAGGATCTTATACTGAGATAATAAATGAATTCTACAGGATCAGAAACGACATAAGGGATGATTTTTATAAATTATATGAATCAGAATTAAGAAAAAAGCTATGAAATCAGAAGAACTTAAAAGCATTGTTAAAGACAAATACGGAAAGATAGCGCAACAGATTGATCAGGATAATTCCTGTTGCGGCAGCTCATCCTGCTGCGGAACAGGTGTGGACTACACAGTCTTTAGTGAGAGTTATGAAAAACTTGAAGGATATAATCCAGATGCCGATATGAACCTTGGTTGTGGAATCCCAACAGACTTTGCAGGTATAAAGACCGGAGATCATGTCCTGGATCTTGGCAGCGGGGCAGGAAATGATTGCTTTGTCGCCCGTGCTATTGTCGGTGAAAAAGGCAAGGTAACAGGACTCGATATGACAGAACCAATGGTCTTAAAAGCCAGGGAAAACTGCAAAAAATTAAAATATAAAAATGTAGAATTTGTCATTGGGGATATTGAGGATATGCCATTTGATGAAATGAAATTTGATGTTGTAATTTCAAATTGTGTTCTCAACCTTGTACCCGATAAAACAAAAGCTTTCAGTGAGATCTTCAGGGTATTAAAACCCGGAGCACATTTCTGTGTCTCGGATGTGGTCATTAAAGGCCGGCTCTCAGAAAAAATGCAGAAGGATGCAGAACTGTATGCAGGATGTGTGTCGGGAGCCAGTGGGATGGATGAATACCTTGAGATCGTTAAAGATGCCGGATTCTTCAACATAAAGGTTCATAAGCAGAAAGAGATTAAGCTTCCTGATTCCCTGTTGTCGGAATACAATAATCCGGCTGAGCTAAACTCCTATCATTCCGGCGAGAGAGGGATTTTCAGCATAACTGTATCTGCTTATAAACCGGAATAATTTTCAAATTTTCAAATTGTCCGATTTTCAAATTAAAACTATGAAACCCAGACTCAAAATTCTCGACAGGTATCTGACCCTTTGGATCTTTCTTGCCATGCTAATAGGAGTTTTCTCAGGATACTTCTTCCCGGCAATTGCTGCTTTCTGGGATTCACTGAAAGCTTCACCCGATAGTACTACCAATATCCCCATTGCAATAGGATTGATCATGATGATGTATCCTCCGCTGGCCAAGGTAAAATATGAGGAACTGGGAGGTGTCTTCAGAAATTTCAGGGTTCTCGGTCTTTCTCTTATCCAGAACTGGATAATAGGTCCTGTGCTCATGTTCGCCCTTGCTATTATCTTCTTTAAGTTATTTCCCGGGAAAGACAATGCCAACCTTCCGTATATGTACGGAATCATAATGATTGGCCTTGCCCGGTGTATAGCAATGGTGATAGTCTGGAATGATCTGGCAAAAGGGGATACGGAATACTGTGCCGGACTGGTAGCCTTTAACTCAATTTTCCAGGTTTTGTTTTTCTCTGTTTATGCATGGGTCTTTATAGCTGTCCTGCCCGGGTGGTTTGGAGTACCAACCAATGCGATAGTTGAAAACATAACAATAGGTCAGATCGCCGAGAGTGTATTTATTTATCTTGGAATACCTTTCATTGCCGGTTTCCTTACACGTTTTATACTTATAAGGGTGAAAAGCAGGGAGTGGTATCATACAAGGTTTATTCCCAAAATCAGTCCCATAACACTTATAGCTTTGTTGTTTACCATAATAGTAATGTTCTCTCTGAAAGGGGAGTATATAGTTAAACTACCTTTTGATGTTGTCCTTATAGCAATACCGTTAATTATATATTTCGTTGTTATGTTCATATCCTCTTTCTTCATAAGCAAAAAAGCAGGAGCGACATATGGTCAGACAACCACTCTTTCCTTTACGGCTGCAAGCAATAATTTTGAACTTGCGATAGCCGTGGCAATAGCTATTTTCGGCATAAACTCAGGAGAGGCATTTGCTGCAGTAATTGGTCCGCTGGTTGAGGTACCGGTGATGATAGCTCTGGTTAATGTGGCTTTGTACTATAAAAAGAAATACTTTCACCAGGCTTAATAGCTGCCTGACTCTGTTGCCGCTTTAATAAAAGCTTCAATTGTATCAGTTGAAACATCAGGCTGAAGAATATGAGCAGGGGCCAGAAGGTAGCCTCTGTCCTTTCCGAGTATACGTATTCTTTCTTTAATTTCTTTACGTATTGCAGCTATCTCTCCTGATGGCAACAATGACTGCTGATCGATTCCTCCAAAGAAGCAGATCCTGTCGCCATATTTATCTTTTAAATCCTGCGGATCAGAGCCATCTACATTTGGTTGAACAGGGTTATAAACATCTACTCTCAGTTCAATAAAATCATCTATAAGAGGTGCAACTGCTCCATCGGAGTGCATGATAATTATAATATCCGGATTTTCCTTCTTCAGTTTCCCGATCATCCTCCTGTGACGAGGCTTAAACCTTACCCTCCACTCTTCAGGTGAGATAAGGGTTGAGGTTTGGCTGCCCAGGTCCTCCCCGAACCATATTGCATCCACTCCGGCCCTGACAAGCTGAAGCGCCAGTCCGGTGCTCCAATCTTCAACCAGTTCATTCAGCGGCTCAAGCCATGGCTCATCACACATCATCCCAATCATATATTTTTCCAGTCCTGTTAAGTGCCATGCCATCTCAAAAAGAGAGATCTCAACATCTCCAATTATGAAGAATTCCTTGCCAAACCTGTCAATATCCCTTTTTGCCTTCTCAAACCTTCCCGGAGCATAAGCATCAGGAAATTTATAATTTTCCAGCTCGCTGACTGTCGCTAAATTTTCGAGGGGGCATTTCACAACTTCTACATATAAAGAGGTTGGCTTCATATGCATCCCGAATTCATTCATTGTAACATCGCCAGATACCGGTTCAGGTTTATAGCCAGCCGGAACTGTACCTCCAGCTACAACAACATCACTCCCCATTTTTGTTCTGATCTCATTGGCTGAGATCCTGTAGGTCAGATCTTCATAATATGAGAAGGCATAATCAGGTTCAATACCAAGCTTTTTTCCAAAAGTTTCAATATGCTGCCTGCAAAGATCAAATTGAATTGGCACTCTGTCAGGATTTCCCTGCCTTTTTCGGAGTGCTCTGAAAACCCTTTCTTTTGAATTCATAGTATATTATCTTGTATGAGTATCTGGAATTATTAATACTGATATATTAAACTTGTAAATCAATTAATTACCTCCTATCTCTTTCATGAACTCACCCCCCCAACCCCCCTCTCTGTTTCACAAAGAGGGGGGTGTAACACGCTGTAATCTAGTTACATTCCCTCTCTTTACAAAGTAGAGAGGGGGATAAAGGGGGTGAGTTCGTGAGAATTAAACAATATTATGGAATTGATTTTATAATAGTATTACAGATCTTTTTTCATTGCTGATAGTCATTTTATTTGCATGGATTTTTCTGTATCAAATTTAGACATTATTTCTTCCTTTTATGGTAGCCCGAAATCAGAATTTCTGTCTCAAAGTGAATTCTCAGAAAAAATCAGATTAATTTCAGAACTTTGATTCAATTTTCAGCGTTTATGTAATTGGTAACTCAGGGATTTTTTTCAGTCAGGTAAAATGAGCGAAAGTATCATAGCTGTATCTGTTGCCGGTTTATTGGCAGGTTTTATTTTCTCGATGCCTATTGCAGGTCCTGTAAGCATTCTTGTTGCGACCACCGCTCTTAAGGGAAGGCTGCGTTATTGTTATCTGGTAAGCCTTGGAGCTTCAATTGCAGACTTTGTCTATGTGTTTGTTGCTGTATTTGGTCTGACAAAGCTTTATTCTTTTTATCAGCCGGCTATGCCTTATATATTTGCTGCCGGTTCAATATTCTTTCTGTTTCTGGGCTACAAAATTATCAGGACAAAAATCGATATAGAAAATCTTGAAGATAAGACCCACCTTACGGAAAAATTTCAAAGACGGGATAAAGGGGCATTCTATACAGGATTTATGATTAACTTTCTTAATCCTACATTATTTATAGGAGTTATTACCTCGTCATTTTTTGTTATCTCCCTGATTGCTTCACTTGGGTTCAATACAGGCGGTCTTTCAGGTAAAATGGATCAGAATGTAAAGGAGATCAAAAGGATAGAGGGCATAAGTATTGAAAATCCACAGGCTTTTTCACTGGAACAGTTTAACAATATCGGCGGAGGTAAGAACAAAGATCGTTTGGCTGATCAGACAGTTTATCCAAAATACTTTCATCTGGTCATCAGTATATGCTACGCACTCTTTCTGTCATTAGGCAGTATAATCTGGTTTCTGCTCATGGCTTTTCTGATAGTTCGGTTCAGGTCAAGGATAAACATAAAGACAATATCAGTCTTTATTAAAAGCCTGGGTGGAATACTTTGTCTGTTCGGGTTATACTTTGGTTATCAGGCTCTGGGAATGTTACTCTAATTTATCGCTCCCACGCTCCCTCTCCCAATCTCCCCCTCACTTCTTCTTCCCTGCTTTATGCATTATGATAGTTGTATCATCCATAGTTATAATGTGTCCTTTTCCTATGCTTTCAAAAAACAGTTTATTGTTCTTTAAAAAGGAATCGATTTTATGAGATTCATCTATTATCTCAACAATAAGGGGTACCTTTTCAGATATCTCCCAGAGTTTATTCGTATAGACCTCGCTGCTTGAGCCATAACCCATAATGCCCTTCAGAACAGTTGCACCGGTTATCCCATGTTCCCTGGCTGAATAAACTATCACCTCGTAAAGAGGTTTGTGTTCAAACTTATCAGTTGAACTGATATAGATCCTTAAACGTCTGGCACTATCTCCGGGTTTCATAATTTCAGAATATTTTTGTTATTAACACTCCCAAAAAAGTAGCTGATATTCCCAGGAATACACTTAATCCGGTATAAAGAAAGAAGTAGAAGAATTCACCATCACGGAGCAGTGCCAGATTCTCGTTTGCGAATGTAGAGAAGGTTGTAAATCCTCCGCAAAAACCCGCAGCAAGAAACAATCTCCATCCTGGTGTCAGCAATGAGCTCCTCTCAGAAAGACCATATATAATTCCTATCAATAAACATCCGGCAATATTCACGAAGAATGTTCCATAAGGAAATGAAGAGGGGATGCTGTTCTGCACGAAACGGGAAACAAGATATCTCGATATACTTCCCAGGAATCCTCCGGTACCGACTAGTAATAATGTCCTGATCATAAAAGGATGGAATGCATATGTTAAAATTCCCGGAAACCTGTAAATGGTGTCTGTGTAAATACATTATGAATGCATAACTCCACAGCCATTCCACGAAATTAGCAAATATTTTGATTTTAATGGATTTCTGACTCCCAAAGCCGCTATTCTTATTAAATTTGAGCGATAACATTCAAACCATTAACTATGAAGAATTCGACAGCAATTATGTTGCTTATGCTGAACATGGCATTATTCACATCTGTTTCCTGTTCCAGAAACGACAAAAGCGAGTCATTCTCATTTGCCTTTATGACAGATATTCACCTTACCTGGGAAAGAAATGCCATTCCCGGTTTTCAGCAGGCAATCAGGTCAGTGAATGACCTTAAACCCGATTTTGTGATAATGGGCGGAGACCTGATAATGGATGCCCTTGCCCAGAGATATTCCCTTGCCGACTCGCTTTATAACCTTTACATTGAAAATGTTAAAAGTCTCGCGATGCCGGTTTTCAATACTATTGGGAATCATGAGATCTACGGTATCTATTCAAAGAGCGGAGCTGATCCTCTTAATCCTGAATATGGTGAGAAGATGTTTGAGAAAAGGCTTGGTAAATCCTACAGCTCTTTTATGCATAAAGGATGGAAATTCATGATATTGAATTCGGTAGAAGACACAGGAAAAGACAGGTACATAGGCAGGGTCGATGATGTACAGATGGAATGGATAAGGAAGGAACTAACTAATACAGATCCCGGAACACCAATTGTACTAAGCACTCATATTCCCTTTATTTCAGCAAACACCCAGAAATATGTCGGGACGACAGTTGCTAACGATTCTTCGTCAGTTGTTTACAATGCAAAAGAGGTGCTGGACCTGTTTAACGGACATAATCTTAAAATGGTATTGCAGGGGCACCTTCATTCGCTTGAGGATATTTATATTGACGGAATTCATTTTGTAACCGGAGGCGCTGTGTCATCAGGCTGGTGGGATGGACCGCATAAGGGAATTGAAGAGGGTTATCTGCTTCTGACAGTCAAGGATAAAGATATCAGCTGGAAGTATATTGATTACGGTTGGGAGGTAAAGAAATAGACATGCTAGGCAGAATAAAGATCGGATTATTCGGTATCGGTCTCGATACCTACTGGGGCCAGTTCGAAGGGCTTCTCGATAAATTAACTTTATATCAGGACAGGATTAAGGATAGGCTTGAAAAAACAGGTGTTGAAGTGATCAATGCCGGTATGGTTGATACGGTTGATAAGGCTGTTTCAGCCGCCGGTCTCTTTAACAGGAACAGTGTCGATCTTGTTTTCCTGAATATTTCAACCTACGCCTTGTCACATACTGTCCTTCCGTTGATTCAACGGATAAGTTGTCCGGTGATTGTACTAAACCTTCAGCCGACAAAAGCTATCGACTATGAGAAATTCAACTCTATGGGCGACCGCGGCAAAATGACCGGAGCCTGGTTGTCATATTGCCAGAGCTGCGTCACTCCCGAACTGGCAAGTGTATTTAACAGGGCAGGTATAAGTTACCATCTGATTACAGGATATCTTGAGGAGGAATATGTATGGAATGGGGTTAACGACTGGATTGATGCATGTTCAGTGCGGAATACAATGAAGAATTGCAGGGTGGGGGTGATGGGCCACTATTATAACGGGATGCTTGATGTTTACAGTGACATAACATTACTGGCAGCTGCCTTCGGGAGCCATTTTGAACTGCTTGAGTTCGGAACGCTTAAGAATCTGAGAGAAAAAGTTTCTGATGATGATGTAAATTCAAAGATCAGACAGTTCCGTGACTGGTTTGATGTTTCAGAAGAGTGTTCAAAGGAAGATATGGAACAGGCAGCACTTACTTCTGTGGCTCTCGACCGGATGGCTGAAAAATTCAGGCTGGGCGCTCTTGCCTACTATTATGAGGGGGAGGGCGATCCGGCTTATGAAAAGATAGTCACCACTCTTATCCCGGGAATGACTCTTCTTACAGGCAGCAACATCCCTGTTGCAGGCGAATGTGAGGTGAAGAATGTTCTGGCAATGAAGATAATGGATGCCTTAAATACCGGTGGATCATTCTCTGAGTTTTACGGTCTCGATTTCAATGATGATATCGTTCTGATGGGACATGATGGTCCGGCTCATTTCAAAATTGCCGGCGGTAAAGTAAGGCTTGTGCCTCTTCCTGTATTTCACGGAAAGCCCGGGAAGGGATTATCGATTCAGATGAAGGTTGCTAACGGGCCTGTAACAATACTGTCGGTCTGCCAGGGAGGTGATGGAAAAGTAACTCTTCTGACAGCCGAGGGTGAATCGGTTGAGGGCCCGACACTGCAGATCGGAAATACCAACAGCCGTTATAAATTTCCCATTCCTGCACGGGAATTTATCGACAACTGGTCGAAAGCAGGTCCCTCTCACCATTGTGCAATCGGAGTGGGAAAAAGAGCTTCAGCAATAGAGAAACTGGCTCAGATTTCAGGCATTGAATTCAGGAGGATATGCTGAGATGAATTTAAAATCAGTAAGGAATTTCAGGGATATCGGAGGAATACCTGCCAACGAAAATGGAATGATACGGCAGGGGATTGTATACAGATCAGCCAATCCCGACAAAATAAGCAAAGAGGACATAATCAGGTTACGTGAGCTGAACATCCGTACAGTTGTTGATTTAAGAGCACCGGATGAGATAAAGAAACGACGGAGGTCAGTTGACCATGCCGTTACACTGTCGCTGCCACTCGATTTTCAGAAGACAACACGGGAGAGGCTGAAACCCTATCTCTACAAAAAAGGTACAGAGAAAATACTGGCAGATATATCCAATCAGCTTTATCTGGATATACTTGATGCTTCGGCGCCAGCTTTCAGACAGATAGCTGAGCTGCTTTCCTCAGGAGAGGGATCTCCCCTTCTTATTCATTGTTTTGCAGGCAAGGACAGGACAGGGATTATTGTTGCACTCATACTGCTTGCCCTGGGAACAGACAGCCAATTTATCATCGATGATTTTATGAAGTCGAATGATGCCCTTCTTCCATACTTTAAGAGACGCCTTCGGATAAGGAAGATAATCACCTTCGGCTATTTTCCTTCGAACAGAATGTTGTCTGTTATAACAGTTAAACAAAGGAATATCAATTCAGTAATCGACAGGGTGAATAATCATTACGGCGGCATTGAAGGATATCTTGCTTCTGCAGGATTTGATATCTCAAAGATGAAGGATCTCAGGGAGAAACTTTGTATCTCATAATAGCAGTTCAGTTTTGGCCTGGAATTCGTAATTTTGATAGAATATCAATCTTAAAACTATATGGGCATAAAACTTTTGTTACTTGCAGTTTTTGGGATAGCAATGGCTCATTTTGAGGGTGTTGTTGTAGTCTATCTGAGGAAAGCCCTGGGAATGATTGACTCGGAATCGAACAAGGAGTCATTAAAAAAATTCCCGAAACGATACCTTTATATTGAAATGACGCGCGAAGCAGCAACAATCATTATGCTTGTTGTGATTGCCCTGCTGACCGGTTCTGATATTGTGGAATGGATAGTATTTTTCCTTTGGACCTTCGCCTTATGGGATCTTTTTTATTATCTATCGCTCTATATCCTTATTAAATGGCCTCCTAAACTCACTACTATTGATGTTTTATTCCTTATTCCTGTTCCCTGGATAGCGCCTGTATGGTTCCCGATAGCAATCTCTTCATTTACGATACTGGTTATTCTTTCATTATATCTATTTAAGGCGATAGTATAGAGAAAATCATTATCCCCACCTTTTATGCCCCAGCTCCACTGACGCGGAGCACCCCCTAAAGGGCATAGCCGTCAACTTAAGGAGTCTGAGAAAGGAATTACATGGTAGATCAATAAAGGCAAACGGATTAAAATATTGAGATGTAGTT
>MENI01000013.1 GCA_001768195.1 Bacteroidetes bacterium GWA2_40_15 | reverse complement strand
TCGGCTGTTCGCCGATTAAAGTGGCACGCGAGCTGGGTTCAGAACGTCGTGAGACAGTTCGGTCCCTATCTGTTGTGGGCGTAGGAGATTTGAGAGAACCTGACACTAGTACGAGAGGACCGTGTTGGACAGACCTCTGGTGTACCTGTTGTGGCGCCAGCTGCATCGCAGGGTAGCTATGTTTGGAAGAGATAAGCACTGAAAGCATCTAAGTACGAAGCTCGTCTCAAGATGAGATCTCCTTTAAGGGTCGTTGAAGACTACGACGTTGATAGGTTGCAGGTGTAAAGGCGGTAACGTCAAAGCCGAGCAATACTAATTACCCGTAAACTTTCGGAGTACAGATTTTATTAGCTTTACTTTCCAATGTGTCAATAATATTGATAAGACAAAAGACAAAAGACAAAAGACAAAAGACAAAAGACAAAAGACAAAAGACAAAAGGCAAAAGACAAAAGACAAAAGGCAAAAGGTAAAAGGTAAAAGGAGAGATCCGAAAGCCGGAAGTCAGCAGAACATAACTGCGGTCTTATGTCAGAAGATCTTCAGGTGACTATAGCGTCAGGGTTCCACCTCTTCCCATTCCGAACAGAGAAGTTAAGCCTGACAGCGCCGATGGTACTGCGAAAGCGGGAGAGTAGGTCGTCGCCGACTTTAAAACGAGAGGGCGTCCGAAAGGATGCCCTCTTTTTTTTGTACGGGTGCTGAAAGCGAAGTTGCAAACTTCGCTTAGCTAAGCGCAATGGCGCAACGGTTGATGTCTGAGCTTGGCGAAGTCTGTGACTTCGCCGTAAAGTATATTATAGTCTCAGACTACAAACTACAGAAAGCGAAGTTGCAAACTTCGCTTAGCTAAGCCGTTGAGCCCCTGAGTCTTTGTGCCAATATCAATAATAAAAAAAGCCCCCTGATTTCTCAGAGGGCTTTCTGTATTTTAATTATTGTCTGCTAGTAAAACTTATACCTCTTATCAACTATATTGGCTCCTTTGCGCAGAGCTTCATAAGCCTCATAGCTTCCTCTCAGCTGGAATGTTGAAGCAAGCCTCTCCTGTATTACTTTGACATCTTCTTCCTGTGCGGCTGCTGAATTGTTGACTGTCAGCATGAAAACTCCATTAGTCCCTTTTACCGGACCTGTAACAGCACCCCTGGTTGAATTAGATGCAGCAGCTGTCAGTGCCGGTTCGGTACCGATACCGGGTACGGCAAAAGATCTGAAATTTACCTGTGTAGCTTCCTGAACAGTCAGATTCATTGCTGTGGCAATGCCATCAATAGTTTTTCCTTCTCCGCTGTTCTTTCTGAATTCATCAGCGATCACTTCAGCTTTTTTGTCTTTTAAGAGTGCAAATCTTATATCACTTTCCACATCTTTCACATCTGCATATCCGTCTTCCTGAACTTTGGAGCAATAGGCCACAACATATTTGTCACCTATCTCGAATACTGCCTGCTGACTATTGTCAAGAATGATCTTTCCCTGCTCAGCATTAAATAAAGACATTATGAGGTATCGTGGATTATCAAGGCCGGGGAGTGTCTTCTGTTGCGGAGTCAGGCTGTTGGCAACTCTTTTATTCAGATTTTTTTCGGAAACAGCCTTATTGAACTTTTCATATGTGTCGTTGGTCCCTGCAAACTGGCTTGCTTCACTGTATATCCTCTGGTTGGTCTGTGTACCGGCAACGATCTTTCTGTCAACATATCCGATGTTGTATTTCCTTGTGTTCTTTGACTGTGTAAGAATTTCAATAATATGAACGCCAAATGTTGTTTCTGTAGTTTTAATATCTCCTTTTTTAGCTGAAAAACATGCATTGTTAAACGGAACCACCATTCTGCCTTCGGTAAACCAGCCGAGATCGCCTTCAATTTGTGCAGAACCCTGATCGTCTGAATAATTCCTTGCAAGCTCAGCAAAAGAGGATGAGCCTTTCTTCAGGATCCCCACAAGGCTGTCGGCAAGCACTCTTGTAGCTTCCATCGGTCTTGCCTGATTTGGAGAAAGAAGAATGTGACGGGCATGTACAGAATCCGGCCTGTCTTCAACAGCCATCAACCTGGCCAGTTTGTATGAACCGTCCTCAATATAAGGGCCATAAATGCTTTTCAGATCCTCCTTCTTTACGAATTCCTTAAGTGCATCCGGAACATTGCTAATCGGATAAAAGAAACCAATATGACGCGAATCGGCAGTAAGGTTGATAAATTGTACCGGATCGGGAGCAGAACTGAATTCTTCACGTGTATTGGTGATCCATGTCTCGGTCTGCTTTACATCCTCATCAGATGGCAAAACATCGAATGTAACATACTCTATGTCCCTGATGGCGGTTCTTTTATAACTCTCTTTGTTCTTTTTGAAGTAAGCATCAATATCGCTTTTAGTTATCGTAACTGCTGAATCCGGAATTGAGCTGTAGTTCTTTAATATGTAACTGAAATCGACAGTGTTTGCTGAAATAGATTTGTCAAATTCGGCCTGTTTTGAAGTGACGTATAATCCTTTGGAAACAAAGGCATTATATTTTGCGTTCATTCTTTCATTTACAATCTCGTCTTCAAAGAAGAGCCAGTATTTTCTGGCAGTTTCATCAACTTCGGTTTGTTTAAGGAAATTGACCATAAAGGTTTTATTAAAGCCTCCTGTCTGCTGATCAGTGAATAACTGCTGAACTATAATGTGCGGATTATTTCCAAAAACCAGTTCGTCTAATTCTTCCGTGCTTACTCCTATTCCCAGTTTCTGGTACTGTGCGTCAAGAATTGTTTCCCTTACCATCTGTTGCCACATCTGTTCACGCACCTGTTCAGTTGTTGCTTCATCGAGATCTCTGCCTGAAAGTTTATATATCTCAAAAAGATTCTGGAGCCTTAACTCGTAATCCTGATATGAAACTGATTCGCCTCCTATCTCTCCAATCTCATAGTAATTCTTCTGTTTCATTCTCTGACCTCTTCCATTTCCAAAGAAGTCGCTTACGACGAACAGTAAAAGGGAAACCCCGATTACCACAGCAACCAATACTCCGGCTTTCTCGCGTAAAAATTGAAGTGTTGACATCTAATATATCCTTTAATAAATTAATTGAAAAAATAGCTTTTTGAATACAGGCGACAAATATAACAAATTTTCATTAGTTAAAAACTTGTTTTAAAAGTCAATTGGTGGAATAGGGTTCCTTTATGGTACTGTCATCCCGCGTGAAGTGCAGCGAACTTTGACTTTATCTGAAGATGCCAGGAGAAATTGTAACATAAAAGCTATAATCCAAAGGGAAAGATTCCATAACTTCGTTCGGAATGACGGGATATTTAAGGATTTATTTGTGAAAAAAGCATAAAAAATCAATTTTGATATTAAAAAGAGGGGGTAAACCATAAATATACATAAAAAAAACGAAAATTCATAAAAAAAAGTAGGGTATATTTAAAAAAGGTATATATTTGCCGCAAACAAACATAAAATTCTATTAAAATGGCAGAACTCAGATTTAGTGCATTACGTGAAGTCTTCAACAGAGGTGCAGTTGAAGTTAAAACTCCATCAAGAGTTGTTTCCGATTATTTCGGAGAGAATGTTTTTGACCTTCTTAAGATGGAACACTACCTGTCTAAAGAGGCATATAAAGTTGTAAAGAGAGCTATCAACGAAGGAAAATCACTGAGCAGGCAGGAAGCCGATCTCGTGGCAACAGGCCTCAAAGCATGGGCCACAGGGAGAGGTGCAACTCATTACACCCATTGGTTTCACCCTCTTACCGATGGAACCGCTGAAAAACACGATGGATTTATTGAGATTACTGACAACGGACAGGTTGTTGAAAAATTCTCCGGCGAAGTTCTCGTTCAGTCTGAACCGGATGCTTCCAGTTTTCCAAGTGGTGGTCTTCGCAATACTTTTGAAGCACGAGGATACACTGCCTGGGATGTTTCATCACCGGTGTTTATAGTCGGAACCACACTGTGTATTCCGACAATATTTGTATCATGGACAGGAGAAGCACTAGATTATAAAGCTCCTCTTCTGAAAGCTCTTTCAGAGCTTGACAGAGCTGCAGTTGATGTATGCCAGTACTTTGATAAAGATGTTACAAAGGTTATTGCAACTTTGGGATGCGAACAAGAGTACTTTCTTATAGATGATGCTTTGTATTATGCCAGACCAGATATAATGCTGGCCGAAAGAACACTTATGGGCCATCAGTCATCAAAAGATCAGCAGTTGTCTGACCACTATTTCGGATCTATTTCGGAAAGGGTTATGGCTTTTATAGAAGATTTCGAATGTGAAGCTTATAAACTCGGAATTCCGGTTAAAACACGTCATAATGAAGTGGCTCCAAATCAATTCGAAAGTGCTCCGATCTTCGAAGAGGTTAACCTCGCTGTTGATCACAACCTGCTTTTGATGGATGTTATGAGAAAGGTTGCCCGGAAACATAAATTCAGAGTTTTATTTCACGAAAAACCATTTGCAGGAATAAATGGTTCAGGGAAACATAATAACTGGTCGGTGGCGACAAATACCGGAGTAAATCTTTTATCTCCCGGGAAAAATCCAAAAACTAATTTACAATTTCTTACTTTCCTGGTAAATGTTATCAAAGCTGTGAATGACAGCAATGACGTTCTCAGGGCATCTGTAATGAATGAATCAAACTCTTACCGACTTGGAGGTCACGAAGCTCCACCGGCAATAGTATCAGTCTTTCTTGGCTCTTACCTGATAAATATGCTTGAGAACATTTCACTGAAAGTAACAGACAAGAAGATGACGCCGGCTCAGAAGACCGAACTTAAGCTTGGAATTGGCAAAATACCTGAAATACTGCTCGATAATACTGACAGAAACAGAACATCTCCATTCGCCTTTACAGGCAATAAATTTGAGTTCAGAGCTGTAGGGTCTTCAGCAAATTGCAGTCCTGCAATGATTGTTCTCAATGCTGCAGTTGCTTATCAGCTGACTCAGTTTAAGAAAGATGTGGATGTCATTATTAAAAAAGGTATAAACAAGGATGAAGCCATTTTCCAGGTATTGAAAAGGTATATTCTCGAATCAGAGAGAGTATTATTTGAAGGGGATAACTATAGTAAGGAATGGCATAAGGAAGCAAAGAAAAGAGGATTATGTAATCTCACCAGCGTACCGGAGTCTATCAGCCTTTATCTGACCAAGCATTCCAGGGAAGTTCTTGTTGGATCAGGAGTTTTTACAGATAAAGAGCTTGAAAGCCGCGTAGAGGTTGAGTATGAGAAGTTCGCTAAAAAGGTGCAGATAGAATCAAGGGTTCTGGGCGATCTTGCAATAAATCATATAGTTCCAACGGCTGTTACCTATATGACAACACTGATCAACAATGTTAAAGGTCTCAGGGATATTTTTAATGATATTGAATTTGAAAGGCTTGCAGGTGCAAGGAAAGAGATGATAGTTACCATTTCCGACCATATCTCGAATATCAAGAAACTTGTTAATGAAATGATTGAAGAACGTAAAAAAGCCAATGTCATTGAAGATTCGTATAAAAAGGCGCTGGCATATGAAAACAAGGTAAAACCTTATCTTGACGAGATCCGCTATCATATTGATAAGCTTGAACTTATTGTTGATAATGAAATATGGCCCCTTCCGAAATACAGGGAGTTGCTTTTCACAAGATAAAGGATTGGTTATTTTATGGTTCATGAAGAAGGATCCCTGTTTTGGGATCCTTTTTTTTGACATCTGTAAAATGATGATAATCATTTAGGGAGAGGTCGGATAATAAATGAAATTCACCACCGTTAATTAATATACCTCAATTCCTTAAATTGATTACTTTTACTGGCAAATTGATTGTGGAGTTATGAAGCGACTATTATTTTTCATTATCATATTAATTACAGTATTCCCAGTTGATGTTTCAGCCCAGAAGCGAAAAATTGAGAGGGCATATGAAACCTTCAATGCAGGTGAGTATTATGAAGCGATAGATCAGTTTAAAGATGCTTATTCCAAAACAAAAAAAGCTGATAAAAATGCAAGAACAGAACTGGTATTCATGATCGCAGAATGTTACCGGCATATTAATGATCCGAAAAATGCCGAGACGTGGTACAAACTTGCAGTTAAATCTTCAACTTCAAAACCTGACGCACAGTACTGGCTTGCCGAATCGATGAAAAAAAACGGGAAACATCAGGCTGCAATCGATGAGTTTAAAAAGTATAAACAGATAACTCCTTCCGATTCGCGTGCCGATCAGCAGATAAGGGCTTGCGAACTGGCTCTCGAATGGACAAGAAATCCTGAAGCCTATAAAGTAGAGGATATAAGGGATATCAATTCACGACAATCAGATTTCAGTCCTGCCTATGGAAGGGATGATTTCAGCCTGATATACTTCACCTCATCACGCGACGATGCTGCCGGAAGCAAAACTCACGGAGCAACAGGTCAGAGTTACACAGATATCTTTGAGAGCAGGATAGATAAAAAATCAAAATGGAGCACACCTGTGCCGGTCAAAGAGATCAACAGCGAATTTGAAGATGGTACACCGGCATTCTCATCTGATTTCAGGGAGATGTATTTTACAAGGTGCGAAGCAGGCAAGCGTGAAAGAAAAGGATGTATAATAATGTATTCATCAAGGTCGGGCGACTCATGGAGCAAACCTGAAAACTCCGGGATACTGGCCGATTCACTTCTTGCCGCTCATCCTGCACTGTCCCCCGATGGTTCAACTCTCTATTTTGTCTCTGATATACCCGGAGGCTCAGGCAAAAAAGATATATGGATGACAACAAAATCCGGTGGAGGGGAATGGTCAAAACCTGTAAACCTTGGCCCTGACATTAATACACCCGGAGATGAACTCTTCCCGTATGTAAGGTCTGACGGCACTCTCTATTTTGCTTCTGACGGACTTATCGGAATGGGTGGTCTCGATATTTTCAAAGCTGTTTCACAACCCGATGGCAGCTGGATCGTTCAGAACATGAAACCTCCGATTAACAGTTATTCGGATGATTTTGGAATTACTTTCGAAAATGAAAATGAACGCGGTATTTTCAGTTCCACAAGGAAAGGAAAAGGAAATGATGACCTCTATTCTTTTGAACTCCCTCCTTTGAGATTCAGTGTTACCGGACTTGTAAAGGATGAAAAGACAGGAGCGGCTATTCCGGGTTCGCTGGTACAGCTAATTGCAAGTGACGGATCCAATCTTCAGACCGAAACCGCTGACGGAGGCGACTTCAGGTTTGCCATGAAAGCTAATGTGGATTATATTTTTCTGGCTTCAAAGAGAGGTTTCCTTAACGGTAAAGAGAAGGAGACAACAAAAGGCCAGGAAAAAAGCCGTGAATTTATGGTTACCATATTGCTTTCCGCAATTGATAAGCCTATTGAGCTCCCGAATATTCTCTATGATTTTGGCAAGTGGGACCTCAGGCCCGAATCGATGGTTTCACTCGACAAACTGGTTGAGACATTGCTCGATAATCCCAATGTAACTATTGAGCTCATGTCACATACCGACTCCAGGGATACCGAAGCATATAACCAGGACCTTTCACAGAAGAGAGCCCAGGTTGTGGTTCAGTATCTTATTGATAAGGGAATTGAAGCGGAAAGATTATCTGCAAGAGGCTATGGCGAATCGACACCAATAACTGTTGATGCTGCCATTATAGCACAGAATCCTTTCCTCAGAGCCGGCAGCATTCTGACAGAACAATATATAAACTCTCTCGCCGGCGAAGAACAGAAAGAGATCGCCCATCAGATAAACAGACGTACCGAGTTCAGGGTACTTCGCACGGATTATGAGGCTCCGAAGAAATAATAGCATGAACTCACCCCCAACCCCCTCTCTGCTTCGTAAAGAGGGGGCCCCCGATTCGTAAAATTGAGCATTTCCCCCTCTTTGCGCGAGCAGAGAGGGGGAATCCTGAGCGAAGCGAAGGAAGGGGGTGAGTTCGTGAAAATAAAATAACATGGAAGGGTTAATATTTACAAAACAGATTCACATAAATACCAAAACAAAATGAAGAAGTACATAATTATTTTATCTTTTCTGTTTTTAACGTTACTCATTATTTCATCAACCTTTGCTGAAAAAGATACCATCCGTATCCTGGTAATAACCGGCGGACATGATTACCAGAAAGAACAATTTAACAAAATGTTTGCAAGCCTGGGTGAGAATATCACTTACAAAATTGAAGAATTGCCGGGTGCATTCAATATGTTCCTTCCTGAAAACAGAAGCAAATATGATGTTCTTGTATTTTATCATATGTGGCAGTCCATCACACCTTATCAGGAAAAGGTTTTCTCTGATTGCATCAGGGAGGGAAAGCCTCTGGTAGTACTTCATCACAGTATATGTGCCTTTGATGAATGGCCTGAATATTTTAAAATCATAGGAGGTAAGTACTTTCATAAGCCCACAGTTGTTGATGGCAGGGAATATGCAGCCTGTTCGTATCAGCATGATCTGCATTTTATTGTGAAGATAACTGATAAGGGCCATCCGGTTACAAAGGGATTGAATGACTTTGAAGTCTTTGATGAGACATATAAAGGTTATTATGTTGAACCTGGTGTAAAACCTTTATTGACTACCACAGAATCATCAAGTGAAAAGGTAATAGGGTGGACGAAGAACTATGGCAAAGCCAGGGTAGTAACCATTCAGAGTGGCCATGATGTACCAACATTTGAGAATTCCGGTTACAGGCAACTACTTAAACAGGCAGTTGAGTGGGTAAATAATGAAGGAAAGTAACTTCATGGAATTGATGCCTCAGATAATCCTTTTTCCTATATTTGCGGCTTGAAATTGAACTATGCCGACCGAATCAAAATATAGCAGAAGAGGTGTTTCTTCAGGGAAAGAAGATGTTCATGCAGCAATAAAGAATCTTGACAAAGGGCTCTTCCCCAAAGCTTTCTGTAAAATTGTTCCTGATCTGCTCGGCGGGGATGAAGATTATTGTAATATAATGCATGCCGATGGTGCAGGGACAAAATCATCCCTGGCATATGTGTACTGGAAAGAGACAGGCGATATATCGGTATGGAAAGGAATAGCTCAGGATGCTATAGTGATGAACCTCGATGATCTTTTATGCGTCGGAGCATATAATAATATACTTATATCATCAACCATAGGCAGAAATAAGCACTGCATACCCGCTTCAGTTCTTTCTGCTCTGATAAATGGATCTGAAGCGGTGCTCGGGGAGCTGAGGAGTATGGGTATAGGAATATGGTCTACCGGAGGAGAGACAGCTGATATAGGTGACCTGGTTCGTACCATTGTGGTTGACTCCACTGTTGTTGCAAGAATGAAGAAAGCTGATGTTATTTCGAATCATAATATCATTCCGGGAGACGTCATTGTCGGCCTTTCCTCATCAGGAAAAACAACTTATGAAAAGGAGTATAACAGCGGAATTGGCAGTAACGGACTGACCTCTGCACGACATGATGTTTTTTCAGCCTATCTGGCTTCCAAATATCCGGAAAGTCTTGATACACAACTTTCTTATGACCTTATCTACTCGGGTAAGCTAAAACTGACAGACAATGTGGATGAGCTTGGTATTGATGCAGGTAAACTTGTTCTGTCACCAACCCGCACTTATGCACCGGTTATTATGAAGGTCATTCAGGAGATGCGTCCAGATATTCATGGAATGATCCATTGTTCAGGCGGAGGACAAACAAAAATACTCCATTTTATTGATAAACTGCATGTTGTAAAAGACAACCTCTTCCCCTTACCTCCCCTTTTCAGAATAATTCATGAACAATCAGGGAACAAGTGGAAGGAGATGTATAAGGTATTCAATATGGGTCACAGGTTTGAGATCTATACTAAACCGGAGAATGCCTCCCGGATAATTGATATAGCAGCCGGGTTTAATCTTGATGCTAAGGTAATAGGATATTGTGAGGGATCAGACAAAAAGATGCTTACAATAAAATCTGAGTTCGGAGTATTTGAGTATTAAGTAAATACCCACCCCCCGCCCCCTTCAAAGGCATAGACGTCAACTTAAGAGTAGTAATATTAATACAGAGATCAGAAGAAGTCAGAAGAAGTTTCCCCCCGCCAAAGCGGGGCAGGCTCTCCTTTTGAAGCTAATCTTTCGTCACATCTTTTTCTCACTATCACTATTGTAGATGTATCTTCCAAATAACAAGAATGAGTTAATAAAATATCCGTT
>MENI01000012.1 GCA_001768195.1 Bacteroidetes bacterium GWA2_40_15 | reverse complement strand
TCTGCCACCATTGCGGCTGATCGTATTGTTCGATCAATGCCTCCTGAAACGAAAATCCAGCCTCATCCCTGCTGGATTTGTCGCGGGCTGTTATAGTTAGCGGTTTTTCTATAATTTTACCGTTACTCATAAGAAAGCTTTTCTTTGTTCCGTACCATTTAGCATTGACTGTCAGCGGTATGGCGCCATAATGAAATTCAGAAACACGGAATCCGTGACCTTTATCTGTCTTGAAAAATGCCGTGGAATTCATGAAAGGATTATCATATACATTATCTTTCATGCCTGCAATTCCGTATTCCCATCCGAGGCACATTACTTCTGCAAGTCTTTCACCGGTCAAACCTATAAGCAGCGAGGTTGAATGCGTCGGATAAAGCATCGGAGGATAACCATACCGCCAGGTCTTGCTTCCATCAGGGTTGATCGCCAGAGAACCTTTCTTCGGAAATTCAGGGCTTGCATGATGATATTCTGCTTCTGTATAGAATATGTTGCCAAACTGACCCTCCTGATACCACTTCCTCGCTGTTATTACCGACTGATAATAATAGCTTGTCTCAGCCATCATGTATGTCAATCCTGTTTTTTTTGCAGTTGCAATCAGTTTTTCGGCATCCTCCATTGTTGTCGCAGCAGGCACTGCCGAAATCACATGTTTGCCTGCCTCCATACAGGCAACAGAATGACGGACGTGGTCCGGAGCTCCTGTAAATATTGCCACAGCATCAACATTTTTATCCAGTATCAGCTTCTCAAGCGATGGATAAGATTTACTGCATTTATACCTATCCATTAACGCTTTACGCCTGTCCTCACGCAAGTCGCTTACCGCCTCAACGATGCAATCCGGATCCAGATGCCAATGAAACGCACATCCAAAACCGCCGCCGACAACTGCCATCCTGATCTTTTTACGGCTTTCACCGCCGAAAACTGTTTTCGGGCCAATTGCCATCGTAGATAGCGCTGCGCCTGCTACCGCCGCACTCCCTGTTCTCAGAAAATCTCTCCTTGAAACAACCGATTCGTTGTGATAAAGTTTTTTAGCATTCATAGTATTTCTCCTTATTAAGTGGTTTGAAAACTAATGGTAAATCAAAATATGAACAGATTATTTGTTTAATTATACTTCAATCGTAATTATTCAAATATAAAATCAATTTCATAAAATCATCAGTCAAAACCCGGAATACTCATATATTCACCATTTCTGAGAGCAGATTGGTGTGCCACAATGCCTGGTGCAGTGTATGCAAGGGCTTCATGAACATTCACCTCCGCAGGGCGGTTGTTAATAACAGCATCTACAAATTCATGAGTGATAAATGTATGTGACCCATCATGTCCGCTGTTATGCCGCAACGGTTCAGGGAGCATATCTGTCTGCCACCAAAGGGGTTGCTTGAATGTTTCTGCAATATTTGCTTTATATTGAAATCCGGCATCATCACTGCCAATCCTGTCGGCTAATCTTACAATAGTATGTTCATCACCCTCCTTTAATGCAGAAAAGAAGCTCATTTTATCTCCCCTCCATTCACCTCGCTCAGCACTTCTCAAAGCTCCTTTCCAATTCACTTCCACTCTGAAAGGATTACCCTTATTTGTCTTAAAAAATGCTGTGGTATTCCAGAATGGATTATTATAAGGGTTATTCTTTAACAGAGGGCTATCGTCTCCCCAGCCTAAACCACTCACATGTGTCAACCTTTCTCCTGTCACAGCGATCAGTAATGATGTAGAATGCGTGGGATATAGCATAGGTGGCATTCCATGACGCCAGGTGGGTTTGCCATCTTCAAAATACAATACTTCAAGTCCCGGATGATTATATTCTGCTGCTGCGCTGAATATGTTTCCAAAGAGACCCTCTTTATAAAATTTTTTGACAGATATTGTATTTTGCCTGTAAACACTTGTTTCGGCCATCATGTAAATCAGACCCGAACTTCTGACCACATCCCGAAGTTTATAGCATTCTTCTAAAGTCCAGGCAGCAGGTACCGCACATAACACATGCTTCCCGGCGTTCAAAGTTGCAGTAACATGACGCACATGATCAGGAGCCGGAGTGGCTATAAATACAGCTTCAATCTTGGGATCAAGAAGAAGCTTGTCCAGCGACTCATAACTCTTTGAACATTTATAAACTTCCATCAAACGTTTACGCCTCTCCGGACGCAGATCACTGACTGCTTCTACAATACAGTCAGGATGCTCATGGAAATAAAAGCTTGTGCCAAATCTTCCCCCAACAATGCCGATCCTGATTTTGCGTCCACCAGTCTGAGTTCCTGTTAAAGTGAATCTTGGCATTATTGTAAAAGCTGCCATGCCAATGCCGGCCTTACCAATAAATTCCCTCCGACTGCTCTTCCGATTAGTTATTTGTTTTTCCATAATATATTTCTATTTTAATACAGATAATACCAAAAAAAATTAAGGTCTATATTCCACAAGATCCCAATTAATTACATTTCTATACTTATTCCGAACCATTACTAATAATTTAAAAATTGATTAAACAATATTAAAATTAATAAACCACACAATAACCGCCTGTCAGTCTGTAATATTTACTTATATTCTGATAAGTAACTTGTTTAATGCTTAATGATTTGTAATGAACTATTTTGTCTGTTTATGATTGATTCATAATTTTTTAAAAATAGGCAAAATAAATTGAACAGACAAATATGAAATTACTGGAATTTTATGTATTACAAATTTATTCTAAATTAATTAACACATAAAATGTATTAATTTATGTTTTAAAATATTATGACTATCGGTAATGATACATACAAAATCCAAAAACGCTTGAAAATCAATTAATTTACCCCAGCCCCGAGGGGAGTAAATTGATTTTCTTCGCTCCCCTTGGGGTCGGGGTAAACGAAGAAAATCATTGAAGTTATATGTATGATTCCTGATACTCATCTTAAAATATAAAATATTAAACCATTAATTACATTAAACATCAAAAATAAGCATCATATGTTTACGAAAATAAAATTTATGATGATCATATTTGAATTTTTTTATATCTTTCGAAAGATTTATATAAATCTGACTATGCTACCAGAATTACCAAAGAAAAATATTCTTCATTACAGTGACAGGAAAGAGTCAATAACCATTCAAAATATTTTACCCATTTAAATTTAAAAAATTATGTCAAAAGATTGGTGGAAAAAAAGCGCAATGGGAATTCCAAACCTCATTACTGAAACTCCTGGCCCTAAGTCAAAGATCATGCATGCGAATACCTCAAAGTACATGAAAGGACTCAGTTGTCAGGTAAAGTTATTCCCGGTTTGTTTTGAAGAAGGATCCGGGATAACACTTACTGATGTTGATGGAAACAGATACCTTGACTTCTCTTCTGGTATTTACGTAACTTCTCTTGGTCACTGCCATCCTAAAATATCTGAAGCAATCTCATACTGGGCAAAGAAGCTTATGAATGCTCATGATTTTACTACACCGATAAAAGAAAAGCTTATGGAGAAAATGGCTGCTATACTACCCGGAAAATTGAATGCCATTCAATTATATTCCGACGGTACTGCAGCTGTGGAAGCAGCAATACGTGCGGCGAGAGCAATATCCAACAAACAGGAATTTATCTCTGCTTACCGTGATTTTCATGGAAAAACAATGGCAGCGGTCAGCTGCGCTCAGATGTACCGTGGCGAAACTTTCAGTTACGGAGCCACTCGCGCACCTGGATTTTACATGGTTCCACGCCCTGATCCATACCGGCCTCTATGGACAAAGGCTGACGGGTCAATTGATACAGATGCTTATATTAAGTTTTATGAAACCTTCCTTCTGGAAGGGACAGTAGGTAATGTTGCTGCATTTGTCCTTGAACCGGCACAAGGTTGGGGCGGAAGTATTTTCCCGCCGGAAGATTTTTTCCCAAAACTTAAAATACTCTGCGATAAGTATAAGATACTGATTTTCGACGATGAAGTCCTGGCCGGAATGGGTCGTACGGGTGAATGGCTGACACTTAATCATTGGGGAGTAGTACCTGATATTGTAACCTTCGGTAAATCCTTTGGAAATGGATTCCCGGTAACAGCGATGGTTGTTAAGGAAGAGAACGGGAACGCGCTTGAGAAAATTTCTGCCTCCTCAAGCTATGGAGGAAATCCGATGGCATGTGCAGCCGCTTTGGCTTCTATTGAAGTTATTGAAGAAGAGGGTATTTTACAAAATGTACGATCAGTAGGTGAATTTTTCATGAAACGGATGTTGAAAATGAAAGAACAACATCCAATAATCGGCGATGTAAAAGGGAAAGGTTTCTTACTGGGTATTGAACTTGTAAAAGATAAAAAGACCAAAGAACCATTCGATGAAGCCGGCAAACTGGTCTATCAAAAGGCATTCCGTAATGGGCTGGCATGGATTCCGGCAGGGCACATACTCAGAATGTCTCCCCCTCTTATTATGGATGAAAAATATGCTTCAATGGGGTTGGATCTTATAGAAAATGCAATCGCTGAGGTCGAGAAAGAATTCGGATATAAATAGCCCGTTGTGAAAATTAAAAACTAAGAGAGTATATCCATGTTGAATTATGATATGGATATGCATTAAGTACCGGGATTGAAAGCGATAGTAATGCTATCCGTTTTAATATTTAAAAGTAAGTAATAAATTTAAATTCAACCAGATGACAAAGATTAAAACTGGATATGTTTCCTTTGGAACCATGTTCTATGAACCGGTTCACCTTAAAATGATAAGCTCAAGAGCCGAAAAACAACTTACCGGGGCCGGACTGGAACTGATATGTACCGACCCGGTCTTTGGAGAGGGTCCTGAACCTGAAAGAGCAATCAGGGAATTAAAAGCCAGAGAGTGGGATTTTCTTTTTGTGAATATCATCAACTGGATTGACACAAGAGGTGTTTTCAGAGTTCTTCACGAATTCCGGAATGAACCCATGATTCTCTATAGTTTCGGAGGATTTACTGATCATGAAGGCGCATTCGGGAAAAAGGGGACACTCATATCTCCTGCAGCTGGGGCTGGCACTACATCCTTGCGTCTTCCGATGGAACAATGGGGTATTAAATTCAAGTATCTTTTCAATGCTCCTGATACGCCAATGGCAATCGATGAAATCCTTTCATTTGCTAAGGCAGCAAATACTATGAAACGCCTTAAGTATGCAAGGTTAGGCATGATTGGTTATAATGATATGGGGCTTTATTCTACCGGGATCAATCCCACTAAATTACGTGACCAGATTGGACCTGAAATTGAAAGTATGGATATGCTTCAACTGCAGAGAAAAATGGATGCAATAACCTCCTCAGAACTCCAGGCTGAAGTAAAAAGGGTTTCACATAATTGGGAATATCCGCTTGGGATGCCCGAAAATGAAGTTATCGAAAAAGCAGTACGAATGTATATGGGTTCAGTGGCCCTTTGTAAAGAAAAGAAATTTGACACATTCTCTTATAAATGTGTCGATGGCATTGATCTGGAGATGGGACTTACACATGCTATCCCCTCTTCGCTGGTTGCTGATGCCGGTTATCCGTATGTTGATGAAGACGACATAGGTAATTCCGTTGCACAACTAATGCTAAAATGGCTCTCAGGAAAGCAGGTAACCTTCATAGAACACTACGAACATCACCCCGACTGGATATTACTGGGTGAGGATGGTTATTGTCCTTCTGATTTCATTGAAGGGAAACCCCAGATAAAATATATATCGACAGTACTTTTGAAGGGTATTGCTCATTGTTCAAATATGAAAAAAGGAAGAATGACTCTTGCCTGTCTGTCCGAAACCAATGACGGATATATGATGCACATCGTTACAGGAGAAGGTAAAGAAAGACCTGAGTGGGTTGAAATGGGTGTTCCGTTGCCTTCATGGCCAAGTTTAACATTTTATCCTGATGTGCCAGTGAGACAAGTATTAGATCACGTTCAGTCACAACATTTTGCTGCTGTTTACGGGACCTATGTGAACGAACTTGTTGATTTATGCAAACTGTTAAACATTAAAGTCGTACTAGATTCAAAATAATAGCCCCTGAAAAATGAAGCATCATTATAAGTCATTATTACTTCTTTGTTTGGTCTTCTTAGCCGTAGGCATAATGTTTTGTATGAACGATATTTTACTTCCATCGCTCGTCGAACATTTTAAAATGAGCTATTTCCAGGCCACAATGATTCAGTTCTCATTTTACATAACTTATCTGATATTCCCTTTACCTATTGCCTGGATGATTCATACATACGGCTACAAAAACAGCCTCCTGGTTGCTTTGTTTTTCTGTACTCTGGGTTGTTCGATGTTTATTCCTGCAAAGATTTTTGATTCATATTTACTAGTGCTAACCTCCATATTTATTCTTTCGACAGGGATAACAGTCTTTAATGTTGCGGCTAATCCATTCCTCTCTTTGCTGGGTGATCCGGAAGGTTCTGCCATCCGGATGAATTTTGCACAGGTATTTGCCAGGGTTGGATATGCAACTACACCGGTGGTAGCCACAGCCCTGATTTATAGTACTTCAGGAGAAATAAGATTCCATGTACCTTATGCACTAATTGCTTTCCTTATAATCGTTATTGGTGTCCTGATATACTTTTCCAAAATGCCAAGTATGAAGGCAGAAGAGGAAGATAAATTCTCTGTCAAAGGTGTTTTCAAGGAGGTTCGCCGGTTTCCTCATTTGTTTTTTGGTGTCTTCGCTATGTTTTTTTATGTGGGAGCCGAAGCTTGTACAGCAGGTTTTTTTATCCCATATCTCCAGGAGAGTTTAGGATTTTCCCCCTCGGATGCTTCGAGGTATTTGACCCTGTATTATATTTTTGCAGGAGTAATGTGTCTGATGGCAGTGGTTATTTTGAGGTTTGTTAAAGCGCATATACTTGTCGGAGTGTATGGAATAGCAATGATTATATGCTACCTGGTAATTAGTTTACTCAACACCGGTTATAACGAATTTTTTCTTGCAAGTCTGGGCCTGTTCCTTGGAATAATGTTTCCGACACTCTTCAGCCTTGGCATAGAAGAGGTGGGGGCATTTTCCGGCAGGGGTTCTGCATTGTTGAATTTTGCAATTGTAGGAGGCGCTTTTTTCCCTCCGATACAGGGAGCAATTACTGACAAGTTTGGAGTTAGTATATCTTATTTAGTGCCTTGTTTTTGTTTTTTGATGATCACTATTTATGCTTTCTTTTTTACGAAAACACCTCTTGCGAAGCGAAATTTTAAATTTAAACTAGCAGGTAATTCTCTTCCAGATTAAATAATGCATACTTTATTCTGCTGGTGATAGAAGAAAGAAATTAATATTTTATCCATCGATGCAATCATACAGTCAGATTAACGTTATAATACTTCTTGTAGTATTTTATTTGCATTGTAATTTACTGATTATGTAACCATTAACTCAAATAAAATGTTAAACTCACCGCTTAAGTTTATCCCGTTACTTACAGTTGCCTCAGCTATAGGTTCACATGCTGAGGCATTGGTCCCTGACAGGCCGTTTCCAAACGTCATTTTCATCCTGACCGATAACCAGGGAGCATGGTCGCTGGGATGCTATGGGAACTCCGACATCCGTACCCCAAACATTGACCGGCTTGCATCAGAAGGCATTCGGTTCACTCGGGCACTGAGCAGCAATCCGGTCTCCTCCCCGACCAGAGCAACATTCCTGACAGGTCTGATGCCATCGCAGCACGGTATACATTGTTACATCGATAATAAATATATGATCGGCCCTGAAGCTTACAACATGATTGATGAGTTCACAACGGTTGGAGAAATTCTGCAGGACGCTGGTTATGTATGTGGCTTAAGCGGAAAGTGGCACCTGGGTGATCACCTTAATGCACATGAAGGTTTCTCCTCATGGGTCACCAAGCCTGGAGGCCATACTACCGAGTTTTACGATCAGGAGGTGATAGAGAATGGTAAGATCCGCAAAGAAGAAGGATACACAACTGACCTGTGGACCCGTAAAGGCATACAATTTATCCAACAAAATAAGGAACATCACTTTTTCCTTTTCCTGGCTTATAATGGTCCATACTCTCTTGGAGACCTCATGCTGAATCCTCCCCGCAACAGACATGCTGATTATTACAGGGACAAAAAATTTACAGGTTTCCCTGTGGACGCAATGCATCCATGGCAAAATGGGAACAAACCATTTCACAACACCCAGGTAGCTATGGAACGGCTCGCTGCCGAAACAAGTGGGGTAGATGATGGTGTAGGTCAAATAATGTCAGAGCTCAAACGACTAGGTCTCGATGATAATACAATAATAATATATGCTGCCGATCAGGGTCATATGGGTGGACAAAACGGTATGTGGGGTATGGGTGACCACTTCCGTCCTATTGGGGCACATGAATTGATGATGGAAATACCCTTCATCTTCCGGCAACCTGGTAAAATACCTGCCGGAGTAATAAGCGACGTACTTGTCAGTAACTACGATTTCATGCCCACACTGCTTAATTACCTGAACCTTGGGGAAAGAATGCCACAAAAGGCAAATTCTCCGGGCCGCGATTTCTCACCGCTGTTATGTGGTGAAAAAATTGAGTGGAAAAACGAAGTTTTCTATGAGATGGAAAACACACGTTCAATCCGGACGGATGAATGGAAATACGTTGCTCGTTTCCCGGATGGACCATTCGAACTATACAATATGAAGAACGATCCACAGGAGCGATTCAATCTATACAGGCAACCTGGCACCGACCAGATACTTGCTGAGCTATCCTCAAAACTTGATGAATTCTTTGATAAATATGCCGATCCTCAATATGACATCTGGAAAGGGGGTCGCTCCAAAACACAACGGCTTACAAAATAAATAAAAATACAGTTGCATAATGCTTAAGACTATCAACATACTTCTTGAAAAAAAATGGTTTCCTCTTTCTTTCAGATTTATAACACTTGCAGCATTTCTGGGATTAGTAATAATTGGGTTTTCTTCACCTACGAATGACCCTTTTTTTGTACAGCAGCTCAGTAAAACGAACCTTACAACCAGCTTTGTATGGAGACTATGGTGGCCAGCCATAATTTTAACTTCAATTTTTTTTGGCAGGGTCTGGTGCATGGTATGCCCAGTTGAAATGATTACAACTTTTTTTGCAAAAATCGGGTTAAAACTTAAAAGACCAAAATGGATCCTGTCCGGCTGGGTTGTTATTTTGTTCTATATGATCGTATTAATTGGAGGGGTAACAATTCTATCTATAGACAGAAACCCTAAGTATACATCCTACTATTTATTATCAATAGTAGGTATTTCAATTTTGTCAGGTCTGATATTTGAAAAAAATACTTTTTGCCGTAGTATTTGCCCTTTTGGTTATATCCTGAGTATTTTTTCGAAAATGGCTATATGGGGATGGCGGGTAAAAAAAAGAGCTGTATGCGACTCTTGCCATGATAAATCTTGCATTGCAAGTGAATACACTTATAATCTTAATTATAAAAGTTGTGGCGTTGATCTGGTCCCTGCCGAAATGGACAATAATAATTATTGCCTGTTATGTGCAGGATGTCTTAAAACTTGTAAAACATATCAGACTGGCACAAACCCTTTACGACCCAATCCTGGCATTGTAAAAACAGGATTTGCTGATGACTTAATGAAAATCAACCCATTATCTGCAGTCGAATGGATTTTTCTGTTTTTACTAAGCGGTTCTCTTATATTCGAAATAGCTGAATTTCAGCTAATGTCCCGCCTGAGTATTCCATCCCTCTCCGAAAACTTTTCGACCTATCTGAGTATAAATGAAGGATTTGGAAAAGACCTTATTGCTGCAGCATATTTGTTTTTCGTTCTGCCAGCAATTCTATGGATTCTTCCTTATTTAGTAATCTTATCTGCACGAATACGAATTTCTTTTAATACTTATTTAAAAACAATTAGTCTGATATTTTTACCGGTTATTACTGCTTACTATACTGGATTGGCCGTTATGGAAATTGGTACCAGATTTCCATATTATAAATACATTATCCATGATATTACAGGAGTTGAAACAATTAAATCAATTTTATTTAAACAAATTGAAGAGCCTCTATTACCGCAATGGACAGACTGGTCATTTTTTATTTTCCTGTTACTGGCATTAATAATTGGTATTATAATCAGTTTTGAAGTAATTCGTAAATTATTACTCAAATTCAGGATAGGAAAGAATGAACGAATTCTATATATTCTGCCATTTATTTTTATTCTGATTTTATTTGCCGGGGTGTTTCTATATACATCTTTTTAAAAAGTATTTTAAATCTGTCATGAATTCGTTTACACTTTGCAATAATATTATTTACTATGATTAAAAAAATTATAATACTTATTCTTCTGGTAATCAATCCATTAATCTCTTCTGCTCAGGAACTGGGCTATCATAGCCAGGGGAAAAATGGCATTGTGGCTGCAAGTGAGAAAGCGCCGGTACAGGCAGGTATTGACATGCTTAAAATGGGAGGTACTGCAGCCGATGCAGCAGTTTCAGTAATTCTGGCTGAAGCAGTAGTGGATTATCCTCGTTTTAATATGGGGGGTGAGGTTATATTCATGTATTACGATGCGAAATCACAACAAGTGAAAGTGCTTTCAGGCCTGGGAGAAGCTCCTTTAAGCAAAGAGGGCATAGAGTGGTATATGAAAAACGGTATACCGTCAAGTGATATTAAAGCGGCCCTGGTTCCGGCAGTTGTTGATGTATGCGTTAAAGCATTACAATTATATGGTAATTTAAGCTTTGCTCAAACCGTTGCACCAACGTTAAAATTACTTGAAAGCGGTAAAATAGTATCGTCAGCTATTCGGTATTCCCTGTCAGCGGTATCAAGTGACACCAGTTGGTATTCCAGCCTTGCCAAGACTTTCAGAAAATTGATCGAAGCCGAGCAATCATTTAACGGAACCCGCGAACAAAAGCTTCAGGCTGTGGCAGATCGTTTTTACCGTGGCGACATTGCTGATTCTTTAGCCGCATGGTATAAAGCTACAGGTTCCTTTTTTACCAAAGAGGATCTGGCAAAGCATGAAACTGAAGTTGAAGAGCCTGTATCAATTAATTACAAAGGGTATTCAGTTTATAAAACCAACACATGGACCCAGGGACCTGTAATGCTGCAGGCGCTGCGTCTCATAGAGAACTTCGACTTAAAAAAATACGGTTATCTCTCGCCCCGGTATATTCACATTGTTACAGAAGCTCTAAAGCTTTCACTTGCTGACAGGGATACCTATTATGGTGATCCCCTGTTTGTTAAGGTCCCTTTGAAAAACCTTCTGTCAGATGAATACACAAAACTTCGCTATCCGCTTATTGACCTTAACAAAGCTTCTGATGAATGCAGACCTGGTGATCCGGTGAATATGAAAGCCCTCCTCGGGAAAGGAGAATATCTGAAAGTTATGGGAGGTACTACAAACTGCAGTGTAATTGATAAATGGGGCAACATGGTTGCTGCTTCACCCAGTGGATGGGGAAGTGAGGCTGGTGCAGGAGGGAGTACCGGAGTTACTCATGGAACCAGGCTAAAGAGCTTTAATACCTTAAAAGGTCATCCCAACTGCATTGAACCGGGGAAACGACCGAGGGTTACCCTGACTCCTACTATTGTCCTCAAGGACGGCAAACCTGTTCTGGCCATGAGTTGTGAAGGAGGAGACACCCAGGATCAGAATCAGCTGAATTTCTTCCTTGCTATAACTGAATTTGGGATTAAACCGTACGATGCTGTTACAATCCCACGGTTTAATACTAACCTTTTTCAGGGTTCTTTTGAACCATCCAGCAACAGGAATAAAGCACTGCCTGAAAAACGCACTCTTTCAATCAGGGAAGGTTTAAGTATTGAAGATTGGTTGAGCTTAATAAAACTCGGGCATACGGTTAACCTGGATCAGAACAAAGTAAATATTGGTCATCCTGCAATTATTTATTTCGATCAGAAGGAAGAAATGGGTTATGGTGCAACTGATCCTTCAACAGCTCGTTTTACAGGAGCTGTAAAATAAATTTCATTTTAATCAACATAAAAAATGGCAAAATGAAAAATAAAGCAAATAGCGGATCGAATGCCTTCAACAGGCGTAAGTTTATCAGTATGGCAGGTATTGGGGCTGCAACTTTAACCGTTTCACCCCGTTATGTATTGGCCGGTGAACAAGCCAGCACACGTAAGATCCGTCTGGGAATCATTGGTGGAGGATTTGGAACAAGCTTTTTTTTCCATGAACATCCCAACTGTACTGTATTTGAAAATTAATAAATGAATTTAATTGAAAAATAAATATCATGGAAAACAATAAATGGATACTCGAACTGGAGTGTAAACCTGATTTTGAAATGGCAATGAAACGGGTTTACGCCTGGTATGAACAGGAGATAATCGACCGGGCACCTATACGTTTCTCAGCACATAACGAGGAATTCTCTCATAAAGACATAAAACCTGAAAGAAAATGGAATTCATTAAAAGACAGATGGTTTGATGCAGAATTCCAGGTAGAATCCTACATGGACTCAATAAAAGGAAGGAAGTTCCTGGCAGAAACCTTTCCTGTATTCTGGCCCAATCTGGGCCCTGATGTTTATGCGGCATTTTACGGAACTGAAATGGAATACAAGGAAGTAACAACATTCTCAATACCAATTATAAATGATTGGGATGATATTATCAGGCTTGAGCTGGACATGCAAAATAAGTATTTTAAAAAGATCGAAGAACTGACCTATTTAGCTCTCGAAAGATGCAATGGGAAATTCATGGTGGGTTTTACTGATCTGATGCCAGGAATGGATTGCGTTGCTGCCTGGCGCAATCCGCAGCAGTTATGCATTGACATGTGCCTGGATCCTGATAAAGTGAAACAACTGGGGGATCTTGCCTGTCGCGATTTCCATCTGATATATGACCACTTCGATGATATCCTGAAAAAGAACAATCAATTGTCTGTCACATGGATGGGCATTCCCTCATTTAGTAAAATGCATATCCCAAGTTGTGACAATTCTGCCATGATTTCAATTGAACAGTTCGAAGAATTCTGTCTTCCATCAATAAATCATGAAGTAAAAGGCATAACTCACAATATTTTTCACTTAGATGGAAAGGGCGTTGCAAGACATGTTGATATAATACTGCAAATAAAAGAGATAAATGCGATTCAATGGGTACAGGGAATGGGTATGGACACCCCAATCCTCCAATGGGTGCCTCTGCTTAAAAAAATACAGGCAGCAGGGAAATCTCTTGTTGTAGATATTCAACTCGATGAAATTGAGGATTTTATCAGGATAATGGACCCCAAAGGAATAATGCTCTGCATTTCTGCTGATGAAGCTATTCAACCTGATATTATTAAACGAGTTGAAAAGTGGTAAATATTTATTCCTGTTTATTGCTGATTCATTCCACCAGTGACTGTCAAAATAATCAGCGATGGGAATCAATCAGAGTTGAGAATTTACCATGACCATTTTTATAAATTCTCATCTAAGCAGCATAAGATTAAAGAATAATTAAAATCATATTATAATGAAAACAAAATTTCTCTACTTCATAATGCTGCTATTCATGCTTTCAGCAGGGACCTCTATCGGAGTATATTCACAATCAAAATCAATTAATACAAAAAATCCCGGACAGAAGAAGACCGGCACAATACAACTCTTCAATAATAAAGATCTGTCTAACTGGGTTTTTAAACTTAAAGATCCCTCTGTCGATCCATCAACTGTTTTCAAAGTTCAAAACGAAGTGATCCAGATTGCAGGTTTTCCATTTGGTTACATGAGAACCAAAGACTCATATTCAGATTACACTCTGCATGTTGAGTGGAGGTGGCCTGACGGACCCGGGAACAGTGGTGTTTTCGTTCATACGCAGGTCCAGGATACAAATGCAATCAAGGTTATTGAAGTTCAGCTTGCGTCAGGAAATGCCGGGGATTTTATGTGTAGCAAAGGAGTATACATGGAAGAATGTGCCGGTAATCCCAACCGAACAGTGAAAAAACTAGCTGCTTCTTCTGAAAAACCTGCAGGTGAATGGAATTACATGGATATAATCTGCAACGGAAATACTATAGAGGTAACCGTTAACGGAGAGTTTCAGAATAAAGGAACCGGATTATCTTTAACCGGTGGCTATATTTGCCTGCAAAGCGAAGGCAGATTAATTGAGTTCAGAAATATCACTTTGACAAAACTTAAAAAAACAGCTCCTAAATGAAGATCCTATCGAAGTAAATCATTCCTATCCCCCTCTTTTGATATGAAAGGAATATCTGTTAACTTTGATTGTTTGAACTTTTGGTTCAGGTAATCAACTTCATCTGGCTCAACTAATAACAACTTATTAGTTATAAGGAACTTATTCTCCCATAAATCTTAAAGAATGAAACTGACAAAGATTTTTGGTGCAACGGAGGCTTTGTTCATATTAATTTTTATAATTTCTGGTTGTAAGCCAGATGGATATATTGACATACAGCATCTGTGGCGGGAACCTGTCATTGAACCAGATTATTCAGGTGTTACTATCCCCGTCAATATAGCTCCTCTTAATTTTATAATTAAAGAAGATGGAGTATCGTTTACAATCAAAGCCAGATCTTCAAATAGTTCAGATCTCAAAATTAAATCAAAAGACGGAGTTGTAAGTTTTCCTGTAAAGTCATGGAAAAAGCTGCTGAAAGAAAACCAGGGGCAGAGAATCGAAATTGACATTCTTTCAGAGGACAATTACGGAAAGGTTATTGAATATGATCCTGTTTACATGCATGTTGCCAATGAGCCTATAGATCCATATTTATGTTATCGTTTACTTTATCCGGGATATGAATCCTGGAAGGAAATGAAAATTGTACAAAGATCACTGGAAAATTTCCATGAATCATCTTTGTTCGAAAACCAGTTGCTGGATGATAATTGTGTAAATTGCCACACTTTCAAACAAAACGATCCAGGAAGATTTCTGCTTCATGTCCGAGGCTCAAAGTGGGGAACATACTTTGTAGATGATAATGAAATAACAAGAAGAACTTTGAGGACAGAAGAGATGTCTGCCAATGCTGTATACCCTTCATGGCATCCCGGTGGCAGATACGTCGTATTTTCATCGAATGAGGTAGTACAGGCATTTCATATGATTTCCGGGAAGAAAAATGAGGTTTATGATCAATCGTCCATGCTTGTCATCTATGATTGTAACAGGAATGAGATTTCAAATATTGAAGAAACCGATACGGTGAAATATATGGAAACTTTCCCCTGCTGGTCTCCTTGTGGTAATTATCTTTACTATTGCAGGGCTAAACAAATAAAAAAGGGATTTGACTACAGAAATATAAAATATGACCTTGTCAGGAAGTCATTTGACCAGAATTTAAAAGTATTTGGAAATGCTGAGATAGTCTTTAACGCAATCGAAATTAATAGAAGTGTCTCTTTCCCGCGTATTTCACCTGATGGTAAGTATCTGGTACTCACTCTTCATGATTATGGGACCTTCTCTATCTGGCACAAAGAAGCCGACCTGTACCTTCTCAACCTGGAAAATGGAGAAATTGATTTAATGGACCTGAATAGTGCTGAAACAGAAAGCTATCATTCCTGGTCGTCAAATGGCAGATGGCTGGTTTTCAGTAGCAAAAGAGGAGACGGATTAACAGCCAGGCCATATTTCGCCTATTTTGGTTCCCCGGAAAATATCGGGAAACCATTTGTTTTACCACAAGAGACCCCTGAATTTTATAAAAGATTTGACAAAACTTTTAATATCCCTGAATTTGTTACCGGAAAGATCAAAATTGGGCCTCGTGATTTTGCACGTTCATCCAGGAAGAAATCGATAAAAGCAGTATGGTCAGGCAGTGAAAAGTAAGACTAATATCGGGCTATTTAATTAGTTTGAATGAAGGGATGAAAAGGAAAGATATTTATTTAAACAAGATGTATTATAAAATTCTCAGTGAGTGGATTAAGTCAGACCGGATTATATTGAACTTATCCCTTGCTTTGCTGTTTTTCATCTCCCTTGTTTACTTCCTCTGGTTTGGGGATGGCTTATTTTTTGCCCAGGAAAATAAATCACTTTTCTTTTTCACAGGTGAGTACCTCTGCCAATTCATGGCAAAACCAGGCGGATTGCTTGAATATACAGGTAACTTCCTGATGCAGGGATATTACAGTAACTTATTTGGATCTTTATTAGTTTCTCTGATAATTGTATCGTTCAGTGCCGTATTTGTTAAAATAAATAAGCGATTTTATATCGGAAGGTCATTCTATATATTACTCACATTAATTCCCGCATGCCTGTTATTATTGATGCATGCACAATATGAATACTATATACATTATAGCCTCGGATTCCTGTTAACAGGGTTTTGGTTTTTATTCTCAATTTCTAATCAGAATAAACGATTGTCTTATGTGTTCCCGGCCTTGTTTCCTGTATTCTTCTATTTTACCGGATCCTTTGCATTTATTTATATTGGGATGTTCATAACATTCCTTCTCGTTTTTGAAAGAGGGATTCCAGGGTATTTTTTCATTGCTCTGCTTATTATGATTGCATTCATAGCTTTCGTGGTGTTCAGGGAAGTGCTTTTCCTTCAACCTACAGGTAGTCTTATGTTTTATCCCCTGCCCAATGACCTGTCCAACCTTCCGACTTCATTTTACCTGCTAAGCGGATATATGATCATATTTCCCTTAAGCTTGAAAATATCATGCTCATTCATATCCGGCAGCAGATCCTTTATTCTATCCCCTGCAATGAGTGCAACATTTGTTATGACAATAACAGTTTGCTTATTAATAAAGCTTTATGACCGCGATCATGCTGATCTGATGCAACTTGAGAAATCAGTGTTTAACCAGAACTGGGATTCAATCATTGAGCAACATGAAACCTCTCCCTCAACAAATGTTGCAGGACAATATTATTATAATCTTGCCTTGTCAGAGAGGGGGCAATTATGTAACAGATTGTTTTATGGCCGGCAGGATTTCGGAATAAAATCTCTGTCATTAACACATTTTCAGGAGCAAATCAAAAGGTCAGTTTATTTTTATTATACTATCGGCCTAATGAATGAGGCTCATCATATTGCTTATGAATCAATGGTGTTATCTGGTTATAGCCCTCAAAACATCAAAATACTGATTAAGACTGAACTGTTAAATGGAAATTACAGAAGTGCTGAACGGTATCTTATTATGCTTAAGAAGACTCTTCATTACAGAGCCTTGGCCGCTATATTCGAAAAGATGCTCTATAATCCTTCCATGGTTTTGTCTCATCCTGAAATGGGTGAAAAGATTAAATTACTTCCCCGGAACGATTTTTTTATAACACAAAATGATACTGAAAATATTGATCTGATGCTTATGTCAAACCCTGATAACAAAAAAGTATTCGAGTACAAAATGGCAATGCTCTTGCTTGAAAAAGACTATAAAGCGGTTGTATATCAGGTAAAAAGAATGAAAGATATGAAATATACTTATATTCCCCGGCATATTGAAGAGGCCATAATGGTATTTATTAATGGCAATCATGAGTTACCCTATCTGGGTGATTTTGAGATAAGCCGGGAGACTGAACTGCGTTATAAACTATATTTGGCAGCATTCCGGATGAACAAAAACAAAACCAGACCGGAGTTTGATAAATTGATGAAAAAAAATTGGGGCAATACATTCTGGTATTATCTTGAATTCAAATAGTTTACCTATTTAAATTATTCTTTACAAACGCAGGGATTTATAAGTTTGCAATTATGAACTTTATCAATACATTTGGGTTCAACATACAAAAGTAAGCAGGGGCTCTAAAGCATAAGTATTGGAGTATCTCTGTTATGAACAGAAACATATGTAAAAACATAAATACTTAAAAATGAAATTAGTTAAAATTATTCCTCGATTATTTGTCTTTGTTTTTACATTCTGCTTCCTTATCGGCTGTATATCAGACAATTATAATAACGTACCTCCTTTAGATAGAGAACCGGTAATAGAGCCCGATTATTCAGGAGTTACAATACCAACAAATATAGCTCCGATGAATTTTAACATCGTGGAAGATGGAGAACTATTCATAATCAGAGCCACATCCTCAAATGGATCAGGACTCCAACTGAAATCATCAGACGGCAGAGTACGTTTCCCAATGAGGGCATGGAAAAAACTGCTGGCTGTCAGTCAGAAAGGAAAGATTGAAATTGAGATACTATCAGAGGACAATGAAGGAAATATTATTAAATATGAGCCTTTTAACATGAATGTAGTAAGCGAGCCTGTAGATCCTTATCTATGGTACCGTTTACTATATCCCGGATACGAATCCTGGCTGGATTTAAAAATCGTACAACGTTCAACTGAAAATTTTAAGGAGGCATCAATATTTGAAAATCAATTACTTGAGAATAACTGCGTAAACTGCCATTCTTCTCAACAAAATAATCCGGAAAAATTTCTGCTGCATGTACGCGGTTCCATGGGCGGAACTTATTTTGTTGACGGAAAAGAGGTAACCAGAAGAGCGTTGCAAACAGAGCAAATGCCTGCCAGTGCGGTTTATCCTGCATGGCATCCTTCCGGTAAGTATGTAGCCTTTTCTTCTAATAAGACAGTCCAGGGTTTTCATATGCGACCTGAAAAAAACATTGAAGTTTATGATCTGTTCTCATCAATGGTTATTTATGATACCGGAAAGAATGAAATAGCTGCCATCGAAGAGAGTGATACTGTGAAATATATGGAAACATTTCCCTCCTGGTCTCCCGGGGGTGATTTTCTATACTACTGCAGAGCCATACAGGTAGAAGAAGGTTTTGACTACAGGGATGTGAAATATAACCTGATCAGAAAGTCGTTTGATCAGAATTCAGGAGTATTTGGTAATGCTGAACTTGTCTTTAATGCACAGGAGATTAATAAGAGTGTCTCATTCCCCGTAATTTCACCTGATGGCCAGTATCTTGTCCTTACTCTTCATGATTATGGAACCTTTTCAATCTGGCATAAAGAAGCAGACCTCTATCTTCTCAATCTGAAAAGCGGGAAAGTTGATCGAATGGATTTGGTAAACAGTGACGAAACAGAGAGCTATCATTCATGGTCATCAAATGGAAAATGGCTGGTCTTCAGTAGTAAAAGAGGAAACGGACTAGCAGCCAGGCCCTATTTTGCCTATTTTGGTTCACCTGAAAATATCGGAAAACCTTTTGTATTACCACAGAAGGACCCGACATTATATGAAAGACTGGAAAAGACTTTTAACAGACCTGAGTTTTTAACCGGGAAGATCAGAACCGGTCCTCGTGATTTTGCACGAACTTCAAAAAAAGAAGCGGTAAATGCATCATGGGCCGGGGAAAAAACAATAATCGTTCCAAATGAACTCAAGAAGCAAACATCTGCCGAAAATGAAGAAAAAGAGATCTATTGACATCTTGTTGGATAAGATTCTTCAGGCAATGAAAATGGCAGAAAAGTTGCCGGTAAGAATATCGCTTATTCTTATCCTTACTACTTCCATAGCTTATTTTTATTTCTATGGAGAGGGTTTGTTCTTTTTCCAGGAAAACAAATCATTATTTATCTTTTCAAATGAATATATACAGAAATATCTAATGAAACCAGGCGGTTTGCTTGAATATTCAGGTAACTTTTTGACACAATATTATTATAGTGACTTATATGGATCTTTAATTAATATCGCTTGTTTAATCCTGGTTTTTCTGGTCTTTCTTAAAACAGACCGACGTTTACTGGCTGGTTCATTTTCAATATTACTTATACTGGTGCCTCCTTTCTTATTATTCTTTATTCAGATATCGTATATTCATTCTATCCATAATAGCCTGGGATATATCCTGCTGGCTCTATATTTTTATTTTTCCGTAGTTACAACAGGACGCAGATCCCGGTTCCTTTGCTTAGCTCTTTTTCCGGTTTTTTTCTACCTGACAGGTTCTTTTGCTCTGGTTTATCCTTTAATCTACATTGTATACAGCATTGTATATAAAAAAGGAATTAACAGGTATCTGGAACCTGTTTTCATGATTGTAACTACCGGAGTTACTTTCATAATCTTCAAAGAAATCTTATTCTTTCAACCAGCAGATCAATTACTGCGTTACCCTTTACCTTTCATTGAAGTGTTAAGGATTCCTGTTTTATATAACATTCTTTTCTTATATATGATTCTGTTCCCTGTGTTTACACATGTTTCCGGATTAATTAAGTTAAAAGCAAAATATACCGGATTCATTAATTTAACCACCTTTATCAGTATTTTCGCAATAACAGTGATCCAGTTATCAAAAAATTATGATCATGACCTTGCCAATCTTTTCAAGATCGGGAAATCAGTATTTAAGCAAGACTGGAATTCGATTATCAGGCAACATGAAACCTCACCTTCAATAAACTCTAACGGTCAATACTATTATAATCTGGCTTTGTCAGAAAAAGGTCAGTTATGCAACAGATTGTTCTATGGCCGTCAGGACTTTGGCTCTAAGTCTCTTATATTACCACGCGACTATGCACATCTTGACAGAGCGATTTATTATTATTACTCTATAGGGCTGATAAGCGAAGCTCATCGCCTTGCATATGAATCAATGGTAAAGAATGGATATCGTCCTGAAAATATTAAAATGCTGATAAAAACTGAACTTATCAACGGAAATTATAAGATTGCCTCTGGTTATATAAACATCTTAAAAAAGACTTCGCACTACAAAAAATGGGCAGATAAATACGAAAAGTTTCTTAATAATCCGGAATTAATTAAGGCAGACCCCGAGCTTGGAGAGAAAATAAGATCTATCCCTGATACAGACTTTTTCATCATGTCAGGTGATATTGATAATATTGATATGATTCTTAAGGCAAATCCTGATAATAAAAAAGCTTTTGAGTATAAAATAGCCTGGTTACTTTTTAAGAAAGATACAAAGACAGTTTTAAACGAAGTGAGAAAAATGAAAGCAATGGGCTACATGAACATTCCCAGGCATATTGAGGAAGCCATTTTGTTATATATGTACTTTAACCATGAGCTTCCGGACCTTGGCGATCTGATAGTGAGCATGGATACAGAATTACGGTTTAGCCGGTACATAACCACTTACCTGAATAATAGCGAAAATAATCAAATACTTGAAAGAGAAATGAAGAAAATTGGAGAGAAAACATTTTGGTATTATTACCAGTTTAAATGATCAGCAGAGTTGAAAAACCGGCTCTTAAAAATCATTTCTGTATATGTAAGAAGAAATTAATTGAGTAAATTTGTAGAAAAAAACATAAAATAACAGGTTAATGCTGGTCTCTTTATCATTTACTTAAATCAATCCGATAGTAAAGAGTCATATAACAAGTAGAATTAAATGGATTATAATTATGAAGATCATTAAAATTATATGTTTGTATGGATCAGTTATAATATTGTCATTGTTTTCAGTCAGTGTATATTCCCAGGTAAATACTTCTCCTGTTAATAAACCTGCTGCCACATCCGATAATGTTAAAACAAAACATGCAGCTTTAGCTTTAGACAGGGGAAACGGATTCTATTTCGGGTGGGCAGCTGATTACTCAACGTTAGCAGAAGCAGAAAAAAAAGCTATTGAGGAATGCAATAAAAAAGGTGGACGATGCACAATTGTTCTTTCATTTTCAGGACCTGGTTGTGCCGCATATCGTTTTATTACTGGAAATGTAGGGATGGGATATGGCTGGGGACTTGCAAAGACAAAAGAAGAAGCTGATGCAATAGCAAAAAAAGAATGTGCTGAAAGAAGTTACGGATTACCTGCACCTAATCTTATACTTATCTGCAACAGCACCGGGTCAGGTGATTTAAAAGAAATTTATAATGCCCATGATGAAATAAAAACCCTTCAACCAGGAACACTAACAGGTTATTGATATCAGCATGCCGGGTTTATTCTGTAATGATCACAATAATCACCATTTGTATTGATATACTATATCACGCGAAACACTGTTTTTTTCCTTGATAACCAGAACTGAATTTTCTATAATAATTGTTTCAACACCTTTGTAATCTTCAGGAATTTTAGCTAAAAAAGCTGTAAATGACTTTGTGATGACTTCATCTGCATCTATGAAATCGTAAATATTCTGATTGAATATTTTACCTTTCTCTGCTATCACAGGGAAAGTTTCGTGCAGACCTGTAGTCCCGAATTCCATCCCATAAGCAACAGGAACAGAATTCTCCATCGCACGCCATATATTAATCCATGGATAATCTGCTGTTTCCCAGACATATCCTAACATGACATTTTCCTTTGCATTACAAGCTGTTACCCATCCATATTTTTCATTCTGATCATATAAAAAAGTAGATACCCTTGGCCATTTATTTTTAAATTGCCGAAAACTTACTTTCTCTCCTTCGTGCATTGCTTCAGACCATTTTAAAACGACCTCTTCCTGGTTCAGGCTGCCATCTTCTTTTCCTTCGAATCCTTTTATTGTGTTGTTATCGAAAAGGGTTGTCGTATCAAGAAATGGAGGGGCTATTGAAACATGTTGTACGATATTGAACATGCGACCATATTTATTCAGATTTTTTATCTCTTCTTTTACAAAAAATACCGGTTCACTTTCTGACAGTTCAATTTTTCTTATTAATTGCATCCCTCCTTTTGGCAGGGTGCACATCATGGAACATTTAATACTCCCATTCTCCGCTGCAGGTTCATCAAGTAATTCCCATACTTCGGAGGAGGCCTCACCATGGTGATGAAAGCCATATGCTTCTTCAGCAGGTGTAGGTGGCCCCCAACGGTCAAAACATAGAAAATGACCTATAAAAGGAGGGCCCAATGTGTCTTTCAAGCGCCAGTTAATAGGATTTATCGGGAGGTCTTTAAGGTGAAAATCAAAAAAAGCCCCACCTTTTATGTTAACCAAAAGCACAACATTACTGGTTTCTAATTTAATCACTGACTTTGCAACAGCTTCATTTTTAATCAATTTATTCAGGCCCCGACCTGGCCGATTGGTACCCTCCTTATGTTGGCATGCGCATAATACAGCAACAATCAATAACAAAAAAGTAAAATAGTACTTAATCATAATGGTTATATTAATTTTTGTTCTATAGTGCCGCTCTAAATTAAGAAAAAATGGAATCTTTACAATATATTTCAATATCTGTGTCAGACAACTTCTTTTATAAGATATAGATTTTATAGGAATTCTTTAAAAATTATTGCTATTTTTAAAACTCATAACCTGACCTGAAGGCTCAGCTAAGTTCTGTGAAGTCAATCTCAATGAATCTATATCTAAGATCCCTGATATTCTGTTTCTTATATGAATTGTTAATCCACATTCCATTATGAAATATCTGAAAAGTTTATATGTACAGGTAATTATTGCCATATTAGCAGGAATATTACTCGGAGCTTTATATCCATCATTTGCAGTAAAGTTAAAACCTCTTGGCGATGGCTTTATCAAGCTGGTGAAGATGATGATTTCTCCCATAATTTTCTGCACAATAATAAGTGGCATTGCAGGAATGCAGGACACAAGAAAACTAGGCAGGGTGGGTTTAAAAGCAATTATTTATTTTGAGGTGATTACAACCCTTGCATTAATTATCGGATTGGTTGTGATTAACACCCTTAAGCCGGGAGTCGGGATGAATATTGATCCTTCAACGCTGGATATTAAATCAGCAGAAGCATATTTACCAAAGAGCCAAACCAGTGGCTGGCAGGAGTTTCTTTTGCACATAATCCCTGAGAGCATTGTAAATTCCTTAGCCACAAATAATTTGCTGCAGATCCTGTTCTTTTCTATCCTGTTGGGATTTGCACTCTCAAAAATCGGGGCAAAAGCTAAACCACTTTTATCAGGTATTAAGTCGCTGGAGGTAGCTCTGTTTGCTGTTATTAAAATTATTATGAAAGTAGCTCCGCTTGGGGCATTGGGCGCCATGGCATTTACCATAGGAAAATACGGATTAGACTCATTGACTTCATTGGGGAGCTTAATGCTATCTTTTTATATAACCTGTATTCTATTCATAGTCATAATCTTGGGAGGAATATTAAAGTATTATGGATTTAACCTTTTCCTATTATTAAAATACATTCGGGAGGAATTGCTTATAGTATTAGGGACCTCCTCTTCGGAAGCTGCATTGCCAAGCCTAATGAATAAACTTGAAAAAATGGGTTGTTCAGAATCTGTAGTTGGATTAGTTGTTCCAACGGGTTATTCTTTTAACCTCGATGGAACATCTATTTATCTGACAATGGCTGCAGTTTTTTTAGCACAGGCTACAAATACACCCCTGGATATCTCACACCAGATTACCTTGCTCCTGGTTTTGTTGCTTGCCTCAAAAGGAGCTGCCGGAGTAACAGGCAGCGGCTTTATAACACTTGCTGCAGTATTACCGGTAGCCGGACAGATACCTGTCGCATCAATTGCCCTGATTCTGGGGATAGACCGTTTTATGAGTGAAGGCAGAGCAATAACAAACATTATTGGTAATACAATTGCTACCATAATCATTGCAAAATCGGAAAACGAAATTGACTTCTCAAAAACAAAAGAATGTAACTTATGATATAGATCAATATATTGAACCCGAAAGATCTTCCCAAAGCATAAGCTTAGAACCTTATAGTATATTTTATTTTCAGCCTGGCATCATATATCTCAGGTTTATACCTTTCCATTGGGTCCATGAAAGGTGAGTTCCATGTCAAGAAGATCTCTTTGCCGGGCTTTATGATCCATTGAAAGCGTGATTGCCAACCTACTGTTTCTGTCTGATTTTCATATTGTACAAAATTGTGCCATGAAATATTCGGACTGAAAAGGAAGTTAAGATTTAACCTGTAGATTTGTGCAATGAACTTTCCGTCAGACAGGTTTACATATCTCCTGTCAGATTCCAGACCTATAAATACAGGGACAAAAACTTTATAACCTATCTGCATCAGCCAGTCATTTCGTGTACCGGTATAGAATGATCCAAATCCGCCCTTTACTGAAGCCCATAATTTACGCTGTTTTGCTGACATAAGTTGCACAGAATGACGCCAAAAAGTATAATCATCAGCAGGAATAACATGTCCGGGGAAAATATTAAAATCATTTTCAAGCGATTCGAAATTATATTGGGTTGACAAAGAGATTATATCGCTGCTTAAAAAAATGAATTCCGAATAATTGAAATCAATCAGGGAACTCTGGCGTCCTCCATTTTCCAGATCCGAAATTAAAGTGTATTTTATCCCTGATTTTATCTGCAATAGCTTCGAATTCTTCGGTCGTGGTCCGACACCAATCCCCCCATAGAAATCACGAATATTTCTACGCGGAACAAAACCAAGCCCGGGCATGAAATCTGATCCGATCTGCATATATCCAAATCTGAAATTCAAAAGATCATTCGGATAGTTTAATTCTGTTCCAAACGAAATGTCATTGCCAGTCAAGCCCTGAGTAAAAGACTTTATGCCATAAAGATTATATACAATGTTCTTATTCCCCGATATTTCAGAACTTGCCAGACGAAGATCGATCCCTGCTGTGGAATTGTCATCGGCTGAAAAAGCGTTACCATTTGTAGCAATAATACCGATTGATGATTGCTTCCAGAGATTCCGGGAAATTCTCCCGACACTATATCCGGGGTTGTCCCATTTATTATCATCCTTAATATGAAGAAGACCCATATTCCATTTATCTATTTTACCGGTAAATTTTCCACCATATTTTATAGGGACCGGATTCCCTTCGGTATCCAACCCGATCCTTCTGGAGAAGAATGGGATAAGATCTTTATTATGTGTGTTTTCACGGTCCCCGTTTATTCCGAACGTGAAATAATTGGATCCGTCAAGAAAAAAATCTCTTTTCTCAGGGAAAAACAGATTGAACCGGGTAAGATTAATCTGTCTTTCATCAACTTCTGTCTGTGCAAAATCTGTATTTACAGTGATTGCTGCTTTTAATGAAGGTGTTATTTGATAGAATGCATCCCCTCCTACCTCAAATAAGGACTCAGGATCAACTTCTGACTTTTTATTGATTCCTCCTGTAGCATATGGTACAATATCAAGTCCTATTCCCTGTGTAATATTGGACATCCCTGTAATTCGTCCGGCATCTGACAGTTGAAATCTGTCTGCATTCAGGGATGTTTCCGGCCAGGTAGATATTTCAGATTTCCTTCGGATATATCTGATGAGTTTCAGTCCCCAGGTATCAGATCCCTTCTTAAATCCCAATGTTTTAAACGGGATGATGAGCTCAGCCTGCCACCCATCGCTTGTGATTTTTGCTTTACCATCCCAGAGTCCATCCCACGATTTATTGAATTCTTTCCCGTTTGCATTAACAAGGGCATCGCCGATACACCCGCGAGGACCGATTTGGAACCAGTAACCACTGCGACCATCAAGATATGTATCGAATATTACCTGAACCCGATCATCATTATCAAGTCCAACGTCACGGGCCAACTCTTTTGCAATTATCCCACCGGGATCATCATAACAGCGAATCCCTATATAAATATTATTCTGATCGATCAGGAACAGAAATTCTGATTTTTCAGAAACAGGTTCCCCGGTTTTTGGTTCTCGTTGAAATAATTCATTAATAATGGCAGCATTATCCCATATCTCTTCATCAACTCTTCCGTCGATAACAGGTTGAACCGATGTAAAAGCTGCTTTGATCCCGGGTTGCGAAAAACCATCTGTAGTATAAATACTAATAAACAAAATGACGGCAACAACAGAACGGTACATAAAAAATCTGAAAGTAAAATATGTATTAAATATTTGTTTGTTTCCGATTGTTTTTATTATGATAAATTTAGAATTATTAAACTGTTTAAGCAAACATCTGCCAATCTTCTTTCTGAAATTATTATAATCCCAATTTTCAGACACTTAACATATCAATATTCATTAATTTAAAATTAAGGACTACTAATTTGAGTCTCATTTAATTTATGGTTATAGCATATGCTGGCTAATATATATATAATCGCGATGATCATATATGTTTCTTTTTGAGTACTTTTATATCTTGCCAACAAATTGAGATCAGATTTATGACACAGAAATTACTAGAAGAGAATATTATAACCAATCCGTGCTGAAGGTTTTGAGCGACTGAAATACCTGAATTTAACCCCTTTGGAATGATTCTGTTCGAATTGAATTTTAATAAAATAGCACATCCTTTAACAGGTAGAGGAATCAATTCTTCAGATACTGGTAAATTCTTTTTTCCTCTAATTCTTCTATTCTTCGTTTCATTTCCATTTGTTATAGCTCAGGATCCTTTTGTTGTTCACAGATTTGAGGGTGATATTGTGTTTGATGGGATCCCTGATGAAGATGCATGGGGAAAAGTCATTCCTCTGCCAGTAACAACACTCAGGCCGGTTCAGGGGAAAGAACCATCTGAAAAAACTGAAATACTAATTGGGTATTCAGATGAATATCTGTGGATCGGAGGCAGGTTTTATGATTCAGATCCTTCTCAGCTTCAGTATAGTAAAAAGCGTGACGATTCAGATGAAAACAATGATGTTGCAGGAATATTGATAGATTGTTTGAATGATAATGAGAATGCTTTCTTATTCGTCGTTTCACCTGCAGGAAACAGGTTTGACATGACTGTATTCAACGATGCCCGCGTTGATTCTCCTAATATGAATCCATTCAATATAAGCTGGAACACATTCTGGGATGCAAAATCAACTATTACTGAAAAAGGATGGTTTACAGAAATCAGAATCCCATTCTCAAGTTTGAGGTTCAAGGAGATGGAGATGGGGATATCGATGGGAATGACAGCTTACCGGTGGATACCCAGAAAAAATGAAATGATAGTTTTCCCTGTATTAGATCCAAAATATGGCAGATGGGTCAGGTTTCAGCCCAGCCTGGCTCATGACATTTTACTACAAGGAATCAAACCAACCAATCCTGTATATATCACACCATATCTTCTTGGAGGTGGAAAGATGAGTAATAACCCGGATATTTCAGGAAGCTCATATAAGAGATCAAATAATACAATCATGGAAGCCGGTCTCGACTTAAAATACGGTATCTCTTCTAATCTAACTCTTGATCTTACAATTAATACTGACTTTGCCCAAATCGAAATTGATGATCAGCAGGTTAACATTACCAGGTATTCTCTATTCTACCCCGAAAAAAGAATATTCTTCCAGGAACGTTCTGATCTTTTCAACTTTAATCTTGGAAATGATGACAATATCTTTTATAGCCGAAGGATTGGTCTTTACAATGGCTCTATCCCTGTCAGAATATATGGAGGAGTCAGACTTACAGGCAAAATTGGCAAATTTGATGTTGGATTCATTAATATGCAGACAGCAAAATATGCTACACAGCTTGCGTCTGAAAATTTTAATGTATTAAGACTGAAACATAAGATTTTCAATCCGTATTCTTATGCAGGAGGTATTCTGACATCCAGAATTGGAACAGACGGCAGTTATAATATTACTTACGGACTTGATACTTACATCCGGGCTTTTAAAGATGACTACATCGATCTCAAGTTTTCACAGTCATATGGTCCGGGAATAGAAAATAAGAGGTTGACAGACAATACTTTCCTTAGATTATTTATGGAGCGCAAAAATAACAAAGGATGGGGTTACAGATCAGCATTTAACTGGTCGGGAAATGAATTTATACCTGCTATCGGATTCCTTCGCAGAGTAAGTGTTTACTCGTTTGATGAAAGACTTCGCTACGGGTGGGTTCCGGGTGAACATTCGTTCCTGTATGCCCACCAGGTTTATTTAAAATATGTTTCATTTTATAATACAAAAGGCATTCTTGAAACAATCAACACCGGACCGGGGTGGGCATTTGAGACCAGGAATAAGTATACCGGTGAAATAGAACCTGAATTTCATAAGGAAATATTATCAGATACATTTTATGTTGACAAAAATACTTTCATATTAAAAGGGGACTATTCATTTTTTTCAGTTAAGGGTAAACTATGGACTCCTGCATCTTCAAAAGTTAATGTAAAAATCGATTATGAATTAGGACAATATTACGATGGTTCAGTTTTATCGCTTAAATTCAAACCACAATGGTCTGTATCGCATAGTATTAAACTTGATGCTCTTTATCAGTATAGCCGGGTGCATTTGCCATCCGGAAATCAGAGATATCTCAGCCATGTGTTAGGATTCAAATCATTGTATATGTTCAACACTAAACTATCTGCCAGTGCATTCATCCAGTATAACAGTGCTGAAAATGTATTTCTGACCAACTTGAGAATTAGGTTAAATCCCAGAGAAGGTAATGATTTCTATATAGTTTTTAATGAAGGACGTAACACCGATATTCTGAAAGAACCGATAGAATTACCGCAGGTTGCATATCAGACAATACAATTCAAGTACTCATATACCTTCATGCTATAGTTGCATCTCATTGCATTATGACTCTTTGTTCAGAACTTTTTTCCTGATTAAAAAAGAATCTTCACCGGGGGCACGAGGAGTCGGTAATACTGTTGTGGGGTCGCAGACAATCCCAAGGTGTATGACTCTATGGATAGAGCGTGTGTTACGTAGGGTTTGCTGTTAAAGTAAAAAAAAGAATGTATAATGTTAATAATCAATAGTATATGTTAATATCTTTAACTTGAATAAATAGTAAAAATGCAAATTTAAACATAAATTCCGTTAAAAATATTTGCATTTATGGTAAAGTACAATTCAGAACGTCATTTGACAATAGAAGAGTTCAAAACTCCTTTTCAGACTTCATTACTTGCTGATAATCGGTGGGTTAAGCTCAGTAAGGTGGTTCCGTGGGATAAATTTGCTTCAGTTTATATGTCCATGATGACTGTTGATTTCGGACGCCCGGGTATTTCCCCACGGATTGTTCTTGGGGCCCTAATCATAAAGCACCTTGAAAAGCTGGATGACAGAGGGGTGATCGCCGCAATCCAGGAAAACCCATATATGCAGTTTTTTATTGGACTTAAGGAATTTACTACACAGCCAGTGTTTGATCCTTCACTATTTGTAGATATCAGGAAAAGGGCAGGACATGAAGTTTTCGATTCACTCAACGTTGAACTTATAAAAACAGTAAGTGAAAAAGTAGATAAAAGACATAACAAAAAAGGAATAGATAAAAACGACGGTACCCCAAAAAATAAAGGAAAAATGCCGGCAGATGCCACTGTTGCGGATCAATATATCACCTACCCAACAGACAATGGAATTTTAAACGAAAGTCGCAAACAATGCGAGAAATTCATCGACAAGCTCTATGTAATTAGTGGTAAGGCAGGCCTTAAACCCAGGACCTACCGACGGGAAATAGATAAGGCGTATTTGGATTATTCAAAGAAAAAGAAGAAAAGAGAGGCCACACATCGGAAGATGACACGAAAACTATTGGAATGTGTTAATCGTGATATCAAGCATATAAACAAGATGTTGGACATTTTTGAATCTAAAGGATCCCGTTTCCCACTAAAGCACCTTGAACAACGTATGTTTTGGATTATCAACACGGCTTATGCCCAACAGAAACTTATGTACGATACAAAAACACATAGTTGCACTGATAGAATTGTAAGCATTTTCCAGCCCCATGTAAGACCAATACCAAGAGGTAAGACTAAGGCTCAGATAGAGTTTGGTTCAAAATCAGGAATCAGCCTTGATAACGGTTTTGCCAGGATAAATACATTCAGTTGGGATGCTTATCATGAAGGAATTGATTTGATTAAACAAGTAGAATCTTACAAAGAATTACATGGGCATTATCCGGAACTGGTTCAGGTAGATAAGATTTATGCCACAAGAGAAAACCGGATGTGGTTAGCGGAACATAATATAAGAATAACTGCTGTACCACTGGGAAGAAGAAAAGGCAAAGAGCCAGAGACTTATTATCAGAAACAAAAACGCAGAAAAGAGGCTGACGAAAGAAATCATATTGAAGGTAAGTTTGGGCAAGGGAAAAATGGTTACAACCTCAATGAGATCAGGGCCAGACTAAAGAATACATCAGAGAGCTGGGTAGCATGTATCTTTTTTATAATGAACTTAATACTCTATGAGAAGGGGTATATTTTTGGCTCAATTTTGGAAGAGCTCACTAAAATTGGTGTCATAATTATGGAATGTGTCGAGCAAGTTTTTGGCAGAGTCTTTCCCGAGGAATGTAACCTGTCCAATAAGATGGAGATAAAATATTTATAAGATTAACTTTAACAGCAAACCCTAGTTAATTAAATAGATAACCAGATGTATGATCTTAGTATTTAACAAAGTTTGATTTTATTTGCTTGTTCGTTAATTATCTAATAATCAGACATATAAACTTTTGTTGGTTTAAAAGACAGAATTAAATTCTGCAATTATTGGAAGATGATCACTTAATTTATCAAATACAGTGATCGGGTCACCAGCAATACGATTAACTATTCTATTGTAAGGATATTTCCTGATTTGGTGACTTTATAAACTTTTAGGGAACTCAAAGCAGGGCCATTCAGTACACCCCCGGTCAATGCAAAAATCGATCCATGACATGGACATGGCAAATTTCCAGCCGATGGATTATAGGAGATTGCACATCCTTCATGGGTGCATACAGATGAAAGAGCGACGAATTTATCAGATCCGGTATTGATCACAATAATATTGTTGACAATAATAAATCCGTCTTTTGATGCAAGATTCTGGTTTGATGGTAAGGACAGATCGATTTTTGTGCTATTGCCTGTTCCAGTTCCCGTACCAGGGCTTGGATCCGGATTAGTATCTTCTTTCACACAGGAAGTCAGCACCGATGGGATAACTACTAGAGTTATACCTCCGATTGTTATTCTGCGAACAACTTCTCTTCTTTTCATACCTGAATTATTTGGTTTTATCTTTAAAATAGAATACTCTTACAAGGTTGAATCCAAAGAGTATGATTCCGCTCTTCCATCTGCCCTGCGTATCGGTAAGAACTGCTTTGTCAAACAATCCGGCATTGTTACTGAATAATAGCTGGAACTGGTGACCGCCTGTATCCATATCAATTCCAACTGACAGAGGATTATCATCTGCAAAGTCGGGTTTGTTGAAAACAGGTATGTACTGTGTGTTAAAGGAGAATCTTTTCGATAGCTTGATACTGGCTGTGAGGGGAAGTGCAAAAAGATTAAGATCTGTCTCGCTTCGTGTCTCATAATTATTCCTGAAATAGAGAGGGGATGCCTGGAGACTGAATCGTCCCTGTTTCCTGGCAATGATAAACTGGGCTGAAAAGCTCATTCTGTTCCACATTCCGTCCATCTCAGCAGGGTAAGTATTCTTCAGAGTATTGAAAGATGCTGACAGATTCCCTGTAATTGCCAAAGGAAATCCATTATCAGATTGCCGGGCAATTGTCATTTTTGTAAAGAGATCATATGTCTTTTCAAAACTACTTCTTCCTATCCCTGCTGCCAGGCGGTCAGTAATACCATAATCAAATCCCAGGCGAATGGTAGCAAGGTCGAGACCAAACATATCATACAGTCCTCCTTCTATACTCCCGAACCGATGGGCAAGTACAAAATAAAATTCTCCTTCAGACGGAAGGTCAACAGATTGTGTCATTGCTATTCGTGTCGATGTGAATACTTTTTTTACAGGTTGTCCGGTTAAATTTAACGCAGAGGCAACCTGAAGAATAAGAAAAAGTAACGAAACTAAACCTGTGTTTAAAACGCTTTTCATTCTACATAGTTCTTTTTATAAATAACATCTATCGTTACTTCAATTACTTCGGCAATATTTTTTACAAACATTCTTGGAATCTTGATATCGTAGTCTGTAAGTTTTACATTGAATTTACAAATGCCGGATATCCGGCCATCAGATATTATCAGTTCGATCTCTTCATTTATTTTCCTGGTTATCCCCTTTATGGTAAGATTCCCGATTACCCTTGTTTTCACTTTCTTCCCCGTCATTGGTAAAGAAAACCGGGACTTGTCGAATTTGCCCTCAAAAAATGCTGATGGAAATTTTTCACTCTCCATATACTGTTCATTGAAATGCTGCTGCATAAGGGATTTCTTGAAAATAAAACCTGTAATTGGGACAGTAAATGAGACAGTACCTTTTTCGATATCAATATATGATGCAAATGATATATTTGAAGCCTTTATATCCTCAATCGGAGCAGTTGAGAAGAAAGTGATCGTCCCGCTGTTTTTAGTATATACAGTCTGGGATTCTGATTCTGCTGTACCAAATCCAAACAAAATCAACATGGGGAAAAAGAAATTGAATTTTGAGTACATGATTTTATACCAGAGTATTAAGATTCCTAATAGTTCAACATTTGAAGATCAAAAATGTTCTAATCAGTACTAACAATCTGAAGATATTCATTTGTGGCAGCATTTAATGGATTAAACCGTCCGTGTTATGCGCCCGTCTTTAATTAGGGTTTCCTGTCCAATTGCACAAGTGTTTATAACTCAGTTATTTTGTTAATAATTTCCTGATAAAATGCTTTATTAAGTGCAAGCTATATCATAAATTTGCTGATAAAGCATGCACCTATGTATGATTATATCTCTAAAAATCAACAAAAGATCGAAGAAGTTAAGACCGATTTTGAGTTAGCCCTTGATCCAAAGAACCGTTGGATACAATTGAGCTCAATTACTCCCTGGGACGATTTGGTCAGAGAATATATAAAAAGCCTGAACCCGAGGTATGGGAGCCCGGGATTGAATCCAAGGGTGGCAGTAGGCAGCCTGATCGTAAAACATAAACTTAATTTGTCTGATGAAGAAATAGTCAGGATCATCCAGGAAAATATTTTTATACAATATTTCCTGGGACTTGACAGGTACCACCCAAAACCATTGTTTCACCCTTCTGTATTTGTTGATCTTCGTAAACGTATGGGTATTGCCAATTATGACAGGGTAAGTCAGAAGATCATTCAATTTGCCCGCAGTGAGGAGCTTAAAGAAAAGGGTAAGGGCCAGAAGCGTGTGAAAAAGAACTGGGGTGTATTACAGCTAGATGCCACAGTAGCAGACCAATATATTAAATACCCCAATGATTTGGAGTTGCTGAACGATAGCCGGGAATGGAGCGAGGATCTGATCGACATTATATTTGAGGCCAGCATGTTGCCGAAAAAGCCACGTACCTACCGACGCGTGGCAAGAAACGATTACCTGAGTGTGGCTAAGAAAAAGAACAAAACCACAAAAGTAATTCACAAAGCCATCAGGAAACAGTTAAATTACCTTAGGCGGAATTTCGGGTATATTGAAAACTTGTTGGATATGTTCGAGCAAGGGGCTTTCCCCTTGAACCATACAGAGCAGCGGTATTTGTGGGTGATCCAGGAAGTGTACCGGCAACAAGATTATATGTACAGGAACAATACACACCAATGTGAGCACAGGATCGTGAGCATTCATCAGCCCCACGTTCGTCCAATCGTAAGAGGGAAAGCCAGATCAAAGGTAGAGTTTGGTTCAAAACTAGGGGTTAGTCTTAACTGCGGTTATGCCAGGATAGACAAGCTCAGCTGGGATGCATACAATGAGTGTAACGATGTGGAAGCACAGGTTGAAGCATTCAAACATATCCACGGACATTACCCTGAAATACTTCTGGTTGATAAAATCTACCTGACAAGAAAAAATCGTGAATGGCTTAACGAAAAAGGAATACAAATAACCAACAAACCATTGGGCAGGCCAAAGAAAGAGACTTCATACGCAAAAAGTAAAAAGAAAAAACTGAAAAACAAACGAAACCAAATTGAAGGCAAATTTGGAGAAGCCAAAAATGGGAATAGCCTTAATAAGGTAAGGGCCAGGCTAAAGGATACTTCTAAAAGCTGGGTAGCAGTAATATTCTTTGTGATGAACCTGAATATGCTTTATTCGCAATTAATAGTATAGGTTTGGCCATAAAATAAATACACTCCACTGTTTAAATTACAGATTGGGAGTAGTATGCCCTTATGCGAAAAAAACTATGGTTATGTAGAATGGTTACAAATAAAATGGAATTGGATCACTATTTTTTTGAAAATTTCAGTGCTGAATAAAATATTGACAAAAAAACAATAATTTAAACCTGATTTGGACAGGAAACCCTAAGTACAATTAAGCCTTTGTTTTTCATATGAATCAGGTTTAATTCAATAGTAATTTTTAATATATGCAACCCCACCTTGAATGCTGACAATATTATACCCAAATATACTATATCCTTTTAATACACTATGATACCACCAAAGTACCTGGCTTTGTCCGGATTCAAAAAGAATCTTCACCGGGGGCACGAGGAGTCGGTAATACTGTTGTGGGGTCACAGACAATCCCAAGGTGTATGACTCTATGGATAGAGCGGGTGTTACGTATATCTGCAAGAGGATCATCATTGAGAATCACCATGTCAGCAATTTTTCCAACTTCAATGCTGCCCAGGTTGTTGGCTTGTCTGAGAGCCAGGGCATTGTTAATTGTGGCACACTTCAGAGCAGCAGCGGGAGACAGACCCGACTCAACAAGGAGCTCAAGCTCCGCATGCAAGGCAAATCCAGGCGGGCAATAAGGCTCTGGTGAATCAGTTCCGGCCAATAGTGTAACGCCGGCCCTGTAAAGAGTTCCGGTGAGTTTCTTATATGTGTTCATCTTTTCCTGCCGTGCCTGGCGGTTTTCGTCATTATATTTTGTCTTATTATTTCGATATAAATTCCAGCTTGAATGCAATGTATCTGGTACAAAATAGTTGTCCATACTCTGCCAGACTTCCGGGAGGTCAGGCAAATAGATCATGTTTTTGAAAACCACCAGGGTTGGATTGACCATCGTTCCTTGTGCCGCCATTTTGGCAATTATCAGAGAATCGTCCGGGACACCCCATATGTGCTCTATAACGTCCAGACCCCAATCTATTGCATTTTCAGCCTTCACAAAACGGGAAGGAAGGTGAGCTGCAACAGGCAACCCACGCTTATGGCCTTCCTTAATAACTTTGTGAAATACAGCAGTATCAAGTCCCACATACATTTTCAGAGTACTGATTCCATACGAAACCAAAGTGTCTATGTAACCAGGTATTCTGGAAGGATCCGTAATTGTATATCCGGCGGAATGCATAGGATTTGGACCATCGATAAGAGGGCTGCACATAAAAACCGTTGGACAGGTTTCCCTATGCTTGGCGGCATAATCTGCGACAATCTTCTGCGGCTCTATCTGGTCTCCAATACATCTGACAGATGTCACTCCATTTCCAAGGTAAAGTGGCAGAACTTCTTCCCCTTTCACATTCACTTCATGAAGCAAAAATACCAGATGAACATGCGCATCGATAAGGCCCGGAATAACATACTTCCCCGAGCCATCGATAACTCTGGCGCCGCCTGGTATTTTTACCGGACTATCAGGGGTGCCGATTGCAATAATTCGTTCACCACCAACAATTATTGTGCGGTCAGGCAACATCGAACCTGTTACCGGGTCAAACAGGTTCGTGTTGGTAATAGCCAGTTTTGCACATGATTGAAAAAGAAAAGTTACTATGAAAGATACAACTAATATAACAATCTTCGTTCTCATTAGTTACTCATTGTTGTTCTAAATAATTACTCTCCCAATGTAATTGGGACAGCCTCTCATAGTTTGTACTGCGGGATTTTCATCCATTCGCCGCCCCTCAATGCCGATTGATGTGCAACTATTCCGGATACAGTCATATTCAGAGCAACTGCTATATCAATCAGGGGTTTACGATCCTGAAGAATTGAAGATACAAATTCATCCATCAGACGACCATGGGATCCACCATGCCCGCCTGATTCAACTCCGGGAGGTAGTGACGGACGAACCAAATCCGGAAGATTTTTTTCGAGCCCCTGGTATTTACCATAAAATGAGCCCTTCTGTCCACGGATCCTGCCTTTCTCACCGCTGTCACCCGGAGAATCCCAACTCACAGCCATACGCGACATTCCTCCTTCGCTGGTGCGGAATAAAGCTATTTCAGTGCCAAATGAATTCCTGTAAGGATTATTCCCCGGCTTCAAATGATCCACAATACTGGGTATGCCCAGGCAAGAGACCTCTGTGAAGCTTCCATCTGTTACTCCTACATAGTAAGCATTCGAATGTGTCGGATAATATTGAGGTGGTAATCCTATTCGCCACCCCTTATATGAATCAATTGGGGTAGGCATATAATGATAATATTCCCCTTCAGAGTAAATAAGCTTCCCTAATCCTCCGGCGTTATAGATCTGGCGCATAGCATAAAGATCCTCATGAAAGCATGAAGTCTCAAACATCATGTATTTAAGGCCGCTCTTCTTAACTGCCTCGTATAACTTATCCGCATCTTCAAGTGATCCGTGTACTGCAGGAACATTTACAGCCACATGCTTACCGTACTTAAGCGCCTCTATGGAGTGCCTGGCATGACCGGGAGCATCTGTGGAAATCATCACAGCCTCAATGTTCTTGTCTTTCACCAGCTCCTCGAGTGACGGATAGGTCTTATTGCACCTGGTTACTTTCGCCAGCTCGGCACAACGTTCCGGAATAAGGTCGCTGACCGCTACTACTTCAACATTAGGATGGTTCTGAAAGCCGAAAGCAGCGCTGAATTTACATACACCGTAACCAACCAGGCCAACACGAATTTTACGGTCCGAAACCGCAACCCATGGTTTTGATGCATCAGGTTTTTCATCAACATTCTCAAGACCCTGTATAGTATGTTCCGGTGCAGGTTTGCCTCCTCCTTTACAGCTAAATTGCTGAAGTCCGAGAGCCGCTGCTCCAAACCCGGTCAGTTTTAAAAAATTACGCCGGCTGGATAACTGATTATTCTTTTCCTTATTCATAATAATGTGGCTTAAGTTAAATAAAATTCAAAACTCTATTACAATATCCTAAATACAATGGTCTTTATTGTCCTGTAAACTTTCAATCAATCCTGGTTCAAATAATGAATATCACATACATTCGAGTTTTGACATTTGGCCCTGTGTAGCAGACTGATGTACTTCCGTCATTATACAGGGAATCCCGTCCGGTAAATGTCAATCAAGTATTTCGGCAGTGGCGGTGCCTATGCCAGTAGCACCATAACCATTTCCACAGTAGAAAAGGCGGAGCTTTCCATTTTCTTCCAACACATTGGGATACTCCGTCATTTTGCTTTCCCATCCATCTCCAACAGGAGGTAAAGCCAGATTCTCACCCGGTTTTCCCCGATCCCACACAAGGCCGTCATCACTTACAGCCTCGCATATTGAATACGCTCCAAATTGTGTTCCTATACCTGCATAAATGGCACGCCAACGTTTTTCAGTCTTCCAGACGTTCAATGCAATGGTAGCGGCGTTTTCATATTCAGCTTCCGCTCTCGGGCGCATTACAACTCTCTTATCGAACCATGTTAACCCATCGTAAGAGTGTGCGATTACCGACTGCTTGGCTTGATTTATTTGTAAGGTTTTGTCAGGCACACCATTCGCCAGCGTATAATGCATCCGATAGAGTATTTTTCCATTTTTTTTGGGAATTTCCAAAATACGACCGCCGCCGGCAATACCTTTATTGTCCGGCCATTCGGGAAAGCCGTCGCCCAGAAGTATGGGATCTTCACTGTAGCGGCTCCATGTTTTCAGATCATCGCTGACTGCCAGTCCTATTCCCCGGAAGGCCTGCAAACCGACACCCTGATCCGCACTTTGACCGCTGAAGTAAAGGTGCCACTTACCGTTGATTTTATGAACACAGGGCAGCACACACCAATTCTCATCGAAGGATCCCTTTTTGCCTCGTTCGAAGAGAGGCCCCAGCCGGGTCCATTTTGTAACATCACTTACCGGTGTTATGGCAAGGCAAATCCTACGTCCTCCATTTTTATCAGCCCCTGCATAATAAAGGTAATAATCATCATTTACCCGTAATGCGAAGGGATTCATGCAGCAACCAACATCGAACCACCCGCCACCCGGAGTAAGGATAGGATTGCGGGGATCACGCAGCCAGGAATGAACCCTGAATGTTGATCGTTTATCCGTCATGTCATAAATTGGATTTGACTCCGAGGCTAATGCAAAGCGGGATCCCATTGCCAGAGAGGTAATCCCGGCCCCGGCTAGCTTAATAAAACTGCGCCGACTGGGTAATTGCTCAATAGTTTTTCTCATAGGCATTCGTCTTTGAAAGTAAACTATTAATTGGCACAGGCTCTCATAGTTTGTATTGTGGAATTTTCATCCATTCTCCGCCTCTCATGGCTGAATCATGTGCTACAATACCTGAAACTGTCATGTTCAAAGAGACTGCAACATCAATGAGTGGCTTGCGGTCCTGAAGTATTGCTGTTACGAATTCATCCATGAGCCTCCCATGGGAGCCACCATGACCGCCTGCCTCAATACCGGGAGGGAGTGGTGGCCTGTTAAGATCAGGAAGAACTTTCTCCAGTCCTTCATATTTACCATAGTATGTCCCCTTTTGTCCGCGAATACGACCTATTTCTCCACCAAAACCAGGTGTGTCGCTACTTCTGCTCATCCTTGCCATTCCACCCTCATTTGTACGGAATAGTGCAATTTCAGTGGCAAACGGATTATTATAACGGTTTTGTCCTTTTTGATACCGTTCCATTTGACTTGGCATTCCAAGGCAGGAGACTTCTGTAAAACTTCCATCAGTCACACCGATATAGTACGCATTGGAGTGCGTAGGATACCACTGTGGCGGCATGCCATGACGCCAACCCTTATATGAATCAATTCCTTTTTCAGAATAGTGCCAATATTCACCTTCTGAATATACCAGTTTGCCAAAGCCGCCTGCATTGTAGATCTGACGCATAGCATAAAGATCATCGTGAAAGCATGAAGTCTCGAACATCATATATTTCAGACCACTCTTTTTAACTGCTTCAAGTAGCCTGTCAGCTTCTTCCAGAGATCCGAAAACCGCAGGAACGTTTATAGCTACATGTTTTCCATGTTTAAGCGCCTCTATAGCGTGCCGGGCATGACCTGGAGCATCGGTGGAAATCATAACAGCTTCAATACTGTCATCTTTAACCAGTTCCTCTAGTGATGGATAGGTCTTTTTACACCTGGCTACTTTCGCCAGTTCAGCGCAACGATCCGGAAAAAGGTCGCTGACAGCGGCAACTTCAACATTAGGATGATCCTGAAAACCAAAGGCAGC
>MENI01000011.1:5939-15322 GCA_001768195.1 Bacteroidetes bacterium GWA2_40_15 | reverse complement strand
GATACCCCCCTATATTACATACAAATTATTAATTTTACGATCTGTCTTATAATTAACCCATTAAACCCTCTTAGCTTGACGGCTATGCCTAAAGGGGGGCTATTCCTTCATATATAACTGATCCATATTATATTACAAAATCATTCCCCCTTTAGGGGGATGGCCATGAAATGGCCAGGGGGCTATCTGAGTTTATCCAGTGTAGCTTTAATTCTTCTAACAGCCTCAACCAGAAGCTCATCGGAGGTTGCATAGGAGATCCTGATACATTCAGGAGCACCGAATGCATCACCTCCTACAGTTGCAACCTGAGCCTTATCAAGAAGATAGAGCGCCAGCTCATCGGAGGTGTTGATTTTTGTCATACCATCACTTTTCCCAAGATAATAAGCTATATCAGGCATAACATAGAAGGCTCCCTGTGGTATACTTACCCTGAGTCCCTTAATATCTTTTAGAAGATCGCATATAAGGTTTCGTCGCCGGTGAAATGCCTCTCTCATGATCCGCTGAGATTCTCCTGTGCCCTTAATTGCTGCAAGTGCGGCTCGCTGGGCAATTGAACAGACTCCGGAAGTGAACTGCCCCTGCAACTTATCGCATGCTTTTGCGATCCACAGAGGTGCACCAATATACCCTATTCTCCATCCTGTCATTGCATATCCCTTAGATACGCCATTGACGGTTATAACCCTGTCAGAAATAAAAACGAAAGAGGCCATGCTTACATGCTCTCCTTCAAATACAATATACTCATATATTTCATCTGAAATGACAAAAACGCCTTCGTGTTTTTCCACTATCCTGGCAATACCCTCCATCTCCTTCCTGTTATATACCATTCCCGTAGGATTCGACGGAGAGTTGAATATTACCAGTCTTGTTTTATTGGTGATTGCTGATTCAAGCTGCTCCGGTCTGACCTTGAAAGCATTCTCAAGCTTAGCGCTGACAATGACCGGGATCCCTCCGGCAAGTACAACCTGATCATAATAACTGACCCAATAGGGTGCAAGAATAATAACCTCATCGCCCGGGTTAATGATCGACATGATAACATTTATCAGGGAGTGCTTCCCTCCTGCCGATACAATAACCTGTTCAGGTGAATAATTCAGTCCGTTCTCCTTCCTGAACTTTTCGGATATTGCTTCTCGAAGATCGTTATAACCAGGTACCGGAGGGTATTTGGAATAATTATCATCAATAGCCTTTTTGGCAGCTTCTTTTATATAATCAGGCGTATTGAAATCAGGTTCACCCAGACTCAGGCTGATTATATCAATGCCTTTGGCTTTCAATTCCCTGCTCTTCTGAGCCATTGCCAATGTTTGCGACGTTGCAAGCGACTTAACACGATCTGATAGGTATTCCATAATAATTAAGAAAAGATAAAAGATAAAAGATAAAAGATAAAAGTAAAAAGTAAAAAGTAAAAAGTAAAAAGATAAAAGTAAGGTGATAAAAGTAAGAAGAAATTCGTAAAATTGTTAATTAATTGAAACCAAATGGAAATTGTAGCTGACTTACTGAAAATAACAATCCCGGCCTTGCTTGTCATGCTGACTGCCTGGCTGATACTAAGGAATATGATAAAAAATGATCAGGATAAGCGGAGACAGGAGTTGATACTGCAAAACAGCAAGACAGTAACACCCATAAGACTTCAGGCATATGAGAGAATCATACTATTCCTTGAACGAATTTCGCTTGAATCACTGATCGTAAGGGTTAACGCAACCGATATGTCTGCAAATCAGCTTCATTCGGCAATGCTTACTGCTATCCGCAGCGAATTTGAACACAACCTCTCCCAGCAGATTTATATGAGCCCTCAAGCCTGGGAAGTTGTAAGGAACGCCAGATCAAATATGATCAAAATTATAAACAGTGAAGTAGAAAAATTACCTGCCAATTCAACGGCCATGGCTCTCAGCAAGCAACTTCTCGAGCGTATTATGGAACTGGAGAAGGAGCCAACAAGGGCAGCTATAGATTACCTTAAGGGGGAGATTGCCAGATTGATTTAACAGTTCAAAGTTCAAGGTTTAAAGTTCGTATTGCAAAGAGCAAAACTTTGAACATGGAACCTTGAACCGGGAACTCTAAAGGAGGTCCACACTCCTCTTCACAAAAGTGCTCAACTCTTCGCCTCTGAGCATATTGTTTGCCAGCATTGCCAGATCAATAAGCTGCTTCACAACCTTGTTTCCTGAACCGTATGATTCAAGTATTTCTTTTCTTGCATTCTCGATATCAGAGAGTTCCTTGCGGAGTTTTTCGAGGTCATCCTTCTCTACCTGGCTTATCTCTTCAGACTTTTTCTCTTTATGCTCCTTCTCCATAAAATCGATCTCCTCCCTGAGTCTCTTCCTCTCAGTATCTTTAGCTGAAAGCTCTGTGCTTTTAACTGCATAAAGATCATCAGAGATACCGATCACAAGCTTATGGTTAGGATTAACAACAAGGTTATAGCTATCGGGGAGCTCTCCGTAAAAATTCATACCACCTCCCATCTGCGACATTTCCTTCATCCTGCGCATAAATTCCGATTGCGTTATTGTAACGGGCGATTCAGTCTCATCAAGTGTCTCAAATACTACATTAAATATATCCCTGGACTTTGACTTTACATTGAATACACTCTTCAGGTCATCCTGCTTATCAGCTGACAATTTAGATTCCCTCGACTCTTCCTTCTGTATAATCTTCTCAATCACATCAGAATCAACCCTTACAAATCTTGAATCCTTTAGCTTTGTTTCAAGATGATTAATCAGGTGCACATCAAGCTGCCCGTCAAGATGCAGGACATCATACCCTTTGCTTTTTGCTTTCTCAATATATGTGTACTGGTCGGTTTTATTTGTTGAATAGAGATAAATAAGGGTCTTGTTCTTATCGGTCTGATTCTCCTTTATTATTTTTTCATATTCTTCGTAGGTAAAGAACTTATCTTCAGTATTCTTCAGAAGGGCAAATTTTGAAACTTTTTCATAGAATTTCTCTTCTGTTATCATCCCGTATTCAATAAAAAGTTTGAGGTTATCCCATTTTTTCTCGAACTCTTCCCTGTTATTCTTAAAGATATCATTCAGCCTGTCGGCAACTTTTTTTGTTATATGGCTCGAGATCTTTTTTACATTTGAATCGCTCTGCAGATAACTTCGCGAAACATTTAGCGGAATATCCGGTGAATCGAGCACTCCGTGCAGAAGAGTAAGAAACTCCGGTACAATCCCTTCAACAGAGTCTGTAACGAAAACCTGGTTGCAGTAAAGCTGTATTTTATTCTTCTGAATTTCGATATTGCTCCTGATCTTTGGAAAATAAAGTATCCCTGTGAGCTTAAACGGATAATCTACATTAAGGTGGATATTGAATAATGATTCTTCTCCAGCAGGGTAAAGCTCCCTGTAAAATTTCTGGTAATCTTCATCCTTGAGATCAGCCGGTTTAAGTGTCCAGGCAGGTTTTGTATTATTCAGTATTTTATCTTTTCCGGTATCGACCATCTTACCATCCTTCCATTCCTTTTCCTTTCCGAAGGCAATCTCCACAGGCAAAAACTTGCAGTATTTTTTCAGCAACTGTTCAACCCTGTTCTCTTCCAGAAATTCCTTTGAATCCTTATCAATATGCAGTATAATATCGGTCCCCCTGCTCTCCTTCTCACTCTCCTCAATAGTAAATTCAGGACTTCCGTCGCAGGTCCATTTCACTGCTTTTGCCCCATCCTGGTATGATTTTGTAATAACTTCAACTTTGTCTGATACCATAAATGACGAATAAAAACCCAATCCGAAATGCCCAATAATGGAGTTAGACTGTTCCTTATATTTATCAAGGAAATCGTTTGCGCTTGAGAAAGCGATCTGGTTGAGATATTTGTCCAGTTCCTCCTCCGTCATCCCTATTCCGCTGTCAGAAACTTTTATTGTCTTCTTCTTCTTATCCACCGAAACGAATATTGTGGTATTACCCATTTCTTCTTTATAATCGCCAACAGAAGCTATGGTTCTGAGCTTTTGTGTGGCATCAACAGCATTGGAGATCAGTTCGCGGAGGAATATCTCGTGATCTGAATAGAGAAACTTTTTAATTATTGGGAAAATATTCTCAGTTGTAACGCCAATCTTTCCGGTTTGCATATCGTTCAGGTTTTATGTTTAACATGATTAATCAGCCGACCACCTTCAAAAGCTATGCCGTGCCATTTATACTGACAAATAGTCATTCGGGAATGTTATATTCAGACAAAAAAATCAGAAATACCGAGGCAGTTCAAACCATGCAAGTATAATGAGAACAATAAACAGGATCAGAAAGCCTATAAGAGCATAAAATGACAAGTTCCTCCTCTTCCTGAAATTGAGTATCCCATGTTCACTGATAAGTTTTTTGACTGCATTATGCAACCTCAGAATGGCATTTGCATTTTTCGGAATATATGCATCAACATTTGACGGAATGATCTTTTTTATCTCATCCACCTTATCAGGAGTGCAAATAAGTACTATTCCGATACGTGAATCGATCTTCTTTATCTCATTAGTCAGCCTGCCAATTAACTCAAACTGTTCCGGTGTATCATGTGCGCCAAGAATCGCTACCTTACAATAGCCATGGACTTTATTACGTTCAAGGTATGCCATGAATTCCTCTACTGCCACAAATGATATAATATTGTACCTTGATGTATCATCAAAACGGCCTCTTACATCTTCTGTAAACCATCTGAAATCATCATAGCAGATAAGGTGTGTCCGCAATTTACTCTTCATGACAGGTGTAAAGTAACAAGTTTAATTATTCTTTGTTTCGTGCATCAACATTTAATTTGTTTATCCATAATCCCTTCTCAGGGATATAGGCATCTGTTGAAAAATGAGGACCATAATACTGACGGTCACCGGTCAGTTCAGGTGAGAACGGCACAAGATGATCAAAGACAATTGATCCATCGCCTGCAAACCGGAGTGACATTGTGGCGGTGGAAGAGTATTCAAAAACATCACGCTGCTTAATTATCTCAGTTGTTGAGAATAAATTCATGCCGAATTGAATTTTGTTATCCTGTGTAAAAGAAAGAATATCAATTATTTTCCTGGTAATCATCAGATTGCCATAATCTATACCAAGCAGTACCCAGCTGTTTCCTTCATTTAAGATATTTGGTCTGATATCATAATAGAGTGCCCCGTACCAGTTGTCAGCGTAATAGGTGGTATCAGTTCTGATCTTGTTATCATTATATTCAGCTGTAAGCCTGTAAATTAAATTAGGAACCCCATCATCCTGTTTCCTGATTATATAGCTGTAATACCTTCCTGGTTTGCCTGTAAGAACCAGGTTCCATGAAACAATCTTAATAAGTGAATCGGGTGAAGTTACCTGACCAAGATATCGGAGGTTACCGAATCTGTGGTTAAATACAGTATCGGATCCCATGTAGACTTCAATTATGCTTCGGATTGAATCGTTCACCTGGATTTTTACAGAATCATTTAAGTCTTTTGCTAAACGTCCATATAGTCTGCCAAGCTCTTCAGAAACAGTTGTTGCAGCTGTCTGTCCATTACTTATATTAACAGAAAACAGAATTGCAATCAGCAGGTATACAGGTTTATTCTTCAGCATTTTCCCTTAACAATATCATCAAGCAAATTATTAATCTGCCTGCAGGCGATTACAGTCTCCTCTTCGTTAATTGTAAGTGGTGGTGCAATCCTGAACGCATTATTACAAAAAAGGAAGTAATCAAGAATCAGGCCGTAATCAGGGGCCTTTGAAACAGCAACTCTGACGTATTCAGGATTGGTAAGCTCTACTGCCAGCAGTAAGCCTTCTCCCCTTACCTCTGAAATTGCCGGATGGCTGAGTTTATCTTTAAATGAATCTGATCTTCTGCTGCAGTTAGCAACAAGGTTTTCATCCAGTATTACATTCAGTGAAGCCAGTCCTGCAGCACAGCATACCGGGTGTCCTCCGAATGTTGTTATATGCCCGAGGACAGGGTCTGAAGCCAGGGAGGACATGATTCCGGAAGATGAGATAAATGCTCCAAGCGGCATTCCACCTCCAAGCGCCTTGGCAAGTAACAGAATATCCGGGATCACTCCAAACCTCTCGAAGGCGAACAAATAACCCGTGCGTCCGAAACCTGTCTGTATCTCATCAAATATGAGCAATGCACCTGTTTCATTACATCTGCTTCTCACTTTTCCAAGAAAACCATCCTCCGGATAGATAATGCCAGCCTCAGCCTGCACCGGTTCAATTATTACACAGGCGGTCTTTGAATCTATATTGTTCAGAGCTTCAGCATCATTGAACCCGATCTGAACCGTATCAGGCAAGAGTGGTCTGAACGCATTACGGTATAGTTCACTCCCCTGTATGCTAAGGGCTCCGTGTGTGCTTCCGTGAAATGCATTCCTGAAATAGATGATGCGACTCCGCCCTGTATATCTTTTTGCAAGCTTCATGGCTCCCTCAACGGCTTCGCTGCCCGAATTAACAAAAAAACAGGTCTCTAATCCCTTTGGCAGCAAACCTGCAATCTTTTCTGCATATTTAACCTGTGGGCTCTGAATCATCTCTCCGTATACCATCAGATGCATATATTTATCCATCTGCTCTTTGACTGCGTTAACAATCTTAAGGTGCCGGTGGCCGGTATTACTGACTGATACTCCGCTTATAAGATCGATATATTTCTTTCCGTCAGCATCGTACAACCAGACTCCTTCTGCTCTTACAATCTCAAGAAGCATTGGTTGAGGTGAAGTCTGTCCAATATGACTCAGAAAAAGTTGACGATTGGTAAACATCTGGAAGAATGTATGTTATCGGGCCATAACATTGATATCGTTCAGAAGGGAATCTCTGAATGATTTTCCTACAGGTATACTTTTAATTATCCCTCCTATATTCAGATCCAGGGAGTTTTCTTTGATTGTCTGTATATTGCTCTTATTAATAATATATGATCTGTGAACCCTTATAAAAACCCCGGGAGGAAGATAATCCTCAATTGCTTTCATTGTAAAATGAATTGTGTACTTATCATCATTTGTTGTCAAAGTGACATAATTCTCAAGTGCTTCAATAAATATTATATCATTGAGCTTCAGCTTAACGAGGGATGATCCCTTCTTTATAAATATCTCTTTATCGCCTGATGAGGCAACTTCTTTCCTTGAATAGTACCTCATGGTTTTATCGATTGCCTTACAGAACCTCGCATAAGAGACCGGTTTAACAAGGTAATCCACTACATTGAAGTCAAAAGCCCTTGCGGCATAATTTTCCCCGGATGATACAATAATAATATTAGGTGGATTATCCAGACTGACTATAAATTCAAATCCATCCATCTCAGGCATTTCAATATCAAGGAATATAAGGTCAATATCATGACGTTTTGTGATGATATTGCGTGCTTCTATTGAATCGCTGTATAAACCTATCAGAGTAAGCGTAGAGAATTTTTTTACAAATTCTCCAAGAACATTGCAGCTCAGTTTATCATCATCTATTATGATACAATTCATAATCCTCTTTTCATGAAAGGTCTACGAGGTAAAAATAGTAAAAATTAATTGACAAAATTTAACTTCTCAATAAAGTTGTTCAATGATCCTGTTTTGCCTTAATATCGCAGGCAAATTAAAGGAATAAAAAAGGGGTGCCGAAACACCCCTAAAGCAATCTCAATCAGATTTGATTAAAGACCTTTGTTAAGTGCCGGAGCTGCTTTGAATTTTACAACTTTCTTAGCAGGAACATTTAGTTTAGCGCCGGTCCGTGGGTTACGTACTGTTCTGGCGCTTCTTTTTGTTACATTAAATGTACCCAGACCCGGAAGCTGGATTCTGTGGCCTTTTTTCATAGCTTTTCCGAAAGCTCCAACAAATGAGTTCAAAGCCTTGCCTGCATCTTTAATAGAAAGACCTGCATCGGCAGCAATTGCATTAACTAATTCTTTTTTTGTCATTTTTAAAAAATTTTAGAGTTAGACCAATCTTACTTATTAGATACAAATTTATTTTATTTATAATACTGTGCAAATAAATTTTATCGTTTTTCCACAAATAGTGACACTTTTAGGTTAAAATACCCTTTTTTTTGGATGAATGTCATCTTTTTGCCAAAATATCGCATCCGCTCATTAATCTTTAATTTCAGACTAATTATTTTGTTATTATGTTAACAATCTGTTCACTAAAATATTAAAACACTCATAATATGCACATTAGCAATATTTAATCAAAAAATTCCGAAAAAACAAAAAAAGATTATCTTTGCGGCGGAGAAATGGCAGAGCGGTCGAATGCGGCGGTCTTGAAAACCGTTGATCTGTAACCACGGATCCGGGGGTTCGAATCCCTCTTTCTCCGCCAAATGAAAAACCTCCCCACGCAAGTGCGGATTTTTGTTTTCAGATGGCGGAACCAGGCTTGCCTGAGTGAGGTCAGATGGAAATAAAAATCAATATGAGTGAAACGAATGAGAGGTTTTTCATTTGAAGCTCTCCCCTGAGGGATCACTGCCGAACGAAGAGAGGCAGTAATCCCTCTTTCTCCGCCGAGCTTAAATGCCCCGCTGAAAGCGGGGTTTTTTATTTTTCCAAAGCGCCGGAGAAAGCTTGCTTTCGCAAGGTGCTGAAGGAAAAATAAATAAACCCGAAGGGTAATTTAAGCTTTGAAGCTCTCCGTCAGGGATCATGACGGTTAATCAATCTTATTTACAAACTCAACGATTTGCTAAAGAGAAACAAACATTGACATGGGTCATTCATGATGGAGAAAAGACAATTGAAAGTGACTAAAATTTCAGATTCTATTTTAAATCCTCTGATAGTGAATAATCCGGCTCAAATAGAGCCACCCATTTTGACGGTGAACTCGACCAGGTTACGTCCAACACCTTTTAAAAGATCCTTAAACAGGCTCATGGCAGTTCAATCATTTTTATAAAGGAGTATCATATCGGCATTGCTCAACCTGCTGTCCGCTAAAATTTGTACTTTTACCAAGGTTATACTTTTTGGTGCAGTAACTTCAAAGATAACCAGTCTGGATTGGTCTTAGCTGACCAGCCACCTTTTTAATTTTTAACCGGACAATAGTGAATTTTTTTTATTTTACCGCATTATTAATGGATTTAGATAAACTTAAATGACTCGTCGTAAATTTCTAAAAACCTCCATTTTATCTGGTGTGGCAACAGGTTCTTTTCCAATAATTACCTGGAATCATTATGGTATTTCAAATCAGAGAAGTTTTTCTATGGAAAGGGAAGATTGCATGATCAATAATCAAAATGAAGAAATACTGTATAATGGTATATCAATTACCAGGCCCTGGCCGCCTGAGAAC
>MENI01000011.1:5386-5817 GCA_001768195.1 Bacteroidetes bacterium GWA2_40_15 | reverse complement strand
CTGATGGCTGCTTTTATGATCCAAATGATAAACTCTTTAAGCTCTGGTATATGGCCGGTTGGTTTGATGGTACTGCAATGGCTGTCAGCAGCGATGGTCTTCACTGGGTCAGACGTGAGCTTGATGTTGTAGCAGGCACAAATCTTGTTTTGCCTTTAGACAATGATTTGAGACGCGACGGAGCTTCAATCTGGCTTGATCATGAAGCACAGGATATCAGCGAAAGATACAAAATGTACCTTTATACCCGCAAGGGGAAGACAGGAGAAAAGCTTATTCCGCATGGAGCCTATTTACTGACCAGTCCTGATGGCATAAACTGGAAATGGGGCGGCCTAATAACAGGGGCAAGTGATAATAATACTTTCTTTTATAACCCTTTTCGTAGAAAATGGGTATTTACCATCAGGAAGGAAGGTCGTCCCTATACA
>MENI01000011.1:3892-5344 GCA_001768195.1 Bacteroidetes bacterium GWA2_40_15 | reverse complement strand
TCATACTGGGAGAGTAGTAATTTCCCGGATGCATTGAATAAGTGGGAAAGTTCAGTATTCTGGATGGGCGCTGACAGACTTGATAAAAAACGCAATGATTACGATATTGGTGATGAGCCTCAGATTTATAAAATTGATGCAGCCGGGTACGAGAGCATAATCCTTGGCTTAATCCAGTTGCACTATGGCCCCTCCAATGAAGTTTGTGCAACCGGAGGTTTTCCGAAACTAACAGAGCTTCAGGTTGCATTCAACAGGGACGGTTTTCACTGGGACCGGTCATGCAGGGATACTTTTATCGGTGCAAATCCCGGTAATAAGGAGAGCTGGGAAAGAGCGTATATACATTCAACGGGAGGAGTTTGCAATATAGTCGGTGACAAACTTCACTTTTATTATTCTGCCTTCAGAGGAGATGAATCAAACCGAAATAAGCTGCAGCAATGGAGTGGCATGTATGCCAATGCCTCTACCGGGCTTGCAATCCTTCGAAGGGATGGATTTGCATCAATGGAAAGTGAAGGGCTCCTGTTAACAAGATTAATCACATTCAGTGATAAATACCTTTTTATAAATTTTGAAGGGAAAGAGGGTGCTATTGTTGCTGAAATCTGCAGAAAGGATGGGAAACCTATTCCTGAATATACCAGAGAAGATTGTTTTCCTGCAAATGGAGATTCAACAAAGTATCTTATGAAATGGAAGAACAGGGACAACCTTGAAGAACTGTCTGGAAAGCCGGTGAGAATAAAATTTTATTTAAATCGATCAAAGCTGTTTTCATTCTGGATAAGCAAAAATCAGAGTGGAACCAGTAGTGGTGCTGTTGCTGCCGGCGGACCGGGATTTACAGGTCAGTGGGATATCTGATTTGTTTCAGATTCAAAATCTATTAAACTAAGAAAATATGGCCAGAAGATGTTTGATTTGGATTGTAATCTTTCTTTATCCGGTTATTTCTGTTTCGGGTCAGAATCTCTCAGGGGCTCCTCCTTTTGATCAGGATACAAATTCGATAAGGTATCAGGATGTATTTGACAATATGCATTATAACCAGATCTACCGGCCCCAGATTCATTATACGCCCATAACTGGAGAAATAGGTGATGCAACAGGTATGATCCTTTATAAGGGTGAATACCATTTATTTTATATGTACGATGAGTGGTCAAGACGACGCAAGTATAACAAGAGCTGGGGACATGCAACCAGCAATGATTGCATTTTCTGGGAGCAAAAACCACAGATTCTGAATACAGTTGTTGATAACCGTCCCGGGAGCGGCAGCGGGATAGTCGACTGGAACAACACCCTGGGACTGCAATACGGTGTGGAAAAAACCCTGGTTGTATTTTATACAGATTATATAAGAGGCACCTGCATTGCTTTCAGCCGCGATGCAGGAAAAACCTGGATCAGGCATAAAGACAATCCGGTAATACACATGCCTGC
>MENI01000011.1:0-3881 GCA_001768195.1 Bacteroidetes bacterium GWA2_40_15 | reverse complement strand
TTTTCACGAATGTCCTGATTTTATGGAGATGCCTGTCGACGGGGATGAAAACAATAAAAAATGGGTTATCATAAATGGTGATGGAACATACAGGATAGGTTCCTTCAATGGCAGTGAGTTTGTTACAGGTATGGTGAACACTAAGGTAGATTATGGATATATATATGCCACACAAACTTTTAAGCAATCCTACGAGGGTGATGGTCCATTTATTCAACTTTCATTTCTCCGACCTGGGAAGCAATCCGAACATAAATTGACCTGGAGCAAGCAGCAATCATTCCCGTGTGAGCTAGCATTGAAAACCATAAATGGGGAATTGCGGTTGTGCCGTAATCCTGTTAACGGGATTAAACAGTTAAGATATGATCCACATATCTGGAATAAAATTACAGTTAATCCCGGTGATAATCCTTTAAAAGGGATCGACGGGGATCTCTTTGAAATAATTGCCGACATTGATCCGGAGAAATCATCAGGATTCGGTTTCAACATAAGAGGTGAAAAACTGGAGTATTCTGCCAGAGACCACCTGTTAACCTTTAGGGGTAACCAGGCAAAACTGTTACCTGACGGCAATAAAATAAGGTTAAGGCTTATTATCGACCGCAGTTCTGTAGAGGTTTTTGCAAACGACGGTGAGGTTACTTTTTCAAATATCTTTTATCCCGATCCGGTGAATCTGAACCTTGTATTATACTCTATAGGTGGAGCCATAGAATTAACAACCCTGGAATGTTACCGGTTGAAGTCAATCTGGTTGAAACGGGAACAGGAATTGGGTTATCAGAGAATATCTGAGGAATGATATTTTCAAAAAAATTAATGCGTCTTATAATAATGGATAAAAGGATTTCGTATTACGCCTCTGCTGTCATACAATTCAACTGCTAATCCTGACGTTAGTTGCATCGCCCATGCGGAGATATTTATCTGATCATTTAAAAATGCTTCAATCTTATCGTTCATTACAAAGACTTTTATATTGATTGGTTTACCTTCTTCGAACTCATATGTTGTTGAGGCATAAACATTTTCTATTCTTGAATCACGTATCTCAAATATCTTCTGCTTTGGATAGACTCCTACACGGTAACCGGTACTTACTCCACGGACAATTATATCAGCCACCATATTCTGGTCTTCTACATCAATGTCACATTCAAAATAAAAGTTGGGATTCTCCGTACTTAATCTGAACTCAACCGCACCACCCTGATCTTCAAGACAGTGAAGTACTTTATTTTTTGCATCTATTTTCCATTTACCCTGAAGGGTGTTTGTAAGTGAGCATAAATCTTCGTCTGAGCCGTTTTTTTTCATCGCCTCAACTACTTCAGGAATGGGCCTTGTCCAAATAGTATTATTGTCAAATATCAGTTCCCTTCCTATCGCAATTGGGCCTCCATAACCACTTATCATCTTCTCAGTACTAAATCGTTTGTTAAACCAAGTCCATGCAAAATATCTATTACCGTCAGTTGCTATTCTTGAACCGGCATCTGATATAAAGTTATTATATTCCCATCTGTCTCCTCTTTCAAATGGGCCATATGGGCTGTCAGCCACACGATATAAAGTACTGCGATCCAAAAAGGTCAGATACCATTTGTTACCAACCTCTGTAAGTTGAGGACAGCTGGCCCAGGAACGGCGTGGACTAAATACAGGATCACCTAATGTCCAGTTTATCAGATCATCTGACTTCAGCAGTGCGATACAGCTCCTGAATTTCGGGTTAGTATTCGGAATAGCCGATTCTGCAAGCATCCACCACTTGTTGTCAGTCCTGTTGAAAAAAACATAACAATCACGGTAATGATCATTCACATAACGTGAATCAGGGCCAGGTAAATCGATCGCCTGGCTCCTGTAAAAGAACCATGGATTATCACTGATAATTAACTGCAGCCTTTGTTTGCTGGCAAGTGTAAAGAAGCAATAATATTTCCCATCGTGCTTCAGTATGGTTCCCGTTGCAATATCTCCGCCTGTCATTGCAGGAGTATGTTCCTTCCAGTTAATAAGATCGATACTTGTAAAGTGATGCATCACGCTTAAATTACCTGAAAGGGTATAGAGATGCCACTCTCCATCCATATAAACAGGCATCGGATCTCCTGCTTCATCTTTTGGGAGTATATATGGATTGTTAAGTGTATTATATACATTTAATATTTTTGTCCTGGCTGTATCTTGCCCAAAAGAGATTGGATATATGAGAAGAATACATAGAAAAATATGATGAGTCTTCAAACAAATGTTTTTCATGTGGCTTTATTCAATTCAATTCATATACCTTAATCCTGTTGAAATTCACCTTTCCCTGTTTGACATACAACAACAATTTGGCACCTTTTTGCCCGGGACAGCGGTTCACAATGCATCTCCGGTTATTGACGCACACATCAATAATGTCTTCTTTCATTATTATTTCAACCGAATTTTTCCCCCTTAATCCGTCAACAGCCTCAATAGCGACATTACCCAACTGGACTATACCTCGATTTGGGGAGAAAGCCAGTCTGTAACCCCCGGCTGCTTTTTCATTTGACCTTATAAAGAGCCCGTATTCCTCATTGTTACTAATCGGTTCCATTTCAAGGGTTATCCGGCAATTGTAGGGAACAGAATCAATACGCGCAAATCCAATTCCATCCGGTGAATTAATTTGCAGTTTTTCGAGGTTCCCGGAGCTTGTAGTTTTATCATGCACCAGAGAAATCCACCCGGTTTCTGATGTTGCCTGGATCAGCTCAGGCACAAAACTTGTTCCAAGTGTTCCATCCTTTTCCTGCACCAGTTCTCTCATGACAATATTTCCACCAAATCTTGATCTTCCATCGTCTTTGTTGTCTTCCCGTGAAGGAATCCATGCTGCGGATATTCTCCTGCCGTCTTTAAACTCAGCTGTTTTTGGCACATTGGCAAATGGTTCCTTCAATGGCTGAAATCCCGGATATTCCCAGGGACCAAAAGGATTTTTTGATTTGACATAATATGTTCCTCCGCTGCTATAGATAAGGTAATACCATCCGTTCCAGAAAAAATAATCGGGGCACTCAGGAGTTCCAGTCTGGCCGGTAAGTACCGGTTCCTTCAGCTCCCAGTTTTTAAGGTCTGTTGAAAATAAATGAGCAAGACATCCTCCAAACTTTTGTAATTCAGGATCTGAACTATAGCTGGAGATAAACATATGAAAACCATCCTTTGCTGAAATTATTTTCGGATCACGAAACTGGGAAGGATTATACCCTGGAGGGGCTGTGAGAAACGGATTTGGTTTTTGTTTTATGAATTTGGTTCCATCGTCGCTGATTGCATAACTTAACTGTTCCATCCTCTTCCCATCCTGTAATACTCTTGTTGCATAAAAAGCATAGAATTTATTGTTTGCATATATTACCGAGCCTGTGCAAATTGACTTTTCCCATTCTTCTTCAATACCAAGAACAATAGGGAAGTGTTCCCAGTTTATAAGATCTGTGCTTTTACTTAATACCCACTGATGACCTCCAAGTCCATTCAGCAGAGAATGATGCCCCTTATCTATTAGCCAGTAAAGATAAAAGACTCCTCCATGAGAAAATGGAATACAATCTCCAACAAAAAGGTCAATCTCTGCTGGTTTGAAGTACTGGATATTTGTTTTTGATTGCAGACCAGGATCAAAATTCAGTTGGATCTGGGCTGATACTTTAAGGCCGATAATTACGGAGAGGTAGATTAAAACCAATATTTCTTTCATAAACCAGTAGTTGATATTTCTAATTACGCGGAGATGTACTCAATCATGTCCCCTGTCTCATGGAAGTCTGAAATATGCCCACCTCCTTTAAGAGCACAAATACATGCCCCAAAAGCTGCTTCTTCAATGTGTA
>MENI01000010.1 GCA_001768195.1 Bacteroidetes bacterium GWA2_40_15 | reverse complement strand
GAAAGGCCGTTAATAATCCTTACTAATTTGTTAATAGGCTGTCAGTTTTATATTTCTTCGTGCGTTGCCCCTGCTGGAATTCTCCTTTTTAAAGGGAAGAGGAGAGAGGGGAGAGGAGTGAGGAAGAAGAGTGTTATATGGTCTCACACCTCACACCTCACTCCTCACTCCTGTTTCAGACTCCACTTTTCAGGGTTGTTAATCATAGAGATGAGCATCTTACGAACTTCATCATAACCTGACATTATATGTTCATATTCCGCATCCGAAATATATTTGCAATCCCTTGAGTAATCAAGCCAATCCTCTGTTTCAAACTCTTCACCCAGAGAATCAGTCAATTTGTTGACGAATGATTTTATGTATAATCTTTTCGCCCATGATTCTGCAATATTTGAGCTAACTGATCTTGAAGATCTCCTAATCTGATCAGTAAGAGAATACTTTTCTTCTTTAGGAAAGTTCTTTGAAAGTTCATAGACATCCATGGCAAGTTTATGAGCTTTCTGGTAAACAATAAGTTCTTTGAATGTACTTACCATAATTCTTGCATTAACTAAAAATAACCCACCCCTTGCCCCTCCTAAGGAGGGGAACTCTAAGCCCAAACCTTCCTCACTCCTCACTCCTCACTCCTCACTCCTCATTTATTAACCTTCGCCCATGTATCCTTTAACCCAACGGTCCGGTTAAAAATGAGTTTATCATGCTTAGAATCATAATCGACACAGAAATAACCCAGCCTCTGGAACTGAAACTTATCAAGTGGTTTTGCTTCAGCAAGTGATGGTTCAACCTTGCAGCCTGTGAGTACTTTCAGTGAACCGGGATTAAGGAGTTTCCTGTAATCATCCTCTTTCTGCCCTGCAGGATCTTCATGGTTAAAAAGCCTGTCGTAAAGCCGTACCTCTGCATCAACAGCATGCTCAGCCGAGACCCAGTGAAGCGTTCCTTTTACCTTCTTTTCTGAGGTTTTCCCTCCACTCCTGGTATCGGGGTCATAAGTACAGTAAACCTCTTCGATTGCCCCTGTTTTTTCATTCTTTTTAAACCCTTCGCACTTTATGATATATGCTCCTTTAAGCCGTACTTCCATTCCCGGAGCCAGACGAAAAAATTTATTAGGGGGATTTTCCATGAAATCATCCTGCTCGATATAGACTTCACGGCTGAACGGAACCATCCTTTTTCCCTGGCTTTCATCTTCCGGATTATTGATAAGCTCAACCTCTTCAATTTGTCCTTCGGGATAGTTTCTGATTATTACTTTCAGCGGATTAAGAACTCCGAAAACCCTGGGAGCCCTCATGTTAAGATCTTCGCGTATAGCGTGTTCGAGCAGTGATACGTCATTTATTGCCTCTACTTTGGTGTAACCTATAAGGTCGACAAATCTTCTGATTGATTCAGGAGTGTAACCTCTCCTCCGAAGTCCGCAGAGCGTTGGCATCCGGGGATCGTCCCAGCCGTTTACTTTTCCTTCCTGAACCAATTCAAGTAACTTTCTCTTGCTCATCATCGTATAAGTAAGATTGAGCCTGTTGAATTCGATCTGTCGCGGCCTGTAATCACCTGTCTTCAGCTGATCAATAAACCAGTCGTAAAGCGGGCGGTGCACTTCAAATTCGAGTGTACACAATGAGTGGGTGATTCCTTCAAAGTAATCGCTCTGTCCATGAGCAAAATCGTACATCGGATAAACCATCCATTTGTTCTCTGTACGGTGATGAGGCGTTTTAATTATCCTGTAAATGATCGGATCGCGCATATGCATATTCGGGGAGATCATATCGACTTTAGCCCTGAGTACGCGGCTTCCTTCCTCAAATTCACCTTCATTCATCCTGAAGAACAGGTTGAGGTTCTCTTTTACAGGCCTGGAGCGGAACGGACTTTCCATACCAGGCTGAGAGGGAGTGCCCTTCTGTGATGATATTATGTCAGCCGGCTGATCATCGACATAGGCAAGTCCTCTTTTTATGAGGTCAACAGCAAAATCGAAAAGCTTCCCAAAATAATCCGAGGCATAGTATTCCCTCTCTTCCCAGTCAAATCCCAGCCAGTGTATGTCTTCCTTAATTGAATCAACATACTCTACATCTTCCTTTATGGGATTAGTATCGTCAAATCGGAGATTGCATTTGCCACCATATTTCTGAGCCATTCCAAAATCGAGGCATATAGCCTTTGCATGCCCGATATGAAGATATCCGTTAGGTTCAGGGGGAAAACGCGTGTGAATTCTGCCGTCATTTTTTCCCTCTTTCAGATCATCCGAAATGAATTGTTCAATAAAACTTATTGAAGGTTTCTGTTCCTCTTTTTTTTCCTCAGCCATCCTAAACAAAATTTAGAGTACAAAAATAGGATGATTTTGAGATGATTTGCCCTGCAGGGAACTATATTTTATTTTCCATCTGCGTATATCTGCGGAATCAGCAGGAAATTTTTGCTTTTTACCAGCAGATCCCGCTGATAAATTGTAGTACACCGCTGGCGCGGATTTAGCGAAGCGCAATCCGTGCCATAAGTTTTAAGGCACCAATTACAACCGACCGAAGGGAGCTCGCCGAAGGCAAATTGGCGCCAGCAAGAATTAAATCCGTGATTTGTCAGGATTGAGATACTCTTTCAGTGCGTTTACATATTCTGTAAACTTCTCTCTTCCCATTGATGTAATTCTGCAGAGAGTCTGAGGGTAGTTATTCCTGAACTTCTTTTCAACCTCAATATAGCCTGCCTCCTTAAGTTTTGTTATCTGGATACTCAGGTTTCCCGCAGTAGCCCCTGTCTGTTCCCTGATCCAGGTGAATTCTGCTGCCTCTGAATTCATCAGAAGCGATATTACTGCAAGCCTTAATTGTGAGTGCAACAGGGGATCAAGATCCTTAAACTTTATCATTGTCAGTTTTTCTTTTAAGAAGATAGCCTGGAATCAGATAACCGGTTAACATTGCAACCGGAACAGACAGCATTGCAATCTCCTGACCTCCGAAATGGGCTGCCAGGGCAAACAACCAGAAAGATATACCACCTGCAATCAGCGGCCTGAATCTGATAATAAATCCTGAAATAAAAGTTGGAATTGCGGCAACTGTAAGGATATAAGGACCGAATGAGCCCATCCTGTCAGATAACAGGATAAACAATACTATTGATGCAATCAGGAATGCCATCCATGTCCATGTATAAATCATCTCGGCATATGTGTGTACAGTAGCTTTTTTGCCTTTGATGAAGCCATAGAGAAGGGATACAAATACACCAGGTATTACAAAGAACCAGATATACCATGGAGTTGCATAGTCACTGAATTTGAACAGAAGGTATTCTGAAAGGCTGCAGAATACTATAAGCCATCCCCAGAATAACAGGTGGAAGCTCCCCTGCCGGATATTGAACTTCGTTTTGTTTATCATGTCTGTGATAATCCTCAGGCTCTCTTCTCCTGTCATATCTTTTTCCATTGTTTCCATAATTATGTGTATTTTTATAAATGGTTAAAATTGAACGTAAACATATTGCAAATATAAAGTAGTTTATAGTATAAACCAAATTAATTTGAGATTATTTTCACTGAATTTTCTATTTTATTTATTATTAACCACCCCCAAACTCCCCAAGTTTTGCTCTGCCGAAGCGGCTACGCGAAGGCGAGGGGGGCTTAGTGTGAAGGCAAGTCCCCCCCGGGGGATTTAGGGGTATAAAGAAACAATATGGGACTTATTCAGATCGAAGGCATGGAGTTTTACTCCTTTCATGGCCATTTTAAGGAGGAGAGGATTGTTGGTAACAAATTCATTGTTGATCTTACAATCGAAACCGATATGAAGATACCGGCAGAGAGCGATAATTTAAAAGATGCCGTTAACTATCAGCGGGCTTACCAGATTGTGAAGCAGGAGATGGAAAAGAAATCCTATCTTCTTGAACATATTGCCGGAAGGATCCTCGATGCCCTCTGGTCCGAAATGGAGGGGATTAAGAAAGCAACTGTTAAGGTCTCTAAAATGAATCCGCCAATGGGAGGGAAGATTGCTTCGGTAAGTGTTGTTATAAGCAAATAATCATAGAAACAGCAACAATGATGTAGCCAGGGTCGCAAAAATTACAAAAAACCTGTATACTCTTTCCGGAAGAAGTTTTACAATATAAATTCCGATAAAGAACCCTGTAGCTATTACGGGAACAGCAATAAGATCGAGTTTGAGAGTGGTCATTGTAATATTTTTCCACACGAGGGCCTGCAATGGCAGCTTTCCCGCATTTAGTATCAGAAAAAGCCATGCACTTGTTCCAATGAACTCTTTCTTGGGAAGGTGCATTGACAGGAAGTAGAGTGTAAAAACCGGACCTGCTGCATTCCCGATCATTGTTGAAAATCCTCCAGCCAGTCCCATCACTGATGCAAAAAAATGATTTTCAGGAATTTCTGTACCCTTTTTCTGCCGGAGGTCATTTGCCAGCATTAAAATGAGCATAATCCATACTATGGTCAGAAGAATCATTCTGAACTGATTGTCATTTATAAGGTTACCGAGAATAAGGGCGATGATTATCCCTGCAACTGCCCAGGGGATAACCCTGATAATATGTTTCCATACTGCATGACTTCTGTAATAGACAACAGCCATAATATCGGCAGTAATTAGCATAGGCAGGATCACCCCAGTTGATTCCCGGGCTCCGAAAATAAGTGCCATCATAGGCACCATGGCCAGTCCTAGTCCGCTCAGGCCTGCCTTTGACATTCCTATGGTCAGCGCTGATAAAAGGAATAGAATGAATAAGCCCGGGGTAAGATCGGGATGGAGGGATTGAAGGACTGAACTCATCTGCTGATTGAGGGATTACCTGGTTAAGGCAAAGGTTTCTGGCATCTGAACATGATTAAGAATTAATTTGTTCTATTATAGACTTTCCGGCATTCTGACAATCAGTTTCGCTGATATTAAAAATAACCGGCTCTCTGAGATTCCATTTTTTTATCACTTCGGCTACATATATATCCCTGACTGTCAATAAAATATGATTTGACGGTTTTCCCAGCAAGGCATTGATACAATCTGACCATCCGTTGTTCTGAATCTCCAGAAGCCCGACCTCATCAATGATAACAAGCTTGTTTTCGTTGTTAATGAGGGAGTTTATTATCTTCTTACCTTCCACAAGACCTTTTTCACAGATATTGAATTTTCCTATCTTTCCGCCTCTGCACTCTCGGTCCTGTCTGAGGAATTCTTTCTTCTTGCCTGTTACGATGTTAACAAGATCATAACCGGTAGTCACAGAACCATCCATGATTCGCTCCGAAAGTATGCCTCCGGCTTTAATATTGTTGATATTGAGAAATTCAATTAACATTTTTACAAAAGTTGTCTTTCCTCCCCTTATCGATCCGGTTACAATAAACACTTTCTGACCCGGAACTACTCTCCCCTTTATTTCATTCAATCGCATGTCTGCATGCGATATCACCTGGTAAAAGATTGACACCGGATTCTTAACAAGACTTTTGAAATCCGGTATATTAGCAATAAATAGCGGGAGGCTTTCAGCCGAAAGCTCAAGAGCCAGGGGAAGATTTTTAAATGAGGTTTTTAAAAAAAAGCTCCTGATAACAGGATTGTATAATTCGGTCCCTGTTACTGCAAAACCTACTATGATCATTGCTGCCCTGAAATTCATCTGTATCCCTGTCAGCAGACCTTTCAACAGCGAATTCTCACCAGGCTGAGCCTCTGTAAAAACAAAGGCGGTAACCAGCGTGATAAATACAAACAGGATCCAGAACCCGGGCTTCGAGAGCTGGCGCAAAGCCCTCTTATACCTTACGGCCCATATAATCACAATTCCTGTTATAGCCAGGCTCCATACAACCCAGGTTGTTCTGCTTAATAAAATGAAAGAACAGATGATCAGACCAACATTAATTAAAAGCCAGGTGATAGAATAATTAAATTCCTTTCCTGTATTGCGGGGGACTTCCCCGGATGGCTTGTTAATTTTTACGTGCAAATCGCGGACCGGCTGTCTTAACATTTTCCTCCCGACTCTGATCCCTGTTACAGCAGCCAGCAGACCGAACAAAGCATATAGGACTAAGAGAATGATGACCGGTATCCAGACAATATCCGTCTCGATACTAAGCTGCTTCCGGGCAAGATTCAAAAGATCAGTGTATACCCCGATGATATTCGATCCGTAAAATATTATGTAGTTGAGGATCTTCTGAACCAGGTTCCACGACATGGCCAGCATTGAACCAATTGCAAATCCGGCAACCGTCCTTCCTAAAAGCCTTACGGATAACTCCAGCAGAAATGCTTCGGTGAAAATGGCTATCATGGGACCGAAAATCACCGCACTGGGCGACATGGTTTTCATCAGCGCGCATATCAACCCGGCACGCCAGAAAAGCCCCTTTTCTGTCCAGGTGTAACTTATCGATATCAGAATAACAATTCCGATCGCTGTCAGTATATTGCCACTGAAAGGCACCTTAAGATTATGCAGAAAGCTGCCAAGAACTATTTCCGATGCGGCCCAGATTGTCCCAGCGATTGATGCCTTAATCCACTTTTCACTTATTCTGTGCTCCATCTCACTTTATGATGCAGATTTTCTGTGCGCAATATTCAAACAGGTGAAAACCTGTGCCACCTTCACTAACTATATCGAACAGAATTTCAGGTTTTGTGATTTTTACAGCTCCGATGATGCTTACTTTATTTTCAAACAAGATATCGGGAATTATGCTGCTCGAAGGTCCGGTCACTATAACCTGAGAGCCGGAAGATATTGAAAACAGCAGATCATCGATCGTACTGTTAACAAGAGTCTGACCTGTGATAATAACTATATCCGATAGCGGAATAACTGATTTGAATTTCCCGGCCGGGATAAAGAATTTCCGGTATTCTGCCGGAAGAGCCTCTTCATTCAGTTCCAGTACATACAATTTATTTTGCGTTTCTGAAATTTTCCTTATATATGAATGAAAAGCTCCGACAACTGTAATGGTTTTCTTTGAGTCAAGATTAACTAACTGAATGGGATCCTTATCTTCAATGATCTTATAATTCCCTGATGAAATAAACTTTGAAGAGATGGCATTTAAGACTGCCATTTTCAGTGAAAAGAATGTGTTTGACTTTTTCTCTGATTCAAAGATATCCATTACTTTTTGTCCCCTGATTTTCAGAGGTGTAAAATCACCGAAATCCCTGCTGCTTTTTGCACAGAAAGGCTGGTCATCTGTTAATGTGGCGGAAGCACCGATGCTTCCGTCAGATAACCTTACAGCAGTGAGGTATGTTCCAATTCTCACATCAGATATTGACAGCTCTTCAAGCCGGTTTTTATACCTGCTTTTTAACAGGTTGTATGTATCCTCTATAATCATTCAGATCTTCTTTGCTTCCGGTAACGCCGGATCAGATTATTTGTTGAAGTGTCATGCCTTGGTTCAGGCTCCGTTTTGCTCTCGAGTTCAGGAATGATACGCTGAGCCAGCACCTTGCCCAGTTCCACTCCCCACTGGTCGAATGAACCTATGTTCCATATTGCACCCTGGGTGAATACAATGTGTTCATAAAGTGCAACAAGCTTGCCAAGTACCTCTGGTGTAAGCTTTTGGGCCATAATGGTATTTGATGGCCGGTTGCCTTCAAAAACCTTATGTGGAGCAAGCCATTCCGGTACACCCTCTGACCTAACCTGCTCGGGAGTTTTTCCGAAGGCCAGGGCCTCTGCCTGGGCGAATACATTTGCCATCAGAATATCATGGTGCCTGCCGATGTTATTTAGCGGCTCGGCAAAAGCAATAAAATCACATGGGATAAGCCTCGTACCCTGGTGTATTAACTGATAAAAAGAGTGCTGTCCGTTAGTGCCGGGCTCACCCCAATAAATGGGACTGGTCTGATAATCCACCTCAACTCCATCGAGCGTGACATGCTTTCCGTTGCTTTCCATTGTAAGTTGCTGAAGGTATGCAGGGAATCGTTTAAGGTATTGCTCATAGGGGAGGACTGCGACAGTTTCCGCACCGTAGAAGTTCGTATTCCAAATACCAAGAAGACCCATTATTACGGGCAGATTAGATTCAAACGGGGCAGTACGGAAATGCTCATCCATCTGATGGAAGCCATCGAGCATCGCTCTGAAGTTCCGGGGTCCGATGGCGAGCATTGTGGCAAGACCAATTGCGGAATCCATTGAATACCTGCCGCCAACCCAGTCCCAGAAACCAAACATATTCGCTGTGTCTATACCAAATTTCTCCACTAATGCAGCATTGGTTGAGACTGCGACAAAATGTTTAGCTATCGCCTTATCATCTCCTTTGAATGCCTTCAGTAACCAATCACGGGCTGTGAGAGCGTTAGTCATTGTCTCAATGGTTGTGAAAGTCTTTGAGGATACAATAAAGAGAGTTTCTTCAGAATTCAGATCAATTACGGCTTCAGCAAAGTCCGTTCCGTCGATATTCGATACAAACCTGAAAGTCAGCGAACGGTCACAATAATACTTAAGTGCTTCGTATGCCATAACAGGACCAAGGTCTGATCCTCCAATACCAATATTGATTATATTTCTGATACGTTTGCCACTATATCCCTTCCATGAGCCACTTCTGAGCCTGTCAGCAAAATCTGTCATTTTCTCAAGTACTTCATGTACCTGGGGCACCACATTTACGCCATCGACAATTATGGATGCGTTTTTGGGTGCACGCAATGCGACATGCAAAACTGACCGGTTCTCGGTAATATTGATTTTTTCACCATTGAACATAGCATCTATGTGGTCTTTAAGACCAGATTCTGTTGCAAGATTGAGGAGAAGACGGAAAGTCTCATCGGTTATCCGGTTTTTTGAATAATCCAGAAAAAGACCTGCAGCCTCAAGTGTCATTTTCTCGCCACGTTTGGGATCTTTTGTGAAAAGATCCCTGAGATGTGGTATCCCATTCTTTTGATTAGCCGCGAGGGCTTTCCATGCCTGTTTACTGGTTAATTGATTATTTTTTGAAGTCATTGGTAAATTCCATTTATGGGTTTTTCATTTAACCTGATTATTTCATAAATTTAAAACTAAACATAAAAATTGATTTTTGACATGTAAAGATTATTCATGTATGAAAAATTCCTCATTCCCTTTATTATACCAGGTCAACACCCGGGTGTGGTTAACTGATCTGTCCCGGAAGACAGGTCGCAAGGCAACACTGGATGATATTGCAGATTCAGAACTCGATAAGCTTGCCGCCAGCGGTTTTGAATGGATATGGTTTCTGAGCGTATGGCAAACAGGCGAGAAAGGGAAAGGTATATCAAGGCAGAATAAGGGATGGAGAAAGGAATTTGTGGAGACTCTGCCTGACCTGACTGAGGATGATATTATCGGATCGGGATTTGCCATAAGCCGGTATAAGGTATCTCAGGAACTGGGAGGTGATGCTGCGTTAGCCCGCCTTCGGAATCGCCTCATTCAGAGAGGATTGAAGCTGATGCTCGATTTTGTTCCTAATCATACCGGACCGGACCATGAGTGGGTCCCCGGGCACCCTGATTTCTTTATACGTGCTGAAGAATCTGATCTGGAGAAGGAACCCGGAAATTTTACAAGGATCAAACTTGATGGGGGAGAAGCCATTTTTGCTCATGGCCGGGATCCATTCTTTCCCGGCTGGCCTGATACTCTTCAGCTCAACTACGGAAATCCGCTGTTGCAGGAGGCTATGATAAATGAACTTAAGAGGATTGCCGGACAGTGCGACGGGGTACGGTGCGATATGGCAATGCTTGTCCTGCCTGATGTGTTTGAAAGGACATGGGGTATAAAATGTCAGAATTTCTGGCCTGAAGCAATACGGCGTGTCCATGAGGTAAATGCTGATTTCCGTTTTATGGCAGAAGTTTATTGGGACCTGGAATGGACACTCATCCGGAATGGATTTGATTACACCTATGATAAACGTTTATATGACCGTTTAAAAGAAGGCCATGCAAAACCGGTCAGGGAACATTTCTTTGCAGGATTGGATTACCAGAGTAAAATGGCCAGATTCCTTGAAAATCATGATGAACCACGAGTGGCTGCTGATTTTTCACCCGGTATGCATGAAGCTGCGGCCATTATTACTTTTTTATCTCCCGGTCTTCGCTTTTTCCACCAGGGCCAGCTGGAGGGAAGAAAGAAGCGAATCTCTCCTCATCTTTTAAGGGCTCCTGAAGAACCCGTAAATGATAAGCTGGAAGCATTCTATAAAATACTTATTGATATCTTGCACAGACCGGTATTCCTAAACGGGAAATGGCAATTGCTTGATTGCGAGCCTGCTTGGGAAGGAAATCCGACAAACGATTGTTTTATTTCATTCGCATGGCATGGCAGCGGTGATGAAAGAATGCTGATAGTTGTGAATTATTCCCCAAACCGGGCCCAGTGCTTAATAAAACTTCCGTTTAATGATCTTCATAACAACTCGTGGTTATTGCACGATGAAATTGGAGACTATAAATATATCAGGGAGGGAAGTGAACTGCAGACAAAAGGTTTTTATCTTGATGAGCCTGCATGGAGAATTTATGTATTCTCTTTGCAGTCAGACATGTCACCATGACCTTTGATTTCATAGTTTTTTTCAGATATCCTCAGGCTGAGTGTTTTATCTGAAAGGTTAGATATTCTGATATTGCTTGTTGTAACTTTTACTTCGAACAGTATCTCCCTGAACCTGGCATGAAAAGAATAAGATTTCCACTGTTCCGGGATTAATGGATTAAGTGAGACCCTGTCGGATATTATTCTCATACCTCCGAATCCTTCGACTATTGCCAGCCATGCCCCGGCCATGCTTGTTATATGCAGTCCGTCAGACACTTCCCTGTTATAATCATCCAGATCGAGCCTGGCTGTGCGAAGGTAAAGCTCATATGCTTTCCTTATGTTTCCGATCCTTGAAGCAAGGATAGAATGAACACAGGCTGAAAGTGAGGATTCATGCACCGTCATCGGTTCATAAAAATCGAAGTTCCGCTTAATGGTTTCCGTATCATAATTCTCTTCAAGGAAGTATAGTCCCTGTAAAACATCAGCCTGTTTGATGAAACATGATCTGAGAATTCTGTCCCACGACCAGTGCTGATTGATCGGTCTCTCTTTTTTTGGGATGCTTTCAGCAGGCTTCAGCTCTTTATCCAGAAAACAATCCTGCTGAAGAAATACTTTCCGCTTTTCATCAAACGGGAAATGCATGGTTTTAGTTATCTCCTCCCATCGCATTGTCTCTTCCTTCACTTTAAGGCTGGTCCCTGAAATGATTTTTTTCAGAGCTGCAGGATTATTCTTTTTAAGATCTGCTATATTTCTGAGGGTATATATCAGTGTCCATACAGCGATTGTGTTAGTGTACCAGTTATTGTTTACATTATTCTCATACTCATTTGGCCCTGTTACCCCGAGTATAACATACTTCCCCAGGTTTTCAGAATAAGTGGTACGCTGGCTCCAGAAACGGGATATTCCGATTAAAACTTCAAGCCCATATTCTGCAATATACCCGGTATCGCCGGTATGCCTGATATAATTGTAAATTGCAAAAGCAATTGCACCGTTCCGGTGAATCTCTTCGAATGTTATTTCCCATTCATTGTGGCATTCTTCACCATTCATTGTTACCATCGGATATAGAGCCGCGCCATCCCTGAATCCAAGCTTAGCCCCGTTTTCAATACTCTTCTGCAGGTGCTTGTACCTGTATATCAGAAGGTTCTTTGCCACTTTCATAGGGGCTGTCTTAAGAAAGAAGGGGAGTGCAAATGCCTCTGTATCCCAGTAGGTACTTCCTCCGTATTTTTCGCCTGTAAATCCCTTTGGCCCGATATTCAGTCTTTCATCCTTTCCCGTATATGTCTGGTTAAGATGGAAGATATTAAATCTTATTGCCTGCTGGGCAGCTATATCCCCTTCAATAACAACATCGGAAGCTGACCAGATCTTTTCCCACTCTTTCCTGTGACTTTCAAAAAGACGGGTGTATCCTGTCCTGAGAGCAAAAGCCGTCCTGTCTCCAACCACACTGACCAGCTTGTTCTTATCATGGTTAAGTGAAGACTGCACTGAAACATATTTGTAAATAGCAAGCTCATCACCTGCTTTGAAATTTATTTTTATCCTGTTGGCTGTATAACCATCTCTTGAAATGACTTCCGGGGATATTTTTATAATTTTCCCGTTCTTATGAATAACATACCTCATGCCTGTTGTGACATGGAAATCTGTCTTAAGTGTAGCGGATGTTATTATTCCTGCTCCCGATTCTGCACTGTTAAAAACATCCTTCCAGAACTTTTCTCCATAATTGGTGTCCTCATTCCTTACATCACCATCGAGATAAATATTAAATTCAGCTGATCCGTCGAAATCCAGGGATTTTACCGAATATCTTATTATGCCAAGGTCATTATCGGCCATGCTCAGAAACCGGCGCGTGTTTATTTCAACGGATTTTCCTTTTGATGGATAATAGATAAAGCTTCGTTCCAGGTAACCCTCTTTCATGTTAAGTACTCGGGTGAACGATCCTATTTTCGATTTTGCAAGATCGAGTGTCTTTCCATCGATCGAAAGATCTATACCAGTCCATTTAGGAGCATTCAGGACTTTTGCAAAATATTCGGGATAGCCGTTTTTCCACCATCCGACTCTTGTCTTGTCAGGGTAGTAAACACCGGCAACATAGCTGCCCTGAAGTGAATCGCCGGAATAATTTTCCTCGAAGTTTGCTCTTTGCCCCATATGGCCATTGCCTATTGAAAATATGCTTTCCGCCTCCCTGTTTAGTTCAGGATGGAAGCCTTCTTCAATTATAAGCCATTCATCATATTTAAATAAGTTATTCATTCCCAAGCCGTTTTTCAAGATCAGACAGTTTATTCAGATCCATTTCAGAGAGTCCTTTTATAACCATATGAGCATCTTTCAATATTTCTTTTTCACCAATACCTATACAGATCATCCCGGCATTCAGAGCTGCTTCAACACCTGCATATGCATCCTCAAACACTACGCACCTGCTTGCTTCAACGCCAACCATTTCAGCTGCTTTAAGAAAGACTTCCGGATCAGGCTTTGCTTTATGAACTGAATTCCCGTCAGCTACAGCATCAAAAACATCCTTCAGTTTAAGCTTTTCCAGGATCAATGGAGTGTTCTTGCTTGCGGAACCCAGGGCAACTTTTATATTTTGGCTTTTAAGATCATCAATGAAATCCAGTGTACCGGGCAGGATTTCCTCAGGTGTCATCCTGTTTATGTATTCAAGGTACCATTTATTCTTCAGAGCTGCCAGCTTCTCCTTTTCGGATGCACTAAGTTTCTTCCCTCCGATCTCAAGGATTATATCCAGCGAAGCTATTCTGCTTACCCCTTTCAGGTGTTCATTATCTTTTTCGGTGAATTTTATTCCAAGATCGTCAGTGAGCCTTTTCCATGCCATAAAATGATACCTGGCAGTATCAACAACCACCCCGTCGAGATCAAATATGCAGGCTTTTGTCCGTAGTTGCAAGCGGCCGGATGTGGATTTTGTTTTATTTGTATTATTTTTCTCCATTATCTTCTTCTGCTTCTTATGCTTCCGGTACTGGATGAAGATGAAGTGGCTGATGCTGATGGGTTTGCTGCCAGAACAAAGATCGATAAAAGACTATTTTTCATGATATTATAAAATATATTTGATTGAAATTCTTCTCAAAAGTACAAAAATACTATCAGGAACTGAAGATTACTTTCTTGCCGGCATTGCTCCTGCAGCGAAGAAATACCAACCCTGGCAACTTATCCTGGAGGCGAAAATAATGCTGCCGAAACATTAATAAAAAAGCCCCCAGATTTACGACTGAGGGCTTTTTTGCAACTTTAGATGTTTTTGATTTCATCATAAGCGCCGAATCAAAGTACGGTAATCTTTTATCTTAGGGCAAGTAATTGCGATTATTTATGTCAACGGATTTAGGCCTCTCGTCAAATATTTTAACCAGGGTTTAATATTTCTGATAGGGGTTTGAACTAATGTGTTCTTATTTAGGTTATATAAGAAGTATATTTATTTAAGAATTCTCCTTTGATATATTTTTAAAAATTATCCCTATTTGTTAAAAAAAAATTATGAAGTCATTACTATACGATTTCTCCTTTCTAAACTTTTGATAGGACTAACCAAAAATGGTAAGGTTCAATAATTACAGGATTTTTATGAACATAAAATACACAATTAAAATGACATAATGATTTTGTTTCGGTGAGCCAGTTCATACAGGTCTTTCATTGAAGAAAACTTGCATACCTGAGGATTGCTATTTGGTTTCGCAACTACATTCCTTCCCTTTAACCTTTTCAAAGGCTTCCTTCCCTTCAGTTACGGAAAAATAAATTAGACCCACAGCACCAATAACATCGGCATAGGCAAAGCCTGTGAGTTCGTAAACAAGACTTGAAAAAAGCAGAACCAATGACATATAAACGCAAACCTTGGTACAATTGGCATCCGCAATTATGGGTTCAGAATGTAACTTTTTACCAATGTTTTTTTTTGCATTCATAAGCCAAACCATTACTACAATTGAAACCGATGATATTATTACTCCCCAAAGTGTGGTTTCAGGCTTGTGATGCTTAATAAGATTTAATACAATACCTGCAAGTAAACCTGCTGATAAAAGATAGAATGCTGTACCGGTAATTTTTAAAGCTGTTATCTCGAACATGCTTTCAGGACTGTCTGGATTGTGTTTAATCCGTAATATCATTATTGCAATACCAATCCCTGACATTACTTCAATAAAACTATCCACACCAAAACCAAACAAAGTAAGTGTTTCATCTGTATAACCCAAAAACATTGATACAATCCCTTCAATAATGTTGTAAGCGATAGTAAACAGACTTAACCTGTAAGCCTGTCTGTAAAGTCTTTTTTCTTTTGATTCCATTATTAAGAGTAATTCGCTACATCTTCAACATTGAAAAAATGGTTTCGTTCATTTCAAGGTATTGTATATTATGTGTATTTCTATTTAAGCAGGGGAAATTTATTGATACTTGTTTAATTCCACAATGGTATTGTTTAGATTTCTGTCTAACTCCAATAATTTGTTAAAACTTTCATAGGAAAGGGAGAGTTCATAAATATATTCAGCTAACGAAAGTTCTCCTTTGTCCAATGCTTTTTGTAACAGTATGAAGTTATTTAATAACTGCAGGTTCGTGCGATAATCATTTATACTATTTTGTAAACTTATCGACTTTGCGTGAAGTGCTTTTAAATTGTTGTAGAATTTCAGTTTGGTATCGTATTCCGCACTTTGAATAGCGATGGATTTTGCTTTTGCATATTTCACGGCATTTTTATTCTCCAGCAATGGGATTGAAAGACCGATTGTAATTCCCTGAAACTGCTGCCCTACAACATCTTCGCTCATATAACCTGCGTGAAATTCAGGTAAGCCTAAAGCTGTATTTAATTTTTCCTGCTTCTGGCTGATTGTAATTTCCTGCTTCAACCATTGCAAAACAGGATTATTTTGTTCCGCTTGAATATACCATTGTTCGAAGTCGGTGGAAATAGTTTGTAACTGAAAAACACTATCTGTAAACTCAATAAAAATACCACCATTAAGGCTTTTTAATTCAGACAATAATACATCACGTTCAATTTCAATGGATTCTGCATCTTTCGTAAGGTTCAGTAAATTTACCTGTGCTTTGTTATACTCCAGAATACCTGCATCACCAATTTCATATTTTGATTTATAGGAATTAGTAATATTTTGTGCATTTGTAATCCTTTTCAATAGCTCTGATTTTAAGGCATTTTGATAAATTAGATCATTGCAGACTAATCGGGTTTGCATGAAAATTAATTTGCGTTGTTTCTGGTATTCCAGTTCAACCTGTTCATTCTGGAATTCCGCGATTTGACTCCGGTAAACGTAGGCTGATGGAAAATCAAATGATTGTAACACACTTATGTCTGTGCGGTTTCCAATATTTTCCGGACTTCCCCAAAGATAATTAAATGCAAATTCCGGATTTTTCAGGTATAATCCGGTTTTATTTCCGATTCGTTCTGCATCAGCATTCTTTCTGAGCGCTGAAAGTGTGGTGTTATTTTTTTCTACTTCGGTAATAATATTATCCATACTATTTTGCGAAAAGAGTTCTGCTCCAAACAGTAAAATACTGTTAAGAAGTATAATTATGATTTTCATATATTGTCATTTTTTAAAATTCCACGATTCCTGAGTGAGCTATATACAATTGGAACGATGTAGATATTCAATAGAGTGGATGTTATCAATCCACCGAGAATTACCTTTGCCATTGGACTTTGAATTTCGTTTCCTGCAAGATTACCTCTTAGAGCCAGAGGAATAAGTGCAAGGGCAGCCGTCAAAGCGGTCATTAATATTGGATTAAGCCTGTCTGCTGAACCTTTCGTAATAGTTTCCATCAATGATACACCATTTTGCTGCAAATGTTGATAATGTGAAACAAGCAAAATACCATTTCGTGTAGCTATCCCAAAAAGTGTTATGAAACCGATGATTGCCGGAATGCTGAGAATACCTGAAGTGAAATAAATTGCAAATACACCACCAATTAAAGCTAAAGGTAAATTGAGAAGGATAATCCCTGCCAGTTTGAAGTTTTTAAACTCCTGAAACAACAATAAAAATATTATCAATAATGCTATCAGTGAAGTAAGCATAAGGGTTTGGGATGCTTTAGCTTCGCTCTCGAACTGACCACCATATTCAATCCTGTAACCTTCCGGTAAGGTTATCGTTTCGTTAATGTTTTTTTGAATTTCCTCAACTGAACCTCTTAGGTCACGTCCTGCAACATTAGCTGAAATAACAATTTTGCGCTGAACATTCTCACGACTAATGGAACTCGGACCTGACACCGATACAATATCTGCCACCTGTTCAAGCGGAACTTTTTTCCCGTCATGAGTATCTATGAGTGCTGAGCTGATGCCATCTATGGTTTCTGTATAATCTTTATCGAGTCTCAATACCAGACCGAAACTACGTTGCCCTTCGTAAATGTCAGATAGTTTTTCTCCGCCAAATGCTACATCAACAAATTCGTTAAATTTCTGAGTCGTTATTCCATATTGAGCAAGCATATCACGATTTGCTCTTATTTGAATTTGTGGAATTTCAATCTGCTGGTCAACATTTACATCAACCAAACCTTCAATATCAACTATTGACCTTTTAATTTGATTCCCAATTGCAAACATTTTATTTAGGTCAGAACCAAATAGTTTGATAGCTATATTGGCTCTTGTTCCTGAAAGCATGTGGTCTATCCGATGTCCAAGCGGTTGCCCTACAGTATATGCAATTCCGGGGATTCCGGATAATGTGTTACGCACATCAGCCATAAATTCTTCTCTGCTGCGTTCCTTTAATTTGAAGTTGATATCAATCTCAGCACTATTAGTTGTTTGTGAATGTTCATCCAGTTCTCCCCGACCTGTTCTTCGTGCTGTGCTTGAAACTTCGGTTATAGTTAATAACTCCGATTCCGCAAGATTTCCAAGTCTGTTACTTTCTTCCAAAGATGCTCCCGGTTTAGTAATAACTGAAAGAGTTAATGAACCCTCATTAAATTCAGGCAGGAAACTTCGTCCCATCGATGACATGGCAATTAACGAAATAACAAATAATCCCAATGTCGAAAACACAATTGCTTTTTTGTGTTTAAGTGACCAGACAAGTGATTTTTCGTAGTAAAATGTAAGCTTGCGTACCAACCACTTCTCCTTCTCGTTCTTAGCCAGATATTTTTCGTTTGATAGCAGCATCTTTGACAGTAAAGGAGTAAGTGTCATGGCGACAATAAGTGAAACAAAAAGAGATACAATAAAAGATATACCAAGCGGTTTCAACATCCTGCCTTCCATTCCGGAAAGAAAAAACAGAGGAATAAATGCCACGATAATAATCATTGTAGCAATGAGTATAGAAGCTCTGATTTCTTTTGATGCCTCGAAAACAACCGTAAATGCCGATTGTTGTTGGTCAATCGGTTTCTGCCTGTTTTGCCGAAGGCGTTTATAAACATTTTCTACATCAATGATGGCATCGTCAACCAATGCCCCAATTGCAATTGCCATACCACCAAGGCTCATCGTATTAATGTTCAGTCCAAGCATTTTCAACACGATTATTGCACCAAGCAGGGATATCGGTATTGCAAGGAGAGATATAAGTGTAGTTCGAAAACTGCCTAAAAAAATGAACAGGATTATAACAACAAATATGCCACCTTCCAATAATGCTTTTTGAACATTACTGACAGATGTCTCAATAAAATCTGCCTGCCGGAATATTTTTGTATCCAGTTTAACATCAACAGGTAATGTTTTCTGCAATGTTTGAAGGTTAATTTCTATCCGTTGGGTCACATCAAGAGTATTTGTATTTGGTTGTTTGGAAATGGAAATTATAACAGCAGGCTTGGCATTTTCTGATGCATAACCCATTTTAACAGCACTACCAATCTTTACCTCAGCAACATCATTTATTCTCACAGGTTTGCCATTGACTGACTTAATGTACGAATTACCCAATGCCTCTGATTCTGAAGTTCTGGCAATGCCTCTGACAACATACTCATTCCCATATTGCCTGATTACACCACCTGTTGAGTTCTGGCTTATACCTTTGCATACATCTGCCAGTTCAGTCATTGAAACATGATAAAATTTCATTTTTTGTGAATTGGCAAGTACCTGATATTGCTTATAATCGCCACCTATAATTGTTACCTGCGAAACTCCACCTGTTGCCAGGAGCAATGGTTTTATGTTCCATTCAGCAATGGTTCGTAGTTCCATCAGGCTTGTACTATCAGCCTGAATACCGATAAAAAAGATTTCACCCATAACGCTTGACTGAGGGGCAAGTACAGGTTGCCCGACACCCAAAGGCATCCGGGATGAAACTGTTATTAGTTTTTCACTGACAATCTGACGAGCTTTGAAAATATCTGTACCCCAATCAAACTCTACCCATACAAACGAAAAACCCTGAGACGATGCTGAACGTACCCTGCGCACACCTGTTGCACCATTAACCGAAGTTTCAATTGGAAATGTAACCATCCGTTCTACCTCTTCTGAAGCCATCCCGTGAGCATCTGTCATCACAACCACAGTAGGAGCAGTCAGGTCAGGGAATACATCCACATCCATATTTACAGCCGTTCTCATCCCGAAAACCACTAACACCACTGAACAAAGTATAATCAGGAACTTATTATTCAGTGAGAATCTTAGAATATTATTAATCATGATTTCCCGGTTTATTAATGAACATGACCTGAGTGAGCATCTAATGTGCCGGTAGCCTGAGCAAGTTTGATTAAGATTGCACCCTTTGTCACAACCCGGTCATTTTCAGAAATCCCCCGAATAATTTCTGTTTTAATACCATCTGTTCCCCCGGTCTTTATTTCCCTCTTTTCAAATAATTCAGGCGTAACCTGAACGTAAACGAAATAATTACCCTGCTCTTCAAGGAGTGAGGTACTTGGTAAGGTAAGTGCCTGTGAGTTTGTTACTGTTTTTAAAAATAATTCCACAAAACTACCCGGAATGAAACTACCAGTATTGTCTATTTGAATACTTACCGGTATCAGGTAATTATCTGAACTGGTAGTTCTTCCAAAGGACAAAATTTTACCATTTAATTCTTCAAGCGAGTATGTTTTATTTTCTCCTAAGATTCTAATGGTTGCTGTTGAAATAGCTTCCAGATAAGGAGCATATTTTTGTTGAACTTCTGCTCGAAGTACAAGTGTTTTATTCAGTGAAACCATAATTACAGGCTGACCAGCCTCAACATATTGTCCGTTTGTTACAAATAGCCTTTTTATATAACCTGTCATCGGACTTGTAACTGACTGTCCTGAAGCACTAAAATTTTGCTTGAGATTATCATATACTAATTTGGTGTTTTCGTATAGGTTTTTGGCTTGTAATAAATCTTTCCCGGACACAATCTTGTCTTCAGCTAACACACTTGCTCTGTCATAATCCGCTTTTGCTTTCTCAAAATTGTTTTGAGCCTCAGCATATCGAACAGCCGAATTATTATCAGCAAATCCACTACCTGTTATCGTAAATAGTAATTGACCGTTTGAAACACCCCTTCCCTCTAACATGCTGTTTCCGGTAAAAGATATAATACCGTTTGTTTTTGCTGTAACTAACATTTCATCACCCGGAGCCGATTGAATTTGTGCAGTTGTTTTTATTACCTGCCCGAATGACTCCCTTAAAGGCTTATCAGTGGAATAATCCATTTTCCACGATTGCTCTTTTGTAAAAACGGTGGTATTGGTTTTTAAAATTACAATCTTCCCGGCTGCTTCCTCAGCTTCCTGCATAGAAGCAAAAACAATAATCTCAGGTACTATAACTTTAAAATCACCCCTTTCGGTTGTAATGACATATTCAAGTGTGCCCTTGCCGTGAACTTCGGGTTTAATATCAAAGCTATATATTCCCTTACGGGTGGGACTTTCAAGTGTTTGTTCAGTAGTTTTATTACCAACCATTATTCTCAAAGTGATTGCACCTTTCTCTACAGCAGTAAAATCCGGCAGGTTGGATAGGTGTGACAGAACATTTGAGGTTTGCCCTGCAACAAAAGGGTCGGCTTCAGCAAAAAGTTCAAAGTTATTACTGTACGCAGTATATTGAAACTTTACTTCTTCCTGTTCAGGTTGATTATCAGTTTCGTGACTGTGGTTGCAACCGGCCATAATAAAAGCTAAAGTTGCAACTAAAATAATCTTAAAATACATTCCGGTGTCATTTAAATATTTAGTAATGAATTAGATAAATAGATGCATATAAACATCATTACCTGATGTAGATATAGCAATTTTGAAAATCTAAAACTTAAACGACTGGTGGAGCACGTAATCCTAAGGATGTGGATACATAAAAGGTATATGAAGAATTTATGTTATGTACTGAAACAAAATGCAGGAAAATAGGAATAAATGCATCTTCTCCGATTTTTAACAAACCACATTGAAAAGCATCATGACCATAGTGGTAATTATCAATGACAATGAGTTTAAATCCTTGCTTCCATTCATTTGATGGTACTGCTATAAGTTCCTTTAAAATACAATCGTTCGAATTTTCCTCGCCATCATGATTATGGGATTCTTTGTCTGTGCTTTGTCCTGTTGAATTATTATCACCTGAACAGTGCGATTCTACCAGACAAACCAGCTTATTGTGATGATGGTGGGGTACAACAGCATGAGCCAGCAGGAGTATACTGGCAAGCAGGATAAAAACAATTGTTGTTGTTCTTTTAATCATTCTATATTAAAAATCGCTGTAATTATAACAAAAAAAACAATCATTTATTTGATTTATGTCTTTTAAGAGGAAACAGAAACAAATTAACTGTATTGGCTCTTCGGGACTTTACTAAACCTGCCCGTACACGTTCACCGATACGAATTTTTTCCTGAAATGCCAGAGTACTTAATAATGTGATAATTACGTCTTTGAAAATTCCACTTGAATCAATATATTGTTCGGTGTAGGATTTATATTCTACTGCCCCACAATAGAAAAACCCCATTGATAATCAAAGGGTTTTAGTGGGGTTGAGGTCGGTGGCGGATTCGAACCGCCGTAAACGGTTTTGCAGACCGCTACCTAGCCACTCGGTTAACCGACCATATCGATTTGGAGTGCAAAGATAATAATATTTTTTTTCATCCCGTAATCAGTTTCGCTTTTATATCATAACCCATATTAAGGACCTGAACATATCTGATTCTATTCAATATCCCTCTATCTCGGGGCAGGCTCTCCGGTGTTGTTAATTAGCCCCGCACAAAGACCATGGATGAAACCATGGATATTAGACTTGGATGCCTCTGGCATCATATTTTATAATTTACCTGATTTAAAAATAGACTCCGCCACCAGCCTAAGGCAAGGTAGTAAAAGTGACTTCATTCCCATAACCGGTGCCTTCATCATTTACACCATAAGCCCTGACATAATATTTTGTTCCTCTCAGAAGTCCCCTTAAACTACTCGAAAATTCACTTACTCCTGCCATCTCCGAAGTTTTATAATCTGAGATTGTCGGCTCAGCTTCTGTATTCCAGCACACTCCAAAAGAAATGACAGGACTTGAACCTTCATCAAGAATAGTACCGCCACAGGTAGCTGTATATATTGTGATATCAGTTACTTCAGAGGTTGTCAGTAGAGGGACTTCTTTTTTATTACATGAGTTAAGACATATGCATAAGAAGACTAATAAAATTAATGCTGATATGATACCTGGTTTATTCATTATACCTGATCTGTTATTAAAAGTGGAAATTTTCGTTCAAATTTACATTTTGTTACGACAAAGACAAGATGTTTGAAGACCATTGGGACTATAAGTCCCCTTATTAAAGAAGATAAGATCAGAGCAGTTCAGTTAAGCATAACCGCTGTATTTCAGCGGTTTCCTTTTTCATTGAAGTATTCAAAAAAGTAATAGGGAGAATCGAACCAGATATATACACTCACCACATCACTGTCCCTGGGATAACTCAAAGCAAAATTGTTTTTCTTGTTAATGCGGGTGAGATCTATTCCTTTAAGATCCAGATTGCCTTTATTGCCAGTCTTGTACGGGAACGATTCCAACAGCCTGTCAGAAAGTCCCTTGAAAGATTGATCTATACGTAGAATTATAAAATTTTGTTTACCACGTCTATTTATGACATCTGTAAACAGAAGCGACTTATACTGCCAGTATTCGTGGTATCCCGACCTGGAGTTCATCTTCTTTTTACCGCCCGTTTTGTTATAGCCGTTCTCAGTTAATCGCCCGGCAAGGTAATCCCTGTCATCAAGCCCTCTGATTAACTGCAGGCTGGTAAGGGTTATGAAATCATCCTGGCCATATATAACGCTGCATGAAATTATCAGAGCTGTTATAATCGATAGAATGTACTTTGTTTTCATATCAAAACATGGTTATGAATTGCTGTTGACAGTGACGAAATTCTTAAACCTGATTCAGGCCAGGATACTATTATTAACCAAAGTTACAAAAAACTAAAAATCCCGGTTATAAAAAACCAGGATTTATCTTTTCGATATTTTTGATAATTACCTGAATACTTCCGTATCGATGGTTACTTTGGCCAGCTCATCATACTTCTTTGCCTCATCCGGCAAACCTATATACCTTAGCAGAAATGCAAGATCTTCACAATCCTGCCTGAACAGGAAGGGATTTTGTTTCTCATATTTGTAATACAACTCCTTAGCTTTATCATAATAACCTGCTTTTGCAGCCCTGTTGATATGAGCGATTTCGACGAAGTCGTAATTCATTACGAATTTCTTATCCGGTTTGCTGTTGACAAATTCAGGATAATTGACTACCGTGTATGGTACCCTTGCCTTTTCCACAAGAACAGGTACTGATGAATTACCCTTATCATCGATATGTGTTAGAAATAAGTCAGTATAGGGGCCGTAAACCTTTGAAACAAATACGAGCCATTTGCTGTTTGGCGACCATGCATGCCACGAATTCATCGATTTGAAGTTGGCTTTAAGCAATCGCGATTTGCCTCCTTCAAGAGGGATTATGTGCAAACGGCTGTCGGGCTGAAGAAGCATAAAACTCTCGGCCTGGCAATAAACCAGCCATTTGCCATCGGGTGATACTGCCGGGAAATAGTTACTCATGCCGTTGTCCGAAGCTCCCTTAACAGGCTCTGCCTTACCACCGTTACCATCATTGAAAGGAATAGTGTAAAGATCAAATTTGACCTTCTTTTCTCTTCGGACATACATATTGATAAGAGCTGTATCCTTAATATCTATTTCATGCATTTTCCCTTCCTGCGGCAGAGCTTCAGCCCTGCAGAATATTATATTCTTTCCATCCGGGGTCCAGATAGCATTCGACTGTACATACTCCTCCAGGTTGGCCCCCGGTAATTCTTTTAAAGTCTTTGCCTGAAGATCATAAATTGCAAGGTGACCGTTGACCGGGAAAAAGAGCTGGGAGTATTTCAGTTCTTCCAGAGTTCCTCCGATAGGGAAGTTTTTAATTACTACGCGATCTTTAATGGTTGTTACAAGATACCTTCCATCGGGTGATAATTTCGAGAAGAGACCGAACGTCCTTCTCTTTTCAAGCTTTGACCATGAATTATAGTTATCAATATTGAACAAAACCGTATCCTCCACCTTTGCAATGAAATAGCCGCCCTTGTCCCTTAATCCGGCATCGAGGTCGAGGCCCAGTGTCTTACCATCCTGTGACAATGAATGGCAATTGCCGCAAACCGGGAATCCTTTCATTGCAACATGGGGTTTCTGTTTGCTGCCAAAATCTATAAGAATGAAGTTCATCGAATCAAGAGTTTTTTCTGCAACCAGGAATGGTATCGGCATTTGCCGGAATAAGACGGGTGCACCCACTGAATCGGTGCTTACACTGAAAGAAATCTTCGACGGCTTCTCATCACTTTCCGATCTTTTGACCGAAAACCAGATATTTTCATTCTCAGAGAATGCTTTTATGCTATCCCATGCCGATTCCCCGGGAGTCCAGTATGGCTGATTCACAGTGGCACTATATGATAGTTTGTTGTTTTCTGTGAATAATGTTACATCATATCTGTCCGACAGATCCTGTTTCAGGCTCCACCATTCGAAGGCAGGAGCAGGGAACTCAGGAGGAAAAAGGGCATCGGGAAATGGATTGCTGATTTTCAATTCCCGGTCAGGATCAGTTTTTCTGCCACATGCCAGGGCTATTGAATAAATTACTGCCAGTATCAGTATCTGTTTGATAATGTTCAATTTACTCATTCACGTAAGGTTTAGTAGGTGTACTTTTTGACTTTTAAAGGTAAATATTTTTTAATATGAAAATTTATTACCTGATTATTTTGCATGTTCTGAAATGCTCAGGTGTTTTTATGTTGCAGAGTCTGGAAAAATATTAAATTTGGTATAGCAAAATGATTTTATGTATAACAATTTATCTCCCCGAAAATGAAAAAAATTATTTTAATGTTGGGCACAGTTGTTCTTGCAGGTTATACAGACCTGAATGCCGTAGCCAGTTTTTACACCGGGGGAATTGACAGCATTTTACCTGTCAGAGGTTTTTGTATTGCAGCGCCTTCACCTAAGGATGTTGACGAATTTGTCAAATTCATTGATGAAGAATTGGCGCCACGGTCAGTAAATGTACTTATCCTGAGAGTTGATTTTGGTTATCAGTTTGAGAGCCATCCTGAGCTGAGGGATTCAGGAGCCCTGAGTAAAAAAGATGTTAAGAAATTAGTGTCTGTATGCAAAAGGCAAAGCATTAAGGTAATTCCCCAGATAAATTTACTTGGACATCAGTCGTGGGCCGGGAATATAGGAAAATTACTTGAAGTGTATCCTGAGTTCGACGAAACCCCGCTCGTTAAGATGCCGGAGAATTACAAATGGCCAAATGCCGACGGATTATATTGTAAAAGCTATTGTCCCCTGCATCCTGATGTTCACAAAGTTATCTTTGCGTTAATGGATGAAATCTGCGATGTGTTTGAAACTGACGCTTTCCATGCAGGTATGGACGAGGTTTTCTATATCGGTGAAAAACAGTGCCCGAGATGTTCCGGCAGGGATAAGGCTGAATTGTTTGCATATGAGGTAAGAACTCTGCGCGATCATCTGGCAACCAAAGGAAGACGTCTGTGGATATGGGGAGACAGGCTGATAGACGGAAAGGCAACCGGAATGGGTGAATGGTCCGCAAGCATGAATAATACCTACAGGGCTGTCGATATGATACCAAAAGATGTTATGATATGTGACTGGCATTATAGCCGGCCGGAACAGACGCCTGTATATTTTGCAATGAAGGAGATCGATGTGGTGACCTGCCCTTACAGGATGCCTGACATTGCTGTTTTACAGGTTCAGGATATGGTAAGATGGAGAAAAAATGCTAATCCTGTAATGAAAGAGCATTATAAAGGAATGGTGCAGACTGTCTGGTCAGGAGCCCGGCCTTTCCTCGACAGCTACTATGGCAGAAGACCCGATACTTCGGCAAACAGTCCTGTAAAATGTTTTAAAGCAATGTTTGCCGAGATTCAGAAAATCGCAGAAGTAAAATAACAGAATAATCAGATATTTATCAAAAATCCCATTATAAACCTTTTAAAGAAAGAGTTGATCTGAAGGATATGTCAGAATAAATTCTTACCGGATAGTTTTTTGCTGATATTAAAACACTGCTTCATGAGGAGGTATTATTCCATATTGTCTCCCTGCCTGTTCTGTTTTCTTGCATTTATCTCTGTATCATCGTTTTCACAGTCATTAATGGTGATTCAGAAAATGGCAGAAGACCCTCAGCTGGATGGTCTGCCGTTTGAATCAGCATGGGAAGCGATGACTCCCCTGGGTTTATATATGTTAAATCCGGTTTCTGGCGGAGTTCCATCACAGAAAAGCGAAGCAAAAATAGGGTATACTGATAAATACTTGTATGTTGCCGGATATATGTATGATACTGAGCCTGATAAAATCCGGGCTAAAAGCAAAAAACGCGATGAAATGAACGGGGCTAACGATTTTTTTGGCATTTCCCTCGATACTTATAATGATAATGAGAATGGAGTATTTTTTTTCACTACACCTGCAGGTCTGAGATTTGATGGGCAGATATTCAATGATGGGCAGTCTGGTTTTCCACAGCAGCCGGAATGGAATACAGTGTGGGATGTTGAAATTTCAGGAAACAGCCTGGGCTGGTTTGTGGAAATGCGCATTCCTCTTTCCAGCATAAGATACTATTCCAGGGAAGGCAAAGTTATAATGGGCATGAATTTTATCCGTTATATTTCAAGACTTGCAGAAATGGATATTTATCCCAAGACATCCAATGAATGGGGTTTCTGGAGTTTTGCGAAACCCTCCGTGTTTGAAGATATTGAGATATCAGGAATCGAAAGCATAAATCCGTTGTATTTTTCACCTTATCTTCTCGGAGGTGTAGAACAGCAATCTTCACTCAATGAAACTGAGACTTCTTATAATACTACAACTGATTGGGAAAGGCAGCTTGGAATGGATGTTAAGGTTGGTTTGTCCAAAAGTATGACTCTGGACCTGACTATCAATACCGATTTTGCACAGGTTGAAGCTGATGACCAGGAGATAAACCTTACCCGCTTTTCCCTGTTTTTTCCTGAAAAAAGACAATTCTTCCTGGAACGTTCAAGTATTTTTGATTTTAAATTCGGAACATCGGGTCAATTGTTCTACAGCCGAACGATTGGCTTATATGAAGACCAGATGGTGCCGATCTGGGGAGGAGGCCGTCTTACCGGAAGAGCTGGTCCCTGGGATATTGGAATAATGAGCCTTCAGACTGGATATTTGAAAGATAACAGTACGGGAGAGGAGCTCCTTCCTTCATATAATAATTCAGTTGCCAGGTTGCGTCGTAAGATTCCTCTGAACTCTAATTCGTATGTAGGGGGATTAGTTACATCAAAGGTTGATGTTAATGGAGAGTATAATCTCAGCTATGGGATGGATGGCATCATAAATGTCTTTGGGAATGATTATCTGAATGTGGCTCTTGCCGGTACAACTAAATCCGGACTTGATTCCGGAACGGGTTTTTCTGATCTGTCAAAGATTTTTCTGCAGTGGCAGCGGCGAACTTATGAAGGATTTGGTTATGGCCTTAATTATAGCAGGGCAGGCGACAGCTTTAATCCCGCTTTGGGATTCGAGTTCAGAAAAGATTTCAGCCGGTATGGGAGTATTTTTTCGTATGGATTCATACCGGGCGACAGATCAAAATTCCTAAGGCAGCACAAATTAAGTTTAGATGCCTATACCTATGTAAGGAACAGTGATAATGTTGCTGAGACTGTAATCATTAAACCCTCATATGAGCTTTTTACTAAAAAAAATCACCAGATTATCTTCAGCTCAGAGATCTCAATCGAAAATGATATTGATACCTTTTACTTATCAGATGATGTATATATTCCGAGTGGCAGCTATAAGTTCACTGAATTCCAGGTATTTTATCAGACGCCATCATATAATATCGGATACTTGAATACTTATTATTTAACCGGCAGATATTATGATGGCTGGATAAATTCTTTCAACATTACTCCTGCTCTCACACTGGGCAGCAGCTGGATAATTGAAACAGGGTATGGGTTGAATGATATTAATTTCAGGGAAAGAGATCAGAGATTTTTGTCACATTTATTAATGCTTAAAGTGCTATACATGTATTCCACAACTCTCTCTGCTTCCAGTTTTATTCAATACAATAGTCTGATTGACAAAGCTATATGGAATGTGAGGTTCAGGTTCAATCCCAGGGAAGGCAATGATCTTTATCTGGTGTATAATGATAACCTGAATTCGTCAAGAGAGAGTTATTATCCGGTTTTACCAGTCAGAAGCCAGAGAACTTTCCTTTTAAAGTATACTCATGCCTTCAGAATCAGGTGAAACTTTTTCTTTGTACCTGTGAGCCATTGCGCCCTTGCGCCGTCACTCCCTTGTGAAGTTACTTATATGTTCTCGTCATCGACGTTGGTATCACAATAACGAAATCAGCCTTATTCCTGCTTTCATCACTCATTTTGCCAATGCTGTCCTGGATGACTGTGGTAATGGTCAGACTCTTTGTGGAAGGGCTGTATTTATTAAGATACCACAGTATTCCCTGGTAGCGGTCGGAATGGTAGCTGCCATTATAATGAATGACCATCTGACCGGACTGACGATATTTTACGATTGAATTTGCCATGGTAGCATCCTTTATAGCCTGCGCCTTTGGAAAATTTTCAGGAGCAGGCCCTTTAGGCCCCATATTCATGGTCAGCATATCCTTATAGCAGGGTAGTTCAGGGTCATATTCCACAGGAAGCGGGGCGATGTATTTTTTCCCCTCTTCAGAGACTTTCTGCAGTGCATCGAAACCTCCTGTTGATACCAGTGAGGCATACCTGCGAGGGATATTTGAAGCCACAAAACTGAGATTATTCTTTTTGGCAAAAGAAACCAGGGGCTTATAATCGGTTGAATAGTTCTTCCACAGGCGGGCCTCACTCTCAAAGGAGGATTCCTTGATTATATCCGCAAAATATTCATCAATTACCAGTTGATTGTCAGTCTCAAACATCTCAGCAGCAAGGATCAGGTTAATGCCTTTTTCGGCATGAAGATCTTTTGTCAGCTCAAGTTCCAGCCAGTGGGCAATTGGATTGTCATGAAGCTCGCCAAAAAATACTACGTCTGCCTTAAGTGACTGTTTCAGCATATCATGGTAATCAGCCTTTTTGCCTTCCCCTGTGAATATTTTATATGCAGGGTTATCCTGGGCATTTGTAACAAATGTTACAAAAGTAATAAGCAAAATGGAGAGAAATTTCATATATTGAGGATTATCAGGTACCAAAGAAATAATATATAAAGGAAAGAACATTATTTTTATCAACAATGTTCAATGCAATTATTTGTATGGTACCACCATACACAATATTCACTTTATTATTGATTTCTATTTTATTCCGAACCGGTAGCTGAATTTTATCAGGAAAACATTATGAGGCTTTTCTGCATTACTGTCAAACAGATCGCCCAGATTATCAGCAACATCGAGTGTGCCTGTGCTATTATAGCTGTTCCTGTTCTGACTCCATACAAGATATACTGAAGATCCCGGATTATATTCCCATCTTACAACAAGGTTTGAAAGAAACTCCTGTACACTGAAATCGTTTTTCCCGAATGTATAATCTGTTGTACCATTGGCATCTTCATCAATGTAATACTGATTATCCGACAGACTTATTTGATTATCTGAGTATTGCATAAACCGGTCATGATAATCGCCGGCCATAGGATTGAGAATATATTTGTAGTCATAATATGCTCCTGTTGCAATAAAGGGCTGACCCCAGTACTGAAATGTAAGATCGGGGCTCAGGTTCAGATTTATCCGGAAAGAGGTATTTATGGTTTTTCTGTCAATGCTTGCAAAGATGTACCTGTCTGAGTTATTAAATTTTTTGTAATCAATATACTGTAGTTCATCATATCCCCTGCTTAACCCGGGACTTATTGAAACTGCCAGGTAATTTGTTGGTTTATAGGTCAGTTCGACTTCAGTATTTATGTTGTTTGAACTCTTTTCAAAGCCTGAATTTATGTTGCCAAATACATTGAATACAATTTTCTTGCGTTCATCAGTTTCAAATCCGCCGTGAAACCTGATGTTTCCGGGCATTTTCATTGAAGGTCCTCCCCTGAGAAGTCCGGTCTTTAAACCCGATGACTGGATATTCCCTCCGGCCCATGCTCTCCAGTAGTTCTTAAATCCGATATTACCGTTGTATTCAATGCCTTTTCCCATATTATCACCACCAAAATTATGTACTGTATAGATATCTGCATTTATGTTATACCTCCTGTAAAATCCCTTTGGTTCCCACTGGTTGTATCCGCCCCAGAGAACAGTAAGCAATTGGTCTGCTTCACGGATATAGCCCATGTCATTTGTCTCAAATCCGGGAGTTTTCCATATTGAGGCCAGCATAAAGTTCCAGTGGCCGTCAAGCTTCATTACCTGCATTCGTCCTCCTGATCCGCCCAGAGAGGTTCTGGTTGAATCAAGGTCTGTATGGTTATTATCAGAACGCTGGTAATACCTTGCAGACGATGTCTGGGTTCTCAGCAGCACCTCCTCAGATCCCTGTACCAGGCTGAAAGCCGAATTGACATTGAACATCCAGCTTTTCTTTTTAAAATACTGTGTAAAATCAGCTCCGCCGGTGTATGCAGCCCTGTGCATGTATTGTGCAAGGTTATCGTCCAGATTCCTGTTTGTGCCGGTGAAGATCCCTCCGACAATTGTATTTCCTTCTTTATAGTCTTTCTGGATCCTTCCAACCAGGTAATTTGTAAGAGGTTCAACAGTTTCGTATGTCCTTCCTCCTGCAGTGTCAATTTCAGCTGTCTCTTCTGCTGTAAGCGCTTCAACAAATCCGACTGAAAGTCCATCCTTCGTTTTGCCTGTCAGTTTTACAGCGCCTATTATATTGGTATTGGTTGGAACATCAGCGTTCCATCCATCCTGCAGATCAGGATATCCCAGGGGCCGCCGGCCTATTCTCCTGGAATAGAAAAGATTATCATTGCCTATTCCTCCGTCACCAATACCCAGTGCAAAGTTAGTAATGTTATTGCCTTCAATGAAGAATGGTCGCTTTTCTTCGAAGAATGTTTCATAGGCTGAGAGGTTAACCTCTGAAGGGTCTGCTTCTACCTGCCCGAAGTCAGGATTGACTGTGAGGTCCATGGTCAAATTGTTTGTGACTCCTATTTTGGCATCAATGCCTCCGTTAAAACCCGATTTTCTGCCTTTTGACAGGAAGGGGTTTTCGGGAACTGCTTCAAAAGTCTCTGCCCGTGCCACACCATAAGGTGTCACATCAAATATTTTTCTTGGCTTTATCTGCTCAAGTCCTGTTAGCTCACCAAACTGGTGTATAAAGCCCGGTGCATCTTTGGGTATATGCTGCCAGAATGATGTTTCATCCTTGCGGTATAAAATTCTGGCCATATTGAGCCCCCATACATCTCCTGAATTATTTTCAAACCTCACCTGGCTGAAAGGGATCTTCATCTCTGCAATCCATCCTTCGCTGTTAATTGATGTCTTTGACCACCAGTTAGGGTCCCACGATTCATCTCCATTCTGTCCGTCATTTGTGATCATCATATCATATTTAACTCCGGCAGAGCTGATTCCGAATACAAAACCTGTCCGCAGGTCATGAAAACTGTCTACAACTATCGCAACAAGGTCCCCATCTACATGGTCACGTCGTGTTAACCGGTTAACAATACTGTCGGGGCTGGTATCAAAAGCTTTAATTCCGACATAGATATTGTCCTTGTCAAAAACGATTTTAAACTCTGTTCTCTGGGAAGCCTTTGCTCCGTTAAAAGGTTCGTGCTGTGTAAAATCATCTATCCAGGCACCCCCCTGCCAGATTTCCTCATCAAGGATCCCGTTTATTTCAGGTGTTATGGTAATCTCTTCAGCTTTGTATTGTTTTTTATCAGATGTTTGTGCAACTGTCGCAGATATTGCACACAAAGCTGTTACTATAATAAAGAAAGTTCTTCTCATCGATGTTTTTGGATTGTCTCTTTTAATAGCAAAGACGTATTGAATTTGGATTTGATGCAATCCTCATACTATTTTATTGAATTTTAACAAAAAGGAACACTTAATAATCAGATAAGCAGAATATTGTCAAATCCCTAATCATAAAGAGAAATAAATTCGTAAGTGTTCCCGGTATTTTCAAGGAAGGAGATGAAATCAGTTTTTGATATTACCAGGGTGGCCGTATTTATATTAGGGTGAAAGGCCAGCCGGTCGAACCCCCGGAGTTTAATATCTATGAAGAGATGTACATGATTTTCCCTGTCGTTTATGAGTCCGAAAGGCGAAACTGACCCGGGTTCAACACCAAGGTATTTAAATAGCCGCTGATCGGAAGCAAAAGTGAGTTTTCCCTGTTTCAACCTTTGTTCAAGATCTTTGATTTTCAGCTGCGCAAGGTGTTCGAGGATCACAAGGTAGTGTCTGTCACCTTTATGGTTACGGAGGAAGATGTTCTTGCACCTGCCTGCATTGTAATCTTTCCAGTGAGTAATGGCGTCTTCAATAGTAGCAACAGGTGGATGTTCATGATATTCAAACTTAACAGACAATGAGTTTAAAATGTCATAAAGCTCCTGCTGACCCCTCATATCTGGTCCGTTTCTTTTGGAATATATGTAAATTCCATTTCTGCCAGTGTTGACATATCATTACCTGCTTCCAGCATGTCAGGATCATCTTTTTCATAATACCATTCAACTTTTACCGGGACGCCGGATGGTGATATCTGATTAAGTTCCGTAAAAATATCGAAGAGGAATTTTGCTGATGATGAATTGAAATATAGCAGATCAACCTGAAATCTCAGGGGATTTTCAGAGTTATAAACAGTAATTGTATTGTTAAGAATATTTTCTGAAAGCTTTTTTATCCATTCAATAACCGGATAGTAAAGAGCTCTGACATCCTCAGGCCTGGATGTTCCGCTGACACGGAAAATGTTCTCTTCAACAGATAAACGGATCTCCGGAGTAATCTGCGTAGGACTGATAAATAGGTTATCCATCTTAGACATATTTACATATAATACCTCAATATACAAAAGAAATGTAATTATTCCGGATTTACAATAGTTTATTTTCTTCGGATTCAGATTTATATCCGGTATCTTCCAGAAGACTGGCATTTGAATAGGCTTTTACAGCCAGCCTGTCGCATACTTCATTTTCAGTGTTGTTCGAATGGCCCTTAATCCATACAAACCTTACATTGTGCCTTCGGTATACTTTGAGGAACCTTATCCACAGGTCGGGATTCTTCTTCTTTCTGAAAGCTTTCGACTCCCATTGAAAGACCCACCCTTTTTCAACTGCATCAGCTACATATTTTGAATCGGTGTAGACAACAGCTCTACTTCCCTGAATTTTCAATGCTTCGAGTGCGGTGATAACTGCAAGAAGCTCCATCCTGTTGTTCGTGGTAAGTCTGAATCCTTCTGATTTTTCAAGACGGTGTTTACCGGATATCAATACAACCCCGTAACCTCCGGGGCCCGGATTACCGCTGGCGGCACCATCGGTGTATATTGTAATCTCACCTGGCATGGGGGAGAACAATCCCTGTATTTGTCAGGAAAAGCTTTATCGCAATTGAAAGCAGAATAACCCCAAAAACCTTCTTGAGTATCTGAAGTCCGCTGGCCCCGAGAATCCTTTCAAAAAAAGCAGTTAACCTGAGTACAAGATAAATCACCAGCATGTTCAGAACCAGAGCAAGAAATATATTTATTGTCTGATATTCAGCCTTCAGCGAGAGAATTGTTGTAATGGATCCTGCTCCGGCTATAAGGGGGAAAGCTATAGGAAAGATTGATCCTGAACCCTGAGGATCATGCTGAAAAAGTTCAATTCCAAGAATCATCTCCATTGCAATCAGAAAGATTATGAATGAACCTGCAATGGCAAATGATGAGACATCAATACCGAAGATTCCAAGCAACGGACTTCCGATAAGCAGGAATGCCAGCAAAATAAGAAAAGAAGCAATAGTTACTTTAGCTGATTTGATTCCCCCTGATCTTGATTTCAGATCAATTATTATGGGGATCGAACCGGGAATATCAATTATGGCGAAAAGAACCATAAAAGCCGCGAGTATTTCTATCAGATTCAAATGCATCATGTTAAATTTTACTGTCTCACCGTCATCTCATCAACCAGATGCCCGGCGCCTGCATAGATGTCCATAACCCATAGTACGTATCGGATATCAACAACAATTGTTCTCTGTAATTCGGGTTCATATGCTATGTCGCCGCTCATCGATTCCCAGTTGCCGTCAAAAGCCAGTCCGATAAGTTCTCCGTTTCCATTCATTACGGGGCTTCCGGAGTTACCGCCTGTGATGTCATTAGTGGTCAGAAAACATACCGGCATATATCCTTTTGATGATCCGTACCTTCCGTATTCTTTTTTCTCATAGAGATCAAGAAGTCGTCCGGGAAGATCAAATTCATAATCACCTGGTTTGTATTTTTCCCTGACTCCCTCAAGAGATGTATAATATTTATAGGTGACTCCATCCCTTGGGTTGTATTCCTTTATGCTTCCATAGGTCATCCTCATTGTTGAATTGGCATCGGGGTACTTTATCTTCTCGGGAGCCATCTCCACAAGAGCTGTGATCCATATTCGTCTGCCCTTCATGATATCGCTTTCATATTCATAAGTGCTCTTTGACACTTCAGCTGCAGTCCTGTAATATGAAGTGGCAGTCAGATATACGGGATCTTTTTCAATTGTTTTAAGAGCAGGCTTGCTCAGGAAAAGATTCAGCTTTTCCTCGTTTACAAATACTGACTTTGCAAAGAGGTCATCAACAAATTTATCAATGTTGCCTTTGAACTTTTTGTCAATCACATTGCTGTAGAAATCAGGATGGAACCTGACTGGAACATCCTCCCTGTAAAGCTTAAGCATGGCTTTCATTGATCTGGCATCGGTTGCAGCATTATAGTCTTTGTAAAACCGGGCTGCGTTATTTTTAATCAGGGCTATCGCTTCATCAGTTTTTTGCTTATCGCCTGTCTGAAGTGCAGTTATCAACCCGGCAACTCCCTGGTTCATTGAGAATAGTTCGCAACCCTGCAGACATTCATTCGCATATGAGAGGGCTTTGAAATACTCTGCACGCCCTTCAACAGCCGATCGGATAAGGTTAAGAGCCTCACCGTATTTCTCCTTCCGGTCATTTCCACCTGCAACCCATTTATTGAACTGATCCTCTATCAGCTCCTTTTTTGCTTTTACATTAAGTCTCTCGAGACCTCCTTTCTGTCCGATAGAATATTTCCAGTAGTTGGATGATCCGAAATATTTGGCTGAATATTGAATGTTCACTTTCTGATCCGCCTTCATATCAGTCATCCAGATGTCCTGTTTAATTCCGCGAACCTTAATCCTTACAGGATGAACGATCTGAAGCTGTTCATTCACTTCGTATGAGGTGAAATACCTGCTTGTTCTTCCGGGATATCCCAGGATCATTGCAAAATCACCCTCATTGATCTCTTTTATGGATACAGGGAGATGGTATTTTGGTTTGAGCGGTACATTATTTGTTGAATAGGATGCAGGTTTGCCGTCGGGTCCGGAATAAACACGGAATACGCTGAAGTCACCTGTATGGCGGGGCCATTCCCAGTTGTCGGTATCCGATCCGAATTTTCCTATCGATGATGGAGGAGCCCCGACAAGCCTTACATCATTATATCTTTCATAAACAAGGAGATAGAAATAGTTGCCGCCATAAAAGCTGCTTACCAGTGCTCTGTAGTTGTTCCCTTCCGCAGCTTTCTGTTCGATTCTGGTTCTGACAGAATTTATTGCTGCTGTTCTTTCTGTTTCACTCATTCCAGGCTTAACATCGGCAAGTACCTGGTCTGTCACATCTTCTATTTTTACAAGGAATGTAACTGCAAGGTTTGGATTTGGTAATTCCTCGCTTTTTGACATGGCCCAGAATCCATCACGTAGATAATCGTGCTCAACAGTACTGTGCGACTGGATTGATCCATACCCGCAATGGTGGTTCGTAAGTATCAGTCCCTGTGAGGATACTATTTCTCCGGTGCATCCGCCTCCGAATATTACGATTGCATCCTTGACACTTGCTTTATTCAGACTATAGATATCCTCTGCAGAGAGCTTAAGTCCAAGTTCCGTCATTTTGCCAACATTCATCTTCTCGATAAGCGGCAGGAGCCACATACCTTCATCAGCTTTAACAATGGTTCCTAAACTCAGTATTAAGATAACTGAAACGACAATAAACTTTTTCATAACAGAATTTGATTAATGGATTTAAACAGGCAGCAAAGTTAGTTTTTAATTTAAAAAATAAAATCAAAAGTCGAAATTCATCTGGGTGTCGGTAAGTGTAAATGATTTACGGTGATAGTGAGTAATGCCATGTTTGAGGATCGCTGCTCGGTGAAAGGCTGTTGCGTATCCCTTGTTCCTGTCCCATCCGTAATGCGGATACTCAGAGTTGATCTTTTCCATGTATTCATCACGAAAGGTCTTTGCAAGAACTGAAGCTGCGGCAATTGAAAAGTAAAGCGAATCACCCTTTATAATTGTTTTATGGCCAATGTTTTTGTAAGTATAGAAACTGTTGCCATCAACCAGTATGAACTGAGGGATATTTTTAAGTCCATCGAGCGCCAGGTGCATTGCCTTTATTGAAGCCCTGAGAATATTCATTTCATCTATCTCATTGTTATCAACAAATGCTACGTTCCAGGCTATTGCAGAATTTATAATCTCTTCCCTGAGTATCGCTCTTGTTTTTGGACTTAATTGTTTTGAATCATTTAGAATAGTATGCCTGAAATTCCTTGGGAGTATTACAGCTGCAGCCGTCACAGGCCCTGCAAGACAACCTCTTCCGGCTTCATCGCAGCCTGCTTCTGTAAGATTACTGTAATAATGTGACTTCAGCATGTTATGGCTTTATAATATGCTTATATATAAAGATATACAATTACATGAGCATTAATTATTTTGTAATTTACCTGAATTTAGGATCTGTGGGATAAATATTTTCGTGTAAGTTATTAACACGTTTATCAACAAATTTTATTGTTTTGTCAAATATTTGTATATTTTTGATCTTCAAGACCTGATCTGTGCGATGAATAAGGGGATAAATGTTTTGATTATTTTCTTGCTTGGGTCCGTGGGGAATGTTTTTTCCCAGGAGCTGACTCATCAGGTACTTGTCCCTGTGGCCGGGGTATCATCAAACGGTTCCATTAATTATTCACAGACTATCGGAGAGACTGCAGTAGAGATTCTTAACTGTTCCAATTTTGTTTTCACACAGGGCTTTCAGCAACCAGGGATTAAATTCTCAAAGGAGAACCCGCCCCCGGGCAATGGAGTAAAAGTCTATCCTAATCCTGTTACAGATTATGTCACCATTGAACTTTTCGGGACTGAGACCAGGGAATTCAGGATTGAGTTTTTTAATATCTCCGGCACGATGCTGAGAGTGGAAAATATTGTATTTAAGGATCAGTACTGGTATAATCAGCAGTATTCGGTTGAGAGATATATCAAGGGACTATTCTTTATAAAGGTCACAAGTGAAGATGGAGTTATAAACAGGACATTCAAAGTTGAAAAGTTATAACACGTGAAGCCATGAAGACTGAGAATCTGAAAATTCTGCTTGCTGTTCTGGCTTTTGCTATGGTCATTATAAGTAGCAACGGCCAGCCGGGTGTACCACTGGGAATACATTACCAGGCTGTCGCAAGGGATAATTTCGGGAAGGAGCTTGCCAGCAAAAAGATTGATGTGAAATTTTCGATCGTATCTGAAAATCCTCTCGGACCTGTTGTTTATCAGGAACTGCATTCAGGAGTCATTACATCAAAATATGGTGTATTCTCACTGATAATAGGACATGGCACACCTACCGGTGGTTTAAATGGTGAACTGTCGCAGATAAACTGGTCTTCAGCATTCCATTATCTGAAAGTTGAGGTTAAATTTGAAAACAGCTTCGTCGATATGGGAACTATGCAGTTCCTCTCTGTACCATATGCTTTATACGCACAGAAATCGCTTGAACCCGGTCCTGAAGGTCCCCGTGGCGATCCCGGACCGCAGGGATTACCGGGTACACAGGGTCCGAAAGGTGATACGGGTACTGCCGGTGCTGCCGGACCAAAAGGAGATACCGGAGCTCAGGGACTTCCGGGCGATCCTGCAACAGATGATCAGATTCTCTCTGTTATAAATGTTGAAGGATCAGATTATCTTGCCATATCAGGCGGCAACCAGGTGAAGATATCTAATATTGAACGTGACGGTGATCCGGCGAATGAGATACAGGATCTGCTGATCAATGCAGATAAACTTAAGATAACCAACAATCCTGCTGCCGTGGAATGGGACCTTACGAAGTATCTTGATAATACTGATAAACAGGGATTATTGTGGAATGGGGCAACCAGAGTTCTGAGTATAGATGGTAATGCAAATACAATAAATCTGTCAGAGCTTGAAGATGATGCTGATGCAAGCCCGACAAATGAGATACAGGCGCTTTCGTTTAACAGCTCAACAAATGTCCTGTCCTTAACAAACAGTGCCTCGGCTGACCTTACATCTCTCAAGAATGATGCTGACGCCAGTCCGACAAATGAGATACAAACCCTGGCTCTGGCTTCAGATGTCTTATCGATTTCGGGAGCTAATAATGTAAACCTCTCAGCATATAAGGACAATACTGATAGTCAGACTTTGACATATTCAGAGGCCTCAAATTCCAAAACGTTACAGATTTTGGGAGGGAATACAGTAACATTAGGAAATACTGTTGCATTCAGGGCAAAGAATAATACTTCAGATCCATCCTCATCAATGTCTTATCCTACAATGACATATGATGCTGTTGATTATAATTTAGGAGGTTATTTAAACACTGCATCTGGAATATTTACTGTACCTCAGGATGGTATCTATACCTTCAATGCGACATATTTTGCAGATGGTAGTGGTGGTAGCAGAGAGTTAGCTATATATGTAAATTCAGTGCTTTATGATAGACTGGCAATTGATATCGGAGCAGGCTCTACAATTCCGGTTCATTCAGTTACTATGAGATTAAGTGCTACAAACACAGTGAGCATTGTAATATATACTGGTGTTGCAACACAGACAGGTACCGGTTCATTTTCCGGTTTTCGGGTTTATTGATCAGTCAGTTTTCCTTTATTGGAATTTGTAAACCAATTTTGGGATTCCTTAACCCCGGCTGAAAGGGTTTCATGATGGAAAGACGAGTAACACGGATGGGATTCCTCGCTTCGCTCGGAATGACATTTTTGTAACTGTGGAGAGGAAGGAAGAAGCGGCGATTCGGCACTAATTCATTTTTTAAGTACAGTATTACGAATCACCGCTTCTTCCTTCTATTTCCCCGACAGTGATTGTCATCCCGAGGGTTTATTCAAACTATTTTTTGCACTCCTGGCATTATGACAATAATGCAGGAAATTCAAGGAGATTCCTCATTACGCCAAACCTTCGCAAGCTCAGGTATGGCTGCATTCGGAATGACAGGGTCTTTTTAAATAACAGGGTGGAGGGAAAGAGCGGCGATTCGAAGAACACTTGAATAATATAGTCGATTTCTGGCA
>MENI01000009.1 GCA_001768195.1 Bacteroidetes bacterium GWA2_40_15 | reverse complement strand
ACTGATATAAAGTCGTCGAGAGAAATTTGATTTATATACTTATTATCAAAAGCTCTGTATGATTGAGATCTGCACTCACCACAAGATCCTTTGGCAATAAAGAGAAATTGGATAAATTCCTTATTGCCTCCACGTTCAAAACCCTCTTGCCCTGTGAAATATGTCTTAGATTAGTAAATAATTTTTCAACCTATTTTTAATATATCTTTTGCCATATGTAGTTTTGAGATACTTCTCTCGGTGCAAAGCATCTGTGTGATTAAGACAACTCTCATAATATACTAATTCAAAGGGTAATCTATTTCTTGTAGAACTTACCTTGCCCAGATTATGTTCAGCGATTCTTTTATTCAGATCGGAGGTATAGCCTGGTTGAATTTACCATCCATTTTGCTACGTAATATGTAAACAAAAAACTCCATCGATATTTATTTCACAGGGCAGGCTATATTGTCCATGATTGAGCCTGATGAACCCCTGATTTGATCCTTAAGCTTAAAATCTTTATTAAAGGGGTCTTTCTCTGTTATTTCAAATATAGATTTACATAGCTCTCTTGATTCCTTCCATATTTCCAGATCTTCAAATCTTGTAACTTTCATAATTGTATTTCCCGTCTAACCTTGAACTTTGAACCTTGAACTTTGAACAAAAAACTTCTGGTTCAAGGCGTAAAGTTCAAGCTTTGCCAGCCATTTCTATGTTCAAAAATATAAAATATTGATCTACTGCCTACTACTTAGGTTGAGGCTGAGGTTGAGGTTGAGGCTGAGGTTGAGGCTGAGGTTCTCTTAACCTTAACCTTTGCCTTAACCTTTGACTTGAGCGTTGAACATTATTTATTGAACAATTTGCCAAAAACCGTTTTTGTCTGACCCAATTCTACGTATTTTCCCGGCACTTTTTAGATTTTCAATATCTCTTGCTATAGTCCTTCTTGTCACATTAAGTAATTGGGCCAATTTAGTTGTGGTAATAGCGTTATCATTCTTTATTAATCTCAAAACAGATTCCAACCTATTTTCTGTGACACTTACTGTGACATCTTCTGTGACATTAACCTGCTCTTTAGGTTCATTCATCATTACTGCTACTCTTTTAATGGTTACCAATATGCCACCCATTGTAGTTTGAAAAACCGGAGCTGGAAGGTTGGCTTTTGTAAACCCATTGATTATTTTGGAAATACCCCTTCCCCAGGCTTCAATAAACCCTGCTTTAAAGAAAACATCAGCTATGTTTTTGTTGTATGGTCTGGAAGGATGCTTCCCCAACAGTGTTTCAATGGTAAAATCTTCGGGTAAATGGCCTTCGTTCCAAAGGATCAGTTTATCGTTATACACACTCAATTGGATAGGTGCACCCCTATAGTCCTTATGGATGATTGAATTGAATATAGCTTCGCGGAGCGACTCTTCAGGGACTTCAAGTTGTTCAATCCGCTGCAGACCTTCATAATGGATGGGAGAAATCAAGTATTTGGATTTTAAAATATCCATTACTTTATCGGCCATTTGCAAAATGTTGCCTTCCACAACATCCTGAAATCGTAGATCATCGTCACTATCAATAAAACGTCCGATTTTGAATGAAACAGATGGAAAAAATTGTGAAGGTCGTTTACCAAACAACAACAATGCAGCGTTTTTTAGCTTCTCTCCGTCTGTTAGCAAGTCAAGGTTTTGAAGTGTCGTTTTCAAATCAACATTTCCGGCATTTTCTGTCAAACGTTTACTAACTATTGCCTTTCGAAAAAAATAATTTATGGCATCTTGATCAATATCCTGAATAACAGCATTTTCACAAGGCAAATCATCCCAGGTGCGTCCTAATCGTTTCAGAAGAAATTGATGTAAGACAGTTCCTTTCAGTTCTTGTTTTGTGCTGCCCGAGCGATAATGATAGATTCCCTTGAAGGAGATTGGTACACTTGAAGGAGAAATCGAAATTTCGATATATGCTTTATCTTCATCCTGTAATAACTTTAAATCAGCAATGATTCCAAGATAGTTGACAATTTTATTGGGTATGTCTTCCATCAGTCTCTGAGCATCCGGCAAACCGACAACACTACCAGCATCGTCCACGCCAATGAATAACTTACCCCCTGAGGCATTGGCAAAACCAGATAGCCATTTAAGGTATTCATCGCGCCAGGTAGTCTTATACTCTATGTTTTGAGTTTCGGGCACTTAATTGAGGTTGAAGTTCAAAGTTTAAAGTTCATAGTTTAAGGTTCATAGTTTAAGGTTTAAAGTTCAACGTTCAGTGTTCCTAACCTTGAACATTGAACATTGAACCTTGAACTTTATGGTTTGTATTTGGAGCCTTTAAGATAATATCCGCCAGTTTTTTTGCTGCCTTTGAATTCTATTTTGTTTTTGCTTTTTAGATTATAAATCCATCTTTCAATCGTCTTTTTAGGAGTATTCAGTGCCGTACTAAGCTGATTAGCTCTTAATCCTTCATTATTACTAATGTATCTTAATAGTGTTTCTAATCCCTCATTTATTCCCTCATTTATTCCCTCATTTATTCCCTCAGTAGCATATCTCCTACCAATTGGAATAACTGTTTTGAAAACATCTCCTTCAATAAATTGAGGAGGCGTTTTCGTACCAGAGTAATGAGGAAGATATCTGTTAACATTAATAATTCCGGAACCAAGCTCATCAACTCTTCCAAGTTGAATAAAAAATTTGGCAATCAACGGATTTTTCTGAAAAGGTGTAAAGTTGACAGGATCAATAATACCTTTACCGTGTGGGTTACTGGCATTAGATGTTTCAACTCTGTCAGAATAAATAATTAAAGTAGCCGGAGATGCATTTGTATACTCCCTATGTACTAAAAAATTAGCAACTACCTCGCGGAATACTTTATTTAATAAACTGACCCGTCGGTCTTCTTCCAAATAAAATTTATCAGGTAAATGCTTTGAAATAAAATTCATAAGCCGGTCATAAGCTTCAATGAGATTACACTGAATATAATCCCGGTCATCATATCGTGTAAGATCTTTCTTTCTGACAATTGCATCTATTTTAAAAAATGGAAGGATATTCTGAATAACCTCATCTTTACCAAATAACAAAACAGCTGCCAGAGTATATGATTCAATTCCAGTTTGTGGATCTCTCCTTAAAATTCCGGCTCTGGACAGCATTTGTTCATTTGTCAGACTAAGCCAGGGATGATTTGGATTATTGCTCCGAATAAGGTTCCGAACTTTTAAAAATAATTCTTCCTTAAGGTCTGAATAACAGACTGCTGAAAAAGTATTTATTTCAGAAAAGTACAACCTTTTACGGTTTACCATATCTGCAATATTCACAGGATTTAAAATCCTGAAGCCACCATCATTACTTCTGTCATATACTGTATTTGCTGTTTTGTGTACCTGAGAGCTGACCGGAACCTGTAATCTGATTATTAATTTCCCTTCTAATTCATACTTCTGAGGAAATAAAATAAAAGGAGGATCAAGTTTTTGCGGATTATTTGATTGAGCCACTATTTGTGCAACAATTTTATCAACATTACCCGAATCTACTCCCAGAATTAAGCCGTCATCACTTACTCCAAGTATTATTTCACCACCATCTCTGTTAAGCATCGCACATACTGTTTCAAAAATATTCTCAGGCAATTCCTTAAGAGCCTTCTTAAATTCGAGTCTTATATTTTCCTTCTGACTAAGCAGATTTTTAACCTGGTTTATTCCCATAACAGGGTTCGGGGTTCAAGTTCGAGGTTCAAAGTTCAAGGTTCAAAGAAATTTTCATATCAAAATTATAATGTTCAACCTGATATGATTTGCCATCAGATGCAGTTGTCGCAAAATTTGCGACAACTGACACAGAATGTAACTCTTCTTTTATAGCATTTGAAATATGTTTGCCAATAGTTTTAATATCTCTTTCAAATAATTGAGCAATCTGATGCCTGTTAAGCCAGACTGTATCATCTTTAACTCTGACTTCAATTTGAAAATCAGCATTATCAGCAGCCTGATATATAACTATTTGTCCTTTTTTGATATGGTTGTTCATAACTCAAAGAATAGTCTATTGTAACTGTTCCCAGTTTGAAGTGTCAAGTATTCCTTGACGGTTGATGCCTGATTTAATTCCCCCTCCTTAAAAATATTATTATTTCGCCTTTTTCCATTTATGAGTTCAAGGTTCGAATTGCAGGGTGCAGGGTGCAAGGTGCAAAGTGCAAGGATTCTTCTTAACCTTAACCTTAGCTTTGAGGTTGAGGTTGAGGTTGAGGTTGAGGTTGAGGTTGAGGTTGAGGTTGAGGTTGAGGCAGTGAACTACTTTATTTTCTTCTTAACCTTAACCTTAGCCTTAACCTTAGGTTGAGGTTGAGGTTGAGGTTGAGGCAGTGAACTACTTTATTTTCTTCTTAACCTTAACCTTTACCTTAACCTTAGCTTTGAGGTTGAGGTTGAGGTTGAGGCAGTGAACTACTTTATTTTCTTCTTAACCTTAACCTTTGCCTTAACCTTAGGTTGAGGTTGAGGTTGAGAAGATAGAGATTTAAGTTAATGTCTTGGTTGAGATTGGGATCTTCTTAAAAAAATAAACAAAATTACTTTGCGACAGGTGATTGTTTCTTCTTCCTGATAACCTTATGTTTTCCGCTAAGTGATGACAAAGTACGGTTCAAAGGATTAAGGATTGTTAAACCAATTATTTCCTTTGTGTCGGGACGAATCCGAATAATAGTTCCTTCACCAATATCAACTCCTTCTGCATTTTTTGGATTTCCAAATGAGATATAAAGTATATCTGCCTCACCATCGTAATCCCACTTTATTTTATTCTTTTTTTCAGAAATATTCAGGGTTTCCATATAATTTTTCTTGTTTTGTTAATACTTCTGCTAAAATATGCTGTTAAAATGAATCCGTCAAGATTGCTGGATTCCTTATATACAACTGTCAGGAACTTATCATTCGAAACCGGAGTTTTTTTGAATAACCTGATAGCTATCAATTCTCCAAAATCCCCCATTACTATAAAATCAGGGCTTTCAATTGTTTCAAGAATCCATGAAATACAACTTTTCATTTCAGGGTGATTCCTGGTAATGTGCCTGATTCTTTCATCAGTCAATCGTATAAGCCGGTTATTTTTTGAATTGACTGAAATCACACTTTGAATTTAATAATGATTATTTCATTAAATTATTACAATCTGAAAAGAGACCACTTATAATAAGAAAAGTTCTGGCTCTCTAATTCTCAAAATATAACTGCAATGCCTCTTTCAGGTTGGCACTTGCCTCATCAATAGTAGTTCCAAAACTGGAGATATCAACGTTCAGACATTGTGAAACGTAATATTTTCCCTCTTTATATATAACATATTTCATCTTTTTCATAGCGTCTATAGTGTAGTTTACAAAGATAACCTGTTTAATTTATAATTATCCTCTCCGGCCTTTGTTCAAAGTCTAAAGTCAGAGCGTTGAGCGGGTTGAGGTTGAGGTTGAGGTTGAGGCTATTGAGGTTGAGGTTGAGAGGTTTTAATCTTAAACATTATTCTAAAGACTTAATTATTTTGTTAATCTCGTGAATGAGTTTAGTTATCCGAATGTATAACACTGATTTACTGCATACTGCCTACTACTTACTACATACTACCTACTCCTTACTTTACTTTAGACCATCAGTTACAAAAGTTCCCAACGTCCCTCCCTCTTGCTCCCGATACGCTTAATTAATTTCAAATTCTTAAGCCTTGAAATACTTCTTTCTACCGTTCTCTGCGTATAGTTCGCTTTTAATGCTATTTCCGGGATTGTAAAATCCGGATTTAACTGTATTATTCTATAAACAACAGCTACACTTCCTGATAAATCTTTACCGACATCTTTACCGACATCTTTACCGACATCTTTACCGACACCTTTACCGACACCTTTACCGACACCTTTAGTGACATCATCTTCCACCTTTTCAAATATGGTCACCATAAAACCTTCTGAAATATTCCGGAATTCAGGTACCGGAAGGTTTTCTGCCTTGAAGTAGTCAACAATTCGTTTTATTCCGGATCCATATTTTTCTATCAATCCAAGGTTTTTACAAAAATCTGCAATGAGCTTATTCCTCGGAGTTGATATATAATTATTTGAGAGCAGATCTTCAACGGTTATGTTTTCCGGCAACCGTCCAGGATTATAAAACTCAATTTTATTACTGAATATCTTAACAACAGAATCTGATGCAGAGCGATAATCGCGATGAACAATCATG
>MENI01000008.1 GCA_001768195.1 Bacteroidetes bacterium GWA2_40_15 | reverse complement strand
CCATACTTCTCCGATAATGATTTTACTTTTAGCTGATTGGTACCACATATCCCTGCAAGTCTTGCATTGGGAAGACTTTGTATTGCCCTTGCATGAAAGTCAGCTATAAGACCCGCTCCTATTATCCCAAAATTCCAGATTTTCATTTAATATTTGTTCCTTTCACCTCAATACCATGCACCTTTGCTATTGTAAGTCCATAACACTTTGCCCGTGTCTCCTCAGAAACATTACAGGCATCAAGAGCTTTATTAAATCTTCTTATGTTCTCTTCCAGGGCATCCGGACCTTCATCGGTTGCAAACAGGATTTTCTCCCATGCAGGGACCGCATCTTTTGGTATATGCGGCATCCCAAGCATGCCGGTCCACCAGAGCCACTGGGCCCAGTATCCGGGATCATTCTCCTTTTTAATCAGCGATGATCCTGACAGGTCAAAATAGAGGTTCGTATTTCTCCTTGTTGCCTCGGCAGCCTCTTCGTACCATGGATTACCGAAATGAGCTGCATGGATAAACAGAGTCGGATGCCTGGAGGCAATATCGGCCAGGAATGCCGGGCGCATATTTGACATGGTCCCGTTGCTCAATATCCCTGTGTGGGGTGCAACAGCCAACCTGAGTCTCTCTGCAAGGACCCATACAGTATCATACTTCGGATCGTTATAATCTCTTCTTCCCTTTGCAAACAACTCACCCAGTCCTCTGAAACCCATATTATAGACTTTATTGATATCCTCAACCACAGAAGGGCTGTCGATATCTATCGCAGCATAAGGGATCACCCTGTCGGGATGGGCTTTTGCAAAAGCAATACCCCGGTCGATGTCCTCCATCTCCATAAGCAGGCAGGCCATTGCATTATGCTTTGTGTATATTTCAAGGAATGATCTCTCCCATTCATCCGTAGCATCATAATGCATGTGGGAATCGATTATGAAGGGGGGTGTTGAAAGGTTTTGTTTCTGACTCTGATTATTACATCCTGTTGTTAAATAAATAACAATAATCGCCAAATAGCTTATTCCCGTTTTCATATAATATCAATTAGCTTATAAATGAATTTCAAAATTCTCATGACTAATTGTTCAAAAATGAAATATATTGTTTTATTATCATTCTTTATTCCCAGGGGGATTCCTCATTTCATTCGGAATGACAGGATTATAAAGGTTTTTGGGGGAGAAGGGAGGCGGTGCGCTTGAGTGCACCGCCTCCCTTCTCCCTTTAAACCCCAAAAAGAAAATTTGTCATTCCGAATCCTGCAACAGCAGGATGAGGAATCTCCTGTGTGTTATTCAAAGCCATACTATTAATGATTTTAAGGATTTTAAAAAAATCATATTAACTCACCGTATGATCAACTATCTCCTCTTTCATCCGGTCCCAATAGAGCTTTTTGCCTTCCCTGTATGCTCGTGTAGCCATGATGCTCGCAATTGAGTGCCAGAATCCGGTATGAATATGCCCGTTAGGCACCTGACTCCTGTTCCTCATGCAGTCAATCCAGTTATCGAGGTGGTATTTGCTGTCGTCGCTCAGGCTTACCGGACCCATCTTCATCCCGTATTCCTCAGTGGTTACTATTTCCGCCTTTTTGTTTTTTATTGTCTCTTTCATCCCTTCATAAAAATCAAAACCTCCCGGCAGATCCTGCTGTTCAGGGATAAAAAACCACCTTGGACTTCCCTCTCCTCCGTGTGCGAAAAGAGTTCCTTCCTTTCCCCTTATACAGGAGTAATCTCCAAACTTATTTGCATAATTCGAAGTATAGGAATAGAGAAATTTTTTCTCATCATATGTTGCCAGCGCCTGGAAAGTGTCGGGATTCTGCCGGATGTCAGGCCAACCGAATATTCCTCCGTGTGCCACCATCGAATCAGGTATTGAGGAATCGGTATAGAAGTGGACGAGTCCTGCACCATGGCTCATCCACTGTGAAGTTATCCCCCCTGAATAGTCACGGAAGATCCTGAATTCAAAATATTTCCATGGATCAAACGGGACATAAGGTTTCCCGAGCAGCCACCTGTTCCAGTCGGTATCCACTTCCCTTATTGTTGCAACATCCGGATCAGAAGGCACATGCCAGCGAGGATTATTATCATTCCATACCTGTTCTATCTTTGTAATCTGACCCAGCTTACCTGAACGAATGATATCCCGTACTTTTAACTGCATCGGATCGCTCACCCATTGTGAACCCATCTGCACAACCTGCTTTGAAGAAAGAACTGCATTCCTTGCCAGTTTGGCATCTTCAATATCAGTTGCCATTGGCTTTTCGCAATAGCAGTCCTTGCCCGCTTTTACAACCTCAGCCAGGATCTTTGCATGCTGAAAATCACCTGTTGCAATCATTACCGCATCAAGTTCCTGCATGGCCAGCAACTCTTCTGAATATTTGAATTGCTTTACTTCGTTCCCGAACAGTTTTTTGCAGGATGCTGCAGCTTTCTCCCTGTTCAGATTCCAGATATCACAAACAGCCACCACTCCCAGGTTTTTATCCTTCTCCGACATTTTGACCATATTCTGGTGTCCATTACCCCTGGCACCGCAGCCGAGAAATCCTATGCTGATCCTGTCATTTGCTCCGATTACTCTTTCATACGATACCGCACTCAGTGGTGCAGATCCTGAAGCAATTGCAGCTCCGGCTATAGCGGCTGTTGTCTTACCTATAAAATTCCTGCGCGATAATTCGTTGTTAGTCATGATTTTTATTTGTTACTCCTTGATTATAAACTGCATTTTAAATGAATCTATTACAAATCCCTGTTAAAATCCACCCCTAAATCCCCCAAGGGGGACTTTAAGAAGTAAGAACAATAGAACAAACGATTTAAGAGGTAAGAACTTCTGCATTCTGATTTTGTTTGTTCAATGTTCTAAAATCGGTTTTCAATAAGCCCCCCTTGGGGGGTTTGGGGGTTTTACAGTAATATAATTCAAATTATCATCCATCGGAGTCATCCCTGGCATCAGCAAATGTACAAATCCAAGTATGCTGATATATGATAATCCGGCAATCACAAATGCCCAGAAATAACCGGAGTTATCAGCAGTATCGAGTACGGCTCCCAGGGCAAGGTCGGCAATTATTGCCACTGCCACTCCCACCATTTTTCCTATTCCAATGACTGAAGCAGTTGCCTTCTTCGGGAAAACGTCGGGAACAAGGGTATAGCTGTTGATTGACCATGACTGGTGACCTGCAGCGCCGAGTCCGATCAGAAAAACAGCAAGCCATTTGCTCTCTGTTACCGGAACAAATATTACCGGTAATATGATGATGGCATTTACCAGCAAGGTGATTTTCCTTGCCTTGTTTATCGACCATCCTTTTTTGATCAGCGCTCCGGAAGCCAATCCCCCTAGAAGGCTGCCTGCATCGGCCATAATAAATATAATAAGGAATGGCAGACCGATATTTTTGATGTCCACGCTGAATTGTTCGGCAAGAAACTTAGCTCCCCAGAAGAGATAAAACCACCATACTCCGTCAGTAATTGTCGTAAGGGAAAACGCCCAGGTTTCTTTTTTTGGCAGAAGTTTCAGCCACGGTATCTTTTCTGTTGTCTCCTCCTCCGAATCGCTGTTGATATAATTCATCTCCTCCTTTGACAGACGAGGATGAAGTTCTGGTTTCTGATATGTTTTCAGCCATAGATATACCCATATTGCACTGAGGACTCCTGTGAAGAGGAACGGGATCTGCCAGTTTTTTCCATCTACTGTAACTATTGCCCCTACGATAAAAGGAGCCAGTATAGCGCCAACGCTGGTCGAGGCATCGAAGATCCCTGTAGCAAAAGCCCTGTCCTTCTTGGGGAACCACTCTGCCACCGTTTTTATGGCGGCAGGGAAATTGCCAGCCTCACCTAACCCAAGACCGAAGCGTGCCACAATAAATCCGATCAGGCTGAAGGCAGGCCTTACAGCGGCATGCAGCATTCCAAAAAGACTCCAGACAGCAATTGAAAGAGTATAACCGATCCTGGTGCCAAACCTGTCAATTATCCCGCCCATGAATAGCAATCCGATCCCGTATGCTATTTTAAATGAAACCATTATTGCCGCATAATCGGAGTTGGTCCAGCTGAAAAGAGTCTGAAGAGTCGGGGCCATTACACCGACAATGCTACGATCGAAATAGTTGATCGTGGTTGCCATAAATACCAGGGCAAGTATCCGGTAGCGGTAGTGACCAATCTTGGGAGAAGCAGGTAATGACATTATTTAAGCATCTTTATTACTGTATCAAAGTATCAATTCTATCTTTTGTAACAGCCCCTCTGCCCCAATACTATATGTTCCTCTCTGCCAGTCGTTTCAGCTACCCTGTCCCCATGAAGGGCATAGCCGTCAACTTAAGGAGTCTGAAAAAATTTCTACAGGGAGGATTAATAAAGGCAAACGATTATTAATATTGCAATTCCGTTCGTTCATAACATTTTCCCCTCCTTTTGAAGGAGGGGTGGCCGCAGTACAATGATAATCAGAGTATTGCAAAGGCTGGTTGCGGCCGGGGTGGTTGATCTGAAGGACAGTGGAAGTCAACAATGTAACTACCAATACTGTATTGTCTTTTGAATTTTCTTCCTTCATTATTTTTTTGATTTTAATATCTCATATAATGTTGTCTCAAAATCAACCACCCCGGCCGGGAAATAAACTTTGTAAACATCAGATAATCAATTGTCCCGGCCACCCCTCCTTCAAAAGGAGGGGAAACTTTTTCTTGTCTCTGTATTTACAATACTACCCTTAGTTTGACGGCTATGCCCTAAAGGGGGCTTAACCGTAAAAATCAGAACTTCCTATACATTTTCAGGAACCACAAAAGGTTTACGATACTCTTTTCTTGTAAGCAATGCATCTGCTTCAGGAGCATTAATAAACTTCTCGGCTGCACCGTCAAACTTCAACGACCTGTCAACCCTGTAAGATATATTAGCAAGATGTGCCAGGTCGGAGGATAATACTCCTTCACGAATGTCGCAATTCAGGTTTTCAATTTTACCTGATCTTACAGCCTCTATGAAATTTTTATAATGATTTGCATCATGATCTCCAACAAGCTCCTTTGAAGCTGCGAAAGGCTCCTTTTCCCTTCTGCGGAATGCTTTCCATGTGTCGCCTGATATTTCAAGGTATCCTTCGGTGCCGTAGAATATATTTCCTGCTTCGACACCTTTGTACCCTTCCTGATTAGTGTATCTGCCGCGGGTTTCGAACTCAAGCAGGGTACCATCTTTATATTTAAATGAACATGTCTGGGTATTGGGCGTCTCCTGGCTTGTTGCATCGTGACCGTATGCTTCGACGTCGCCATAAACCAACCTCCCGGGAGTCTTTTTATCCGGTGCGCTCTCTTCCTTGTTCAATCCGTAAAGTCCTCCGGTGGAATAAACTGAAATGGGATGTTCATCCTTATTGAGCCCCCATCGTGCGATATCGAACTGGTGAGGGCCGGTGTTTCCTGTATCTCCATTACCGGTATCCCAGTACCAGTGCCAGTTGTAGTGACTCCTTTTTTCATTGTAAGGGCGCATTGGTGCAGGTCCGAGCCACTGATCGTAATGAAATCCTGCAGGTGGCTGGCTGTCCTTTGCCATGCCATATGAATCACGTGCTTTGTAGCAAAGCCCTCTCGCCATGAAAACATTGCCTATTCCTCCATCATGAATAAATTTTATAGCCTCCCTGACATTCACAGAGGAGCGGTTATTTTTGCCTACCTGAACAAAAACCTTGTATTTGCGGGCAGCTTCGATCATCTTTTTCCCTTCCCAGATACTGTATGATGCCGGCTTTTCAACATAGACATGCTTCCCGGCCTGGCAGGCCCAGATTGTTGCAAGAGCATGCCAGTGATTCGGAGTAACTATCGAAACTGCGTGGATATCCTTGTCATCCAGGACTTTTCTGAGGTCCCATTCTGTTACAGGCTTTGTCCCTCCCTTTTCCATGGCTAGTTTTGTCCTGGAATCAAACAACCTCTCATCAGTATCGCAGAGAGTTTTCAGAACAATGTTATGACTATCTTTAATGCTGCACCAGTTTCCGATATGAACCGCACCCTGGTTTCTGATTCCGATCAATGCAAGGTTTATACGGTCGTTAGCTCCAATTACTGAGTTATATGATTTTGCACTCAGTTTCAGACCGCCGATAGCTAACCCGGCGGTTCCAATAACTCCAGTTTTGATAAAATCACGTCGTTTTGTCATTTTCTATAATATTAAGTTTTACTCTTTTTTAACCACTGAGTTTCACTGAGTTTACACAGCCTGCCCCAATCTATCGGGGGAGTTTCACGGTTTAATTCTACAGTTAAGAGCATTATTGATATGATAATTAAACTATAATATAAACTCCGTGTTTTACTCCGTGTTACTCCGTGCGACTCCGTGGTTTACTTTTCTCTAATACTTTGCAGCAAATTCATCGGCAAATGCATTGATCTCTGCATCCGTCAGATCAGCCCCTGAATTAACAATAACCCTGTATCTGAAGGTGTATGATTTTCCGGCCGGAATGAAAAAATTTACCTGCTCTTTACCCTGTGTGAAATCATTTGCACCCATGGGATTCACTGAGAAGAGTCCGTAACCACGGGCATGCCAGTAGGTCGGATAACTCAGGTTATCAGGATGATCATATACTGTAATTGAAATAGCTTCATTTCCTATTTTACCATAGAGGTCCATCCATTTTGCTCTTGTTCCCCATACTTCCTCACCGGTAATTCCTTCACTGCTTCTGTAATTACCTGTTATATCGCTTTCTGCCTGTGCCTTTACAGTAGTTGTTCCACCCTGCTTCTCCTGCAATGTTAAATCTTCCTTAGCAGGTAGCTGAAGCTGACGCGCAACGCGGATCCCGAACATTCCCTCCTTGGTATCCTTAAATTTCATTGTGTCACCGATGGCAGTAAGTGTTGTGATCCTGTCTATTATTCTTGCTGATCCTTTTCCCGAAAAATAATACCCGGTTCTTTCAGATAACATCGCTGTACCTGTTGAGTCAACCCAGCTTTCATTTGAAATGATCATGGCCTCACCATCTCCATCAGTCATCTTTTCTACATTCAGATGTTTTATAACTCCTCCGCGCGGACTGAGTGAACCGGTCGATCCATTACCCCAGAAATCCACACCATTTACATCGCCATAGTTGAGCCATATACCAATATGATGGGCATGGTCAGTACTTTCACCTTCGCGGGGATTGAGAGGGAACCCCCTTGTAATCTCAGTGCCGGCTGATGTATAAACCGGGTATAGAACGGGTTTGTATACATTTTCCGGCCAGAAGAACGATGTGAAAAGCTTATCACCTATTATTACATCGATCTTTTTTTCAGCGGACTTGTCGACAAGGGATACTTTCAGATCCTGACTGTCAGTACCTTTCTTTGAAGAACTGGTTCCGCATGAGGCAATGATCAAAATAGCCGGCAGGATTGCTGCGATTGTTTTATAATTCATAATCAGATAATTAATAATAATTATATATAACTTGTGGTAATTGTATATATTAAATTCAAAATCGCTTGAAAATCAATTTATTTACCCCATCCCCTGGGGGAGTAAATTGATTTTCTTCGCTCCCCTTGGGGCCGGGGTAAACGAAGAAAATCAATAATATTATTTGCATGATTTCCGATACATAATTTATTTTTATTGTAACGCTAACAAATGTATCCAATTCAGTATGAACTTCAAAATCTTTTCGGGAAAACAGGCGAATAAAGAACTTATGCATTATATTGCCGCCCTATTTTTTTGATTTAACGGGATATGAAAAAGCAGATTCTGCTACTCGCAGCCATATTAATTTTTGTTGTTGATATCATGACAGGACAGGAAAAAGTAAAGGAAAAAATGAAGGATGGCTGGTCATTCGGCTTCTTTCCTGTATTCGGTTATGATTCCAATACCGGCACCAAATACGGAGGCATCCTGAAATTGTTCGATTATGGCGACGGGACTAATTATCCCCGTTATGACCAGGCTTTTAACCTTGAAATATCAAGAACCACAAAAGGGCAGGGTGTAAACCAGCTGATATACGATTCGAGAACCCTTATTCCGGATTACAGGATTATGGGTGAGGTAAGTTACCTGACTGAGAAAACTCTCGATTTTTATGGTTTCAACGGATATAATGCATATTATTCTTCAGCATATACAACTAAAGGAAACCCGTCTTACATATCGCCTTTATATTACAAGATGGAGAGGGAGCTTCTTAAACTCAGAGTTGAAATAATCGGAAAGCTGTCAGGCGACAATATAAAATGGTTCGGTGGTTTTGAATATATGCATAACAACCTCGATACCGTTGATGTAGATAACATTAACAAGGGGAAGGATGAGAATGATATGGTCCCTTATTCCGGAGGAGGCCTGTACGGAAGTTATGTACAATGGGGATTGATAAATCCCGGTCAGGTAAACGGAGGTCAGGCGGGGGTGTTTAAGGCAGGTGCTAAATATGATACCCGCGACAATGAAGCTAACCCGATGAAAGGATTATGGACCGATGTTCAGTTACTCTTTTCTCCCGGTTTTCTGAGCGACGGTTATACTTACGCAAGAATAGCCTTCACCCACCGTCAGTATTTCACGCTGATCGCAAAACGGGTGAATCTGGGATACCGGATATCATACCAGGCGAAACTGGCTGGTGAAATGCCCTTTTATATGCTCCCTCTGGTCTATAATTCAGCACCCCAGCTTACACTAAGCGGACTGGGAGGGAGCAGAACAATCAGGGGTATACTCAGGAACAGGGTGGTCGGAGAGGATTTCGTTTATGGGAACATTGAGCTGAGATGGAAAGTGGTAAGAACTGTTCTTTTTAATCAGAACCTCTATCTGGCACTTTCAGCTTATGCCGATGAAGGTATGATAACCGGGAAATATGAACTGCCTGAAATATCTGATCCTGAAGGTATCGAAATGCTTGCAAAGGGAGAGAAGGAGGAGATGCATACAAGTTATGGGTGGGGTATTCACGGAGCTCTTAACGAAAATTTTATTGTCAGCCTGAATTATGCCTGGGCGACTGAACCGCGCGATGGAGTAAAAGGAACCTACCTCCAGATGAGTTTCAATTTCTGAAAAAGATCACAAATCTTTCAGCATCCAGATATCGCATCCGAAATGGCCCGAGTTGCCCATGGAGTGTCCAATGGATCGGAATCCTGCCTTCTCATACATTCCGATTGCTTTTGAAAGTTCGGGCATTGATTCCAGATATATCTGCCTGTAAAACATCTCCCTGGCTGATTCAATGCTTCGCTCCATAAGCATCCTTCCAATTCCTTTGCCTCTGTACTCAGCAGACAGATAGAATTTTACCAGCTCGGCACATCCTTCAGGCAGGGATGGTGTAGGAAAAATACCGCAACCTCCTATGATCACAGAACTCTCCTCTGCAATCCAGTATACTGAACGAGGGGTTTGAAACAGGGCATAAAGATCATCAGTTGTAGGATCGAAATAGACAGTACCAGGTCTGTCGATTTTAAATTCCCTGAATACTTTCCGGATGAGTGCTGCAATCCCGGCATTATCTCTTTTTTCAATCCTTCGTACGGTAATCCTGGTAATATCCATTCTTTATATTATATGATTACTTGTTTAAGGGGATGTTGAAAAAGACTTTTTTAACCGCAAAGGACGCTAAGTTTTAGCAAAGGTCGCAAAGAATATGATTTGATAATCAACCCTTTGCGTACTTTGCGTTTTAGCCTTTGAGCTCTTTGCGGTTAATGGATTTCCACTTTTTCAACAGCCCCAAGTTGCTCACAGGCTGAAGGTATATGTATATTTCAACAACAGTGATCTTACACTGTAAACGGGCAGCCTGGGTATCTCCCTGTCAAGATATGTGTTTCTTCCTTCATTAAATACAATATAGAGGTCATTACCCTCCCTGGGATTATACCGGAACCTAAGATTGGACATAACTTCATTTACTGATGTATTGTACTGGATATAGCTGCTGAATGAGATGGCTGTATTAAGCATAAACACTATTTTACCTCCCAGTATCTGAGAGGTTTCAGAAAGGTTTCTCTCTTTGAATTCAAGCCAGTTGAAACTGGCAACAGCACCAAGCTCCAGATGCTTTGATACATTCCATGTAGGTTCCAGGCGAATTGAGAAGCGTGATCCGTCAAAAAATGGTCCTGTATGATTCATTATCATAAGGTAGAATGGCTTACTTGCCGGGGTCATGATCCGTCCGGTAAAATTAATAAACTCATAATCTCCCGGATTTATATACAATTCATCTTCAAGAAGTTCCAGGCTGTCACGAAGATGTTCTTTATTATATGCCACACCAAAGTGTCCTTCCCACTGACTTTTCGAAGTAAAATTCCATCCCGGCTCAAGATTGAGCGACATCAGTGACCCGTCATCAATAAAATTCATCAGCATATATCTTATTTCAGGCGAATGGCTGTAGAGTTTCTTTTCTTCTCCCGGTATCCATCCATATCTTAAGCTGGCTCTTATGGATGAAAAATCGTCCATCATTTCAAATCCAATGCCCGGATTATAATGAATTCCCGAACGTGAGTAACCGAGATAATATCCCAGACCTTTTCTGGCCCGTCTTTCCCACCTTGCTGAAATTCTGGTATGTTCGTTGACAGAACTGTTTTTTACTCCTGTCTCGAACGATTGCGACCACTTAAGATCGATATAGTCATCACCGAAAATCCTGAAAATACCGTCTACTCCGTATGTCAGATTATAGTTCCCATTCACGCCTATCCTGCTCGTAAACATTGATCCGATGAAACTGTTTTCGTTTATTACCTGTCTGCGAAATCTCAGAACACCAAAATTTTCGGAAGGAAGTACCTCTTCCTCCACTCCCGAGGAGTTCTTGAGATTAAGAGGACCTGTTTGCATATCGAGGAATCCCATTTCCCACTTTTTCACCTTTCCGGTCATCCTTGCCCCGCCATAAATCCTGATCGGATCGCCATCATCACTTAAACCTATGCGACGACTGTAAAAGAGGTTGCTGTTTCCACCGAATGAAAAATCAAAAATACTGGCCTGTTCAAGAAAAAACATTCTCTTTTCAGGCATATAAAGGGAGAATCTTGTCAGATTAACCTGCTGGTCATCCATCTCGACCTGGGCAAAATCAGTATTTACAGTAACATCCATTATCATATTGTTGGCTAAACCATATTTCAGATCAAGCCCCGGTTCAAATTTAGGGTTGTCCGTTCTGTCATAGCCCGATCCTGTGCTGTTCAGCTCATTAGTGCTTTCAAGTCCTGTAAGTACATAGGGAACCAGATAAACAGGTTTTGATGGTTTTACTCCAGAAAGGATGACTTCCTGAGCCTGCGAAGGTTTCATGAATGAGGACTGTCCCCAGTTTGGCGGTATGGCTGGAAAAAGGTCCATCTCATTCCAGTCAGGCATCCATCTCTGAACAATCAGGCCCATTCTTACCTCCCCGTTTTTGTCCTGAAATCTCAGGCTTGAAAATGGAATTCGTATTTCTGTTGACCAACCATCGGCTCCCTTTCTGGTAATCACATCCCAGAAGGTGTTCCAGCTTATATTCATAGGCATCTGATCAGGCATGGGAACAACTGCATCTCTCTGTATAGCTGCGTCAAACCTGAGTCCGTCGGGAGAGGTAAAGAATGCAAGGCCATTCTCCTTATCATTATAAGTATCAAGTATTATCCCAAACCAGTCACCTCCCATTCCCATATAATCCCTTTTAAGGCTGGCAGAGCTTATCAGTGTTGCATCCCTGTACAAGAGCCTGGCTCCTACATACAGATATTTATCATCATAACCTATCCTTGCCTCAGTTATCTCAGTGGGATCTTTGCCGAATACAGGTGAATGCATAACCATATTCAGAGGAGTTATCTCTTCCCATGCTTTCTCATCGGGAATACCATCAAAGGCTACCGGCTGATCAAATTTCCTGATAGTCACAGCTTCTTTCAGGTTAGCTGATGCTTCATACTGACCTGACAAAGGAGCAGATGTCAGAAAAATCAGCAGCAGGATACTGCGGAAATTATACAGACTTTTCACAGTGAAAACCAGTAATTAAGTTTTATCAAAAATATATTATTCGGATAAACATCCTTAAGCTGTTTGTAAGATTCGCTTAAGGAAGCTCCTGACATATCATTCTGCCCTGTCTTTTCGCCTGACCATACAAAGTAAATAAATGATCCGAGACGGTACTCCCATTTGGCTACAAAGTTCGACCGGAACTGATGGAAATTAAAATCAGGATCTCCTGTTGAATAATCAGTAATATTGTCCCCGTTCTCATCAAGCCTTATTCTGCCATCCCCGGCTAAAGTGTAATCATATAAGTTGAACCTGCTGTTATAATTTTCAGCTTCGGGGTCAGTGACATATTTGTACTCTGAGTAATTTCCCATCGAAATGAACGGACTTGCATAGTATTGCACTGAAAATTCAGGCGTTATGTTAAGACTCATCCTGAAAGTAAGTCCGATCTCTGAAATAAAAATGAGTACTATACCAATAAAAATGTTGTTTTTAACAGGTCTTTCAGACAGTTTCATCAGTTATCCGGGAAGATGATTTACAAAATTCAATCCAAATTTAGAGGAATAACCCACAAATCAGCACGATCCATACGTTAATTATTGTGAATTTTATTCAGGTTGTTGTGACTGATCCCGCTGCAATATTGATGTAACGAAATTACTATACGCCGGTCTCAGAAGCATTCTGGATTCCCCTGGCAACTTCAGGGATAATTCCCATCCTGATGTATATGGGGCGAACAATCTTTTTAAGCCCGGGCAGTTTTCTCAGGAAGAAAAGAGCCCCGGTAATTGATACAATTCCGCCAATAAAGATTGTATAAGGCGTACCTATTGTTTTGGCAAGGGTACCTGCCAGCAGGCTGCCAAAAGGCGCAGTGCCCATTATTGCCATGGTATAAAAACTCATTACACGTCCCCTCTTGTCGTCATCAGTTATTGTCTGAAGAATGGTATTGCTTGCTGCTGCCTGCAGCATCAGACCCATACCTACAAAAACCATGACAATAAGCGAAAGGATGAATATCCTCGAGAAAGACAGAATTATAAGTCCGGTTCCAAAAACAATAACAGCTGCAGGCACAATGCGCCCCAGTTTCAGAACTGTTTCCCTTGAGGCAAGAAAAAGCGCTCCCAGCAATGCACCAAAACCGGCTGCTCCGATCAGAAACCCGTAAGTGTGTGAATCGCCGGCAAGTATCTCTTTTGCAAAAACAGGCATCAGGGTCGAATAAAACATTACCATCATATTCACCAGGCCCAGCAGAAGTATGATATGCCTGATAGGCAAAAATCCGAAAGTATAATTAAACCCTTCTTTCAGCTCATTAATTATATGTGTCCTTTTCCTCTCCTGATCCCTCCTTCCCAGTCTCATCATCTTAAGGGATATTATTACGAAAAGAAAACTGAATCCGTTAATAAGAAAGCATATTCCTTCTCCTGCTGATGCTAGTAATATCCCTGCTATTGAAGGACCAATAAGCCTGGCCCCATTGAACATCAAGGAGTTAAGAGCTATTCCATTACCGAGATCTTCTTTTTTCTCCACCATTTCAATAACAAAGGAATGGCGTGCAGGAATTTCAAATGTATTTATGCACCCGATAATAAAACTCAGAAAAATGATCTGCCATATCATAATAATTCCTGAAAAGACAAGTCCTGCAAGAAGGAAGGCGTGAACCATTGAAAAGACCTGGGACCACAAAAGAACTTTATACCGGCTCAGCCTGTCAGTTATAACGCCGGCAAAGGGAGAGAGGAATATAGACGGGATCTGACCGGCAAATGCAGTAATACCAAGGAGGAATACGGAATCCGTCATCTTGTAAACCAGCCAGGGAACAGCTATACGTTGCATCCAGGTACCTATCAGCGATATACTCTGTCCATAGAAAAACAGCTTGTAATTCCTGTATTTCAGTGAACGGAATATTACCTTATACCTGAATGACAATGAAGAGTTCACTGACATTTGTTAAGAAGTCTTTACTTAAAACCCTAAAAATAGTTTCTTTTAAGAATAATTTGTGGAAAAAAAGGAGTATTCATTTAATGCACAAAGATTAATTTCTCTTTTACATTTGCCCTGCCCCCTATCTAAGTTACTCAGTGCGCGTATAAGAAGCCCCCCTGCCCCTCCCGACCTCCGGTCTGGACAGGCTCTGAAGGGGGGTATATTTCGTTCTATAACAAACGTTTGTTAGGGTAGGAATAAGACCCCCTTCAGGGCATAGCCGTCAAGCTAAGGATAGTATTGTAAATTTAGAGTCTGAAAA
>MENI01000007.1:53819-99732 GCA_001768195.1 Bacteroidetes bacterium GWA2_40_15 | reverse complement strand
GAGAGACACCCAAATTTACAATAAATAATTCTCTTATTTGCTACTTATCAAATAGTTATGTTTTCATGGGACTATAAACCGCTCAAAACAGGAGAGGAGATGATCTTTACAATAAAGTAAAAGAAGTACTGACTGCAAAATAGTTTGCAACATATTTTTTATTAATGAATGAACGGCTGGCGCCACCAAATACCGTGTCTGCCATTTTTGATGCATCCTGCCGCGAAGTATTATCGCTTCTGATCCGTTCCATCTCCTTTGCGAGTTCTTCGTAGGATATTGTCACCAGTTCTATGCCAAACATATCCTTCAGCTTTTCAGGTACATTGCAGTCATAACCGGTTTAACAACAAGTTTGCTCAGGTACGGGCTGGGAATATCAATGTTCAGTGGAATACCGGTATTGCTTTCGAACAAATTGTTCATATACAGGCCATTGATTATCGCCGAACCGGTGACTGTGGCAATAGTGCCATTCTTGATGAATTCTCGTCGGTGCATAGTATCAGGTTTTAAGTTAGCAGATTGTTATTTAATTAACAGTTCCCCTGGCCCGCTGCCTTCCTTCTCAATTCTCATCCAGCACTTCCATTATGAAGCCTGTACCTCTGATGGTCCTTATATCGATGTTTTTATCATCCTGTACATATTTTCTGAGACGGCTGATGAAAACATCCATACTTCTTCCAAGGAAATAATCATCTTCGCCCCATATCTCAGTAAGAATATCTTCTCTTGCAAGGATCCTGTTCTTGTTGACCATGAAATATTTCATGAGCTGTGCCTCCTTAAGGGTCAGTTTTTCTTTGGTATTGCCGCAGATAAGCTCAAGAGTATTATATTTCAGTATTGTTTCAGAGATCCTGAATTCATCATTGGAAGAGGTGTAGGCCCTTTTCAGGATATTATTAATACGTAAAATAAGAATTTCAGGATCAAAAGGTTTTGTTATGTAATCATCTGCCCCTATCTTAAGTCCTCTGACAATATCCTCTTTGAGGCTTTTCGCAGTAAGGAAAATAATAGGGACATCAGGATCTTTCTCCTTTATCTTTTCACCGAGGGAAAAACCATCCATCTCAGGCATCATTACATCCAGAACACAAATGTCAGGTTTGTCCTGCTGGAAAAGCTCCCATGCTTCTCTCCCGTCGTGGGCATGCCTTACTGTAAACCCGCTGATTGTTACATACTGTGCCAGTATATTTCCGAAATCGATGTCATCTTCTGCTATCAATACTTTCATATGAAAACTTTTTATTTAATAAGGTATATTAATGGTAAATGTACTTCCCCTGCCGGGTCTGCTGTTTACCTTTACTTCTCCGCCATGTGCCTCTGCTATCCTCCTTACATAATATAATCCCAGGCCCAGTCCTTTGAATTTATGTATATTGCCTGTCGAAGCCCTGTAAAACTTGTCAAAGATATGTTTCTGGTCGGTCCTCCTGATACCAATGCCGTTATCGGAGACTTTTATACAGATATTATTTTCAGCATGAAATCCCTCAATATCAATAACCGGATCTTTATCAGAATACTTTACTGCATTTGAAAGAAGGTTATTGATCATGGTGGTAAAATATACCACGTCAAGTTCGGCCTTAAGCCCGTTCAGATTATATTTCTTGTTTATCGAAGCGCCGTTGCCGCCTCCGGACCTGAAACTTTCCACGACATCATCCAGAAGCTCCCCGATATCGGTATTTTTTTTATCGAGCTCGAACTGTGTTCTCTCCCACATGCTTATCTCGAGTATCATATTGATAAGCTGATTAAGATGGATGCTCTGTTTGCCTATCAGCCTGGCCGTTTCAAGTATTTTCTCCTCATTGGTGCGTATCTGGGCCATTTCAAGCGTTTTGCCGGCTACCGTTATGGTTGAGAGCGGGGTTTTTAACTCATGGGTCATGTTATTGATGAAATCCGTCTTCAGATTTGAAAGACGCTTTTCCTCCATCAGATTCCTGTAGGCAATAACAAAAATGGTTACGACCACAATTATACTGAAAATGCTCATTGCCAGGGAGGTGGCAGACTCTTTAAAAATTACCCTCTGTTTGTCGGAGAAGTCAATGAAGTAATCAAACCTGAGCCTGTAATTGTTGTCCTCCATACCAAACCAGTTAACAAGTATTTTTGACTGATTAATTTCGGGGGTGGATCTGCCGGGTCTCTGATTTGGAAAGTTTTCCCTCCTGAATATTACTATTGTATCATTACTGAGAAATTCAAGGTTGTTGATTGCAATGGAATGTGCAAACTTTTTATCATATCCGCGTCTCTCAAAATATGTAGCAAGAAGTCCGGAAAGATCCTGCTCCTTGTTTAATACTTCACTGTAAAAATCAAGTATTTCTTTCTTTTTGAGATCCAGTTCTTTCGTATCCTTTAAAGCGCGTAATTCTTTGTTAGCCTGCTCCGAGTATTTGCTCAGGACAAATCTGACTGTATCGAAACCATCGGATGAAATTCGCCGGTTAATGAAATTTAATGCTTCCTGCGACCGGATTGTATACCTGAGCGCAAACATCTCATCCTTCTGTTTCCAGATACCTCTGATTATAAATACCTGTACTGAGGTAAGGATGATAATAGAGACTATTCCCAGAATCAATACAGTATTTTTCTTTTTCATCCTGCGATTTTAAGTATTTCAAATTTATTCATTTATTTATTAATACTGATGTGTGACCCAAACATTAACCCTGCGTTAACCGTCTGTTAACACAACAGCCGTTAAACATGGTGTATCTTTACATTATAATATTTAATAAGTGGCAGCCATGAAAAAGTTAAGTTTTTTTATAATAGCAGTTTTCCTTCTCACATCCCCGGCTTTTTTTCAGAGTGTAAATGCACAGAAAAGCGAAGCAGATAAGGAAAAGGAGTATAAGATACAGATGGCGATCGAGCAGCAGAAAAAGGCAATGTCTGAACAGAAAAAAGCCGAAGAAGAAATTCTGAAGGAACTCAAAGAAAGCCAGAAAGAAATGGAAAAATCGATGAAAGAGATAAACGTTAGTGTCGAAGTTCCTGGTATTCCCGGTGTTCCCAATGCTCCCGATATTCACGGATTTGAAATGGATGATAATATGGTAAGGGTTTTCAGCAGGAGAGGAGAAAGGTCATTCAGTGTCGATGAGCCTTTTATGTGGTCTCCTGCTCCGGGGAACATACACACTTTTACTTATGGGGAGAATACCGAAAGAACAAGATGGGATTTTACAAAGAATGTAAAGGAGAGCTCATTTTCCAGGGAATATGGAATTGATGTTGAGAAAACGGCAAAATCGGTGGTTATGTCAGTTAATGGCGACTGTAAATCAGGAGAGATAAGAATAAAGATCACAATGCCCAACGGGAAAACCTACTCGGAAATAGTTATAGATGAATCAGGCAATCTGAACTGGCGGAAGTCATTTAATATAACTGAAACAGAAAATCAGGACAAGACCGGTGAATGGAAATACAAAATTGACTCAAAGAAGGCAACCGGATTCTTCAAAATATCACTTCAGACAAATTAGTAAATGTTCATTCCTGAAAAGGGGCTCTTTCCGGTGCCCCTTTTTTTATTTTGATTGCCCTGAAGCCCTGCCGCCCTTTACACTCTCCACTTTTACATTAAACTTGCTTCCTCCCTTCACAATCCATCTTACATAAACCTGTGAGTTGCCTGGGATATTGTTCACTTCCAACCGTCCGGGGTTTTTCTTCTGCTCGGTTGTCCTGTTCTGCAGAACATCATCCACGATCATCCCTGATAAAACCGTTCCCCCGTCCAGAAAAACATAATCCGGTGGATCGATCCTGTATTTCAGGTTAGATGCAGAATGAGTAGGAAGCATCCTTTTGTTTTCAATTGCGGCTGACACCTCTTTCAAACCTCCATCGAGGTTTTTAACAGTGATATCTTTTACCTCAAGTAAAGGCATTTCGTATGCATTGTATATGCAGAATGCAGCATTGCGGTGGGCGTCTGTTTCAATGAGAAAGCCCGGATGCAGTCTTCCCAGGGTCTTTTTAAACCCACCGATTTCAATTTCCCCGTATTGGGGATGTATTGCTTTTTGCCATGGAATAAAAGCATCATCAAACAGCAGGAGCCTGTCGAATTCGTATTGGTCGGTATTTGTCGAATCATAGAACATAAGGTATGAAGTCCATAACTCATTGGAATATACAAAGCATCCGTTCCCATGCATCCAGTCGAGCTCCCCGCCCCATACGGTATACAAATCTTTCCAGATCGTCAGCAGCTTGTACCCGGGAATAATTTTTTCTCCTGTGAGTCCGATTCTTTCTATTACATCATCATCCTGCCTGCTGTAAGCTTCGGATCCCCCTCCCCTGATTGAAGGGCCTCTCAGGATCATGCCACCGCTGTTATGAAATGACTGGGATGCTGCTATGTTCGGATGGTTCTTAACAAAATCACGGACTGCCTGGTTTTCAGGGAAGGAGAATGGGTATTTATCAGCACCATTCTGAACGTAATTGGGTTCCCAGTTGAATCCCCAGTCGCGGTTTCCGTCGTAACCCCCTGGTCCGTCTTCATTTATCAGCCCGTCGCCATCATTATCAAAACCTTCATAACCCAGAAGTTCATAGTCCCCCTTCTCATCAGGAGCAACACGGATCATCTTTCGCGGATCAGAAGGATCAATCTTCATATTTCCCCTCTGACTTTTTATTCTCATCAGGCTGATCTCTTTATCCCCGTTAAGATCATCAGTTCCATCTTCATCAACCAGTCCGTCGCGGTCATTATCCCTTGGGGCCAAACCCGATCGCGGAGGAACAGTTGAGGAGGTAAAATATTCCCGTCCGTCAGGATTTATTGTAGGAGCGATATAGAATGTTTTTTCTGCAAGCAGCTTTCTTATGAAATCGTTTTCATCGAACATTTCGCACAGGTACCATGCAGTATAAAGAGTCATTTCGGTTCCCTGTAATTCTATTGAGTGAATATTACCGTCAATCCAGAACCCGGGCTTTTGTGAATGTATTCCGGTTTTTTTATCGGTTATGGTAAGAAGATATATATCGCGACCCTGGAAGGACTTGCCGATTGTTTCCATAGTTACCAGGTCAGGGTATGTTTTGGCCAGCTTTGAGCAAAGGTCAGCCACTCCCTGGTTTGTATAGTATTTATTCCACGATGCCTGAACCCCGGGATTGGCAGGAGATCCGGCAGCCTTATAGAACATCTGGTACGACTGCGACCATGATATGGCAGGCAGGAATAATAGCAGAAGTAGTGCAGCTGAAGAGAATTTATATTTTTTCATCATCGGATATCTTTGATTATTAGCTATTTCAGTTCAAGAGTGGTTTTAATAGTTCCAACATTAATTGCTCCGGCACTAATAAGAACACTGCCTTTTCCGGATATAAGCCAGCTGAATTCTGCAGTGGAGCCTCCCTCAAGCCGTTGTATGCGCTGTATTTTCTGACCGCTTAACAGAGTTTGTCCCTTTGCAGGTTCAATGACCATGCGCATAATTTTGGTCCACTGATTTATTGACCCGGCTTCGGCAGCAGTGGCAAATATTCCCCTGTTATGCACTTTAAGTGTAATACTGAATAAATTATCTCCTCTGTTTTCAATTTTTGTGTCGATGAATTCCAGTTCGGGATGCATGGCTGCCAGTGCAGTGATGAATTCATAGTGCTTTGAAATGAGATATCCAAGTGTATCAGCCGGAGGATTATTCATAATAAATGGCTTTATCCCGCCTGCTTCAGTTTTTTTCGAGGGGAAGTCCGGATGCTTAATTTCAGTCCAGGGCACAAATGCATCAGGTATTCTGTTTTTTTCAGCAAATGAGAGGAAGGCAACTTCACTGTTTTTACCTTTTTCAACCGGATACCACCATCCCGGAGTACTAAAGCTGTATCTGCCATAGTGGTAATATGCCCAATCCATAAAATTACCAGGTGCCTGAACTGCAGATGGAGCTCCTTTAGCTCCTGTAATTTCATGATATTTATCGGATACAAGTTTGTTTATTATTTCATCTTTCTTAAGAATGGCAGTTATCCTTCTGTCAACAGGTTCTCTTGGCGCTCCCCGTGTCATTCCCATTCCCATTCCCACTCCACGTCCCATTCCCTGTTCAAAAGAAGTGAATTCCGGCTGCTTTTCTGATGCTTTCAGAGGTTGTCCCAGATTATCCTGCGGACCAAATGCCACTGTTGAATAGATATTGAAATGGTCGAACAGGAAGTCAGCAACAGCCTTTGTTTCAGGTTCGGACATTGCATGATATCCTGAATTCTGTCCGTACTCCTCATAGTTGCAGGTGAAGTTCCTGTTTGGATTAACACCACCGGGGCCATCTTCATTGAATTTCCCGTCTTTGTCATTGTCAATACCTTCTGAGTAGACAAAATATGATCCTTTCTGCCCTTTTGAGAGGTCGGCTGCGACCATTATCCTCCTGTCATCATCACTTTCAATAAAGGTTCCGGCAGGATCAGAAACGCGAATAAGCGTTATAATTCCATCACCATTCAGGTCTTCGTAAGGATCTTCGTCAGAAACAAAGTCTCTGTCGTCGTCAGTGGACCTTGAATTTATGACTCTTTCGTATTTCAACCCTGTAAAATACTGCTCCGAAGCATCCGGTGAAATATCAGGAAAAACATAGAAGGTTATGCTGCTGAGGAGTTGTTTTATATCAGGGTTTCCGGAGTCTTTTAAAAGGTTTTCAGCGAAGCCGAGCGCAAGTTCCCTGCCGGCAAGGTAATTCCCTTCGATTCCTCCGAGTACAGCAATAGCCGGCTTCTGGTCCTTCTCTCCTGTACCTATGGTGAGCACAAAGATATCTTTTCCTCCTGCTGTTTTTACCAGTGATTTTACCGAGCATAATGCAGGATACTCCTTTGCAAGTGATTCTGTTTTCCGGGACAACTCCGTGAAGTTCCTGTATTTGTTCTGTGCGGATATTTGCGTTGCATAAGCAACTGCAGCCAATGACAGGATCATAATTTTCAAAGGTATTTTCATCGCGACTTATTTGATTATTGGTGCTGTGGTTAAAATATTATTTGTTGTATTTTTTCAGGATCATTTAATTCCCGGTTTCCTGATTTTCCGGCCCGGAGTCCTGTGCTGGCAATTATTAAAGAAAGGATCCCAGTTCCTGTTCTGATAGAATTCAAGTGTTTTCTGATTAAAGTAACCAAGAATATGCCTGGGAGAAATAGTATAGATCAATTCGTCATTATCGCTGACTATCGGATCATTGATGGTCATGATATCTTCTGCACCTGTATCGTATTCATTTGAGACAGAGGTATAGATTTCGTATATAATTTTAGGTATTGCAATGATAATGGTATAAGTTCCATAATCCTTCCTCTGGAAAAGGAAATATGTAACTTCTATCGGTTCATTTGGGTTTACACGGTCAGTGGAATGTGAGAGCTGGCTTTCAAATACAAATCCTTCATTCATAATGCTTTCAACAACATTAAACTCTTTTGTATTATGAAGGAAGAAATAACAATCTTTGAAATCAAGTAAGATTGACGCCAGTACCTCGCCTTTATTCTTCATCAGCCGGAAGGAAGATTTACTTAAACTGACTCAAAAATAGCTATATTATTTTATTTGCAACACTAAACCAAATGTTATCTTATATGTTAAATTTGTAGCTTTATAATATGACCCTGCAGATGGCTAGAATTTCTTTTTTTGCATTTATCCTGTTAGCTTTTCTCTCCTGTGGCCGAAATGGTGTTGATGACGACAGACCGGTAATAACTGTCAGTATAGCACCTTATAAGTACTTTATTGAGAAGATTTGCGGTGATGATTTCATTGTTAATGTTATGGTCCCGGCAGGGGCGAATCCGCATGTTTATGAACCATATCCCGACCAGATAACAAATCTGAGAAAGTCGGTAGCCTATGTAAGTAATGGATATCTGGGTTTTGAGATGACCTGGCTTGACCGCTTTTATGAGGTAAACAGGAATATGGTAAAGTTGTCTCTGGGAGATTACATTGAACCACTCGAATCAGATCATCATCATGAAGGAGATCATGTGGAAAGTGCTGACCCTCATTATTGGGTATCTCCCCAATGTGCCAGGGTAATGGCTAAAGCCCTGAAGGAGTTTCTGTGTAAACTCAATCCCGCACGGAAAGAGTTGTATGAAGAGAACTTCTATGCTCTGGACTCAATCATAATCTCTGTTGACCAAACTGCCGAAGAGCTTTTTTCGCACAACATAAACAGGTCATTTATGATCTTTCATCCTAATCTGGGCTATCTTGCAAGGGATTATAACCTCGAGGAGATTTCAGTTGAGTATGAGGGAAAGGAACCTCCCCCGTCACGCCTTAAGTATCTGATTGACAGGGCTAGAGAAGATAGTCTGAAAATGATATTTATACAGAAGGAATATGATACTAAAAATGCTAAGGCTATTGCTGATGAGATCGGAGCTGAAATAAAGATCATAGACCCTTTGTCGGAAGACTGGGAGAGCTCAACACTTGAGATAATCCATTCACTTAATAAAAGTTTTAAAAAAAGCACCAAATAATCTGAAGAGATGGCCGGTTTATTCGATATGCATTCATTGTCAGCTTCATATGGCGGAAGCCTGGTGCTGGAAGAGATTAATTTTTCAGTTAAGGAAAATGATTTTATCGGGGTAATAGGGCCGAATGGAGGAGGCAAAACAACGCTTCTTAAGGTTATACTTGGCCTTCTGAAGCCTGTCAGCGGGGAGATAATATTCAACAGTGATCTGCTCAATTCAAACAGTATCGGATACCTTCCTCAGATCTCAACCGGGGATATTAATTATCCCGTTACAGTAACTGACGTTGTGTTATCGGGGCTCATGATCAGGAAAGGCGTTATGTCGGGGATGTCATCTGATGACAAAAAAAAGGCGGAGATGGTTATAGAGGAGCTTGGGCTTAAGGGAATGGCCCGGTTATCTCTCAGTGAGCTGTCAGGCGGGCAGTTGCAGCGTGTATTCCTCGGACGTGCCATAATAGGCGATCCAAGGCTCCTGTTACTCGATGAACCGGGTAATTTTGTGGACTCATCATTTGAGAATGATTTTTATGAGAAGCTCAGGATGCTGAACGGACGTATGGCAATACTGATGGTTTCACACGACGTCGGTACCATTTCATCGCATATAAAGTCGTTTGCATGCGTTAACCGTAAGCTTCATTACCATCCTTCACATGAGATCACCAATGATGACCTTCTTGCCTATGGTTGCCCTATTCAGCTAATTACTCACGGTGAAGTGCCCCACACTGTTCTTAAAATACATACTTAGTGGATCAGAGTATTTTTCAATATGATTTTATTGTCAGGGCAATTCTGGGAGCCTTGTTTGCCAGCATAACTGCAGGTCTGGCAGGTACATATATTGTATCGAGAAGGATGGTATTCCTGAGCGGGGGTATTACCCATGCTTCATTCGGGGGTATCGGTATAGGATACTTTGCAGGGATTAATCCCGTCATAGGAGCTGCAGTTTTCGGTATACTATCAGCGCTTGGAGTTGAGTATCTGTCAGGCAGGCAAAAGATCAGGGAAGATTCGGCAATCGGTATACTCTGGGCTTTTGGAATGGCGATAGGGATCATTTTCATTTACCTGACGCCGGGATATAGTCCGAATCTTATGAGCTACCTCTTCGGAAGCATACTTACTGTTTCTGATGCCGATATTATAGCGCTTGGAGTAATGTCAATTATTCTCATACTATATTTTCTTATATTCTACAGGACTATCCTGTACATTTCATTTGATGAGTCATATGCCAGGACCTATTCATCTTATGTGGATATTTTCAAATATGTAACCACTTCACTTATGGCCCTTACCATTGTGCTGAATATAAGAATGGCAGGCGTCGTACTGGTGCTTTCGCTTCTTACAATTCCCCCTAATATCGCTATGATCTTTACAAGGGTCTACTTCAAAGTTGTAGTATGGTCTGTACTGGCAGGATTTCTTGGAACATCGGCAGGATACACTATTTCCTATTTTGCCGGGATACCTGTTGGCGCCACAATAATCTTTACACTGGTAATAATATGGGTTGTTGCAAAAGGGATTAATCAGCTGTTGTTAAGATATAAAAGAATAAACCGATAGTAAGTAATATTAAAAATCAGGAATATGGATTACGATCTTATAATAATTGGCAGTGGCCCTGGTGGCTACGTTGCAGCAATCAGGGCATCGCAGCTTAAAATGAGGGTTGCAGTTGTTGAAAAAGCAGAACTGGGAGGAATATGCCTTAACTGGGGATGTATACCTACAAAATCGCTCCTGAAGAGTGCCCAGGTATTTGAATATCTTACACATGCTTCAGATTACGGGATTAAAGTTTCGGGAGATATCACTCCTGATTTCAGTGCAATGATATCAAGAAGCAGAAGCGTCGCGGTAGGGATGAGTAAAGGAATCCAGTTCCTTTTCCGTAAAAACAATATAGTGCATATCAAAGGATACGGAAGGCTTAAATCAGGCAACACTGTGGAGGTTGAGGATCAGGATGGTGTTAAGAAGGACTATACTGCCGGAAACATTATTCTTGCAACAGGTGCAAGATCGAAAGAATTGGCCGGTCTTAAGCAGGATGGCAAAAGAATAATCGGTTACCGTGAAGCAATGACACTTGAAACTCAACCGAAGTCAATGGTGGTAGTGGGTTCCGGAGCAATCGGAAGTGAATTTGCTGCCTTTTACCAGTCAATAGGAACCAGCGTTACCCTTGTGGAATTCCTGCCAGGAATAGTACCCAACGAAGACGATGAGGTTTCAAAACAGCTTGAGCGATCATTCAAAAAGATGAAGATGAAGGTTATGACAGACTCATCGGTTGAGTCGGTCGATACTGCCGGAACAAAGTGCAAAGTGACGATAAAGACGCCCAAGGGGACAGAGATTGTTGAGACAGATATCGTTCTTTCAGCTGTTGGTGTTACAACAAATATTGAAGATCTGGGACTTGAGAAAAACGGTATTAAAACTGAAAAAGGAAAGATTGTGGTCGATGATTTCTACCGCACCAATGTTACAGGTATCTTCGCTATTGGTGATATTGTTCATGGTCCTGCACTTGCACATGTGGCATCAGCTGAGGGAATTATCTGCGTTGAGAAGATTGCAGGACTTGATGTGGAGCCTCTCGATTACGGGAACATTCCCGGATGCACATATACAAATCCGGAAATAGCATCAGTCGGAATGACGGAGACTGCAGCCCGGGAAGCCGGTTACACAATAAAAGTGGGTAAATTCCCTTTTACAGCTTCCGGTAAAGCAAGCGCTTCGGGTGCAAAGGATGGGTTTGTTAAGCTGATTTTTGACGCAGAGTACGGAGAACTGCTGGGGGCACATATGATCGGAGCGAATGTTACTGAGATGATTGCAGAGATAGTTGTTGCCAGAAAGCTTGAGACTACAGCTCATGAGATAATAAAATCAGTACATCCTCATCCGACAATGTCTGAAGCAATAATGGAGGCTGCAGCGGCAGCTTACGATGAGGTTATCCATCTTTAACCCGGGATAACGCAACCTTTTTTTTGTTTTAACCATCAATATTTTGCAGGATGTTGGTATTTAAGACAATTATTTTATAATTTTATCTGTTCAAAAAGGATAAAAGCCTTGTCAGAGGTCAGAGAAATAATAAAGGGTTGTCTTGAAGGAAACAGGAGAGATCAGGAACTCCTGTACAGAAGACATGCTGCAAAACTATTTGTCGTATGTCTTCAGTATGCTGCTGATTATGATGAGGCCAAGGATATTCTGCAGGAAGGATTTATTAAAATATTCGAAAACCTGCGGCAATATAAGTTTGAGGGTTCTTTTGAAGGCTGGATGAGGAGGATAACAGTTAACACAGCACTGGAAAAATACCGGAGCAGGAACAATCTGTATAAGGTTGAGGATATCGATCAGATATCGGAAACTGAATCTGAACCTGATTCTGAAGAATATACAGGACTGGAAGCAAGCGATCTCCTCAGTATAATCAGAGAGCTGCCACCTAAGTACAGGATGGTATTTAATCTCTATGCTATTGAAGGGTATTCACATAAGGAAATCAGTAAGCTGGTGAATATTTCCGAAGGCACTTCAAAGTCAAACCTTTCAAGAGCAAGGATTATTCTTCAGCGTCGGGTAGGTTCATATACGGGAATTAAGAAGAAGATAATAGTCAATGGCTGACAGCAGGGCAAATATTGATCTGGTTTTCAGAAACGGACTTAAGGACTTTGAAGTTCTTCCTCCTTCTGAAATATGGGATAATATTCATCCAGTTATTAAAAGGAGAAAAAGTCCCCTTCCTCTGTTAAGAGCTGCAGCAGCGGTGGCTGTTATTGTTTCGCTGGGGTTCCTTGCTTACAGGTGGAGTATGGAAGCATCATTGGACCTGATACCTGAATCAGTGGCTGAAAACCAGCAGTTACCATCTTCTGTTGCTGCCACAGTTACTTCTGTGATATCCGGAGAAAAAAACAGGAATGTACGTGTTGTTTCAACCAGGCCTGTTAATACTGAACCGGAAATTTCTCCGGTTTCGTTGCCGGAGAAAGAAATAATACCAGTTTCTGAAAAGGTCAGTTACTCTGTTCCCTCGTATTTACTGACCGATTATCAGTCAGTTAAGGGCTTGCAGAATACTTCCGACAGGAAAAACACAAAAGTCGTTTATCCTGAAATTAAGCCAGTTACCTATGAATATTTTCAGGAAAATATTGAAATGCCGGCCATGGACAGGTGGTCAGTTACAGCAATGGCCTCCCCAACTTATTATTCTCAGTTCACATCCTCAGGTAATGACCTGGCCAAAAAGCTAATGGAGTCGGATCAGACCCGGGTTTCCTACACCGGAGGTGTCAGTCTTGCATACAGGATAAACAGCAGGTTCAGTATACAGTCGGGTTTGTATTATTCTACCTTAGGACAGGAAATGAACGGCATCACTGCGTATAGTGGCTTTCAGAAATATGATAATTCAAAGGGAGGCCCTAATTTTAAAGTTCTGACAGCAAATGGAACTGTTCAGACAAATAATTCAGATATCTTCCTTAGTTCTTATAGTCTTCCGGAAAGGATCCTTACATATTTTACAAATGATATTTTTGATCCGGTTAAAGCTAGCCTGAGTTATGTAAGCAGTACTCTATTTCAGGATATGAGCTTCCTTGAGCTGCCTGTTGTGGTCAGATATAAAGTGATAGACAGGAAGGTAGATCTTAATCTTATAGGAGGTATGTCGTATAACTTCCTGTTAGGCAATGTCGTATATGCTGAAAAAGATGGAGGAAGATATCCTGTGGGAACAACCGAAGGGTTAAATGATGTTTCCCTGAGCAGTTCTCTGGGTATGGGGATGGAGTATAATCTGTCGCAAAACCTTTCTTTGAATCTCGAACCTACATTCAGATACTATATCAATCCGTTCAATTCAGCCAGATCAACCGGGTTACATCCTTATTCTTTAGGAGTTTTCTCGGGTCTGGCATATAAATTCTAAACCGGCGACAGGCTTCAGGCGTCAGGCTACAGGTTATCAGCATCCAATATCCGGGTATCCGGAACCAATTTCTTTCTGATAGCATTTTGCTGCCACATGAATTATTTTTGAGGCATTAAATTGTTACCTTTGCACATTATTTTATCAGCAAGGAGTGAAACATGAATTTAAACAGGCAAACAATATTAACACTATCTGCAATTACAGCCACAGCTCTGCTTATATTACTTTTTGTTTTTGGATTTAAGGGATTAAGTACTGCTCCTCCACCGGAAAAGAACCTTTCTGATACATTATACAGCATTCAGTCATATAAAATCCCTGATGAAATGGTATTCGCAGGTGAAAAGCTTCCATTGGAGAACTTCGACACAAGGGAAAGCCTCGAGAGGGAGCTGCTCACAAGTGCATACAGGCATTCTTCAACAATTCTGATAATAAAAAGGGCTCACAGGTACCTTCCTCTGATCGAAAAGATATTAAAGGAGAATGATATCCCTGATGATTTCAAATACCTTGTAGCTGCCGAAAGCGAATACAGCAACATGGTTTCTCCAGTTGGCGCCACAGGCTTCTGGCAGATAATGGCCGGGGCAGGTAAGGAGCAAGGGATGGAGATCAACACAATAGTTGACGAAAGATATCATGTTGAAAAGTCTACTCAGTTTGCCTGCGATTATTTCCGCAAATCATACAACAAGTATGGAAACTGGACTCTGGCCGCAGCATCCTACAACGGGGGGAGGGGTAGAATTGATGAACAGATCAAAACACAGAATCAGAATGATTATTATGATCTCCTGCTGGCAGAAGAGACAGCAAGATATATCTTCAGAGCTGTTGCCTACAAACTTGTTATTACCGATCCAAAAGCTTATGGTTTTGATCTTGATGAGGAAGACCTCTATCCGGAGCTTGATTACTATGAAGTAAAGGTTGATACTGCTATTACAGATTTTTCTTCTTTTGCAAGTCATTTCGGCACAAACTATAAGATGCTGAAATTTCTAAATCCCTGGCTGAGGAAACCATATCTGACTCCAAAAGCGAACAAGGCATACTGGATAAAAATTCCTGCCGAAGGAATGCGGAAAATAGAGAAAACAGAAACAGGAAACTAACCGGATCATAGTTTTGTTCATAAATGAGCGATGAGATTCAAGTCCTGGGTGCCAGGGTACATAATCTGCAAAACATTGATGTCACGATACCCAGGAATAAACTGGTTGTTATTACCGGTTTGAGCGGCAGCGGAAAATCTTCCCTCGCTTTTGATACAATTTATGCTGAGGGACAAAGGCGATATATGGAGACTCTTTCTGCATATGCCAGGCAGTTCCTGGGCGGAATGGAAAGACCTGATGTTGATAAAATTACCGGATTAAGCCCGGTAATATCGATTGAACAGAAAACCACGAACAAGAATCCACGTTCAACAGTTGGTACAATAACTGATATCTATGATTTTCTGAGGCTTTTGTATGCCCGTGCCGGAGAAGCATATTCATGGGCTTCAGGGGAAAAAATGGTTAAATATACTGATGACCAGATCCTTGAGCTGATTAAAGTCAAGTTTTCAGGGGCAAAGGTTTATTTTCTTTCCCCGGTTGTCAAAGGCAGAAAAGGTCATTATAAAGAGCTTTTTGAACAGCTCAGAAGAAAAGGATTTCTTAATGTACGCATTAATAGCGAGATAAGGGAACTGATCCCCGGAATGAAACTCGACCGGTACAAAACCCATTATATCGAACTTGTAATAGATAAATTCAAGGTTGGAGAAACTACCGACAAACGTCTTCATGATTCGATTATCATGTCGCTCGATCAGGGCGACGGAGTTATGATGGTTCTTGACGTTGAAGGAAATGAACCCCGCTATTTCAGCCGCCACCTCATGTGTCCTGTTACAGGGCTTTCATACAATGAACCCGCCCCCCATACTTTCTCATTTAACTCTCCTCAGGGAGCATGTCCTCACTGTAACGGGCTGGGCGAGGTTTCAAGTATCGATGTTGAAAAGATGATCCCCGACAGGGAGTTAAGTATACGGAAGGGGGGAATTGAACCTCTGGGAAAATACAGGAATATATGGATTTTCTGGCAAATAGAGGCTATTGCAGAAAAAAACGGATTCACTATTGACACTCCGATCAGAGAGATACCCGATGAGGCTCTCAATAAGGTGCTCTATGGTTCCGATGAGGTTCTTAAACTCTCAAATACTCCGCTTGGCATGACCTCAAATTATTTTCTGACATTTGAGGGGGTGGTTAATTTCATTGGCAACCTTGAGACCATAAATGGCACAAAGACTGTAACTAAAATAAAGGATCAGTATGTTCAGTACAACATATGTCCTGAATGCCAGGGTACAAGACTTAAGAAAGAGAGCTTGTTTTTCAGGATAGCTGACAGGAACATTGGTGAGCTGTCAGCCATGGATATCCGGGAACTGTCACATTTCCTTGATGGAGCTGATGATAAAATGACCGGTAAACAGAAAATTATTGCAGCTGAGATACTTAAAGAAATCAAATCACGCCTTGGATTTCTTCTTGAGGTAGGACTTGAATACCTTTCTCTGAACAGGGGTGCAAGGACATTATCAGGTGGCGAAAGTCAGAGGATCCGTCTGGCTACCCAGATCGGGTCAAGGCTGGTCAATGTACTCTACATACTTGATGAACCCAGTATCGGTTTGCACCAGCGTGATAACAGACGGCTTATTTCAGCCCTTAAACAGCTCAGAGATGCAGGAAATTCGGTGATTGTTGTTGAACATGACAGAGAGATGATTCTCTCTGCGGACCATGTTATCGACATGGGTCCGGGAGCCGGGATTCACGGAGGACTGGTGGTAGCATACGGTAATCCCGAAGAATTAAGGAAAGCTGAAACCCTGACTTCCGGCTACCTTAACAATAAAAGGAAATTTCATGTGCCCGAAGAGCGTCGCGGGGGGAATGGAAAGATATTAAAACTGACAGGTGCCAGGGGCCATAACCTTAAGGATGTGGAGCTTATACTTCCTTTGGGGACATTTATATGCATTACCGGAGTTTCGGGCAGTGGCAAATCCTCGCTCATCAACCAGACACTTCATCCTGCTCTGGCAAAAAAATTCCATAACTCAGGAAAAGCTCCCCTGCCATATAAAGAGATCAAAGGACTTGAACATCTTGATAAGGTCATTGAGGTAAGTCAGTCTCCGATAGGAAAAACACCCCGTTCAAATCCTGCCACTTACACAGGTGTTTTTACCGATATACGGAAATTATTTGAGCAGACTACTGAAGCAAAGATCAGGGGATTCGGTGCAGGCAGGTTCTCCTTTAATGTAAAGGGTGGAAGATGTGAAGGTTGCGAAGGAGCGGGGATGAAGACTATTGAGATGAATTTTCTCCCTGATGTTTATGTTCATTGCACAGATTGTAACGGAAAGAGATATAACAGGGAGACTCTCGAAGTTAAATACAAGGGGCAGACTATCAGCGATGTGCTGGATATGACTGTAAATATTGCTGTTGAGTTTTTTGCCAATGTTCCTTCCATTTATCACAAGATTAAAACCTTGCAGGATGTAGGACTTGGTTATATCAGACTTGGTCAGCAGTCGACAACATTATCGGGAGGAGAAGCGCAGAGGGTGAAACTTGCTGCTGAACTCGCAAGAAGGGATACCGGTAAAACACTCTATATTCTTGATGAACCAACAACCGGATTGCATTTTGAGGATGTAAGGGTATTGCTTGAAGTCTTGAACAAGCTTGTGGATCGTGGCAATACGGTGATTGTGATTGAACATAACCTCGATGTGGTAAAGATGGCCGATTATATTGTGGATCTTGGAAAAGAGGGTGGAATGTCAGGTGGTGATATACTCTTTTCAGGGACACCTGAAAAGCTTATCAGGTGCAAAGAGAGCTATACCGGAATATACCTTAAAGCGGAACTTAAGACATGATAAATTAATTATATTTGAGATATTTATTTTCTAATAATACAGTAAATGGAGAAGCCAGCAGACCTCGTAAAGGACGCTTTTAAAATGAAGACATGGAATGAGATACATATAACTGATTCATGGAGGGTTTTTAAAATAATATCTGAACTTGTAGAGGGTTTTGAAAAACTGTCACGTATAGGTCCGTGTGTCTCTATTTTTGGTTCTGCCAGAACACATTGCAATGATAAATACTACAGACTTGCCGAAGATATTGCTTATAAACTGACACTTAATGGTTATGGTGTCATAACTGGTGGCGGCCCGGGAATTATGGAGGCAGCCAATAAAGGTGCATCCCGCGGTAATGGTAAATCGGTAGGAATAAATATTGATCTGCCTTTTGAACAACGACCAAATCCCTATATCGATGCTGATAAGCTTATTACATTCGATCATTTCTTTGTAAGAAAAGTGATGTTCATGAAATATGCGCAGGGATTTATAGTACTCCCCGGAGGATTCGGAACATTCGATGAGCTATTTGAAGCTATTACGCTTATACAGACAAGGAAAATAGGCAAGTTCCCGATTATCCTTGTCGGCATAAAATACTGGAAAGGGCTCCTGGCATGGATTGAAGAGGTGATGCTTGAACAGGAAGAAAATATCTCTCCGGATGATATGAAACTATTCAGTCTTGTTGATACATCAGATGAAGCAGTAGAGGCGATTGTCCAATTCTATTCCAGGTACCTCCTCAGCCCCAACTTCTGATCAGACTTTCCTCATGCGATCCATTTCGCGTGATGCATCCTTCCGTTTAAGGGTCTCTCGTTTGTCGTATTCTTTCTTGCCTCTTGAAACTGCTATTTCTGCTTTTGCAAGGCCTCTTTCATTGATAAATACTTTAATGACTATGATTGTTAATCCCGTCTCTTTGACCTTTCTGTCAATTTTTCTCAATTCACGGGAGGTAAGCAGCAGTTTACGTTCGCGGAGCGGATCGTGATTATTCAGATTTCCCCACCAGTATTCTGCAATATGCATACCCTTGATGAAGAGTTCTCCGTTATTAAAAAAACAGTATGAATCTGCAATTGTTGCCTTGCCGAGCCTGATTGATTTTATTTCAGTCCCCGACAGTTTGATGCCGGCCACATACTTCTCAATGAACTCATAGTCATGATAGGCTTTCTTGTTCTTAATTACAATATTTGCGGCACCACCTTTCATAATTTTCAATCAGGCGAAGTAAGCAGAAAGTGAAAGTCTGTAAATTATTATTTTGTTTCGCCCAAAATTAACTAATTTTAGTTTAAATTGCTTTTATTCTTAAATCATTAGCTGATTGGATCCGGAAACATCTGATATATATGATCTTGTAATAGTAACCGGGCCTACCGCTTCGGGTAAGACCTCGCTTGCTGCATCAATAGCTCACATATTGAAGGGTGAGGTAATAAGTGCTGATTCGCGACAGGTTTACCGGGGCATGGACCTTGGAACCGGTAAAGACTATGATGACTATATCATCGATGGTGTCAGTATCCCGTATCACCTTATTGATATAGCTGATCCGGGATATAAGTACAACGTTTTTGAGTATCAGCGTGATTTTTTCAGGATTTACAAATCGATGAAGGAAAGGAGTGTTTTTCCGGTTGTATGCGGAGGATCAGGCATGTATGCTGACAGCATTATTACAGGCTATAAAATGGTAGAGGTGCCTCCCGACAGCGGAATCAGAAGCAGGCTGGAGAAAAAATCAATAGAAGAGCTTACGGGAATTTTATCGGCAATGAAGAATCTCCATAACAATACTGATATTGATACTAAAAAACGGGTGATCAGGGCAATTGAAATTGAGCATTCTAATAAGAACAGGGAAACTCAGCACAGCCAGATACCAAAAATAAACTCACTGGTAATAGGGGTGATGCTCGACAGGGATCAGAGGCGTCATAATATTTCCACCAGGCTGCAGCAACGGTTGAAGGCAGGAATGGTAGAAGAGGTAAAAAGACTTATTGATTCCGGCGTTGATACAGAAACCTTAATCTACTACGGACTGGAGTATAAATACATTACACATTACCTGACCGGGAAGCTTACATACGAAAAGATGGCGGGTGATCTTGAAATAGCAATACACCAGTTTGCAAAAAGGCAGATGACCTGGTTCCGTGGTATGGAACGCAGAGGCACTAAGATCCATTGGATTGACGGATCATTGCCAATGGAAGAGAAGGTGCAACAGGTTATTAATCTATTATCACTGAATTAATTTCTTTCCCGCTGATCAGATACGTGTAAATCAGCGCGATCTTCGGGAACTGTTTTATTTCAGATATGTCTCAAGCCACTCAAAAAATTCACGTTGCCATATCACGGCATTCTGCGGCTTAGTAACAAAGTGATATTCATCCTCAAAGAATAATAACCTGCTTGGAATGCCCTTTAGCTGGGCTGCCTGAAATGCTTCCATACTCTGTGTATAGGGTATCCTGAAGTCATTGGCGCCAGTAATGATAAGTATGGGAGTATCCCAGTTATCGACCATAAGATGAGGGGAGTAACCAGAACTCTTTGGAGTATTCCAGTAGGGCCCTTCAATATCTTTATCAGGAAACCACAGTTCTTCGGTGGTACCATACCAGCTTGTGAAATTGAACATCCCGCAATGTGAAATAAAAGCTTTGAATCTGCCTCCATGCATCCCTGCAAGGTAAAAAACTGAGTATCCCCCGTAACTGGCTCCGACAGCACCTAATCTCTCTTTATCAACAAACGGTTCTTTTGTCATTGCATCAGTTGCATCGAGATAATCGCGGATGTTCGCACCACCATAATCGCCGGATATCTGCTCTTTCCATGCCTGTCCGAATCCTGAATTACCCCTTCGGTTAGGAGCTATAACAATATATCCCCTGGCAGCCATCATCTGATAATTCCATCGGTATGACCAGCTCTGTCCAAGCGGACCCTGCGGACCTCCCTTGCAGTACAGAAGAGCCGGATATTTTTTAGAGGGGTCAAAATCAGGAGGATATATTACCCACATCTGGAGACCTTTCATGTCTTTTGTCTTTATATACCTCTCCTCAACCTTACCCATCTTTATTGATTCATAGATTGATTTATTCAGATTACTGATCTGCCTGATTTCACCTGATTTCATATCAACAACTGATATTTCAGTTGCCATCGACATTGATGTCAGTCCTGAAATCAGGATACCCGATTTCAGGTTCAGAGGGCCAAGATCATGAATGCCTTCAGTAATTTTGTCAATACCTTTGTCCGTCAGGTTAGTTCTGAATATCTGGCCGGTGCCGAGATATGCACAGGTGAAAAAAATATTCTGGTCATCAGCCCAGCTGATGTTTTCGACGTCAAAATCCCATCCTTTGGAGAGCCATGTTCTGGTACCGGCCTTTATATCAAATATGAACAGGCGGTCAAGATCGGCTTCATAACCATCTCTCAACATACTCTGGTAAGCTATCTTCGATCCGTCGGGAGGGAATACAGGATACCTGTCATATCCTTTGTTGCCTTCAGTTATGTTAACCTCTTTTGAGGATTTTAGTTCATAAAGGTAGATATCTGAGTTGGTGCTTTTTGCATCAGCTGCCCCAAACATCTTTTTGGATGTATAGGCAATGAACCTGCCATCGGGGCTCCACGAAATCTCCCCTTCATCAAAATAGGGAGAAGTTGGAGATTCAAACCTCTGTCCCTCCATTATATCTCTGGCGTCAGATACCTCATTCCCGTTGAATGATGCTACAAAAATATGGCTGTACGAATAGTCGCTCCAGTAATTCCAGTGGCGGTACATAAGGTCATTGATTATTCTGACATTTGCTCTCGGGAAGTTATGTTTCTCGTTTGCTGTCTGATCGAGCTTAACTCTTTTTGTGAAATAAATATTTTTACCTGAAGGGGAGATGCTGTAGATTTCAAAGTCATTCAATCCTGATACTGCCTTTTGGTCAGAACCGTCTGCACTCATAGTGTAAAGGGTTCCTTTGCTGATAAAAGCTATCGATTTTCCGTTGTTGAACCATTGAGGAGAACTGCCTCCGTTGACTGTCAATTGTACCGGTTCGCCTCCTGATGATGAAATCTTATAGATATTTGTAACCCTTGCTTCACTCTGAAGATCGATGTCTGTTACTGTATAGAGTACTGCAGAGCCATCCGGAGAGAGAGAGAATGTACCAAGGCGTCGGAATTTCCACATTATCTCCGGGGTCATCACTCCGGCCGCTTTCTCTTCAGTAGTCAGCGAATTATTGATCTGAGATGTTGTATCCTGAACAGGAGGTGCCGTTTCTTTGCAGGAAACAGAGAGAAGAATAGTAAAAATAATAATTGTGAAATAGTACTTCTTCATGACCTGACTTGATTTAACCTATTTTTTAAGAGCTTCGCTTACTTTGCCTTTAAGCTCATCATATAGTTCAGGATTGTCTTTGATAATCTGTTTTACGGCATCGCGGCCCTGTCCAAGTTTTGTATCTCCGTAGCTGAACCAGGAACCACTTTTCTTTATTATTTCAAAGTCAACTCCAAGATCAACAATTTCTCCGAGCTGCGAGATGCCTTCGCCATAAAGGATGTCAAAATCAGCTTTCCTGAACGGAGGAGCAAGTTTATTCTTCACAATTTTAACCCTGGTCCTGCTGCCAATGATCTCTTCCCCTTCTTTTAGCTGGCTGGTTCTGCGGATATCGAGCCTTACCGAGGCATAGAACTTGAGAGCATTGCCACCGGTAGTAGTTTCGGGATTACCAAACATAACACCGATCTTATCTCTCAGCTGGTTGATAAAGACGCATGAGGTGTTTGTTTTGTTGATGTTTGCAGTAAGTTTTCTGAGAGCCTGCGACATCAGTCTTGCCTGAAGTCCCATTTTTGAGTCTCCCATTTCACCTTCAATTTCAGCTTTTGGAGTCAGTGCCGCAACAGAGTCAATAACAATTATATCGAGGGCACCTGATCTTATAAGGTTGTCAGTTATTTCAAGAGCCTGTTCCCCGTTATCGGGCTGGGATATAAGCAGGTTTTCTACATCAACGCCAAGTTTTTCAGCATAGTTACGGTCGAATGTGTGTTCAGCATCAATTATTGCTGCAATGCCTCCGTTTTTCTGAGCCTCTGCAATTGCATGTATTGCAAGGGTTGTTTTACCTGAAGCTTCAGGACCATAGATTTCAATTACCCTTCCGCGGGGAAGACCTCCGATCCCGAGAGCAGCATCGAGTCCTATTGATCCCGATGATATTACCTGGATATTTTCAATAGCATGATCACCAAGCTTCATAATGGTGCCCTTACCGAAATCTTTTTCGATTTTCCCCAGTGTGACTTCCAGGGCTTTTAGTTTGTCTTTGTTTATTTCTTTTCTCTCTTTGCTCATATTAATAGTATTACTGTTTGTACAAGTCCAGGATCTGCTCAGTATGTTCAGAGGTGTTTACCTTTGTTATTATCTTCTCAATAACTCCTTTTTCATCAATAATAAATGTTGTTCTGATAACTCCAAAATAACTCTTTCCATACATCTTTTTTTCTCCCCATACACCATAGTCGTTCAGGATTTTTTTAGATTCATCTGCTATGAGTGGAAATGGGAGGGAATATTTACCTGCAAAATTTTTATGAGATTTTTCACTGTCGGGGCTTACGCCTATCACTGCAAATCCTTTTTTCAGAAGCGAATCATGATTATCCCTCAGGTTGCATGCCTCGGCAGTGCATCCGGGAGTACTGTCTTTAGGATAGAAGTACAGTACGATCTTTTTCCCCTTGTAATCTGATAATTTTATTTTATTGCCACTCTGGTCAATGCCCTCAAATGAAGGGGCTTTAGATCCCTCTTTTAACTGTGCCATATGTTGTTAATTTTGTTATTAGCGGTAAAATTACGAAGTTTGAACTGTAATTTATATAAATCGTTTTAATTGTTATCAACACAAGCAGTGAGACTTTGTTCCATCGCTTTTAGAAAAAAAATGGTATAATAGTTGTTCGCAGTTTAAGACAATGTGAAATTAATGAAATATTTGAAACATCTCATCCTTGTTTTGCTGATATTCTTTATCAGCTCTTCGTATATTGAACTCTTTTCACAGGCAATTAGTCAGAAACCGACACGTCAGTCATCCATGGAGGCTTTTTCCAGTGGAGATTATGAGAAAGCTTACAGCGAATTCAGTGAACTTCTTAAAACATACTCAAAAGATCCCCTTTATAAATATTATTCAGCAGTCTGCCTCGTGAACCTGGAACGAAATCCGGCCGAAGCTGTTGCGCTGCTCCGGCAGGCAATCGAAAGCAATACTGCAGCCAGGCCTTTGCCGGCTGATGCTGTGTTTTATCTTGGAAGGGCAAGGCATTTGTCCGGTTTGTATCCGGAAGCAATTGATTCATATACCAGATATTCGGATCAGGTTGGCAGAAAAGCTTCGAAGGAGATGGGTGTACCTGATCTTATTCAACAATGCAGTCAGGGAAAAGGTGCTGCTGAGAAGAGCTCTGCAACGCCTGCCGCAACGGTTAAGGAAGAGGTTACTCCGGACATGACTGTTCCGGCTGTTGCTGCTGTTGAAATTTCTGAAAATTTAATCCCGGATAAGAATCTTCCTGTAAAAGAAGATTTGCCTGAGGAGTATTCATTAATCATTCAGGAGGCGCTTGATTTCCAGTTCCTTGCTGATTCAGTCAATGCACTTGTTGCAGAAATGAAGAAGCAACCTGATATGCCGGCCATTGATAAGAAACAGTCAGCCATGGCTAAGATCACGGAGTTTGAGCTTCTTGCAGTTTCTTATCAGAAATCTGCTGATCAGAAATACCACGAGGCCCAAATAGCCATGAACCCTGATGAGAGGGAAAAAGGTCAGGATAATTTAATGCATAATCCTGATAATGAGTCTATTGAATCTGCTGTTGATCAGCCTGATAAAATAATAATAGATATTGTACCTGTAACCGATACTGTCGATGTTTTTTATTATTTCGAGATCCTTGAAAAGCCTGTTACTGATCCGGGTGCTAAGATTGTGATTGATCCGGAAATACCGCAGGGGCTTATTTACCGGATACAGGTTGCCGTGTTTCGTAATCCCGTTTCCCCGGTGTTTTTTAAAGGTATTACTCCTGTATACGGATTTACTGCAGCAGGATCTGATCTTAAAACCTATTATGCAGGTATGTTCCGGCGCTTATCTGATGCCCGGAATGCACTTGCTGAAATAAAGGGAAAAGGTTTCAGGGACTCATTCATTACTTCCTTTATGGGCAGGAAAAGTGTCTCGGCTGACAGGGCATCTGTTCTTGAGAAGGAGTGGGGTGCGAAGCCTTTTGAAAGAGTGGTGAATAAGAAAAAGGTTACAGTGCCGGTTGATTCTGTTATTCCTACACTTATTTTCAGGGTGGAAGTTATGCGGGTTGCAAAGCCTGTAAAAGCAAATGTAATAGAGTCAATGAATACAATGGCCGGAGGAAGGGGGCTCGATGTAGTTACACTGGATGACAAAAAGATTGCCTATTTGATCGGAAATTTTATTACTTTTGCAAGCGCAGCTGAATATGCCGATCTCATGGTAAGGAACGGATACCGCGAAGCCAGGGTTGTTGCCTGGCTTGGCACAAAGGAGATTCCTGTTGAAACGGCAAAGCAGCTTTTTGAGAATCTGAAATGAAGGAACGAGCATTACATAGAGATGACAGGCTCAATAGTGGCGGGGAATCCTGCTCACTCATTCTATATAATGATGATGTCAATACATTTGAGAATGTAATTAATTCACTTGTGGAGATTTGCGGCCACGATCCGGTTCAGGCTGAACAGTGTGCCCTTATCGTTCACTTCAAGGGAAAATGCGAAATAAAATCGGGTCCGGTCGAGGTCCTGAATGTGATGAGCCGGTCGCTGAATCTGAAAGGTCTTAATTCTAAAGTTGACCTGAAGGTTTCATAGAAAAGTCTCACATTACCACGGTTTTTAGTTATTTTTAATCTAAATAGTAAGAGATCCCTCGTCAGCCAGTTGGCGTACTCGGGATTGAGCGAAGCGAGGGATCTCCCCCGTGGTTCTGCAGACCCCCTTTATTAAGCGTCATTCCTGTAAATCCATTAGGGATACTCATCCCGCACAAACAGGATGTGGAATCTATTGCTTTAGAGGTAGTTAGGTCCAATATTAATTGATAGTTTTTACAAAGCATAAATATCAGTATCCATGCATCAATAATTTACCTATTTTTGCCTCGGAATAGCTGACTGATATTTATGCTCTTCAAATATGGATAAAAAACAGCATGCAGATATATAGTTCTTGAAAGCGAAACAGTAGTAAATTAAAATAAGATACAATGGCCGATCTGAATACCCGAATCAGCGATTTTCTCTGGAAGGATATTAATGAAAGACACTTCACAGGTAAAAAGGATCCCTTCTGGGAATCACTTATAACTGCAGGAACTGAGCTCTGGCTCGATACCGGGGATATGAGTGAAGCAGAAGCCAACTGGACCGCTGAAATGAGCGCACTTACAACCAATAATACACTCCTCAACAATGAGATCCAGAAAGGAATGTATGATGTGTTCATATCGGAGGCCAAAGCTGTTGTGAGGGATCTCCCTTCTGAAGAAAGAGTAAAGGAGATAGCTTTTATACTTAATGCAAGGCATGGTTTACGGCTCGCCTCCAGATTTGGCGGGTATGTAAGCGTGGAGCTGCATACTGATACTGCTCATGATATAAAAGCCATACAATATTATGGGAAGCGATATCATGAGATTTGTCCGGACCAGTTTATAGTTAAGGTTCCTTACACAGCCGAAGGACTTATTGGAGCCAGACTGCTGAAAGATTCCGGTGTAAGGATAAATTTCACTCTTGAATTCAGTGCACGTGAGAATGTCCTTGTGACAAGACTTGCCAGACCAGATTATCTTAATGTGTTCCTTGGAAGGATAGGTGCATATATGATTGATAATAAGCTTGGTGATGGAACCGGGGCCGGCGAAATGGCAGTTATAGCATCTCAAAACTGGGTTACAGGTCTGTCAGCCGGGAATCCATGGCAGACAAAGCTGATTGCAGCAAGCCTCAGGAACGTCAGCCAGCTCGAACTACTCGCCGGAACGGATGTTTTTACAATGCCACCCAAAGTAGCTGCTGCAGGGCGCAAAGAACTTAAAGGGAAGTTCAAATCAAGAATGCATGAGAATTATGATGTCAGCATTTTTGATATTTCAAAAGGATCGGGTATACAAAAATTCTGGGAGGTCGACCCCAACGTGCTAAAATTTTCTGAAAGAGTTGCGAAAAAAGCACCGGTATCAGGTACAGAACTTATTAATATTGCCCATGAAGAGGGTTGTGAGGATATGTTCCCGGTTCTTTCGAAAGAGGAAAAAGTTTTTATAGCTTCTGACGGAAAGATACCTTCACATTCGAGATGGGAGGAGAAGATCGCTGCAGGGAAGATTGCCCCCGACACCCTGCTTACACTTGCAGGGCTTGCCTCTTTCACTGCTGACCAGAAGATGCTTGATGACAGGATCAGGAATATTATTGAATAGGATCAGGCACCTCTCTGTCTTACCATCTCATACAGCAGGATTCCGGCAGCAACCGATACATTGAGTGATCCGATCTGGCCTGTCATCGGTATTCTGATATGATGGTCAGCGAGGGTCAGCAACTCGCGGCTTATTCCTTTGTCTTCTGAACCCAGTATCAATACTAATGGCCCGCTAAGTTTTGTTTCCGAAGCTATTTGTCCCGATTTCTCACCGGCACATATTATTATCAATCCGGATTCTTTGAGGTACTCTATAGCCCTGACTATGCTCTTCTCCCTGCAAACCGGGAAGGTATGCAATGCACCGGCTGAAGTTTTTACTGCATCTGCCGTGATCCTGGCTGATCCCTTTTCAGGGATTATTATTGCATGAGCGCCAAGACATTCGGCTGTACGTACAATTGCCCCAAAGTTTCTGACATCCGAAACACCATCGAGAGCTATAATAAGAGGATCTTCGCCGGTTTCATATATCATCGGTAAAAGGTTGGAGATATACTGAAACTCAATTACTGACAGCCATGCAAGCACCCCCTGGTGGTTCTTGCGGGTCACAAGTTCTATTCTCTCCAGTGGAACTATCTGGTAAACAATATTGTTCTTTTTAACCTCTGTCATAAGTTCATGATAAAGAGATCCCTGAAGTCCTTGCCTCAGAAGAAGCCTGTCGATTTGTTTTCCGGCTTTAATAGCTTCAATAACAGCTCTCATCCCGAAAATACATTCTGATTCTTTCTGCATTTTTATATTTTAGGATTATTAGAAATCAGCAGGATTATCAAGGCGGAAAACAATTCCTTTTCTCCAGCTCAAAATTGCCTGATCCCAGTAAGTTACAAGTGTTTCATTTCTACTCAGGTAGAAGTCATTGTCAGAAAACACATTTTCTCTCTGTTTAAAATTAAAGAACAGATACTCTTCCTTGACACTATATCTGCCACCCCATGAAGATTTCACAACAGGTTTCCGGTAGCCCCATGATTCACCTTCCGTGTTTTTGTAAACTTTATCAGGCGGGCCGTAAATTACATAAATCATTCCACGCTCGGTTCTCCAACCTTCAGTAAAGGATGTAAAATATACATTGGCATAGACTACACGGGTGTAAAATATCCTTATGAGTTCTCTTGCCTTCTCAATATTACCCCCGTATTTTACCCAGAAATCATCGAGAGCCAGTTTTGGTTTTGAACTGGATCTCATCTGTTCGATCTCGAAAGCAGGGGCAAGATAAATAAGAGGTTCAATCATTTCCTCAGGAGTGGTCATATTCGGGTATGACGGTCCAAAATTCATAAGTGCATAACCTTCCCTGATATTTCTGTCAACAGAACAGAGGAAAATGCCCTCCCTGGGAAGCATAATAGGCAATGTATCTGAATAAGGTAACGCAACAACCCTGATGGGATCATAATCAACTGTTTTCTGTGGCAGCATCATGGAAGGAGGATCCGGGATTTCCCCGAATGGTTTGAAATATGATATATACAAACTATCGGCAGGTTGCCTTGAGTAGAGCAGATTTATATATTCATCGACTCTTAATACCTGTGAGAAGAGCTGATTCTTATTGAAATATCCGACAGAAATAAAATTGTATTTATTCAGAGGCGAAAGGGTATTGAAAGGTATAAATGCCTGAGATACCATCATTCTCAACCTGTCCAGAATTTTTATCTCAGCAAGGTATTTATTGCCTTCCTGAATTTTCAGGGGAATATTATAAATATATTCCCTCTTACCTGCATCCTTTATAATATTGAGGTTATAGGATATTGTGTCATCAAGTATCCTTCCCTGGTCTGCCAGAAAAAGCTTCACATTAATTACCACTCCCGCAGTAGGAACACCTTCAGGGTTAGCCTCTGAAAAGAAAAGATCATTTGAAAGGAATCTGACAGTGAGTATTGCGGACTCATCAGACAGAGTATTGATAAAATAACCCGGTCGGAAGGAGCTTCTGGTAGGGTTATAGATATACGAAAGATCTTTTGTGTCAACTGCAACTTTTTTTGTAGATCTGCATGACATCAGAGTTGAAAAGACAATGACCGATGTCAATAATGAAATTGAAATGATATAGCCATGTTTCTTCATTCCAGTGTTGATTTTGTCAGATACCGTTTGTACATATACCTCTTCATTTAACAGTGATTCGGAAAGATAGTTTATTTCGGCCGATTGAGGAATATTTTTCATTACGAAATCAAGATCATACGTATCATATATCCATTGCAGGTACCTCACATTGTTAGTGTAATTGAAAAGTGACGAGAGGCTAAGCTTACCATCGGGGCCGGTATCATAAACATATACCCTGAATTCCTTTTCAAACAAAAACGGTTCCATTATAAACTTTTGTCCTTTAAATAATCTTCAAGCTCTTCACTGTAATGAGCCCATTTATTCATCTCCTCATTTAGCTGTTCTTTTAATTCCCGGTACTTTTCATAATCAATTTCATGTGCTTCTGATGTGTTTCCCGGTTCCATGAATGATTTGTCAACAGCATTTATCTCTGCTTCTATCTTTTCAATTACTGATTCCGATTCTTCGAGCCTCTTTTTCAGCTTCCTGAGGTTGCGTTCATACTCCTTTTTTTCAATGTATCTCTGCTTGTTTGTTGAAATTTCAGTATTGGTATTTTCCCTTTGCACCTTCTCCTTTTCCTTTTTTTCAATATCCTTAAGGTTCTGTAATTTCTTCTTTCTCAGGAAGTCATAGATACCTCCGATATTTTCCCTAATCCTGTTATTCCTGAATTCATATACCTTTCCAACAATCCCATCCAGAAAATCCCTGTCATGCGACACAACAATTAATGTGCCATCAAATCTGATAAGAGCCTTTTTCAGGATATCTTTCGATCTCATGTCAAGATGGTTAGTGGGTTCATCAAGTACGAGGAGGTTTGTTGGCTCAAGCAGCAGTTTTACAAGTGCAAGCCTCGATCTTTCACCTCCTGAAAGCACTCTTACCTTTTTGTCCACATCATCTCCCCTGAACAGAAAGGCACCAAGCATGTCGCGGATCTTTGTCCTGATGTCTCCCTTTGCAACATCGTCAATAGTCTGAAGGACGGTCTTGTTTTCATCAAGCAAAACATCCTGGTTCTGCGCGAAGTAACCGATTTTGATATTGTGTCCAAGTTTGAGCTCTCCGATATAATCGAGCTCACCGGTAATGATACGTGAAAAAGTTGTTTTACCTTCGCCATTGCGTCCGACAAAGGCTACCTTCTCACCTCTTGAAATCTTAAAATCTATTTTATTAAGAACATTGATGATCCCGAAACTCCTGGAAAGTTCATTTGCCTCCACAACAACAGTGCCTGACCGTGGAGCAGGGGGGAACCTGAGATTTATAGCACTTGCATCCTCTTCATCCACCTCAAGCCTTTCCACTTTGTCGAGCTGTTTTATTTTCGACTGTACCTGCACAGCTTTGGTGGCTTTGTATCTGAACCTTTCAATGAATTTCTCGGTATCTTCAATCATCTTCTGCTGGTTCCTGAAAGCTGCAGTCTGCTGCTCTCTTCTCTCCTCCCTTAACACAAGGTATTTCGACCACGATGCTTTATAATCATAAATTCTGCCCAGAGATATCTCAATTGTGCGGTTAGTTACATTATCCAGGAATGCTTTATCGTGAGAAACCAGAACCACGGCACCCGGATAGGAGGCCAGAAATGATTCAAGCCACTGGATAGACTCAATATCAAGGTGATTTGTGGGTTCATCAAGGAGAAAAAGGGAAGGTTTTTTAAGGAGGATCTTGGCCAGTTCTATTCTCATTCTCCATCCTCCGCTAAGCTCTTTTGTTGCCCTGTCAAAATCCCTGCGTTCAAATCCGAGTCCTGTCAATGTCTGTTCAGCTTCTGCCATGAAGTTGTTTCCACCGAGCATCCTGTATCGTTCCTCTACATGGGTAAGATGATCACAAAGTTTCAGATATTCGGGTGAGTCATAGTCTTCCCTTCTTGCAATTTCGGCACTGCAACTCTCTATTTCATCAGAGAGGCTGTTTATCTCAGCAAATGCTGTAAGTGTTTCATTTAAAACCGTTGTAGTATCGCTTACCTTCATCTGTTGAGGAAGATAACCTATTGTAACATCTCTGGGGATGTCCATCTGTCCCGAACCCGGACTCTGAAGTCCTGCAATTATTTTAAGAAGGGTTGATTTACCTGCACCATTTTTCCCGGCCAGCCCTATACGGTCCTGTTCATTAATAAGAAAAGATATATTTGTCAGCAAGTCAAAACTTCCGAATGATACTGAAATATCCTGAACAGAAACCATAGGTCATATTAAAATGTCTGCAAATATAATAAATCCGGCGTAAGGCTTAAGGCGTAAGGCGAAAGGCAAAAGAAATTGAATAGTTTTAAAGTTCCTCCTGAAAGTCCGGTACCGGACTCAGCATTGGTAGGCAAATCAGGATATTATTTGATAATGAATTAATAATCAGATGTTTTTATGAATTTTACGTGGTTCCGTTTGCCTTTACTATATATACTTATTATATATATACCATCTTTAAATCCTGCCATAGGAATCATTAAGCTTTCTTCTCCATTAATTTTTTGTGACCAAATCTTTATTCCTGTAACAGACAGAATCTCAATAAATTGAATGCATTGCATATTGCTGATGCTAAGGTAATTAGTTACAGGATTGGGATAAATTCTGATAATATGAGCACTTCCTTCATTTATATTTGTCGGAACATTCTCTTCAAATATAATATCATCCCAATAAGTGACAGAATTAGGCAGAGTTCTGACAATCAGATTAAAATAGGCAGCAGTTGGTGGTGCTGTAACATCTGCAGAGTATTGCTTCCAGGTATCACTTTTCAGATAGCCTGAGTGCAAAAGAGGCAGACTGGCCTCATCATTCAGGGGATTTCCCTCTGCATCCTTCCAGTTTGCCCATACCCGGCAACCATTTCCGCCTCCGGCTGTTTCATTCCTGTACCAGAAAGAGATCGTGTAAAAGGTTCCCTCCCTTACCGGTATTACCTGTCCCAGTTCCCTCGAATCACCTGTCGCAGCCTGTCGGCATGAGTATATTTCTGAAAGAATTATGGTAGAATCCTTTAAACAACCTAAAGCGCTTGTCCATCCGGTTGGTTTATTAATTTTCTGCCACGACTCAAAGCCGGGATTTATTACAAGATTCTGTGAGAATAGCTGAATAGTAATAAAAGCAGATAGCACGAAAGAGTTGATTCTTTTCATAATAATCGTCATTAAAAGAGATAAGAAGCGAAAATTTGCTGCGAGACAAATTTTTGTAGCTAATTTCTGCAAAACATAGTGGAAATGCAAATTTATTTTAATTCAGCAATTTAAATTTTATAACCACAGAGTTTCACAGGGTAAATCAATTGATTTTCAAGCGTTTTTGGGGTTTTTTATATCATAACCGATACTCATTTAATTTATTAACGGTGTAACTCTGTGATCCCGATAGCTATCGGGACCGTGCAACTCCTTGTTTAATAATGTTTTGAATCACAAGAGCAATAGTAATTACAATTAGCTCAGGAACTGTTATATTTGCATGTTTTATTTGTTCTGATCTCTCTGTAACTGATAAACTGTTTTAATAATGGATTCAAAAAGATTTATTCACAGACTACTCATATTATTTATCGTTATATTTTCTTTTATAACTTCCTGTACAAAGGAAGAGAGTGAACCGGTTAATTCATACCTGGTTTCCAGCGAGCTTGCATTTACATATACAACAACTTCCATCAACAGTATTATTGATCTGGCTGCAGGACAGGATCCTTCCATTAATTCTCTTAAACAGTATGTAAAAAGCGATGTAAACGTTTACAAAATTGTCTATAAAACATCCGTAGGGGGTAAAGAAATAAACGCTTCGGGACTTGTTTGTGTTCCGGTAACTCAGGGTGAATATCCTGTTATGTCTTTCCAGAACGGGACAAATACCCTGAATTCGATGGCTCCAAGCGAGTTCCCATTAAATAATGCCTATGTTCTGGTTGAGATCATTGCATCTATGGGATTCGTGGTTATTATTCCTGATTATCCGGGTTTCGGGGAATCAGTAAATGTGCCACATCCTTATCTCGTTTCAGAACCCACGGTGGCATCAATTGTTGATATGTACTATGCAGCAGAGGAATTTGACCTGTCAGATCTGCCTGATATCATCATAAGGAACGACTATTATCTAATCGGTTATTCGCAGGGCGGATGGGCAACTTTAAATCTGCATAAAGCTCTTGAGCAATCCTTCAGCAACGATTTTAACCTGAAAGGAAGCGTCTGCGGGGCAGGGCCTTATGATATCGGTCTGCTTTTCAATTCGATGGTAAATGTGGCAGACTACTCCATGCCTTTATATATAGGATACATCTTCAATGCATATTCATCATACGCGCAGATAACAAATCCTGTTACTGATATTTTCAACCAGCCGTATGCTTCGAGGATAAGTACTTTATATAATGGCAATCTCTCATTTGACCAGATAAATGCCCAACTCTCAACATCTGTTTCAGCACTTCTTAATCCCTCCTTCATCTCAGGGTTTTCGGGCTCTGACAAATACAGCTCTGTAAGGAAAGCTTTTAAAGATAACAGTATTGGAGCCTGGTATACCTATAAACCACTGCTTCTGATTCATGGAGGAAATGATACGCAGGTTAATCCTGTAACAACAGAGACCATGTATAATGACATGATTCAGGCAGGAACCTCTCCTGACATAATTGAGAAAGTTATTGTTCCGGGAGTTGACCATGGCGATGGGGTGTTGCCGGTAATGCTGCAGGGAATTCAGTTTCTGTATAACCTGAAAGAATCTGATAGATATTGAATCACCAGAAAACCATCCTTATAAAGTGGGAAGAAAGAAAGAGTTCCCCTTGCTTGAGAAAGTGAGGATAACAGATATCGGGGCTGAAGGAAATGCTCTTGCAAGAGTCGACAACATGGTAGTATTTGTTCCGATGCTTATACCGGGAGATGTGGTTGATATTAAGGTTATACGGAAGAGGAAGAAGTATATTGAAGGGAAAGTTGTAAGGTTTCATGAGTACTCCTCCGACAGGATAAATCCAAGATGTATCTATTTTGGTACATGCGGCGGATGTCGCTGGCAGCATCTTCCTTATCCTCTTCAGCTGAAGTACAAAGAAAAACAGGTGTGTGATAACCTTAAGAGGATCGGGAAAATTGATCTGCCTTATATCAGCCCGATAATCGGATCAAAGGAAGAATATCTCTACAGGAACAAGCTCGAGTACACCTTTTCTGATAAGCGTTGGCTCACTGATGAGGAGGTGAAGTCAGGGATCCGGTTTGGAAAGGAACCAGCACTTGGTTTTCATATTCCCGGGCTGTTTGATAAGGTACTTGATATAGCAGAATGTCATCTGCAGCCAGAACCTTCCAACTCAATAAAAAACAGTGTAAGAAAATATGCTATTGAGAACGGGCTCAGTTTTTTTGATCTTAAAGAACAAAAAGGCTTTCTGAGGAATATAGTCATCCGTAATGCCATGGATGGCAGCATTATGGTTATATTGGTTTTTTTTCATGAAGATGAGGAAAAGAGAAAAGGAGTAATGGATTTCCTTGTGGCTGAACACCCGCAAATCACATCCCTGCAATATATAATAAACCCGAAGAAGAATTCTTCACTTACCGATCAGGATCCGGTTCTTTACAAGGGGAGTGATTATCTGACAGAGGAAATTGATGGATTAAAGTTCAGGATAGGGGCAAAATCATTTTATCAGACTAACACAAAACAGGCAATTACATTGTACCGTATTACCAGAGAATTTGCCGGACTTTCAGGTAAAGAAATAGTATACGATCTTTATACCGGTACCGGAACAATAGCGAATTATCTGGCAGGATCAGCTCAAAAGGTAGTTGGTATTGAATATGTTGAAGAGGCAGTAAAGGATGCCGGAATAAACTCCGGGATAAATAATATAACCAATACTATATTCTTTTCGGGCGACATGAAAGAGGTCCTCACAGAAAAATTTATCTCGGATAATGGAAGGCCCGATGTTGTAATTACTGATCCTCCCAGGGCAGGTATGCATGAGGATGTTGTTAAAGCAATTATTCAGGCACAACCCGAAAAGGTAGTATATGTAAGCTGCAATCCTTCAACCCAGGCACGTGATATTTTATTAATGTCTCAGTGTTACTATGTCGATAAGGTTCAGCCGGTAGATATGTTCCCGCACACCCATCATGTGGAAAATGTGGTTCTTCTGATAAGAAAAGTGAATTAGGCCCTTTCTGATTTAGTTCTGCAAGAAAATTTATTATATTTAGTGTGATTTACACAGATTAGGGGAATGGAGTTGTATACTCATCAGGATCAGGATTTTATCTCACTGGATGATAGCCAGGAAATGGATGACCATATATCCAGTCTGCGTTATGCAGGGATAATTCAGCACGCTTTGATGCCCAATCCTCAGATTCTTAAAGGTTATATCAGGGATTATTTTATTCTCTTCCTTCCCCGTGATATTGTCAGTGGAGATTTTTATTATGCTTTCTGCAACAGAAAAAAGATTTGTATTGCCGTCGGAGACTGCACAGGTCATGGAGTCCCCGGAGCTCTTATGAGTATTCTTGGGATCAGCTTGCTGAATGAAATAATGCAGTCGGGTGTTATTCTTAAAGCAAACCGTGTGCTTAACCTTATGAGAGAAAAGGTTATGAAGGCATTGGATCAGAAAGGAGAAAGCGCCGATACAAAGGACAGTATTGACATTGCACTGTGTCTTATCGATTGTGCCTCAAACAGGATGGAATTCTCCGGTGCCGGAAGGCCTCTGTATATGGTAAGGAATGGAGACCTTATCGAATATAAGGCAGATAATATGACTATTGGCATAGATCCTGTGCAGGAAAAATCGTTCACTAACCATTGTATTGTAACTTCACCCGGCGATTCATTCTATGTCTTTTCTGATGGTTTTTGTGATCAGTTTGGCGAAATGACAGATAAAAAATTCAAATACAAACGTTTCAGGGAACTTATTGAGTCAGTACAGGGACTGAAAATGAAACAGCAAAAACTTGTCCTTGAAAAGACATTTAATGATTGGAAGGGAAAGACTCAGCAGGTTGATGATGTAATTGTATTTGGTTTTCAAATTTAATTTTTAAGCAGTGATGAAGCTTACGGCTTTCAGGATCAGAAATTTCAGATCGATTGTTGATTCAGGCTGGCAGAATCTGTCACCTGACAACATAACATGCCTTATCGGGCAGAATGAATCAGGTAAAACCTCTGTTCTTGAAGGACTTAAGGATTTTTTCACAGGGATCATCTCTGAAGATATTCTGCGGAGTGATCTTTCATTGCCGGAGGTGAGCTGCAGGTTCTTTGTTCCGCAAGGCTGGTTACTGAAAGTTACGGAAAATCCCGGACCGGAGCTTAAGGAGTTGCTCTCCGGACTGAATCACGTGGAGCTTACAAGGAAATGGATAGCAGATCTCTCCTCGGTCGTGAATGTTAGCGGCGAAATAAGTCAATATCTTGATTCACTCGAAGATGCATGGAAATTGTACCTCGGGAATGTGGTTATTAAGCTGGAGGAAGAATTGAGTTTTATTGAATTGCTTGAATCAGAAATCTTAAGGATAACCGAAGAAGAGAAGGAGATCAGGTCGAAGAGGGGGAGTAGGGGATTAAGCTTAAAGGGATTATGGGTTTTCGGAGGAAAGAAAAAAGAATCCATTCCGGATCATAATTTGCCATTGGACGTACTTAAGGTCCGGTTGGACGAAATAAGAAAGAACAAGGAAGAAAAGGTAGGTGAACTGGCAAAAAAACATGCTTTAAAGCAGGCTGGGGAAAAGTGGAAAAGGCTTAAGAGCAGGTTAGCAACAACAGAGGATCACTTAAAATATCTCTCTGTGAGGCTTGAAGAAAGGCACCAGAAGATGACCCTGCTTATGCAGGATACAAATGATAAGACAGATCATCAATGGCAGGCAGTCCTGAGTGATTTCAGAAAGACACTGGCAGAGAGGGATGAAAGCCTTGCCGAACTTGAGAATCATATAGCCCTCTCCGGTTATGTTATAACAGGGAGCAGTGAGGAGGAGGCAGAACTTAAGGTCAGTAATGTCATTCAATCTTATAAATCAAAATACAACAGCAGTATTCTTGGGAAAAAGTACTTTGAATATTGCCCTGTTTTTGAACTTTTTGAAGATTTTGGAAGTCTGCTTCCCAACAGGATTGATATGGAGGATATAGTATCGGGAAATAAACAGGTTGAAGGGTATAAAGCAGCGCGGAATTTCCTCTCGCTTGCCAAACTCGATTATTCATTTTTTCAGCAGCCTTCAAGCCGGATACTAAAGCAGAAAATAGAAAACCTTAATCAGTCGCTTACACATAATTTCCATGACTTCTGGCAGCAATCAATAGGAAGGAACAATAAGATTCATATTCAGTTTGAGCTGGAGCATTACAATGCCTCATATGGTCAGAAGGCCGGGAAACCATATCTTGAATTCTGGATCAAGGATGAAGGGGAGAGACTGTATCCCAAGCAGCGCAGCAGGGGAGTGAGGTGGTTCCTCTCTTTTTACATGGAGCTTAAAGCTTCTGCCAACCTTAAGGACCGTCATCTGGTTCTGCTTGTTGATGAGCCGGGAGTAAGCCTGCATGCAAGGGCCCAGGAGGACGTACTCAAAGTCTTTGAAGACATCAAGGACAAGATTCAGATTATCTATACAACACATTCCCCTCATCTTGTCGAGATAAACAAGCTTCACAGAGTACTTGCAATACAGCGTGATGACCTCGACAGCATGAGGAGCAATACCAGGATACTTGATCCTTTGAAGCTATCCTCAGCTTCCGCTAACACACTGACACCTTTACAGAGCATAATGGGCAATCCGATGGCCGGAGAAGGATTTTCATCCAGAAAAGTCAACCTGATTGTAAATGACGCAGGGTCTTTCTATATGTTAAGTGCCATAATGATTTTGATGGGTTTTAAAGGAAAGGTCACTGTGATACCTTCAACTAATGTCTCAACTATCCCTTTACTTTGTAATATTATGATGGGATGGGGGATGGATTTTGCAGTATTGCTTTTTAACAACAATGAGGAGAACAAACTTGCCGGATCACTGAAAGAGACTATTTTTAATACCGATAGTAGCAACAGGGAACTTGTTATAAGGATGTCTGAAGGTTTCCTGAATGTTGAGGACCTTTTATCAACACTCGATTTCAAGAATCATATCCTGGAAAGCAGGGAGGGGGTCACAGTTCCTAATTCTGTATGTATAAGGGAGAAAGAGCTGCCAAGGAACTTTATCTTAAGCAGGTTTCTTTCAGGTGTAAAGGCAGGCAAAGTGAAAATTGATGACTTTGACGAAGAGACCAATGAAAATTTCCGGATGGTGATTGACATCCTTAAGGGTCTGAAATAAAGATCCGATTTATTTTGAACTTATACCATGTTTTTCTATTTTTGTCGCGCTCATGTTATTATTCCGGATATTGGAGAGATGGGTGAGTGGCTTAAACCAGCAGTTTGCTAAACTGCCGTATGGGTAACTGTACCGGGGGTTCGAATCCCCCTCTCTCCGCAACAGCAAATTATTCCCACGGCCTGCCGTGGGATTTTTGTTTTTAAATGACCGTGCAAAACTTGTTTTGCTAAGGACAGCCAAAAACAAAAATACCATACGAGTGAAACGAGTTGGGAATAATTTGTTGTTGCAAGGCTCTCCATAAGGGATCACGACCGAAACGCCGCAAGGCGCTGAGGTCGTAATCCCTTATGTTATGAACTCACCCCCCCGCCCCTCTCTGCTTCGCAAAGAGGGGAGCCTGTTATCAAATGAAAATAAATATAACCCAAAGGGTTCATTTAAGCTTTGCAAGGTGCCCCCATGGGATCACCATAGGTAATCTTCTGAAAATAATTGTTACAGAATTCTCAGAAGACTGCATTTCCTGCCACAGCTACCAGAATTAGTCCTGAGATCCCTGCAATTATTGCTGCTATTGTCATTGGTATCAGGTTGCGTTTGATCAGAAGTCCTTCAACTCCTGCCAGACCAACAGTTGCACATGCTGCTATAACGTTATGAACGCATATCATATTACCGAGAGCTCCTCCTAAATTCTGAAGGCTTACAACAATAAATCGCGACATTTCCAGACTTTCTGCTACAGAATACTGAAAGAGAGAGAAAAGCATATTTGAAACCGTGTTGGAGCCTGACATGAACGACCCCAGGGCTCCTATGAAAGGGTCTGCAAAGGGCCATGCTTCACCAAAAAGCCCTGCCATAGCTTTTGCCATTGCAATCGGCATGCTTGCATAGCCATTCGGATTGATGCCGGTTTGCATCATCAGCCTCACCATCGGGACTGCAAAAACCAGGGCAATAAAAGGACCCCTGAGGCGTACAAGTGCTTCACTCCAGGCACTGGTAACCTGTTTTAAAGACATTCTGAACATAGGTATGCATATAATGGCTATCAGCAGGAAGGGCATTATTCCGGGGATATTCAGCGGATCAAAATCAGTAACCACCTTAGTACCAAACAATTCAGGTGATACATATTTTACTTTCTGTATCCAGCCATTGAGAGGAATGAATTTTACCCTGGTCAGAAACAGAATCAGACCGATAAGGATATAAGGAATCCATGCTTTAAACAGCGAGAGTTTGCTATCAGTTACATTTCCTGATATATTTATTGATCCGTTCCAGTTGTTTTCCCACATTTTTTTATCGGGAAAATCCCATTTTTTTCCTGGAACCAGGAATCCGGCCCTGGTTGAAGGTATCAGTATTGCAAGCCCGGTAAAAGCTCCGATAAGGCTGGGAAATTCAGGACCAAGAAATAATGCTGCAAGCAGAAATGGTATAATAAAACATAATCCGGCAAAGATCGCATATGGCCATATTACCAGGCCCTCTTTTATGCTTTTCTTTTCACCGAAAAATCCGGTCAGCATAGCTACCATTATTAATGGCATGAATATTCCGGGGATAACATGCTGAATTGCTGTCCATTCACCTATACCATGAATGAATTCACCAAAAGTCATTCCATTCGCTGTTAATGTTCTGACAATTTCAGGAGTTTCAAGCGATGAGCCTATGCCTATAATTGTCGGAGTCCCGACTGCACCAAAAGACACAGGCGTACTGTTGGCAATCAGGGCAACCATAACTGCAGCCAGTGCTGGGAATCCCAGTGAGAGTAATAATGGAGCAACCAGTGCCGCAGGTGTTCCGAATCCCGCAGATCCTTCTATAAAAGCACCGAAAAGCCATGCAATAATAATAGCCTGTATCCTCCGGTCGGATGAGATAGATTCAAATCCCCGGTTAATTGCTGAAAGAGCTCCGCTTTCTCTTAGTGTAAATAGCAGGGTCAGCGCCCCGAATACAATTAAGATTATTTTTACGGCTATCACTGCTCCGTTCAAACATGTAGCCATAATCCAGTTCAAAGGAGTCTCCCAGACAAATAGTACAATGGCAAGTGTTATGAGAAAAGCTGCCGGCATAGCCCTTGTGGCCTTCCATCGTAACCCGACCATAAGAACCAGTATTATAACTATGGGGATTGAAGCCAGCAATGCAATGATATTATTACTCATATTATGATATTTTTGACCAGGAGTAAAAATGCAAGATAAATTACAGATATTCAATATTAAATTTTATTTGCTAAGATATTCCGAATAATCCTTTGTCATTTCCTGAAAAATCATTACCTTTGCGCCGTAATTAAAAACAGGAATATACGATCTCGAGTTTGATCGGAAGTTTCAATTAAACAAAGTATTAATAAAGCTAAGTAAAATGAAAAACAAAATTTTGATGGGATTAGCCGCTATCGCAATGGTTGCTTTCCTTTCGGGTTGTGGAAAAGTTCCACAGGAAAAAATTGATGCTACTAATGCAGCCATTACAGCTGCACAGACTGCTGAAGCAGCAGTTTACGTACCAGCTGAATTTACAGCTGTACAGGATTCCATGAAAGCTATTATGGCTGAAATTGAAGTTCAGAATGGTAAATTATTCAAGAAATTCGGTCCGGTTACAACCAAACTTGACGAAACATTAGCAGCTGCTAATCAGGTTACTGCAAATGCCGGCACCAGGAAAGAAGAAGTTAAGAAAGAGGTTGAAACTTTAATGACAGAAATTAAAGCTGTAATTGAAGAAAACGTTACTCTTGTGAAAAAAGCTCCAAGAGGCAAAGAAGGTGCTGCAGTTCTTGAGCAGATAAAAACTGAAATGGCCACAATTGATGCTTCTGTTCTTGAGGCTCAGGGCTTATATGATAAAGGTGCCTATATGGATGCTGACAACAAAGTTAAAGCAGCCAAAGAAAGAGCAGTTGGTATAAATACCGAACTTAAGGAGGCTATTGCAAAAGTCAGAAGGTAATATTTCCTTCTTTCAATAGAAGATAGAGAGACTGTCTCAAAAGTTAAATCCATTAACCGCAGAGGTCGCAAAGAATTTACGCAAAGAACACAAAGATTTGTATTTCAGTGTTTTGACTTTGCGCCCTTTGCTATTACTTCGTGTACTTTGCGGTTAAAAAGGACTTTTGAGACAGCCTCTTTTTTAAGGTGTAACTGACAAGATGAGAAGATACTGGAAGAAAATAGCAATACTGATATCTGTAGTATTCTTCATTGCTTCTACAGTAATGCTATTGATCCGCTTTGCACCTGAAGCGCCGGTAACAGAGATGGAACATGCACGCAGAGAGCTTTCAGGAGCAGTAGCCAACAAAGCTGATACCTACTCAAGAAGACTTTATACCCAGGCAATGGTTTATTATGATTCTGCCATGGTTAACTGGCAGAAGGAAAATAAAAGGTTCTTCTTTTTCCGGGATTATGATAAGGTTAAGACTTTTGCAAAACTCTCTTCAGACAAAGCCGGCGAAGCAAGTGAAAATTCAATAAACAGTTCATCAGGTCTTCAAACTAGAATTAAACATAAAATTGAATCTCTGACCACACTTGTGGCTGAACTCAATGATATGTTTAATACCTACCCTCTTAGTGAGGAAACAAGGAACCGGATATCCATGGGAAAAATGTTACTTGAAGAAACAGATATTGCTTTTAAGAAAGGGATGTACCTGCAGGCAAACAGAAAAATAACCGATTCTGAATATCTGCTTACCGAATCATTTGAAAGTGCAACTGAAAACCTTAAGAATTATTTCAGTTCATATTCGTTATGGAAAAAATGGATAGATCTGACTATAAAAGAATCCAGACGAAATAGAGACTATTCAATAATTATTGATAAATTTTCCCGTAAATGCCTTGTATACCACAGTGGAAAAAAGAAATATGAATTTAGTGCCGAACTTGGAAAAAACTGGGTAGGAGATAAAAGGATCAAAGGTGATATGGCCACCCCTGAAGGAATGTATAAGGTTATAAAGAAGTTTGAAAGAGGCAAGACAAAGTATTACAAAGCATTATTGCTTGATTATCCTAATGATGAAGACAAATCCAGATTCATAGCAGAGATCGCAAATGGCTCACTGCCTCCAACTGCAAAGATCGGAGATCTGATAGAAATTCATGGTGACGGTGGTAAAGGAATTGACTGGACAGAAGGCTGTGTGGCACTTACCAACAGGGAGATGGATCTTATTTACAGGATAGTAAAGGTAGGAACTTCCGTGACTATAGTTGGATCTGTGACCGACCTTGATAATATAGTGAAAAGATAAAGAAACCTTTATGGAAAACTTTGAAATAAAGGATGATATTACCCTCCCGGTTAACAATAATGCTCCGGAAGAGGAGAAGATCACGTCTGAAAGTATTCTCAGCACGATCAAAGCATCATGCAGGAAAATAAGATCAAACACTAAGGTTTTCAGTTTAATCAAAACTCTGTCTGTAATCTTTGCTTCAGTGTTTGCTTTAGTCCTGCTTTTTTATTTTCTGCTCTATATAGCTCCGGCTTTAAAGGAATTGCCAGGAGTTCATGTTACTGAGATTACCAATAACGTGGAGCTGAAAGGAGATCCTTCCTACAGGAAGCAGATCACCCAGTTGAACAGGGATATTCAACGACTGTCACGGAAATACGGCAGCTTCACCTCTGGTCAGTCATACATTGTAATCAATACTACTGATAACAGATTCTTTCTCTACCGTAATAAAAAACTGGTCCGTGAAGGATTCTGCAGCTCAGGGAGCTATACTCTGCTTCAGACGGAGGGTGACAGAAAATGGATATTCAAGACACCAAAGGGAAAATACTGGATCCAGGGAAAGTTAACAAACCCGGTATGGAGAAAGCCTGATTGGGCTTTTGTTGAGGAAGGATTGCCCATCCCTTCAAAAGATCATAATTCACGGTATGAATATGGTGTTCTGGGCGATTATGCATTATCAATCGGTGACGGATATCTTATTCATGGCACCATTTATAAACGATTCCTGGGTATGCCGGTGACTCATGGTTGTGTCCGTTTGGCCGATGATGATCTTGAGGTAATTTTCAACACCCTCAACATAGGCTCGAAAGTATATATTTTCTGACCTGATACTTTTTATATTATGGAAACTGAAACAGAAAAGAAGATATCCGACACAAATATAGCTCTGATATCCATTTCGGTATTTCTTGTAATATTCATCATCTATTATTCAGTAATGATGATGCTGAGTCCGGGAAAGAAATATGCTGCAATCAGAAATGAATTTGGAATTGACACAACGGAAAAGAGCCGTGGGAGCAACCCCATCTTCTCTGATTCCACATACCTTAAACTACTTAAAGAGAAAGCGTTCCTTCAGTCGCGGATGATTATGGCAGAATCGGATTCAATATATCTTACTCTGAATCTGAGCGATAGTACTATGAATCTGGAGATAAGCGGGGTTTCTGTTCATCAGGCAAGGTTCTCATATATGGAGGCAAGCAAAATATTCTTAAAAGGGGATGAAAACCTGATATTATCACTTATGACTTCCCCTTTTACAATAGCGAAAGACCGGGCTACAATTAAGAAGGAACCTGTTTTGGTTAAAATGGCCCCCAGGGATACTTCGGAATACAAGCCTGATGTAGTCCCTGATACATCATTGACAGAACCTGTCAATTATATTCTTGAAATGACAGACGGAACAAGGATATATATTTGTCAGGAGGAGGAGGATAATGCAAGGGAAAGAAGAAGTCAGTTCAGATTTGACCTCAATTATCGTATGGTTGATGCATGGAGTTGCATGAAAAGCATTGTCCGTTTCAGAATCCCTGATTATCATCTTTATATCAAGATTTACCTGCCCCGGTCAGATGCAAGGATCATTTACAGAGCTATTCCAAAATACGGACAGGTAGGGCTATACAGATAATAGTTAATTTCTTTTCCCGGAATTATTATTTGTGTATTGAAAAAAAATGTAGGTTTGATGAAGTCTCAAATACTTAATCGGATCGCACATGGGAAGATTTACCGGTTTACTTGGAATAATAATAATCATCGGACTTGCTTATCTGTGGTCCAATAACCGAAAAAAGATAAATTACCGGCTTGTTGTAACAGGATTGTTGCTGCAGTTAGCTCTTGCAGTTTTTATTCTTAAAGTACCTCTTGGCCAGGAAATTTTCTACTGGATTGGTAAAGCTATTAACAAGCTTCTTGATTTTTCAAAGGAAGGTGGCCTTTTTGTATTTGGCGATCTCACTAAGATAACTGAGATACTTCCTGCAGGTATCGTTAAAAGCGGAGTGTTCCTCTTTATCCTTTTACCGACAATAATTTTCGTATGTGTACTGGTTGCCATGGCCTACCATGTTGGTCTGATGCAACGGGTAATTGCTGTTTTGGCAAGATTTGTACACTGGGCAATGAGAGTAAGCGGAAGCGAGGCTTTATCAAACGTAGCCAGCGCATTTGTCGGCCAGGTTGAGGCTCAAATCATGATACGTCCTTATCTTTCAGGGATGACCCGGTCGGAACTTCTGGCATCAATGACCGGCAGCATGGCATGTATAGCAGGCGGGGTAATGGCAGTTTATATATCCATGGGCGTACCTGCATCATATCTCCTTGCAGCCAGTCTTATGGCTGCTCCCGGGGCTCTGGTAATTTCCAAAATTGTCTTTCCTGAAACTGAAGAGTCGGAAACAAAGGGCGTTATAAAGCTTGAGGTTAAAAAAGAACATTCCAATATCATGGATGCCATTTCACATGGGGCGAGCGACGGAATGAAAATATCACTTAATGTCATTGCCATGCTTATTGGAGTGATAGCATTGATTGCTCTGGCAGATGCGCTTCTTGGATACTTCGGACATTTTCTGTCATGGACAGGAATATCGCTTGGTGCAATCGGCCTTGATGTTGATAATCTGCGTATTAAGGATGTAGTGGGCGCTTTCTTCAGCTTGTTTGCCATAGTAATGGGTGTTCCGGTTTCAGAGTCTCTTAATGTTGGATCACTTATGGGTACAAAAATGGTAATCAATGAGTTTGTTGCCTATTCAGATCTTTCTCCCATGATACAGCAGGGTATGTTAAGCTCCAAATCAATAGTAATAGCAAGTTTTGCACTTTGCGGATTTGCAAATTTCAGCTCGATAGCCATTCAGTTAGGAGGAATAGGAACACTTGTGCCTAACAGGAAAGCTGACCTCGCCAGACTTGGATTTAAGGCCATGATTTGCGGAACAATGTCATCTTATATTTCGGCATCGCTGGCCGGGATACTGATGTAGATTCCTGATCATAACTTTTGGGGTGAGTTCA
>MENI01000007.1:35423-53806 GCA_001768195.1 Bacteroidetes bacterium GWA2_40_15 | reverse complement strand
GCAGAGAGGGGCGGGGGGGTGAGTTCATAACATAAGGGATTACGACCTCAGCGCCTTGCGGCGTTTCGGTCGTGATCCCTTATGGAGAGCCTTGCAACAACAAATTATTCCCAACTCGTTTCACTCGTTTGGTATTTTTGTTTTTGGCTGTCCTTAGCAAAACAAGTTTTGCACGGTCATTTAAAAACAAAAATCCCACGGCAGACCGTGGGAATAATTTGCTGTTGCGGAGAGAGGGGGATTCGAACCCCCGGTCCCGCGATAGCGGAACAACGGTTTTCGAGACCGCCGCATTCGACCACTCTGCCATCTCTCCAAAACTACCTTAATCAGGGCTGATAAAAATAACAAATAATTGTCTACATCTAATATTTATCTTCAAACTGAGTTATATGATTTAAATAAATCATATTTTATCCTGAAGATGATTATTATTATTTGTTACAAGCTCAGAATAAGTTTAATTTGCATAATTGAGATCATAGGTTATTATTAAAAAATGTCAGTTATGAGAAGCACAATAAAAGTTATATTGATGGTTTTATTAGTTTGTTTCGGCCTTATCAGCTGCAAGCCTGAAACTGTTGCAGATCAATCAAACCCGTTTCTTTCAGCATATAATGCACCCTTTAATATACCTCCTTTTGAAAGAATAATGGCAAAACATTATATGCCTGCGTTTGAAAAGGGAATGGAGGAGGGAAGAAGTGATATTCAAAAGATTGTAAGCAACAGTAATAAACCGACTTTTAAGAATACAGTTGAGGCTTATGACAGGGCAGGTGAACTTCTGACCAGAGTTATGATGGTGTTCCAGGCTCAGGCTGCTTCAAATACAAATGATTCACTTCAGGCGATTCAGATTGAGATCTCCCCAAAGTTCGCAGGCTTTACGGATGAGGTTATACTTAATGCAGAACTTTTTAACTAAAGGTGTAATTGAGCCACTTCTGAGGAACAGAGGCCTTATGAAGTAGTATTCCTCTTTGTGGAAGATAATGGATACTTCTTTTCTTTAGAATAGTTATACCTTCGCCAGAATGGCAGGGTTGTCAGGGATGTAAACCTTACCAGATATCTTACTGGCTTAATACCCATAGCATAATGCATTATGTAGTATAGAACTGCAGTTATAAGCACCATTCCTCCGATACTTATAATATTTGATATGATCCACCACCACCATGATTTCGGGGAGATATTTAAAGTATTGATTATCAGTAAAATTATCTCTGTATTCACTGCTGTGAATATAATCCAGAAGGCAATTGCCATGCCATGAGCAGATTCAATTGCTTTTTCCGGACATTGGTTGAGGCATCTCATACAACTCTCGCAGGTTAGCCTCCAGTAAGGCCGTTTATTTACAAGTTTTATTGATGAGGTAGGACATTCCTTTATGCATATTCCGCAGTTATTGCATTTATTGTTGGCAATAAAAGTTTTCGCAAGAAAGAATCTTCCTCCTGCATAATATCCAAGCGATATCGGACTTATAAGAAGATCGACCGGGATACTGAAAAGGCCCCTGTATACCTTTTCCCCTGATAGTATCTTCCGCGTGAATTTTCTTACAATCTTCTCGCACCTGGAAAATATAGATTCTATAACCTTTGTACGAAGCCCTGGATGGAGCCATATCCAGTTGGATGGAAGATCAACCGGTCTGAATCCTATGCACCTGTAACCTTTCAGCCACAATATAAATGCAGGCAGCAAAAGAGCAACACCACTCATTCCGGGAAGAAATATCTTGTAAAGCTTCATGCCAGCCCTGGTGTTGAGAAGAAATACATCGTGACCCATTCCTCTGGGGAAACCGGCTATGAACCTTAGCATTATAGGGGCTGCATTGAATCCATGAGTGGGGAAGGCAAATCCAATAAGAGGACTCGATTCACGATCAGGCATTTCAATATTCTCCAGCCTGTCTATCTGCTGTACGGAAGTCTTTAAACCCTGCTTTTGTGCTTCATCCGCTATCCAGTATGAGGAGGCTTTCGCATTCCCTGTTCCGGAAATGAAGTATATATATAGTGACTTCCATTTTTCCATTGAGGCAGACAGTTAAAAAACAGAGGCGTTTCAAAAATAATTATACTAAGATATAGATAATAGGTTTATTTTTGTCAATATCAATCCGCTATGATACTGAAAAGTCTGTGTGGTTTAACTGCTGATGAATTATATGATCTGATAAGACCATATGACTTTAGTTATTCCAATGCACTTTCAGTTTTGAACAGTGTCTATAAAAAGGGAACAAAGGAAATCTCAGATTTTATGAAAATTCCCAAAAAGCTGAAAGAGACGCTTATCTCATCTTCTTGGACCGGCATATTGGATCCGGTATCTTCAGAGGTTTCTGAAGACAAGACTGTAAAATATCTCTTTCGGACGAATTCCGGAAAGCAGTTTGAAGCTGTGTATATATCTGACAGCAAGAGGCATACTGTATGTGTCTCAACTCAGTCCGGTTGCCGCATGGGATGTCCGTTCTGTGCATCCGGGCGTTATGGTTTTCATGGCAATCTTACAGCAGGAGAGATCGTTAGCCAGATCCTCAGTGTCCCATTTGCAGAAAAAGTAACTCATGTGGTCTTCATGGGAATGGGCGAACCTTTGGATAACTTTGAAAATGTACTTAAAGCATGTGAAATAATAACTGCCCAGTGGGGGCTTGCCCTGAGCCCCGGAAATGTGACTGTATCTACTGTTGGCATAAGACCGGGAATAGAATCGTTTCTCAGACAATCATCATGTAACCTGACTTTAAGCCTTTACTCCCCATTTTCTGTAGAACGACAACAGGTTGTTCCTGCTGAAAAGAAATATCCGGCCCGCGATATCATTCAGCTTATGAAAGATTCTATACTCAAAAAGGGGAGGAGGTTCAGTGTTGCATATGTAATGATCAACGGACTGAATGATTCGGATGCTCATCTCAAAGAACTGATTTCCATTCTTAAAGGAACTAAAATCAGAGTGAACGTGTTGCCTTATCATTCGGCAGGGATTGATGAAATGAGTTCTTCCTCTCCTGATAAAATGCAGTACTTTAAGCATAACCTGGTAATTTCAGGCATTTCGGCTTCAGTTCGTAAATCGAGGGGATCAGATATTTCTGCAGCCTGTGGACTACTGGCAGCAGGATTGGGTGTGCAACGCAATAATTAATCTATTTAGGATTTATAAGCTGAAACATATGTTCATCAAGATAACCATCTGAGGTCTTGATCCACTCCTTCTTCACTCCGGTTTCGACAAATCCTGTCTTTTTGAAAAGATCAATACTTTCGCAATTGTTTGTCAGTATGTTGCAATAAAGCTGATGCAGCTGCAGGGTTTTAAAACAATAATCTACAAGGCAGGTCAGAGCCATTGTGGCATATCCTTTACGCCTGTACTCCTCATTGGCGATCAGTATGCCAAGTCCGGCCCTTTTATGAAAAGCATCGAATTCAAAGATATCAATAGTGCCTATTGATACCTTATCATGGATGTGATCTACCATAAGGCGTAACTGTCCGGTTTCATAAATACTTTTATGTGAATTTTCAACGTACCTCTTAAGAGTATATTTGGAAAAAGGACTCACAGTATTACTTATTACCCAGTATGACAGGTTATTCTCCCAGTTGTAAAGGAGTTCGAGATCTTCAGGTTCAAGTGCTCTCAGTCTTATATCTTTATATTTCATGGCCGGAATATTTTGAAAAGGGTATTATTTTGGAATTGAGTTCAGATTCCGGATGAATGCATCTTTAAATCCCGCAGCACGGAGAGCAGCAACCACCGGCTTTGCCCTGGTAACTGAACTGTATTCACCGGCTACATACCTGTAATATTTATCAGAAGAGTAAATCTCCCTGACACCCTCAACATCTTTGAAATAGTTCGTATCCACAGGTTTTCGTGAAGCAGCCAGCTGGATTGTGTAAACTTTTGTTGCCGGTTCGGCTTTAAAGAGCATGCTATCATCAACTGACTCATCCTGAGGATTGTATAGGTCATATTGAGTTATGATATATGCATCTTTGAATCCCTTTTCTTTAACATATTCCAGATACCTCACAGCACCCGTCTTATTAAGGAATTCCCCGATAATATATGATGTGGAAGATCCTATTTTGACAGGATTAATGAATAATGTTGATGCTATATCAAGGTTACTGAACTGGTTGGGTTCCATATCATCCTCTGATTTCACCAGAATTATATTGTATTTAAAAGAGGACGGATGCCGCAAATGCCGGGGTGTATAAGTCTCCTTACGGATAGTAACTCCTGTTTTCGGATCAAGTATACCAAATGTGGCCCTTCTGTTGTATCTTCTTCCATCAGGATTATCAGAACCGTCAGCATTGGTATTAAGTGCAGCAAAATCTGAGCTTCCAAATGCTCTCCTGGTCATTTTTGATGGGGAGATACCTGACCTGGTCAGGTATTTTATAACTTCATCAGCCCTCTTCTGAGCAAGCTGCATATTATGTTCGAAAGATCCTCTGGAATCTGTATAACCGGCCACCTCTATCTTCAATTCAGGGTAATCAATAAGTATTGATCTTAGCATATTGAGTGTTGCTATTGCTTTATCATCAAGCTTGTAGCTGTCAAAATCAAAGAGGATATTTCTGATCATCAGGAAACTCTGATTATAAACTTTTTCAGGTACAAGAGATGAATTAATATTGATGATGCTTCCTGCATGATCAGCCGGTAGATTGAGTGCAATAGTGTCAGTCTTGTAACCCGGCTGCCTTATGTAAAGAAGATAATCACCAGGTGCAATTGTAAATCTGTACATGCCTGTATCAGTGAGATGACTGATTCCGGGAACAGTTACGGCTTTTGCCTTTATATTTACTGTATCTGTTTTAGATCCTATCTGGCTTATTATTATTTTGAAGTCGCCTGGCTTTATCTCCAACCGGTAAGATGCCGGATCGTGAAGAGCGATGTTCCTTACAGGCGCTCCGGTTCTGGCATCGGTAAGAAGAATACTGGCTTTTTCAGGATCAACTGCCAGATTATCCTGAAGAGTAACAGTCCCCTCGGCCGTAATCCTTTTTTCAACAGTTTCTCCTGTTATTATAGTATAGATATTCCTGTATCCGGCTCTTTCGTCATAGTAACTGGTAATGAAGCCTGTGTCTCTGTTATTGAAGATAAAAAATGAATCATCAATGGTATTATTTACCGGGAAAGGTAATCCTGCAGGATGGCTCCATGAGCCACGATTGAAGGATGATCTGAAAACATCATATCCTCCTATGCTGGTATGACCTGATGAACTGAATAACAGAATTCCTCTTTCAGGATCGAAAAAAGGAGTGTTCTCATTGTATGGAGTGTTAATAACACTTCCACAATTTACAGGCTTTTTCCACGATCCGTCCCTCTCTTTTTCAGATACCCAGATATCAAGTTCTCCTTTTCCACCCGGTTTATTGCTTGAGAAGTACAATGTTTTCCCGTCAGGAGTGATAAACCCATGTGCTTCCCAGTAAATGGTATTAATGGTTTTCCCCAAATTTCTTATTTTTGACCAGATGGAATCTTTTCTCTGGCTGTAATAAAGGTTGCCATCACGTCCGTCGTCCAAATAAATAATCAACGTACTGCCATCTCCCGTTATCGAGTTGGAATAGTATCTGTCAAGCCCCCCAAGTTGTTTTGTAATATCTGCAGGTGTTTTCCATTTATCTGCCGTCTTATATGAACATAGAATACGTGTTTTACCGTTTTGTTTATGAGTAAAAATAAATACGGAGTCATTTTTTGATATCACAGGATTGACAGCTCCGGGAAAGTCAGCCAGCCAAGGGACAAGCAGGTCGGTTCTGAAGCTCAGAGGCTTTTTCATTGACTCCATCGCATACATGCAGTTTTTTAACTGATTGTTTATATATTCAGTATTGAAATCATCTAATCCTGCAAGCCGTCTTTTTGCTTCGGTAAATAACTGAATAGCCTTCTCAAGGCTATCATTCTGCTGATAAGCTATTGCAATGTACAGATATGTGTCAGGTGGAGCACTCTCTCCATATTCAGTGTATTCATCATCATTTCTGGCCACATTCCCGGAGGCTTTTTTAAGGTACCTGAGGGCATCGTTTCTTTTCCCATCAATATTCAGGTTGCACATTCCAATCTTGGCAGCCAGATTTGCATTGTCAGGGAAGGCATCTGCCAGTGGCTGATACAATGAAGCAGCCTTCTCATAATCCTGTTCATAATAGAAGTAGGTGTCAGCTTCCAGTACAGCTTTGATGAATTCTTTTCTGGTCAGTGTCTGGGATGATAATAAAAGAGGATAACACAGATAAATACAAACTATCAGGACCTTCCTGTTCACGATGATTAACTATTTAAATCTATTTTGAGACTTTCTTGATAAATATTTCTTCAGGGTACCCTCTCCTTATAAGCTGCAGTCTCCAGGAATATGCCTCTTCTCTTGTGCTAAACTGACCTGTAGTGTACCGGTAAAACTTATCTGCTTCATTGTACATAACCTTAAGGTTGTCGATATGTTTGAAGTAGCTCACATCGACAGGATTATGTAGTGCGATTACCTGCACTGTGAAATACAAAATATCGGAATCAGCTACATTTCTGTCGCTCAGATCGCTGACATTCATATTCATTACAATAAAGCTGCTGTCGATCTTTTCAACTAAAGGAATAGATGTAAGATTGATTTTATCGTACTCAGGTTCTGCCGGTTCAGGCATTTCTTTGTTGGGATCAGGTTCAAGTGCTACATCAATTCTGACTGACAGGGTCGGGTGATCATTAAGAATAACAGTATCAACAGTCTGGCTTAAATACCACGGACTTGAATAGATTATCCTGTACTCTCCGGGATTTACAATAAAATTATATTGCCCTGTAAGCTTGTTTGGATAACCGACGTCAATAGTATCACCGGAGCTACTGTTCAGAAGATGTATACTGTAATTTTTATCAAATGGAACAATTGTATCACTGAGACTATAGATTCCGTTAATTTCGAATGTATGACTTTTTTCGGTTTCACCAAACACCAGGAAACTGATCTCTGTTTTCTTGTAGTTGGTTGTCATCGAATAAAAAGCACTCTTGCCGTTATCATACGGCTGTAAGAATTTGTCATCATCGCTTGAATTAACAGGATAACCAATGTTTTCTGGTGTCTCCCATGCTGATCCTGTATAGTGGCTTTTGAAATTGTCATAGCCTCCCATTGAAGTATGGCCTTCAGAAGAAAAATAGAGAAAATTCCCGTCATTTGTTATGAACGGAGTATCTTCATTGTATGGAGTATTAACAACCGGACCCAGATTTACAGCCGGACTCCAGTCACCTGTTTGATCGATCTCTGAAACATAAATGTCAAGGTTACCCTGCCCGCCATCTCTGTTACTGGCGAAATATAATCTTTTACCATCGGATGATACAGAAGCGTGTGATTCGTAAAATTTTGTATTAATGTTACGATTTAGTTTTTTAATCGGCGTCCAGTATCCTTCATTGAATGTTGATGAATAAATAGCGCCGTCATAGTTATCAGTTTTGTAAAGGAACAATACAGTACCGTCACTGTTCAGCGCGCAGGTAGAACAATCTTCACCTGCATTGAGTTCACTTGTTATTTCAATTGGCGGTTGCCATTTTCCTCTCTCTTTTCTCGAGTAGAAAATTACATTAACAATTCCCCTTCTTTCGGTGTATACAATTGAATTTCCGTCAAAACTAACTGCAGGGTTGTCGTTGATTGACCCCATACTGAAATCTGGCCCGAGAGTTCTATTTGTGAATAAAACCGGATTCTCTTTAAGATTAATTGCTGTTTTGCAGGCCTGAATCTGCTGATCAATAAATTGCAGATTCTGCATACCCCCTTTAGATTTAGTTTCGGTTGCCAGCTTCTGAAATGTAAGAAGTGTATTCATCCCTTTCTCAAGGTCATCGTTTATCATATAAGCTTTTGCAAGAGAAAAATAGGCATCGAGAGGAGCTCTCATTTCTTTAAATGACTCAGTTTTTGAGTCATAGCTGGCGCTTTTTACTGCCTCTTCAAGATATGGAATTGATTTTTCTTTTTCTCCGGGAATGTTTAAATAGCATGTGCCAATTTTGTATTTAATGTTTAGATTATCGGGAGTTTCAAGCAGCAAATACAATTGATTGGCAAGTTCAAATTCTTCATAGAGATAATATGATTCAGCCTGAGCAAAAATATCCCTCATCTCAGAAGAAGATTGTGCCGGGGCAGCATTTGTCACAATAAAAGCTAACAAAAGCTGTAATATCAAGGCAGATTTTATTTCTCTCAGATTACGCATCAGAACAAATATACTATTTTTTCTTTGCAGAGTATCGGTAAAACTACATTTTTTCTCTAAGGATAATTCTGTAAATATCTTCTTTTCCAAAGCCTTCATTTTCTTTATCGAGAAAATAGTACCCGGATTTTGCATCACCCGATGGCATAAAGTAAGTGTTGTCATCAGGGGTGTTAATAGGATATCCCAGATTTTCAGGTGTTTCCCAGGTACCTTTTGATTGCAATTCAGATCTGAAAAGATCGTATCCTCCTATATTTTCATGGCCCTGGGAGCTAAATATCAGAGTCTTGCCGGAATTTACAAGAAACGGTCTGTCTTCATTGAACTCTGTATTGATTTCAGGCCCCATATTAATTGCAGGGCCCCAGTCGCTGTTTATTTTGCGTGAGACATAAAGATCGAGGCCTCCGAATCCGCCAGGTCTGTCAGATGAAAAAACAAGTTGATTGCCATCATCAGATATAAATGCATGTGATTCCCAGTATTTTGTATTTATGTTCTTATTCAGTTTTACAGCAGGCGACCAGATGGTTCCATCAAAACCTGATGAGTAGATATCGCTGTTATAATTATCATCTCTCGAGAGCAACAGTAGTTTTCCATCTTTTGACAGGCATGAAATAATAAAATCCCCGTCGATCAGCAGTTCAGGATAGATATTAACCGGTCCGGCCCATTTTCCGTTAACCATCCTTGTGTACATAATCGCATCATAAAATTTCAGGGATGACATGAAAGCAAATGATTTACCGTCGGCTGAAATGACAGGATTGAAGTTTGGTTTTTCGTCATTGAACAGTTCTCCCATATTTTCTTCCGAATAGCTAACCGGCTTGTTTATCAGGGTTTTTGCTATATCACATACTTTTATCTCGTGATCAATGAACCTGATATTTTCGATGTCAGTTGGCAGAAGTGTTTCACGGTACCTGAGGTAAGTCTCTTTAGCTTTATCGAAGTTATAGTTGATCCTGTATGCTTTGGCTAGTTCATATAAAGCGGAATAAGGTGCAGCAATCTGGCTGAGAGTACCTTCCTTATGCTTTGCTGACATGTTTTTTACTGCATCTTCAAGATATTTTACCGAAAGGTCTTTTTTCCCGGATATATTCAGGTAGCAGACACCGATACTGAAAGCGATATTTGCATTGTCAGGGAGTTCCGAATAGATCTGAAGGTAATAGTTAATTGCATCTGAATAATCTTCATTCATGAAGAAATACTCAGCTTCCAGGAAAGTATTCTGCAATTGTTTGTTATCCTGCGCGTAAAGCGATATTGTAAAAATCGCAGCAATAAACAGGAATGCATTTTTTTTACTCATGATTACCATTTTAGCTCAACAAATTTATTAAATAATCTCAAATGGTCTAATCTTCATATTCATATTTAAAAAAAGACCGGCATTTGCCGGTCCTGAATTAATCTATTCATGTTTCTTTTTCCTCTTCGAGTTATAATAGAAGATGAAGAAAATAAATGAAGCCCCGATCAGAATCCATAATACCCATAAGAATCCTTTCTTATCTTTTGAGACCTTATCTCCGGTAATGGTTTCTGAAGGAATGTTCTTTGAATCAATAAGTTTTGCAATTGCTTTTAATAATGCATCTTCGGGATAATTTCCTTTGTTTTTATCAGAGAGAAGGAAGAGTATCAGCTCCTTTGGAGTTCTTATCTTTTCTTTCTTCAGATCAATTGATTTGAGATATGATTTTAAAGGCTCATCAGCATTCTCTATCAGATCATTTAGGAATTGATTAACGTCAGTGTGGGGTATGGAACTTATCGCAATCATCAGTTCGGCAAACTGATTGATTGTAAGTCCTTTCATAATTGCACCATTGCGGAATTCCTTAAGCCACTTTTCTTTAAGTCTGATGTTCTTCAGATCTACTACAGAAACAGCATCCCTGATTATTCCCCCTTCTTCAACAGTAGTGCTGTAAACAAGTATCTTATCTCTCATTAACCCGATTGCAGGTTCTGTATCAGAAAGTATAGCAGCAGCTATTCTGTTCAGCTCTTCCGGACTTATTCTCCCCTGAGTCTTCGAGGCAATGTATTTCTGGAGGTCCGTCCAGGTTTTCATACCGGCCTCGTAAATATCAAGTTCATCAAGTAATTTATGAAGTTCGCCTGTTGTATTTTTAGCCATTATATCCACTGCTGCCTGAGTGAGAATGTTGTCCATTACAGCAACTTTCAGTGCAAGTTTATCGACCTCCTCGGGGCTGATGCTTTTCCTGGCAGCTTCTGCTTTAAGATATGATATGTAATCATCGATATTTCCAAATTCATGCTGCCTGAGCTTAATCCCTGCAATTACTTCTGATAATTCACCTGTCGATCTCTCCTTAAACATACCGGAAATGGCTTCAATTTGTTTATCGGCTATGACCCTTCTGTATTCAGGGCGGATTACAGGCTGCCTGATAACATCTTTTTCCCTGGTTATGAAAACATCAGTGGTAGTTGTATTATTGAACTTGTCGGTAAGCTTGAAAACAACCCTGTTGTTACCGTCGGATGGCACCATTTTGTAAACAAATACAGAGTCATTAATATGGAATACTTCGGAAGATTGCAGGGAATCACCCAGCCAGTGCTCAACAGTAAGAATTGACCCTGGTTCGACCTTTAAAGGGAAATATAATGTGTCGCCATTTGAGACTGAGATATTTTTGCTGCTCTCTACACTTAATTCTGCAACATAGTCAATCCTGGGCAATACGGTCCCAGGCAGGACAAAACTATCTGAAGCTGCATTAATAGGAAAGTCAATATTTTTAACAACTTCATTTCCTCCATCACCCTTGTATGTAAACTCATAATTACCGTGTGGCAGCTCAAATTTATATTCACCTGTCTTTGGATCAGTATAAGTAACATATTTTTTATCAGGTTCTGAGACATTTCTTGCAGTTATCATTACGCTGTCCAGAAAATTTACAGACAGATCGGCGACTTTTGCCACTCCTCTCACAACGAACTTTCTGGGATGATCATCGCTGAATATCTCAATGCGGTAAATATCCTCTTTCCCGAATCCGTTGGGCCTCTCCATTGAATAAAAACCTTCATATCCGTCGCCTGAAGGTTTGAAAAACAAATCGTCGTCAGTAGAATTCAATGGATAACCGGCATTTAAGGGAACCGACCACTCTCCGTTTTCGAGAAGTGTTGAGTAGAAAACGTCATAACCACCCATGTTGAAATGGCCTCTGGAGCTGAAGAATAGTGTTTTATCATCACTGCTCAGAAACGGAGATTCTTCATTATATATTGAGTTTATGACAGGCCCCAGATTTTCTGCCGATCCCCAGTCTCCTGCAGTATCTCTTTTAGAAACATAAATATCAAGTCCGCCATATGTTCCTTTTCTGTTACTGGTAAAGTAGAGTTTTCTATTATCATGTGATACAGCAGCATGCGATTCCCAGAATTTTGTATTGATATTATCATTCAGTTTTTTAATCGGATTCCAGGTACCGTTATCAAAGTCTGATGTATAGATAATTCCGTCATATTCAGCTGAACTGTACAAATAGAGCGTCTTTCCATCTTTCGAAAGTGAGGTAGGGAAAAGATCCTTGTCGACTCTGAGAAGTTCGTTCATGTTCAAAGGAGCTGACCATTTTCCGTTGGTTCGGATTGAATAGAGTATTGCATCATAAAATGCTTCGCTTTTGGCATAAACTATGAGGTTCTCATCGTCAGAAACAACAGGATTGAATTCAGAGTTTGATTCATTTATCATATCTCCGAGATTGGTCTCCTTTATGAAAAGAGGTTTACTCATAAGTTCCCTGGCATTGAGGCAAGATCTTATCTGTAGATTTACGATTGCTGTATCGTAAACTTCAGTATTGATATTTTCCCCGAATAATCTGTATGTTTCAAGGGCTTTGTCAAGCTGGTTGTTTATTCTGTAAGCATTAGCAAGGTAATAGAGTGCATCATATGGAGCCCCCTTCTCTTTAAAATTACCCTCCCTGTAATCCGGATTAATATATTTTACTGCATCTTCGAGGTAACTGATCGCTTTTTCCTTTTCCCCGGAAATATTAATATAGCATTGACCTATCCTGTATTTGAAATTGGCGTTTGTTGGATAAATCTTCAACAGTTGAGTGTACAATGGTAAAGCATCGTTATAAGCTTCAAACAGGATCCAGCTCTCCGCTTCGTAGAAATTGTTCTTATTTTCAATCCTTGAGGACTGTGAAATAAGATCAGTTCTCAAAAAAACAAAAATCAGAATTGTTAAAAGAAAATACCTCTTTATCACTATTGAAATAATACGGACAGAATTACGGTGCATAGAATTATTCAAGATTAATTGCGGAAATCTGAGCTTTGGTATTTAAGTAATCTTCTATTAAAATTATCTCAAGGGCACTAATATATAAGAAATTTAGAAAAAGGCCATTTTCTTTCTACCCTTTTTTATCAAAGTGGTCTAAATTTATTTAAAAATGCTGTTTCACTTGATGAATCTCTGCATAAACAATATTTGTTTAAGGACATCCGGTCATGACAGGTCAGAGGTGTAATTCTCAAGAATCTCTTTTACCCTGGACAGGAATTTGCCTGCAAGGGCGCCGTCTATTACCCGGTGATCATAACTCAGGGAAAGGATTATTATACTCCTGATTGCTATCATATCACCATCAGGTGTCTCAATTACAGCAGGGGTTTTCTTTACAACGCCTGTTCCCAGGATGGCCGCCTGTGGCTGATTTATAATCGGAGTTCCTGCAAGGTTATTGTAAGAACCAAAATTGGTGATAGTAAATGTACCTCCTGTGATCTCCTCGGGTTTTAGCTTGTTGTTCCGGGCCCTTTCAGCCAGGTCATTAACAGCTTTGGCAAGACCGGTCAGATTTTTCTCATTTGCATTTTTTATCACCGGAACAATAAGATTACCGTCCGGAAGCGCTGCAGCCATGCCAATATTTATATTCTTTTTCCTGATTATTTTATCTCCGTCTACTGAGATATTTATCATAGGTAACTCATAAAGTGCTCTTGCCGCTGCATCAATAAAGATAGGTGTAAGTGTGAGTTTTTGTCCTTCTGAAGCAAGAAAACTGTCTTTGTTTGCATTTCTCCATTTAACCAGTCTTGTTACATCAGCATCAATAAATGAAGTGACATGAGCAGATGTACGTTTTGACATTACCATATGTTCAGCAATAAGCATCCTCACCCTGTCCATCTGGATTATCTCATCGCCATCAGTGATTTTTCCGGAACTCTTTATTGAGGCTGAAGGTTTTTTTTGTTTGTCAGATGAATGAGTTTCATCTCTTTTTTTTCTATTAGTTAAAATCTGAAAAACATCATCCCTGGTTATTCTGCCATCCATACCTGTCCCTTTCATTCCATCAAGATCTGCATAGCTTATGCCCTCCTTTGCTGCTATGCTCCTGACAAGCGGAGAGATAAATTTACCTGAAGGGGTCCTGCTTTTCATTTCATGCGATACAGATTCAACCTCTGCTTCTTCCTTCCTGACTGTTTCTATGGTTTCCCTTATCCTTTTTACTTCATTTTCGATTTTTTTTGTATCATCTTTTCCCGGCTTGTAATCATTCTCGGCAATTGCTATCACATCACCTATTTTTGCAACTGTACCTTCAGGTGCTATAATGGATACAAGAGTTCCTGCTGCAGGTGCAGGAATTTCAGAATCAACTTTGTCAGTTGCCACTTCAACAAGAGGATCATCTTCCCTGAAAACTGAACCCTCTTTAACCAGCCATTTATTGATGGTGGCTTCAATGATACCTTCTCCCATTGCAGGAAGAGTAATGTTCATCCTTGCCATTTATCTCTCTTTTATATATTAAAGTACAACCTTTAAATTTACGAATTATCTCTCTCTTATCAAACAAGCGGAAGCCGGAAATGTTTTAATCCCGGATGGAGTGATCTGGTGTGTCTGAAAAATCTGTTCGCGGAGCATCATTTTCTGAATGTCTTTTGAAAGAACCGGAACAGAAGGGCGAGTACTTCCCTGAAATAAACTCCGGGAATAAGAAAATATGATGAATATCTGAATTTACCCCCGGCACGCCGCTTCTTAATGTAAATCCTCATTGCTTTATAAAAATTGAATATATCATCATATTTATTCCTTGGAGTACTGCGTCCTTTATAGTGGGTGATTTTAACTTCCGGGAAATAATAATTTTTATATCCCGCTTCGAGTATCCTGTAGCTAAGATCAACATCTTCTCCATAAATGAAATAATCTTCATCAAGTAACCCGGTACTGTTCAGTGTCTCCCTCCTTATAAACATAAAGGCGCCTGATATAATCTCGTTTTCTGATATTTCATCGAGCCCTACTTCTGACATATAATATCTGTTAAATACTTTCAGACCCGGAAATAGCCAGGAGAGACCAAAAGATTTGAAAAATGCAGAGGCTGATGACGGTAAGGCTCTTTTTGATTCGGGAAGGAATTCTCCTTCTCCATTTACCATTTTAACACCAAGCGCTCCTGCATCACTATGTAAATCCATAAACCCGATACACCTGGTAAGTGCGTCCTCTTCAATCAGGGTATCGGGATTAAGAAGAAGGATGTATTTCCCCCGGGCCAGTCTGATTGCCTGGTTGTTGGCAAATGAATAACCTTTGTTAATTTTATTTTTGATCAGGCAGATATGAGGGAACTCCTCACTGACCATTGAACATGAGTTGTCATCTGAATTATTGTCAACAACATAAATCTCACAATCAATTCCACGGCAGGCCTTATTAACGGTAGTGAGACACTTACGCAAGTATTCTGATACATTGTAGCTTATAATTATAACAGTCAGCTCCATGTCATTGCTGATAGGGATTTCTATTATTGATTGCCCGACCGAGTGTAATCTCATCGGTGTATTCAAGCTCATCACCGACTGCGACGCCCCGTGCAAGAGTGGTAAGACTGATGTTATATCTGCTTAACTTTTTATAGAGATAAAAGTTTGTTGTGTCACCTTCCATTGTTGTACTTAAAGCAAAAATGACCTCATTGATTCCTCCCTCCTTTACCTTTTCCTCCAGACTTTCGATCTTCAGATCAGCAGGCCCTATACCGTCAATAGGAGAGATTATGCCTCCCAGCACATGATAAACTCCCCTGAACTGTCTCGTATTCTCAATTGCCATAACATCCTGGATGTTTTCAACTACACATATTATGCTTTTGTCCCGCTTGTCATCATTACAGATATTGCAAACTTCTGTATCCGATATGTTATGACATAGTCTGCAGTAGTGAATCTCTCCATGCAACCTGATGATGCTCTCTCCGAATCTTCTGACATCTTCAGCATCTCTTCTCAGCAGATTCATCACAAGCCTGAATGCTGTCTTCCTTCCTACCCCCGGGAGGGAAGCAAATTCATTCACAGCATTTTCCAGCAGCCTCGACGGGAATTCTGTATAACTCATATTTACTTATTATTAGGGCAAAAATAATTCAATTTTGCGTTGATATTATATCCGGACATGGTTTTCTGTCTTGCTTTTTTTGTTAATCTTGCAAACAAAACATTTTACTATGACTCCTTTCCTGATATTATCTATCTTCCTTGCCTATACTTTACTTTTGTTTCTTGTAACGTGGATTACGGCAAGAAAGGCTGATAACCAGTCATTTTTTATTGGTAATAAGGTATCTCCCTGGTTCGTTGTTGCCTATGGTATGATAGGCGCCTCCCTGTCGGGGGTTACCTTCATGTCACTTCCGGGATGGGTAAAAGAAACCCAGTTCAGTTATATGGTAGTTGTTTTCGGTTACCTTTTCGGATATTTTGTCATCGCTACTGTGCTGATGCCCTTATATTACAAGCTTAAACTTACATCGATCTACTCATATCTCGATCAGAGATTCGGTTTCTGGTCATATAAAACCGGAGCCGGATTTTTTATAATTTCAAGAACAATTGGGGCCTCTTTGCGTATGTATTTGGTTATTAGTGTTTTGCAGATATTTGTATTTGATGAATGGAATGTACCCTTCTGGATAAATGTTCTGATCTTCATCGTCCTGATAATCCTTTATACCCTTAAAGGCGGGATCAGGACAATTATATGGACGGATACTCTTCAAACTACATTTATGCTTCTTGCTGTGGTGCTTTCAGTAATATATATCAGCAAGGATCTTGATATATCAATTCCTGATCTGTTTACACAGGTTAAAAATAGTTCTGCATCAAAAATGTTTATTACTGACTGGACTCATGAGCGGTTTTTCCTGAAGCAGTTCTTCAGCGGAATGTTTATTACAATAACCATGACAGGACTTGACCAGGAGATGATGCAGAAAAACCTTAGCTGCCGGAATATCGGGGAGGCACAGAAGAATATGTTCACATTCAGCGGAATACTGGTGTTTGTTAATCTCTTATTCCTCTTTCTGGGTGCACTGTTGTTGATCTATGTTCAGACAAGAGGAGTGTCAGTAGCATCAAGTGATGAGATTTTCCCCACTGTTGCTGTCAGATATCTTGGTCCTGTTGCAGGCCTGGTTTTCTTTATCGGTCTTATTTCTGCAGCGTTCCCGAGTGCTGACGGTGCACTGACTTCACTTACAACTTCAGTAAGCATCGATTTCCTTGGACTTAATGAAAGAAAAGGAATATCTGAAAAAACCAAAACGAGGATCAGGTATGTTGTTCACCTTTCGATAGCATTACTTTTCTTTATAGCTGTTCTTATTTTCGGGATGCTTGATGATAAGGCAGTTATAGATAAACTATTTACGATAGCAGGTTATACTTACGGCCCGTTGCTGGGCCTCTATTCCTTCGGATTATTCACAAGGAGACTGGTTAAAGATAAGCTGACTCCGGCTATTGCAATACTTTCACCAGTAATATGTTTTATCCTCAGCAGCTATTCTGAAGTATTATTCAACGGGTATAAATTCGGATTTGAATTACTGCTGCTTAACGGACTTATAACCTTCATCGGGTTATACATTTTCAGCCGGAAGCCTGAACAGTCTTAATATTTTATCAGGCATTATTGTCTGAATCCGTCCGGGGTAGAATCTCCCGGATTTTGCTGGAGATCACCTTCGTCTTCCTCCTCCTCTTCAGGCAGGATTATAATCCTTTTAGTCTTGAAAGGAATGCTCCAAATAATATAGTAACTTATACCGGGGCTGAATGATTTTGATCCGTTACCATATCCGGGAAGATATACAGGTTTAAGGTGCTGGCCGGTTCCGGCATCAATTATTTTTCTTATACTTACTGCCCAGCCCAGACTTAAGTTCTTTGTAATTTCAGCCCTTACCCCTGGTGTGAATTCAAAAAAATGGGCCCATTCATCGGTTGAAGATACCGAAGTATGGTATTTACCCCAATAGTTTTTGTGAGTTATAGTCGGTATTTCATAAGTAAAATGACTTAATCCGTATCTTATACCAACACTGACTGAATACTTGCCCTGGGATTTTTCGGGTTTTAACAGATTTACATCAAACCCGGTCCGGAAATAAGTCCCCTTTGTCCTGTAATCGTACATGAGAAAACTGGTATCCCTGTAACGTGCATAACTGTAATCAGACCGTCCGGCAATAAACACAAATGAATATTTTTCACTTAAGTCAATATTAAAATACCCTTCAAAATTGACCCTGTCTTTCTCATAAAAGTACTTTGCAGAGCCTGCAGCTTCGATACCAAATCTGATTTTCATCGGAAACTGAACAGTATCCTGAGCATTGGCCCTTACGGTGAAGCAAATCAGACCCAGCAATGCACTAATAATATATCCTGAAATTCTCTCCATTAATTGTTGTTACATTTTCATCTGTTTTTGAAATGGAATCTATTGCATTCTTTGTGTGATAAACAGTATCAATGTGATGATAAAAGGTATAGCCGCACTCCTTAGTCACCAGATGCGGATAGCTCCAGTAACGGAACTCAAGAGTGTCAGTTACTCCGTTAATAATGATAATGAAAGTTGAGTAATATGTGGAATCTCTTAGTGGAAGCAATACAGGCGGGGGGATTATAGCCTTATTG
>MENI01000007.1:0-35351 GCA_001768195.1 Bacteroidetes bacterium GWA2_40_15 | reverse complement strand
TAAAAAAATCAAAGAGTTTATGTGCATTATGCCGGATACTCATTAAAATTTAAATGCGTTGACCCTGATGCATATGAATTATGACAGTATCATTTCATATTTAAAAGTACAAAAGCTGATTTAGCTAAAACCGGGGAAGGTTCTTTAGTACACTGTCAATGCCATTCCTGATCATTAAGAGAATATTGAAATTCTTATCTCCTCCGAAATAGATCTCATTGATGATGTCTTTATATTCAATTGCCAGATAGTTCCTTTTGAGCTTCAGGGTAGGGGATAGTTCTCCGGTTGCAGGGGTCCATTCTTCAGTAACAAGACGGAACCTTTTTATCTGTTCAAATTCGCCGAGTGATTTGTTAACCTCCTTTACTTCCTTGCTGTACCTGTAAATTACTTCAGGGATTTCGATCATCTCACTGTTATCCCTGAACTGTAGCTTCTTGAGGGGCAATGTACTTTCCGGCTGAAAGTTTGAACATCTCCTTTTCCTGTCGGTGATCCTGAGGAATTTACCCTCTTCAATAACACCAATATCACCGGTATGAAGCCATCCCTCTTTATCGATCATTTCAGCTGAATTATATCAAAGGTTCTTTTTACTTCCATGATAAATGTAGTTCGTTCAGGCAACAATTCTAATAATAATTTTCGAACAATTATCAATCAGCATATATACTAATCATTTAGGATCATTTAAGTGTAATATAATCAGACACTTAATCAGATATGATTTTAAGTGATATTTCGAATGATACAAAATTATACTGATATTCAGGCCGCAATCACCATTATGATTTCTGGATCAGCAAGAACACTTTTTCGAGTGCCCTCGCAATCCCTGCCGGATTCTTACCTCCGGCTGTAGCTAGAAATGGCTGCCCACCACCACCACCATTGATCTCACCCGATACCTCTTTGATTAATGCTGTTGCGCTTATATTTCGCTCTTTGATAAGATTATCGCTGACCATAACAACAATATTTGCTTTACCACCTGATGCTGATCCAAGCGCCAATACCGTATTTTCTGAAGATTTACGCAGATGGAAGGCTATATTTCTCAGCATTTCGGGAGATTCATTATCAAGCTGTCCGGAAATGAAATTAAGATTGTTAACAGAAACAGCCTTTTTCGATAGATCCCTGATTATCATTTCAGCTGACTGAGCTTCGAATCTTTCGATAGTCTTTTTTAGTGAAGAGTTATCGGACAACAGTTTCTCAACACTTTCCTTAACGTTTCCGGTACTCTTCAGCATGGCAGAGATATCATCAAGAGTACTGATTTTTTCATTTATAAACTCCATTGCTTTCTCAGCCGTTACGGCCTCAATTCTTCTTATACCTGCAGCTATTGCACTTTCTGAAACAATTTTAAGGAGGCCTATGCTTCCGGTTGATTCCACATGTGTTCCACCGCAAAGTTCTACTGAACTCCCGAATTCAACAACCCTTACCCTGTCTCCGTATTTTTCGCCGAAAAGCGCCATGGCACCCATAGCTTTTGCTTTTTCCATAGGGATACCATCGGTAACTTTGCCTGAGTGATTCTCCCTTATCAGCCTGTTAACCATATTCTCAACCCTGGCGAGTTCTTCTTTCCCCGGTTTGCTGAAATGACTGAAATCGAAACGAAGACGTTCCGGGGTTACCAGCGATCCTTTCTGCTCAACATGATTGCCGAGGACAGCCCTGAGAGCCTGATGAAGAAGATGGGTGGCCGTATGATTATTTGCAGTCATCAGCCTCTTTTCAAGATCAACGATTGCCTTGAACTGAGCAGTCGGAACTGAAGGAATTTTCGAAGCTATGTGTATAATAAGATTGTTTTCTTTGATAGTGTCAGAAATTAATATTTTTTCTTCTGCTGAAAAGAGAACTCCCGTATCGCCGGTCTGTCCTCCTGCCTCCCCGTAAAATGGGGTTTTGTTAAGCACCAGATGTATGGTATCCTTTCCCTTGCCCTTTACTTTCCTGTATTTTGTTATGACAACGTCATCTTCAGTCTTCTGATACCCTGTAAAGAGAGTTCCTTCTATGCCATTTACTATTGTCCAGTCGGTAGTCTCAACTACCGCATCCTCGCGTGAACGTTCCTTCTGGGCCTTCATCTCTTCTTCAAATCCGTGAGTGTCAATGTCCATTTTATTTTCTTTGAGAATAAGCTGCGTCAGGTCAACAGGGAAACCAAATGTGTCGTAAAGCTCAAATGCAGCTTTTCCGGGAAGGGTATTCTTTTTATCCTTCCTGAGGTCAGCTACCATTTTGTCGATCATTTTCAACCCTTTGCCCAGCGTTTTAAGAAAAGCTGCCTCCTCTTCGAAAATGATTTTTGCAATATTTTCCTTTCCCGATTCGAGTTCGGGGTATTGATTGCCCATTGTTTCAGAAAACACAGGTATAAGCTTATAAATGAAAGGTTCTTCCATTCCCAGGTTATTGTACCCATATCTGACAGCTCTTCGAAGAATCCTTCTTATAACATATCCGGCTTTATTGTTCGAAGGTATCTGCCCGTCAGCTATTGAGAAGGCAACAGCTCTCAGGTGGTCGGCAATTACTCTGAGGGCAACATCCCATTTTTCATTCTTGCCGTATGGTTTTCCTGCTATTAAAGATATTTCGCTGATAACCGACTGAAAGATATCAGTTTCATAATTTGACTTCCTGCCCTGAACGATCATGCAAAGCCTTTCGAATCCCATTCCGGTGTCGACATGTTTCGACGGCAGCTGTTCGAGGGTTCCGTCTGCTTTTCTGTTATACTGGATAAAAACCAGGTTCCAAACCTCAATTACATGAGGGTGTCCCTTATTGACCAGATCTCTGCCTGCAATCTTCTTTCTTTCAGCATCATCACGTATATCAACATGTATCTCTGAGCATGGTCCGCATGGCCCGCTTTCACCCATTTCCCAGAAATTATCCTTTTTTGAGCCTTCAATAATCCTGCCTTCCGGGTCGGAAAAACAACTTTTCCAGTAACCGGATGCCTCATTATCACGTTCAATATTATCCTCCATGCTTCCTTCAAATATTGTTGCATACAACCTGTCTTCAGGTATCCCCAGGTTATGTACAAGCAACTCCCATGCCCATTCAATCGACTCTTTTTTAAAATAGTCGCCAAATGACCAGTTCCCAAGCATTTCGAACATTGTATGGTGATAAGTGTCATGCCCCACCTCTTCGAGATCATTGTGTTTTCCTGACACCCTGAGGCATTTCTGAGAATTTGCAACTCTTTTATTACCGGGTTGCTGGTGGCCGAGAAAGATATCTTTGAACTGGTTCATCCCTGCGTTGGTAAACATCAGTGTCGGATCGTTTTTTATAACCATTGGGGCAGATGGCACTATTGTATGACCTTTCGACCTGAAGAATTCAAAAAATAGCTGTCTCAGCTCCCGGGATTTTATGTTTTTTATCATCTTTTTAAAAAATAAGCCTGGAAAACGGCTTGTAAAATTAATTTTTTTGCTTTAGATTTGTAGATTGTCCTTGAAAATATTCAAAAAGGGATTGCTTTTGTTCAAAAACAGAAAATATATTTTTGATGTTACTGAACTGCAATACAAGCGGGTGAGGTTATCCTTTGGAATGAAGGTAATGCGCACCCTGGTTTGGTTTGCACTTTCTCTGCTAATTACTGTTGTTTACGTAATGATCTTCAGGAACCTGTTTGGTTCTCCGAAGGAAAAATTGCTCAGTCAGCAGGTTGAGAATCTCAGGCTTCAGTATTCCCTTGTTGGCAGGCAGCTTGATAATTCGATGGAAACATTGAAAAGTTTCCGTATGTCGGAGGACATAAGATATCGTCCTATTCTTGATATGGATACAATTCCCGAGTCGTACAGAAAAGCAGGTTATGGAGGTGTCGACCGATACAGGGATCTGGCCGGATTAATCAATTCAGATCTTCTTATTTCCTATCGCTCCAGGATTGATGTAATCAAGAATATGGCAACTGTTCAGAAAGAATCGTTCAAGGCAATTTATGAACAGGCAGGTGAGTGGAGGATAGAGATGGATCATCAGCCCATGATCAGCCCTGTGGATGTTCAATACAGACTGGGTGACGGATTCAGGTTCCGTGAGGTTCATCCTGTACTAGGCACTCCCAGAATGCATTACGGTCAGGATTTTTCTGTTCCATACGCTACTGAAGTTTATGCAACCGGTAACGGAACTGTAATTGAATCAGGCTGGAACTCCATGGGATTCGGGAATTTTATTGTTATTGATCATGGTTATGGCCTTCGTACAACATACGGACATCTGAGTCAGATCAATGTATCAAAAGGTTTAAATGTAAAAAGAGGTGATCTGATTGGATTGAGTGGCAATACCGGTACATCTTCAGGGCCACATTTACATTACCAGATTGACCTGTTCGGACAGCATAAGAATCCTATCAATTTCTTCAATAATGATATGACTGTGGAAGAGTACAATGAAATGATACAGGTTCTTGCTTCCAGGACAAAATTCAGATAGGCATTTCTTCTTCTGCCATCACATTCACCTTACCTGATTCAGATTTTCATTTATTTTCAGAATTGATTATATTTGCCCGGTTATGCTGCGGCCAAAGTATAAATTCAATCCGGAATCGCTTAGTTTTGACAAAGTCCGACTAGGTATCAAAGATATTTTGCTGAGATTTCTCGCTTATTTCATAGGTTCAGTTATAATAGCCTTTGTTTACTGGGTGATTTTTGCCGCTTTTTTTGATTCCCCCAGGGAAAAGGCCCTGGAGCGCGAGATTCAACAGCTTACAATTCAATACGATCTTATTAACAGAGAGATGACTGATGTGGAGAAAGTGCTTGAGGACCTTCAGAAAACTGATGATAATCTCTACCGTACCATATTTGAAGCCGAGCCTATCCCTGCAACTTTTCGCGAGGGGGGTACAGGTGGCATTAACAGGTACGTGAACCTTGAAGGATACAGTAATTCTGATCTTGTCATTGAAACTGCCAGCCGGCTTGATAAAATACGAAAAAGAGTATACCTTCAGTCAAAATCATTTGATGAACTTATTAATCTGTCGCATCGTAAAGAGGAAATGCTGAAATCAGTTCCTGCTATTCTGCCTATTTCCAATGATGACCTTACCAGAACAGCATCAGGCTATGGATTAAGGATACATCCCATTTACAAGATAACCAAATTCCACAGCGGAATGGATTTCACTGCTCCGGCCGATACTGAGGTATATGCTACAGGAGACGGTGTTATATCTGCTGTTCAGTCGTCACAAAGAGGACTGGGAAAAAATATAATAATTGACCACGGTTTCGGTTATTCAAGCATATACGCACACCTTAGCAATTTCAATGTCAGGAAAGGACAGAAGGTTAAAAGAGGAGATGTGATTGGTTATGTTGGCAATACCGGCACATCTGTTGCAAATCACCTTCATTATGAGATAAAGCTGAATGGAAGAAATGTTGATCCGGTAAATTATTACTTTGAAGATCTTACTCCTGCAGAATATGAAAGAATGATAGAGATTGCTTCTAAGACCGGCCAGTCTTTTGATTAGGCTTTATTCATTTATGATAAGTTACCATGCCTTACAAAGAAAAGAAAGTAGAAAAACTTTATTATGCCATCGGGGAAGTAGCTGAAATGCTGAATGTTCCGGTATCAACTGTCCGTTTCTGGGAAAATGAGTTCGACATACTCAAACCCATGAAGAACAAAAAAGGTAACAGGTTATTCACCCAGGCAGATATTAAGAACCTGAAAATAATCTACCACCTGTTAAAGGAGGAGGGAATGACCCTTGACGGAGCCAGGAAGAAACTCTCCGGAAAATGGGACGAGACTGACTACAAGTATGAAATAAACGAATCGCTCCTTAGAGTTAAATCAATCCTTCTTGATATACGGGACAATATTTAAATACTCTTCTGTGTCCCTCTGTGTCTCTCTGTGTAACTAAAAATAAGAACTGTCACAGAGTTCACAGAGGACCACAGAGGGCCACAGAGAAATAGCAATATGAAATTAAAAGAATTAACTCAGTACCTCGATTCAGAGATACCACTGTCATTTCAGGTAAAGTATGACAATTCCGGACTTCAGGTAGGTGATCCTGAAAAAGTTATCACATCGGCACTGCTTACCCTGGATGTAACTGATGAAGTTCTTGATGAGGCCATTGAGAATGCTGCTGATCTTATTATTTCACACCATCCGGTTATCTTTAAAGGCATAATAAGCCTCTCAGGTAAAACATATACTGAAAGGATAATTCTAAAGGCTATACGTAATGATGTTGCAATATACTCAGCACATACCAATCTGGATATGGTGAGTTACGGAGTAAGCAGAAAAATGGCAGAAAAGCTTAATTTACAGGATGTCAGAGTTCTTGTTCCGTTAAAGGAGAAGTTGCTGAAACTGGTAACATATATCCCTGAAAGCCATCTGGATGTTGTCAGGGAAGCTGTCTTCTCTGCTGGTTCCGGAGTAATAGGCAATTATGACAGCTGTAGTTTTACAAGTCAGGGTAAAGGAAGCTTCAGAGGGGGTGAAAACACAAATCCTTTTGCAGGTGAAAAGGGAAAGCTTCATTTTGAAACAGAGATCAGATTTGAAACTGTTTTGCTGTCTCATCTTAAGGACAAGGTAATAAAAGCGCTCATTGAGGCACATCCTTATGAGGAGGTTGCATATGACATTTATTCACTTGTAAATAATAATGTTGAGTTCGGTATGGGATGCATAGGAGAACTTCCTGTTGCACTGCCTGAAATGGACTTTTTAAAATTGGTATCCGATGTTTTTAATTCAAGGGGGATACGATATTCCAGGAGTATCGGCAGAGAATTAAAAAAAATTTCACTCTGTGGAGGAGCAGGATCATCACTGCTCAATGATGCAATATCATCAGGAGCTGATGCGTTTGTAACAGCTGATATTAAATACCATAATTTTTTTGATGCTGAAAACAGGATTTTAATGATCGATTCAGGCCATTATGAGAGTGAAAAATACTCAACTGAAATTTTATACGACCTAATTATCAAAAAATTCCCTAAATTTGCAGTCCGGTTTTCAAAAACAAATACAAATCCGATAAATTATCTGTAAAGATGGAAAAAGTGAAATCACATGATTCTGAAATCTCAATAGAAGACAGACTGAGAGCATTATTTAATCTGCAGCTGGTTGATTCAGAGATAGATAAAATTAAAACACTGAGAGGTGAATTACCACTTGAGGTACAGGACCTGGAGGATGAAATAGCAGGACTCGAGACAAGACTTGGCAATATTAAGGAAGAGGTATTAAACCTTGAAAAAGCTGTTGCAACAAAGCATAATGAGATTTCTGCATCTGAAACACTCATTAAGAAATATGATGATCAACAGAAAAATGTCAGGAATAACCGCGAGTATGATTCTCTTTCAAAAGAGATAGAATATCAGAATCTTGAGATTGAACTATACAATAAAAAGATACGGGAATTCACATTTCAGATTGAGGAAAAAAAGCTTGTCATTGCTGATTCTGAAGCTTTGCTGGCAGATCGGAAAACAGATCTTGACAATAAGAAATCAGAACTTGATGAGATAATATCCGATACGCAGAAGGAAGAAGAGGGACTTTATAAAAAATCAGAAAAGGTTGAAGCAATTATTGAAGAAAGGTTGCTGACTGCTTATAAAAGGATTCGCTCCAACGCAAGAAACGGGCTGGCTGTAGTGTCTGTTCAGAGAGATGCCTGTGGAGGATGTTTTAACCAGATCCCTCCTCAGAGGCAACTTGATATCAAATCGAGGAAGAAGATCATAGTTTGTGAATATTGCGGAAGGATCCTTGTCGATGATGAAATAATTAGAGAGGGTCAGATTTAGATTTTACGATATTTATTTAAAGAAGGCTGGTTCCCACGAATCAGCTTTTTTGTTTTTGCTAACTTTACAAAAAAATCAAGATATGTATGACATCAGCTGATTTTAAAAAAATGGTCTCTGAAGGCATCCCCGAAGAATTACCTCCTGTAAAAGAGTATGATATAACTATTAATCATGCTCCACGGAGGAAAGCAATACTGGATAAAGAGGAGCGGAAACTTGCGATAAAGAATGCTCTCAGGTACTTTCCTGTCAGGTTTCACAGCAAGCTTGTTCAGGAGTTTGCGATGGAGCTTGAGGAATATGGAAGGATATATATGTACAGGTTCAGGCCTGATTATAAGATAAAATCACGTAATATTAAGGATTTTCCTCACTCTTCCCTCAGTGCTGCTGCAATAATGCTGATGATCTCAAATAATCTTGATAATGCTGTGGCTCAGCATCCGCATGAACTTATAACATATGGCGGAAACGGGGCTGTTTTTCAGAACTGGGCTCAGTACAGGATCACAATGAAATACCTTTCAGAGATGACCGATGAACAGACACTTGTAGTATACTCTGGCCATCCTATGGGGCTTTTCCCATCACACCAGGATGCTCCGAGACTTGTGGTTACAAACGGGATGGTAATCCCGAATTATTCATCACAGGATCACTGGGAGAAATTCAATGCACTTGGAGTCTCACAGTATGGACAGATGACAGCAGGTTCCTATATGTATATCGGACCGCAGGGAATTGTTCACGGAACTACAATAACCTTACTAAATGCTGCCAGGATGAAACCTGGAGATGCCTTTTACGGCAGACTGTTTCTCTCTTCAGGACTTGGAGGCATGTCGGGAGCGCAACCCAAGGCAGCCAGTATTGCAGGACTGATTTCCGTTATTGCAGAGGTAAATCCTAAAGTTATTCAGACACGGTTATCACAGGGCTGGATCGATGAAGTATGTACCAATATTGATGATCTGGTTAAGAGAGTAAGAGAAGTTCTGACTGCAGGAAAGGTTACTTCGATTGCTTTTGAAGGCAATATAGTAGATGTGTGGGAGAGATTTGCTGATGAGAATATAAGAGTTGATATCGGATCGGACCAGACCTCATTGCATAATCCCTGGGCAGGTGGATATTATCCTGCAGGTTACAGCTTTGAAGAATCAAACAGAATGATGTCTGACAATAATGAGAAGTTTAAGGAGGCGGTACACAGATCACTTATAAGGCAGGTGGCTGCTATAAACAGGCACTCGGAAAAGGGGACCTACTTCTTTGATTATGGTAATGCATTTCTTCTTGAGGCATCCCGTGCCGGGGCTGATGTTATGGGAGAAAAGAGTGAATTCAGGTATCCATCCTATGTACAGGATATAATGGGGCCCCTGTGTTTTGATTATGGATTCGGACCTTTCAGATGGGTATGCTGTTCAAATGATCCCGCTGACCTTGAGGTTTCTGACAGGATAGCTGCTGATGTTCTGATTAAGATCTCAAAGACAGCACCTGCAGAGATAAGCAGGCAGTTGTCTGACAATATCCGCTGGATTACTGAGGCAGGAAAGAACAGACTTGTTGTAGGTTCACAGGCAAGGATACTATATGCTGATGCAGAAGGAAGGATATCAATAGCTGAAGCCATTAATCAGGCAGTATCATCAGGCTTGATTTCAGCGCCGGTTGTTATTGGTCGCGACCATCATGATGTTTCCGGAACAGATTCCCCCTACAGGGAAACATCAAATATATATGACGGGTCGAAGTTTACAAGTGATATGGCTGTTCATAACGTAATAGGTGATTCTTTCAGAGGGGCGACATGGGTGTCGTTGCATAATGGAGGCGGAGTTGGCTGGGGAGAGGTGATAAACGGAGGTTTTGGTATGGTTCTTGACGGTTCGGCTGAAGCAGGAATAAGGCTACGCAGAATGCTTCACTGGGATGTGAACAACGGAATTGCCAGAAGGAGCTGGGCCAGAAACAAGGAAGCGATATTTACAATTAAGAGAGAAATGGAAAGGACACCGGGGTTAAAGGTTACTTTGCCGAATATTGCAGATGATGAAATGATTGACAGGGTTGTGAAGTGAAACAGGCTGTAAAAGTAAGCCCTGGCAACTAGTAGCTGCCGAGATTAAGCATATCAAGCAAACAATCATTGATGGTTTCTATCCCATTTTTCTGAGCCAGCGCCGTAAGTTCAAAATTTATGGTTCCCGGATTGAAAATTATTCTCCTTGGTTTCAGAGAAATAATATAATCATAATATTGTTTCTGATTACCTGCACCAAGATACAATGCTATCGTATGCACAGGCCCAAGGTCTTGAGGCATCCCCTTCAGTATCCTTAGTTCCCCGATATAATCTTCCCGTAATCCCAGTGCAATTACCGGGTAATTGAGTTTTTGCAATCTTTTTATTGCCTTGTTCGAAAATCGTTCAGGCTTAGTACTTGCACCAAGGACTAAAGTAATCTTCTCCATCAAAAACCCGTGTTTTGATACAAATTTCAGGTCTGTGAAATAAGGACAACAGCAAGTGCCATGATCCCTTCCTCCCTTCCTGTAAAGCCAAGTTTCTCGGTTGTAGTTGCCTTTATTGCCACATTTTCCGGATCAGTAGACAGCAATGCCGCTATGGTTTCTTTCATTTCAGGGATGAAAGGGGATATTCTTGGATTTTCAAGGCAGACAGTGCAATCGAGATTGATAATATTGTACCTGTTTTTTCTGATAAGGCTAAATGTTCTCTCCAGCAGGATTTTGCTGTCGATGTCTTTAAAATCATCACTGCTGTCGGGAAAGTAATAACCAATATCTCTTAATCCTGCTGCTCCGAGAAGTCCGTCACATATAGCATGAATAAGAACATCGCCATCGGAGTGTGCCACGCAACCTTTTTCGGAAGGTATTAATATACCACCGAGCCATAGTTCTAAACCTGTTTCAAGCCTGTGGAAATCAATGCCCTGGCCAATTCTGATTTTCATCCTTTTGATTTACCTGAGTTTCGCAGTGCATTTATATCGAATGCAAGAGAAAATCTAAGTGTTTTAGCCAGCGGGTGATTCGCAACAAGAGGTATAAGATAAGAGAAATCGAGTGTGAAGGCATTCAGCCTGAGACCTGCTCCGGCAGTAAAGTACTTACGGTTTCCCTTGGTTTCGTGCTCATGGAAATACCCGGCCCTTAATGCAAAAACATTATTATACCAGTATTCAGCTCCAAGTGAATAGGTGATTTCATGCATCTCCTCCTTAAACCCCCCCGGTGCATCATAAAACGACTGGAATATAGCAACAGGGACAGCCACATTCGGATCTTTTCCTGCAATAATGCTGTCGGGATTTGAACTGCTGTAGATTGGAGGTGTCGGGACAAGAAGCTTATTAAGATCAAGTGAGAGAGTGATCTTGTTATAGCTGTCAAGATCTACCGTAAAAGAGCTTCCCAGTCTCATGTTCATAGGAATAAAATCAGATGTCTGTGAATCTGAATAGCTCATCTTTGATCCTATATTGGAAAAGTTAAGCCCAACTGCGATAAGTCCGCTTTTATCAAAAACAGATATATCTTTATTATAGTAACCTGAAATATCAGCTGCAAAAGAAATACCAGGTTTAGTTGCCACTCCACCTGAATAGGATCCTCCCGTAAGATTGGAATAGATAAACCTGAAAGCGATACCTCCGGAAAGATAATCATTAAATAACCTTGAATATCCGGCATCAAAAGAAAATTCGTTTGGTGTAAATGTACGTTCGAGGTTTCCGAATTCATCGGTAAAGGGAACATCTCCGAGGGATGAGTACAGAAGGCTTGCACTGACTACCTGTTTTCTGTCAATACGGGAGTAGCCTGAAAGAAGTGCAATATTTATATCGGGTACCAATGTTCTAAGCCATGGAGAATATGAAAGCCCGATACCACCCTTTCCATCTATAAAAGCGAATTTAGCGGGATTCCAGTGCATGCTGTATACATCAGGTGAAGTAGCCACTCCTGCATCGCCCATACCTCCTGCTCTTGAATCAGGCGCAATGGTGAGGAAAGGAACGACAGTCTGTATGGCATTCAGCTCACCGGAATTTTGCTGCCCGTACAGTACCGGCCTGCAGGTCAGGGCTGTAATCAGCAATAATAATACAACTGCACTTTTCTTCATTTTAATCCTTTACTTCGACTTTGCAAATATAAAACAAAAATATTCCGCTCTTATTGTGTTTACACTATAAAATGATCATTCGTCCTGAAACTCTGCAAGTTTCACCTTCAGAAGTCGATATTATTACCGAGTAAGGGTATAATCCTCTTCCAACCCTGCTTCCTCCGTCATTCGTGCCATCCCAAACCACCGGTGGCAGACTGAAACCAGAGGATTGAACCTTGGTTCTGATAATCTTAATTACTGTGCCGCTAAGGTTATAAATATTTATGGTGATATCGAGCTCGTAATCCGGTCTGTTATGTTCAGCAGTTATCCGGGTTTCATTGAAGAAAGGATTTGGATAGTTCATGAGGTTATTAATCACGAATTTACCATCGGTTTCAACAACAAAAGCTATTGTTTCAACGGATGAGTTATTGTAATTATCCCATGCCTTCAGTGTAAGTGTATGGCTTCCTTCCGGCAGCCCGGTGAGGTCATAAACTATTCTTCCTTTCCTGAAGTTATCAAAATCGGTCTCAAAATAGTTATTGAGAACAAAAGATTTGTTTGGGTCATCATCCATATATGCTGTCAGATCATGACCTATTCCTGATCCGGTTGTGTTTATCCCTCCCTGGTCTTCAATTATCGCAAGCAGTTTCGGAGTATTGTTTGTCATGCCCCCGTTTTTAAACAGTGTATCATTCATGAAAAGTTTTATATCAGGTCCTGTCATGTCGGTTACGACAGCTTTGGAGAATCCACCTACAATTATCTCCTTAAATTGTCCATTCATATCTCCCTCCTCTCCCGATGCATAGTAACTTATCTTGCCATATCCGACCGAATAATCAATATCTCTTGGAACAATAAAAGAAAAGCTGAACCTTCCGTTTTTTGCTTTTGTGTTTCCCTTGAACAGGATATTGTTCCTGATTGGAAATTCAATACTCTGTCCTCCGTCATTGGCAAGGGTCCTTATATTGGTTTCCTTATCGAATACGACAGGAGAAACAATACCGTTAAAATTATCCATCAGGTTTCCGCTGATATCTTCCACATGTCCTGCAATTGTAATTATTGAAAGTGCCTTGAGGCTGTCGATCTGATCAGTAACCGAAACATTGTTCACTGAATCGGTAATGACATTTCCGTGCCAGGGGTATGCAAGCCTGAGCGCCGGATCGCCCAACAGTGTGAAGTTTCTCTTGTTTGGTCCGGTCCCTGAATTATTTTTGGCCAGACGGATTATATCACCCAGGGCAAGAGCATTTCCTGCAGAGTCCCTGTCGAAGGCAAAGTTGAATATATTCCTGTTCAGGAAATGGTTTGGGGCCGAGTATACTACGCGGGTGGTTGACATTAGAGCAATTGCACCGGTTTTGCTTCCCACCAGAACAAGTTCTCCGGCAGATGGTTTGCCTGTCATGTCTCCTGTGAGGGAGTTTATTTCAATGTCATCAAACCTGCTGAATTCGCAGGTGGCAGTTATAAAAAGAGGTAATTTCCCCGCGTTTTGCCATGAATTAATATCTTCAGGTTTGAGTACTCCTTCATGAGCCAACCCATTTTCACTTCCATGCCCCACGTAATTAAATATAAGACATCCGGAGTTTATACGGTCATTAATAGCCTGATTCACATTTGGATATGATTGTCCGTTAGCCGATGTGCTTTGTCTGAATGCATCGAGATATATCTTATCTATATTAAAAGCGGGAACACTATCCTGAATTATCCTGGCAAGCCCTTCTGCGTCTGAAAGATGTGTGTTGCCATCCTCATCATCGGCAACAAGGCAGATAATATTTTTCCAATCCCCCATATTTACAGGATCAATGTAAGTCTGGATTTTTGAAATGACTATTCCGGCCTGAGTGGTATCAGAAACCGGAAGACGCCCTATTCCGATATCCTCAGTGCCGTCTGCCTCACCCTCATTATCGTCGAGCAGTCCGTAAAAATCATCAGATGTGAAAGATGATACTACAACATTTGAATTCTGCGACTGGTAAGTGAGTATGAAGTTTGGATTATCCGGAGGAAGAGTTTTATTCTCGTATGACCCGTCCCCGAAAAGCAGAAGATATTTAAGTGGTCTTTCTCTGTTTTTCTGATTGAGGTATTTGAATCTGACAAAATTCCTGATTGCAGCTATATCAGGAATCCCCCCGGAGAATTCATTATAAATCTGTTCCGGAGTAACAATATATGAAACTAACCCGTCGTGGGACTGATGTATATCAGCCAGCTTTTGGGCATGAAGAAGAAAAAGAGGATGAGTAACGATTATCATATCTGCTGCCGGCGATCCGTGCAGATCCTGATTTGGAACTGCGTTACTCCTGATAACAGGTGACAGGGCAGAAGAGGCTGTGAATGCAATGTATGTTTTAAGGATATGAGAACTGTCCCTGAATGACATTGTTTCTCCTGACTTTGTATATCCGATCATCTTTATATTGAACTGGTCACTTACTTCCCAGATAATTGCATTATTATTACTGCTTGTTATCCTGAATTCAGTAATACTGCCCGGGGCAACCGACTTCGAATCACTGTATTGTTGCCGGGTTCCGTTGAATATGTTCCGTTTTCTGCCATGTAGGGTTAAATAATCCAGCCAGCCTGCGTTTTCGGAAGATGTTCCGTTATTCAGATATTTCAGTTCAAGCACAGATGATGAAGATCCTGCCATAAGAGAATCAGAATACTCTGTAATGTTTGCATAAGTGCCTGTATAATTATAAAGATTGACGGGTGGTACCGGAATATTTTTTACGAGTGTATTTCCCTCGTTCAACCTGAATTGAGTTGTTATTGCCGCTCTGGCTGCTACCCTTATCTTATACCTGACTGGTTCAGTGGTTATAAGATCAGAAAAGCCGGGATTAATTGTCAAGCCACTTAATACAGGTACCGGCTGGAACCACTCCCTTCCGGATTTCTTAAGGTTAACACTCTCATATTCATGAATGAAAAGTGCATCTGAAGATATGGATATCCCGGTTGCAGGCAGCGTTGTTTCTTTAGCTGTTATCCTTTTTCCTCCGGACTCATCAGAAGTAAGGAAATAGTAGGCTGTGTCGGAGTAATTATGCCGCAAATAACTGTATGTACGGTCACTTTCATTGTAAACCCACCTGTGTGATGCTTTCCCGAAAAACAATAAATACTCGCCTTCATTTAACACATCGTCATTTCCTGAAATGTATATTGCCATCTCTTTCAGGTCATCAGGTTTTGGCGGGTTATTATAATATGACAGTTGGCCCCAGTTGTTGCCATAGAGTTTCGGATATGAGGGATTGGTTAATCCTATCTGCTTTAGTTTTGAGTAATCAATCCTGTACACCCCATCTTCGGTAACTGCTATTTTAAACCAGTTACCTTTTGACAATACAGAAGTTGCAGCTGCATTCTGTGAATAAAGATCTGAAGACAGGACCGGAAGTATTATCAGCAGTATTTTAAAGGATCTTATCATAACCTCCGGCAAAGATATAAATGTGCTTTCTGTTTATATTATAATGAGTATTTGTTTTTCTACTGCAGTTTCCAGGTAATAATAACGGAATCATTTCGTTGTTATTGCAATTGCTGATCATTATGTTATTAAGACCGGCACCAGGCAAATTGGTTGCATGGATTATTGTTTTGTTTATTATGTTTGCATTATCACTCCTGATAAAATAATGTTCAGAAAGCAATTCATATTATTCCTGACTTTTTCAGTCCTAACTTTAAAATGCCCCGGTCAGGAAACTGATCCTGGTCCTGGTTATCAGATGGTTCTGATGAATAATCCTGCTATGTCGGGAAGTGAAGGAGACGGGACCCTCAGGTTATCCTATCTTAATTTATATCCGGGAAACGGTTATAACCTCCATTCTTTATATCTCTCTTATGATTCATATTTTCAGCAATTGCATGGAGGAGCCTCTTTTTATCTGGCGGAGGATTACCTGGGAGGAGCTGTAAATAATATAAGGGGAGGCATATCCTATTCGTATTATCTTCAGGCTGGCGAAAAGTTATTTATAAATGCAGGCCTTACCGGTTCAGTCTTTCACCAGGGATATAATTTCATAAATTCGGTACTGCCTGACCAGATCGACGCTCTTGGCGGGGTTGTTTATCCATCAGCTGAAACTCTCAACTCATCGGGACACACAGTTTTTGACCTTGGTACAGGATTTGTTTTTATCAGCGGATGGTTTTCAGGCGGACTGGCAGTACTTCATCTTGCTGAACCGGAGCTGTCATCATCAGGTATCCAGAAAGAGCAGATGAAGAGAAAGCTGTATATGCATCTCTGCGGGGATCTTCCTGTTGGCAAATCGCGTAAATTATTTCTAAGGCCTGTTACCTATGTCAGTTACCAGGGAGATTTTTTTCTTGCAGGTGGTGGTTTATCAGTTGAGAATGAACATATTGCCCTGAATGCAATAACCATGGGTGACAATGCCGGCAACGTGAATCTTCAGACAGGATTTTCATTCCGGGCAGGTATTATGCGGATAAACTACAATTACCGTTTTAATATAATGACAGGGAATAATATGATGCCAATGTCACTGCTTCATCAGACAGGACTCGCATTCAGTTTATATAATGTTGATAAAAGAAAAACAGTCAATACAATAAATTTTCCCAAATTGTAGTTATATTTGGTGTTTGAATTTCGAGAATTAGTAAAAATTATTATATTTGAGTATTCTTTAGAGCCATAAAACCGAAGGAGTTATGTTAAAATTCAGATTATTGCTAGTTTATCTAATTTCACTATTATTTCTTTCCTCCTGTTTTTTTAAGAAAGGAGCAGATTCCAACGTCTCAACTTCAACAGGATGGGAATATAATAATCCTGATAATGGCGGATTTGAGGTTGCCCTGGGGGCTGAACAGAGGACAGGCCCGGGCCTTGTACTTATTGAAGGCGGTCGTTTCACCATGGGACAGGTACACCAGGATGTTCTTTATGACTGGAACAACAAGCCAAGAACGGTTACTGTTTCTTCATTCTATATGGATGAAACTGAAGTAAAGAATGTTGATTATCGTGAATATCTGTTCTGGCTTCGGAGAGTATATAAGGACTATCCGGAAGTTTTCAGAAGATCCCTGCCCGATACACTGGTCTGGAGAAGTCCGATGGGATTCAATGATCCGTATGTACAGTACTATTTCAGGCATCCGTCGTATAATAACTACCCCGTTGTTGGCGTAAGCTGGGTAAAAGCCAACGATTTCTGCCTGTGGAGAACCGACAGGGTAAATGAGCAGCTTCTGATTGATGAGGGAGAGCTGAACCCTGATCCCAATCAGCTTAATGAGAAGAACTTCAATACTGAAGCTTATCTGGCCGGAATGTATGAAGGTGTGGTAAACCAGTTGCGAGAAAGCCTTAACCCTGAGCAGACTGAAAGGAGGACTAACTTCGAAGACGGAATACTCCTTCCAAGTTACAGACTTCCTACTGAAGCTGAATGGGAGTTTGCTGCATATGCTCTCAGAGGAACAACTTTTGAAGAAAGAATATATGAAAGAAGAATCTATCCATGGGATGGCCACAACGTGAGAAACTCCGGCAAAAAAGAGCGTGGAGAAATGATGGCCAACTTTGTTCGTGGAAGAGGTGACCTTATGGGTGTTGCCGGTAACCTTAACGATAATGGTAGCATAACTGTTGATGTTAAATCATACTGGCCTAACGATTATGGCCTTTATTGTATGGCCGGTAATGTAAATGAGTGGGTATTGGATGTTTATCGCCCCCTGACACCGGAAGATGTTGAAGGATTCAATCCCTTCAGGGGTAATGTATATACTGACCTCCGGCGGGATGCCAACGGAGCGGTAGTTGGAAAGGATAAACTTGGTCGTCTGTATATCGATACTGTTAAAGATATTGATGTGGCCGACAGATATAACTACCAGAAGGGTGACTACAGGAACTACAGAGATGGCGACCTTGCATCATCTATCCAGGATGACTGGAAAGCTGATGACGGGAAAAAGAACTCTTTGAGAATGTATGCACAGGATAATACGGCAGGGACAGCAGATTTTGTCACACTTGTGAATGATAACGCAAGAGTTTACAAAGGCGGATCATGGAAAGACAGAGCATATTGGCTGAACCCGTCAACCAGAAGGTTCCTCGATCAGGATGCCTCGCGTGATGACATCGGATTCAGGTGTGCAATGATCAGAGTGGGAAGCCCATCAGGATTATAGAATTAAGTTCTTTTTACATAAAGGCCTCATTATGATTTCATAATGAGGCATTTTTTTCAAAAATATGAAGACAGATCAGATTTACGACCTGTTCAGAAAATCAGCAGGTATCAATACTGATTCAAGAACAATCAGATCCGGAGAGATCTTTTTTGCCCTGTGGGGAGAAAAGTACAATGGTAATAAATATGCTGCAGAGACTCTTAAAAATGGAGCTCTGTGTGCCGTAATTGATGATCCCCTGTTTGAAACTGAAAATACAATTCTGGTTGACGATTGCCTGTTCGAACTCCAGGCCCTTGCTTCTCATCACCGGAAAGAGCTTGCTGTTCCGGTTCTGGCTATTACCGGAACAAACGGAAAGACAACAACCAAGGAGCTGATAGCTGCTATACTGTCGAAGAAAAAGAGAGTGCATTATACAAAAGGCAATCTTAATAATCACATTGGCGTGCCCCTTACAATCCTATCGGCACCTGAGGATACAGAAATGATGGTAATTGAGATGGGCGCCAGTCATGTTGGCGAAATAAGGTCATTGTGCCTTATCGCAAAACCTGATTATGGGATTATAACAAACATTGGAACTGCTCATATTGAGGGTTTTGGTTCGTACGATGGGGTAGTAAAAGCGAAGACGGAGCTTTTTGAACACCTTCGTAAAGTAAATGGAATAGCCTTTTATAACGATAAAGATCCCCTTATCGCGGAAAAGATTTTTAAAATGGTTAACAGGGCAGTGCCTTTCAGTGATCCTACAGGGATAGAGTTACTGGTCGGTATTCAGGAAACAGATCTCTTACTTAACCTAAGAGTTACCTATCAGCATAAATCATATGAAGTAAAAACAAACCTGTTTGGCAGCTATAATTACGAAAATGTAAAAGCTGCCATTGCAACCGGTTTGTTCTTTGATGTTCCGATGGATGACATCGTGGCAGCGATAGGGGAATACCATCCTGAAAATAACAGATCTCAGGTTATAGCTACCAAAAAAAATACGCTTATCTGCGACTCATATAATGCAAATCCTTCAAGTATGGTTACAGCTATTCAGTCCTTTTCTGAAATCATATCGGGACAAAAGGTAATTATTCTTGGAGATATGCTCGAGCTTGGTGATAAGACTGAATCTGAGCATAATAAGGTTCTGCAGGAGTTAAAATCGATCAAACCTGACCTGGTTTACCTTGTAGGACCAGTCTTTAAAAAGATATCAGATGTGTATGGTTATCAGTCATTTGATAATACAGATAAACTAAGGGATTATCTTAAGAAGAAAACCATAAAAGGATTTACAATATTTATTAAAGGATCGCGTGGAATGGGACTTGAGAAGATTTATGATCTGCTTTGAATGAATATTATTCTTTCCCAGTAACTCCATCAAACTTAATATTTATCAGCAAAACTTCAGATCTGCTCCCTGATCTTACTCTTGGACCCCATAGTCCGTATCCTGATGAAACAATGATGTGAGTATTGCTTTTTTTCAGATATCCGTAACTTACATCATAAATCATCTTTGTAATATAATTAAGTGGCCACATCTGACCATTGTGTGTGTGACCCGAAAGCTGCAGGTCAACTCCGCTATTTACAGACTCATCGATATGGAAAGGCTGATGGTCAAGAAGAATGACAGGTTTTGAGGTGTCAGCTTTTTTCATTAATTCGTTCAGAGGCAGAGGCCCTTTTCCTGAGAAACGCGAAGCATCCCTGTCAATTCTTCCGACCAGCTGAATGCCTCCCTCAAGCGTGACTATCTCATCCTTTAATACACGAATACCTTTGCTCTCAATATACGGAATTGTCCTGTTTACACCTCCGATATATTCGTGGTTGCCGGTAATTGCATAAAGACCTTCATTACATTTGGGACATGTGAAGTATTGAAGCAAGTCGCCTCTTAAAACCGGACCTATCTCACCGTCGATTATATCCCCGAGCAGCAGGACCATGTCAGGGTTAATCTCTTTCAAAATGGAACTTAATTTCTTTATGCTTCTTTTACGGATGATGCTTCCAAGATGTATGTCGGATACAGCTGCTATTCTCATCGACTTTTTTCCGCCGGCAGGCTTGTTAATTGTGATATTGTATTCTTTTACCACAGGTATAAGAGCATTTATGAAACCTCCGGTTATCAGAATGAATGAGAGGCCTGCTGTAAGAATGAACGACCATTTTCTGAATAGAGGAATAGTGTCACTGCTTAAAGTACCAGTGACCTTAAGAATCAGAAGGGCAATATCAGATAGGATAAAAAAGAGGAATCCGTAAAGCATAAATGCTAGCCAGAATCCACCAAAAATATTCAGCACATCGGTGATCAGTGAAGAATGTTGCGCTTCTATAATCTTGGCAATTATGAAAACTGCTGCAAAGAGGAGAAATGAAATCGCATAAAGAAGCTTGTGTGTCTGGAGGGCAGGAATGGCATTAAGACCTTTAAAGTAGAGGTAAAGGTTTATTAATGTATATATTGTAAGTACACTTATAAAAAAAACAGCCATTTTGTATCGTTTCATTATTAATTGTTATCCATTTTCAGACGGTCAAATGTTTTCCGCCCTTTACCATAAAACTCAAAAACTATGCTTTTGTTCAGTACACATGAAGGTGTATGATTTCCCTCATATTGCATTACCAGCTTTCTCTTTGCCCTTAATTCTTTCTTATTCCTGTAATAGTCGATATGAGCTTTCAGCACCGACCAGAAGTTTACAAAATCACCTTTAGCAAGAAAGCTGAATGCTGCTAACCCATCCAGCAGTTTCCTGAAAAAGAGTACACTTTGCAGTTTATTGTCAGGGAGGTTTTTATAAAGGAGATAGAGACTATTCCTGAAATTAAGGTATGTCTTGAACGGCGATGAGTAAGGGAGTGAACCTCCACCAACATGATAAATCACCGATTCAGGAACATAACATACACGGTAGCCAGCCTTGCTGAATCTCCAGCATAGATCTATCTCTTCCATATGGGCAAAGAAAGAAGCATCGAAACCCCCGGCTTTTTTCCAGGCATCAGCCCGTACTATCATACAGGCACCGCTTGACCAGAAAACATCCACAGGGGTATCGTACTGTCCATTGTCTTTTTCAATTTCATGGAAGATTCTTCCCCGGCAAAAGGGATATCCATATTTGTCGATGTAGCAGCCGGCTGCCCCGGCATGCTCAAAATGACCCTTGCGGTCATAGGAGCGAATCTTGGGCTGACAGGATGCAACGTTGGGATTCATATCCATGAAGCTTACAAGCGGATGAAGCCAGCCATCAGTAACTTCAATATCTGAGTTAAGCAGCAGGAAATAGGTAGAATCGATCTGTTCCAGAGCCTTATTATAACCACCGGCAAAACCATGGTTGGAGCCCAGTGTTATTATTTTCACACTACTGAAGCTCCGGACCACCCACTCAACCGAACCATCGGTTGACCCATTGTCTGCAACATAAACAGCAGTATCGAAACCTGCCGAGTATTTTATGACTGTTCCAAGGAACTTCTTGAGAAAGTCAAGTCCGTTCCAGTTAAGGATTACTATTGCAGTTTTAAGCATCCGGCAAAGGTCGTTTATGTTTCCACCTTCTGTGGCTCCAGAGCCAGTATTCAGGTTTTTCTCTTATTTGCTCATCAAGCCGTCTTACGTATTTTTCAATAATTACTTTCTCTTCAATACCTGTAGTATGATCGAAGAGCAACTCGAAATCCATGTTATAGTATCCTCTTTTTTTCTTCTGGATGTTAAGAAAAACAACCGCCATATCGTATTTAGCGGCTATCTTTCCTGCACCTGTATAAAAGGCTGTATCCTGATTCAGGAATGTTGTCCAGTGGTTTAATTCGTTGCCAGGGGGAGTCTGATCAGCAATAAATACGCTGAATGTGTTTATTTTTTGTTTTCTGTAGTTGATAATATCCCTGATAATCATTGAAGTAGGGGCAATTTTGAGACCGTCTTTAGTTCGCTGATCATTCATAAACCTATTGAAGTATTTATTTTTCAGCGGCTTGTAAATTACAATAGAAAGGTATTTAATCTTCTGGCCCAGGAGTGTTGGCCATTCCCAGTTATTATAATGTCCGAGTACTCCGATAACATCCCTTTTTTCAGACCTCAGTTTATCAAATATTTCAGTATTGGAGAATGTATACCGTTTTAATTGTGAGGCATCTGACATGTTCCTGAGTTTAAGGATCTCAACCATAAGATCAGCAAAATGTTTATAGAAGTTCCTCTCGATCTGCCTGAGTTCTGCTTCAGATTTCTCAGGGAATGAATTTTTTAAATTTGTTTTGACAACTTTCTTTCTGTAACCGGGAAAATAATATGTGATAATGAAGATAAAATCAGAAAAAAGATAAAGCACGCTCAGAGGGAGTAAAGTTATAGTCCAGTTAACAGCATAAAAAAGGTAGTATCCTATTGCTCCCATTTTAAAACGATTTATTCATAAATTTACTTACAGTTTCCAGAATCTCAGGGTAGACATTTCTGTTTGCAGCAACTATTTCATCTCCGTTAAGGTTTCTCTCACCTCCTGAGAAGTCGCTTATATTTCCACCTGCTTCTCTAAGAATAATTACTCCTGCTGCAATATCCCACGGGTGAAGGCCATATTCATAAAATACTTCAAACCTTCCGCATGCCACATATGCAATATCAATAGCAGCTGATCCCATTCTTCTGATCCCCTGAGTGTTCCTGCACAGCCATGACAGAAGATTCATATAAGCATCAAGCCTTCTGAAATCACTGTATGGCAAACCGGTTGCTATTAAACTATCAGATAGCTTTTTTGCATCCGACACATGAATTCTTTTTCCGTTCAGCCATGCTCCTCCGCCCTTCCATGCTGTATATACTTCATTGCCACCTACCACGTGTATCACACCAGCAACAGGCTCATTGTCCTCGAGCAGGCCGATACTTATGGCATAAAGCTTCAGCCCATGGAGGAAATTAGTAGTTCCGTCAAGCGGGTCTATTACCCAGCAATATCTGGCTCCTGATTTTAATGAGGTACCTTCCTCGGTTTTAAATCCTGCTTCAGGAAGAATGACTGAGAGTTTTTCCACCAGCATTTTTTCCGATCCTTTGTCGACATAGCTGACGAAGTCATTAAGCCCTTTGCTTTCTGTCCGGCTGATATCGAACCCGGCTGCTTCACCGGAAATGAATTCAGCTGTTTCAGCCGCAATTTTTTCAACTTCTTTAATAAGCCTTTTTAGTTCAGTCATAATTCAGTCAATTAATTCCGCAGACATTCTGCCACTGTTTGTTATATTCTTCAGTTTTACTTTTCTTATTGTGCCTGCAAGTTTTGCCTGCCATGGATATTCAACCCGTATATAGTTGGAGGAGAAACCGGTTATAAATCCATCACTCCTTGTTCTTTCAAAAAGGACTTCCGTTATCTGACCTCTGTTAAGTCTTTTAAACTCATCATGCTTGCCGGCAGACAGTTCTGTCAGTATTTTGCTCCTTCTCTCTTTATCACCGTGCATAACTTTCCCTGGCAAAGACTCAGCAACTGTCAGGGGCCTTTCGGAGAAAGTGAATACGTGGAGGTAGGACAGAGGCAGTCTTTCAAGAAACACATATGTGTCGGTGAAATCATTATCTGTTTCTCCGGGGAAGCCAACGATTATATCTGCACCAATTCCGGCATAGGGCAGCATTTCCCTGATTCTTTCTACTCGCGATACGAAAAGATCACGCTTATATCTTCTTCGCATTAATCCCAGTATCTTGTCTGATCCGCTTTGGAGCGGAATATGAAAGTGAGGAAGTATCTTGTTACTTTTTACAGTCAGTTTGATTATTTCATCAGTCAGAAGGTTTGGCTCTATTGATGATATTCTGTATCGTTCAATACCGTCAATGTTCACCAGTTCCTTCAGAAGGGATATAAAAGAGTCTCCTGTAGATTTTCCGAAGTCGCCGATATTAACACCTGTAAGTACAATCTCCTTAACCCCTGATACGGCAATCCGTTCCGCCTCATCAAGGATTTCCCTTATCTGTGGGTTCCTGCTGCTGCCCCTGGCCATGGGTATTGTGCAATATGCACAACCGTAGTCACACCCATCCTGTACTTTCAGGAAGGAACGGGTTCTGTCGCCAATGGAAAAAGATGGATTAAAAGTATCAGAATCAGAGATATTGCATGAGTGTACTTCGGCAGCAGGTTTCTTGACAGTATCTGATATGTAAGCAGCAATATCGAATTTTTCATTCATCCCTAGTACCAAGTCAACTCCTGGAATTGAAGAGATCTCCTGTGGTTTGAGCTGGGCGTAGCAGCCGACAACGGCAATGAATGCATCAGGCGAAAGATTGATGAATTTTTTTATTGCCTGTCTGCATTTTTTGTCGGCAATATCAGTTACTGAACATGTATTGATTACATAAATATCAGCTTTAGTATTTGCAGGAACTCTTTCGTAGATATCACCGGGGAATGATCTGGATATTGTGGAAGTCTCGGCAAAGTTCAATTTACAACCTAACGTATGAAATGCTACTTTCTTTCTGATATTACTCATGTTATCCGGTGCAAAGGCTAATTGGCGCATCGGCACAACGGCGCAACGGCACAATGGCACAAAGCTATATTTAATTATATATAGAACCGTTTACTTCTTCAGTTTTGTGAGATATACATTCCTGAACTGGATGTCTTTTCCTTCGCTCTGGAGACAAATGGAACCGCTTGTTATATTAACGCTTGTACCTTTATTCTGACGTACCCCGTTTACAGAAACCTCAATTGTATTTGCTTTGCAGGTAATCTCCATGATATTCCATTCTCCAACAGGTTTTTCGGAAGACTCTGCAAGTTTCTTAACAACTGCTTTTGACTTATCAGGACGCTCATTCATATCAGCCCCGTTCATGCAGACAAAATCACCGGCATTGCCGGCCATAAGCTGACATTCAATGCATTTAAGCCAGATTGCATCAGGCTCCTGGCCATGGACAAATACCCCGCTGTTGGTAGCCTCTGTTGGCCAGCGCCATTCAACATGAAGCTTGTAATCAGAGTATTTCTCTTTTGTGCGCATATATCCGAACGGATCGCCCGTTATATGAATAACACCTTCTTTCACAGTAAAGACAGTTGAAGGATCAACCGACTGATCTTTAAGGAAGAATGTCCAGTTTGACAGATCTTTACCATTAAATAGATGGACAGTTTCACTCTTTTCAGCTTTTTTGTCCTTTCCTTTTTTCGCTTTTGACTGTGATGAAACATTAATGGTTGCTGTTAATAAAATAACAGTAGATATTGCAATAAATTGGATTGTTCTTGTTTTCATAATTGTATATTTATAATATTTACTAACATTTAACCCACCCCTGGCCCCTCCAGGGAGGGGAACCTCCTTACCTGGCTTTTATCTTAATTCTTATGTCTCCTAACTTTTATCTTTTATCTTTTGTCTTTTGTCTTTTATCTTCATCCTGCCCTGTACCCTGTACCCTTCGCCCTGCGCCCTGTGCCTACAGCAACTTGCTGGCTAATTCTGCAAGGAAACTCCTTTCACCCTTTACAAGGTTTACATGGGCGAAAATATCCTGGTCTTTCATTTTATCGGAAAGATAGCTTAATCCGTTTGATGCCGTATCGAGGTATGGTGAGTCTATTTGTTCAATATCACCTGTAAATACCATCTTTGTTCCTTCTCCGGCCCTTGTAATAATTGTTTTTATCTCATGAGGTGTAAGATTCTGTGCCTCATCAACAATAAAGAAAATACTTGAAAGACTACGTCCTCTTATGTATGCCAGTGGTGTTATTACCAGTTTCTCTTCTTTCATCATATCGTTGATCCTCAGGAATTCAGGACTCTGGTGGCTGAATTTATGTTTGATAACTGTAAGGTTGTCATACAGCGGCTGCATGTAGGGATCCATCTTTTCCTTGACATCTCCGGGAAGGAAACCCAGGTCGCGGTTAGCAAGCGGTACAATGGGACGGGCAAGGAAGATCTGCTTGTATCTTTTGTGCTGCTGGAGTGCAGCTGCCAGAGCAAGAAGTGTTTTCCCTGTACCGGCTTTCCCGGTCAGTGAGACCAGCTGGATTTCAGGATTTGACAGAGCTTCAATGGCAAAAGTCTGTTCGGCATTGCGAGGGTCAATACCATATGTTGTTTGTTTAATAACCCTGTTAAGCATTTTATTTACAGGATTATAATGTGCAAGTGCACTGGCCCCGTTATTCTTCATTATAAAAAACTGATGCCCTGCGAGAGTTGGTTCAAGACAGAATTCGGCAGAATGAACTCCTTCGGGGACTTCGTATAATTTACTTATCTGCTCCTGGTTTACTTTGTCAAGTATACGGATGCCCTTATAAAGATCATCTATATTTGCAACCTTGTCATTCTGGTAGTCCTGGGCTATAATTCCAAGAGACTTGGCCTTCATGCGAAGATTAATATCCTTGGTAATGAGGATGACTGATTTATCCTTATTTGCGTTGCAAACATAATCTGCTATAGCAAGTATCCTGTGGTCGGCTGTTCTTTCAGGAAACGACTGGCTGACCTTATCAGAAAAATCCTTACCTGTCTCAATGTGCATATTTCCGAGATTATCACCCAGCGGAATATTTGCAGTTAAAAGCATATCCCCGGAGAGTTTATCAAGTTCCCTCGTGAATTCCCGTGCATGAAAATTGATAAGGTCATTGCCTCTCTTGAACTTATCAAGTTCCTCAAGGACAACAATAGGTATTATTACATCATTTTCTTCAAAATTGTAAATGCATTTATAATCGTGAAGTAAAACATTGGTATCAATAATCAATAGTTTCTTATTATTCTTTTTTTTCATATTCAATGAATTGCAAATCAGTACATTACAGTAATAAGTTCCGAATTTATGTCAAGTTGTAAAAATAACTATTTTATGCCATTAATTGGTATCTGTTGGTAAACTATGTTAATTTGTGAATAAAAGTGACCATGACCTATAAAGAGACACTCGATTTTCTGTACTCACAGTTGCCTGCGTATCACAGGATCGGGAAGGCTGCCTATAAGAGCAATCTGGATAATACAACAAAACTTGATGAATATTTCGGGCATCCGCACCAAAAGTACATGACTATTCATATTGCCGGCACCAATGGAAAGGGATCCGTTTCGCACATGATCGCGTCAGTGTTGCAGCAGGCAGGTTACAGGACTGGTCTCTATACTTCGCCCCATCTGAAGGATTTCCGTGAGAGAATTAAAATCAACGGGGAGATGATTACGGAACAGGATGTCATTTCATTTGCAGAGGAGAACTCCGGAATTATCGGGGAGGTTAAGCCGTCATTCTTTGAAATGAGCGTTGCCATGGCATTCAATTATTTTGCACGGAAGACCGTTGATATAGCGGTGATTGAGGTGGGGCTGGGAGGAAGGCTTGATTCCACAAATATTATATCACCCGTTGTTTCGGTTATAACCAATATCGGACATGACCATATGGATCTGCTGGGAGACACCCTGGAAAAAGTTGCCGGTGAGAAAGCCGGCATAATTAAACGAGGTGTTCCTGTTGTAATAGGAGAGACAAAACCGGAAACAAAAGAAGTCTTTCTTTCATACGCAGGTAACTCAGGATCTGAAATATATTTTGCAGATCAGAATTATGCCTGCGAACTCGGGGAGATGAATCCAGGTGAGACGGGCCGTAATTTTACAATTCATGAATTAAAAGGAATCAGCTGCACCAGTGGAATTATACCACTGAACGGGGACTATCAGGAAGCGAACCTGATTACATTATTCCAGCTGTTCAGGTGTATTGAGAAGAGACTGAACCTTACGGAACAGAATCTGACGGATGGGATCAGTAATGTTATTATAAACACAGGATTATTGGGGCGCTGGCAGGTTATAGGTAAAAGTCCTTTAATAGTGTGTGATACAGCTCACAATCAGGAGGGTCTGGAATCTGTTTTGAAGCAGATAAAAGAGATACCTGCCACAAAGCTCCACATTGTTTTTGGTTTTGTAAGTGACAAGTCTCTTGATTCAATATTGCCTCTGTTCCCTGTTGATGCAGAATACTATTTTACAAAGGCGGCAGTTCCAAGAGCATTGAATGAGAACAAACTTATGACAGAAGCCTCAAGGTTTGGTCTTCGTGGTAAATCATATATTACAGTTAATGAGGCTTTGAAAGCTGCCAGAAAGTCTTCGGTCCCGACTGACCTCATTTTCGTGGGGGGGAGTACTTTTGTTGTGGCGGAAGTGATTTAATTTGTTTAAATTTGATTTGCTCATACCATTAAAATTGAAATTATGTTATGATGAAACCCACATGATTGACCAAAATCACAAACACATATGAATAAAATTTTCAATCATGTGCGGTTCCATCCGACCTTTAAAATCAAAATTATATACGGATGAAAAGAATAATTCTGATTTTCCTTATTTTAACTTCAATCATGACTTTGTCGGCTCAGCCGGCAAGAAAGATAGTCTTACTTTTCACGAATGACATGCATTCGAGGCTTACAGGTTTCGGCCCCGAGTCTTACTATTCTCCGCTTACAGCAAATGATGATAAAACTACAGGCGGATTTTCAAGAATAGCAGCAATTATCAGTAATGAGAAAAGACAAAGCGATGGAACAACCGTTGTACTGGATGCTGGTGATTTCCTTATGGGAACCCTTTTCCAGCATCTTGAACCCAAAACCGGATTTCAGCTTCCTCTTATGAAGAGAATGGGATATGATGTGGTATGTATCGGCAATCATGAATTTGACTTTGGTCCGGGAAAGCTTGCAGAGATTGTAACATCTGCCGGGAAAAAAGGACCAACGCCTGAGATACTGCTCGGAAACGCACATTTCAGCAGTAAAGACACCAGGGATGATGCGCTTGAAGAACTGTTTAATACCGGTACAATAAAAAGAAGTTATATTGTTGACCGTGACGGGATTAAGATAGGTTTCTTTTCATTGATGGGGAAGGTGGCCGATGACAATGCAGCTTTTGCCCCACCTGTGAAATTCTCTAAGCAAATACCTGCCGCAAAAAAAATGGTTAAAGAGCTTAAAAAGGCAGGTTGTGATATAATAATATGTCTTTCTCATTCCGGGATTGATCCTGATAAAAACGAAGGCTGGGGGGGGGAGGATGTTAAACTTGCTGAGAAAGTTGAAGGGATCGATGTAATTATAAGCGGACATACCCATACCCTTCTCGAAAAGCCTCTTATTGTAAATGGTATACCTGTTGTTCAGGCAGGAGCTTATGGCAGGTTTGTTGGGAAGTTAAGCCTGATCCTGGAAAACGGTAATATAAGTGTTGAGAACAGTTCACTTATTCCTGCAGATGACAGGATAACAGGAGATCCTGTAGTAAATGAGCTTATTGAAAAACAGATTGAAGTTGTAAACAATGAGATACTTAAGCCGCTGGGCATGACTTACGGGAAGAGCATTGCCGAAACAGATTTTCTTCTTGTATGCGATGAAATGGGTGATGTTGAGAATAGCAATCTGGGACCATTTGTAGCCGATGCAATTCATACTTATGTAAATATTCATTCCGCATCAGGTACTGATCTAAGCATGGTTGCAGCAGGGGTTATAAGGGAAAAGATACTTCGGGGTTTGCAAACAGCTCCTGATATTTTCAGGGTTATGTCGATGGGAACAGGAAATGATAATGTGCCCGGATATCCTCTTGCAAGGGTATATGTAACCGGAAAGGAACTGAAAAGCATACTTGAAACACTCAATGTTGCCTGGAAATCAACTCCGGCCAATTATTGCTATTATTCAGGAATAAGAGTAGATACTGATCCTGAGGGCGGACTTTTGAAGAAGATTAAAAGGATAGATATTATTGATAGTGAAGGAGCTGTAAAGAATGTTGATTTCTCTAAGAAAAATGAGACATTGTATTCAATTACAGCCAATTCATACATGCTTCAGTTTATCGGGATAATAAAAAAGATGAGTTTTGGCCTTATAAACGTGGTTCCGAAAGATGCCGGAGGGAATAAGATCACTGATATGAAAAATGCGGTAATCGATATGGATGAGAACAGAACAGGAGTTCAGGAGGGTAAGGAGTGGCTCGCCCTGATGGAATACCTGGGTTCAATGAAAGATATCAATGGGAATGGCATACCAGATATTGATAAAAAATATCAGAATGTGATCAGGTCATTTTTTCCTGTTACTTCAGAATAGGATCATTTTGTTTTTGTTCCCCATGTGCTATATGGGTTATCAACTACCAGCCTGGTTTTCCGGCTGGCAACTTCAAGTCCTATATCAAACATGGTTCTTGTGACCATTTCCATTTTTTTGAAATCCAGCTTTTCAATGACATCTCCGGGAGTGTGGTAATCTGAATGGAGTCCTGTGCTAAAGAAAAGGACCGGAATATCTTTTTCGACAAAATTGTAATGATCGCTTCTCGAAAAAAGCTGCAACGGATGTTCTCTGCCGCTAAGACTGTAATCGAAATCGATCGTGCTTTTTCTGTCGATGGCATCAGCTATGGAAAGCAATTCACTGCTCTGGTTACCGGTGATAACAAAAACCGTGTTTGGTCCGGTCATGGGAGTCTGGTCGGTTGAATCGGCTATTCCTTTTACCCGTCCGATCATATCCATGTTAAGATCTGCCACTGTTTTATCGAGCGGGAACAATGGATCGCGGGTATATGATTCAGAACCGTAAAGGCCTATCTCTTCACCTGACACCCATAGAAAAAGGATTGACCGGAGAGGTTTCTTTTTCATTGACTGAAATGCTTTTGCCATTGAGAGCAAGGCTGCGCATCCTGAGGCATCATCATCGGCGCCGGTGTTTATTCTTTCGCCTGACCCTCCAATATGATCATAGTGACCCGAGAAAATAATCACCTCATTTTTAAGCACGGGGTCCCTGCCTTCCACGTATCCGGCTATATTGTTAAGAGTAACCTCTTTAGTGGTAGTAACCGCATTGACGATCAACTTTTTACCATCTATGATGAACGACTTGCTCTTAAGAGATTTGTCGATTTCATTCTGAAGAGTTTCCAGTGTATGGCCTGAGCCTTTGAGAAGTTCATCAGCAATATCCCTGTGAATAAAAAGAACCTTTGGTAATGCTGACATAAAAGGATTTGGCCTCTCCTCTTTATCCCCCTTAAGTGAGGTTTTGGAATTAAGATACCCTGCAATTCCGGTATTGGATTCTTCGAAAGAATTTAAACCCGATTTAGGATCGGTAACAATGAGGATCGCTTTCGCTTTTGTAAGGAATAGTGTTGATAGTTTTATCTGAAAATTCATTTCTGAAACCCAGCCGGGTTCTTCAAACTGGCAATCATTCCCATCTTCCTTCATAGGAGCCCGGTCCATTATCAGAAGTATTTTTCCTTCAGGTTTGATATTTTCAAGGTCATTGTAATTATACTTATCTGCCTTGATCCCATAACCGGCAAACAATACCTCTCCTTCAAGAGTGAAATCATCAGGGCCTGTCGGGATCAGGTTTGTAAGTGTTGTATTATATCTTACAGTGTCTTTCAGGTTTGTAATTATCTGCACGATAGTTTTTTCAGGATCAGTTGTTTTCTTAAGGATATTATATGGCTGAAAATAACTGTTGCTATTGGCAGGTTTCAATCCAATTAGCTTTGCCTGAGAGGCAAGGTACTGTCCGGCTATTTCCAGGCCTTCTTCCCCGTTCATTCTTCCTTTGAGCAGGGGAGAAGCCAGAAATGTAACATGACTTTCAAGATCGGAGGCCGTGATCAGATTGGAAGGGTTGTTTTTCTGGGCATTCAATAAAATAAATGGTAGTGAGGTGATTATAGTAATTGTGCAGCGGATAAATAGTCTTCTCATAATTGGTATTTTAAATTTTCAAATCAGCCTTTTGACAAAGTAATAAAGAATTAAGTGATAATTTTTATAAGTTTGCAGGCTAATAATGGCAATGATGGGAATCAACACTTATTTCTGGGTCGGATTTCATATTTTCATTTTTTTAATGCTGGCTCTGGACCTTGGTGTATTTCATAAGAAAGCACATAAGGTGCCTGTGAAAGAGGCGATTATCTGGAGTGCAGTATGGATTACCCTTGCCCTGTTGTTCAATCTGTTTATCTACTTTGAACTGGGGAAGACAAAGGCTCTGGAATTTCTAACCGGTTATGTTATTGAGTATTCCCTCAGTGTTGACAATATCTTTGTTTTCATATTGATCTTTTCATATTTTTCAGTAAAACCTGAGTATCAGCACCGGGTTTTATTCTGGGGAATCCTGGGTGCGCTTGTAATGAGAGCAATTTTTATTTTTGCAGGTGTTGCCCTGATAAACAGGTTTCACTGGATTGTATTAATCTTTGGCGGATTTCTGGTTTACACGGGTATTCATATGCTATTTAAGAAAGAGACTGCCGTTGATCCGGAAAAGAATGTAATTGTCAGGTTTTTCAGGAAGTTCCTGCCGGTTTCGGATACCTATCATGGTGATAAATTATTTATCAGGCAGAACCATAAGCTTTATGCTACACCATTATTCCTCGTTTTGCTTGTGATTGAATCGTCCGACCTGATTTTTGCTGTTGACAGCATACCTGCTATTCTGGCAATCAGTCAGGACAGGCTGATTGTATATACTTCCAATATTTTTGCAATTCTTGGATTACGTTCCCTCTATTTTGCCGTATCCGGGATAATGGGATTTTTCAGATATCTGAAGATAGGTCTGGCTTTTGTGCTGAGCTTTGTTGGAACAAAGATGTTACTGGCCTATTTCGGGTTTAAGATACCGATAGTTATTTCGCTTATAATAATAGTATCGATACTGGCAATGTCGGTGCTGGCTTCGGTTGTAATAAAACCATCTGAAAATAAGTAGGAGGTCGTTATTAATTTATTTGATAATTGATACCACTCCTGTCTTTGGCTTTGAGCCATCATTCAGGTGAAGTATATAGTGATATGAGTCCGTTGGGAGCACTACTCCATCGGATGTTCCATCCCATTCATTATCAGAAATATTCCTTGTTTTGAATACCAGCTTGCCCCATCTGTTGTAAACAAGTACTTCTGCGTCGGGGAAAAGATGTATATTTCTTATTTTCCATGTATCATTAAAGCCATCGTTGTTAGGAGTTATGATCTCCTGTATAATAAGACATTCATCTGAGCCGGTAACATTTACTTCAATTTCTCCCGAAACAGAGCATTGGTTCGCATCAGTCACAATAATGCTATATGATCCTTCACTTATGTTCGTGCGGTCTCTTTCAGTAGTGCCATCATCCCAGATGTAACTATATGGTTGTGTACCTCCGGTTACTGTAATTGTGATACTTCCATCTGGTTCATCCGGACATGATGCCTCAGTTGATGACAATGAAAGAGAGAGGACTTCTGGTTCTGATAATGTAACCTGGATGGTGGTTGTGCACAGATTTGCATCCCTGATGGTAATAATATGAGTGCCTGGTAAAAGTCCGCTGAATGTACCTGATGTCTGGTTTGAACCTCCATTAATATTAAACTCAAACGGGGAAGTTCCACCGGTTGCAGTGACAATCACTGAACCGTCCGACCCTCCTGAACATGAAATACTGGTCTGAGAAGTTATTGAAGGTATAATCGGAGCAGGCTCTGTAATTGTTACCGGGATATCGAAAATGCAGAGATTTACATCCTGAACTGTAATCGTGTAGGCCCCTGCGGCAAGGTTGCCGATAGTTCCGGAAGTCTGGTATGAGCCGGTACCGGTTTTGTAACGATAAGGTGCAACTCCGCCTGATCCGGCAATAGTTACTGATCCGGAAGTCCCGCCGTCACAAATATTATTTGTTTGAGAGGTAATTGTTCCGGAAACAGCCGATACTGGTTGGGTTATTGTAACTGAAATATCAAAGGTATTAAGACTGGCATCCCTTATGGTAACTGTATAGCTTCCTGCTGCAAGTGTACTGAAAGTACCAGATGACTGATATGGTCCGGCATTAAGGCTGTATTCATAAGGAGGAATCCCTTCTGATCCTGTTACAGTTATGCTTCCGGTCGAAGCTCCGAAGCATGCAATGTCAGTTTGGGATGTTATGCTACCTGAAAGAGGCAATGCTGAAGGTTGTATAGTTACAGTGAAACTGCAGGTACCGGTGTTCCCGGCTGCATCTGTTGCTGTATATGTTACAGTAGTTATACCTTCATTAAATGTAAATACTCCAACCTGGTTTATTCCGGATACCGGAGATGATGCAGTGGTTGCGCCGGTCATAACCCATGTAAGGAGTGTTACAGAGCAATTATCATTTGCAGATGCATCAGGGACAGTTACAGATGCAGTTGTTTGAGCGGCATCAGCGGGCTGTGTTATATCTGATGGGCAAGTAACTGTTGGCAACTCGTTGTCAGTTACAGTGACATTAAAACTGCATATGGCAATGTTTCCGCAATTATCAGTTGTAGTATAAGTTACCAATGTTGTACCTGCGGGGAAGATATCGCCTGAATTATGAGAACTTACCACTAAAGGAGAACTGCAATTATCATTAAATACAGGGGTAGTCCAGTTCACGATAGCTCCGCAAGTGCCAGGATCATTATTTATTGTGATATCAGAAGGACAACCGCTGACTGTTGGAGCAGTACCATCAGTCAGAGTAATCATCTGGGTATATACGGCGCTTATATTACCGCAGTCATCCGTTACGGTCCATGTATTAGTATATGTACCAGTACCGTCACAAGCCCCAGGCACAAATGCACCGGCTATCTTGACGATATTAGTTACATCGGCATCGCAGTTATCAGCTGCCACCGGGAACAAAGCCTGAGCCGCAGTCAGAGCAGCAGCATCGCTGCAAGAGACAGCAGTGTTCAAAGCACCGGCAGCCGTAGTCCATGTCGGGGCCTGGGTATCATCAACATTGATTGTATGTATAATATTGACACTGTTGCTGCATGCATCGGTTACAGTGTAGGTCCTGGTGATCACTATCGGACAGGTGCCTGCGGAGACATCTGCGTGACTTACTGTAAGTGATCCATCTGCTGTACAGGCATCGGTGATGGTGATACTGCCGGCAAG
>MENI01000006.1 GCA_001768195.1 Bacteroidetes bacterium GWA2_40_15 | reverse complement strand
GATGATCTGAAAGACTTAAGGTTTTTACTTTTGAAGAGGTTTCTATTTAGCATAGATATAAAGGTAAATTAAAATGAATAAATCAACCACCCCGTCCCGACACAGCGGTGTCGGGACACCCCTCCTTCAAAAGGAGGGGAAACTTCTTCTACTCCCTCCATAAAAACAATATCCTTAACCTGATGGCTATGCCCTTGGGGGATGGAGGGTCATTGATCAAGATTAATATCCTAATTACCAAACCTTTAACCTGATAGCACCTTGCCCGGGATTTTCAAATGGTCCGGGTGATGGTGCTGAATCTGATCGTTTTTTCCCGGCAAAATCAGTGTCTATCTTAATTGGTGTACCATCAGGATTTTCAAACCCCTCCCTTGGCATCTTTGCTTTCCCCAGCATCTCTGTCGTAACAAATTGCGTCCTGACATCCTGTGTTTTGCCATCGAGAGAATAAGTAAGATAGACATCTTCCCCTTCTTCAATTACCTCCAGAACAGGTTTGAAATCAGCATTCCTGTACGAATTCTTTTCATCCTTATAAGGGACTGCCATATTATAATGGACATTACCGCCGATCCATACAGGAAGTACGGCGGTATTAAATCCATCGAGCCCGTATTTATATAGCGGATCTCTTTTTGTCGGCATCGGGCCTATCCCGAGAAAAATATTGTTATAAAATCTGTAATCTCCTGAAAATATAGTAGATATACCTGCAACTTCAGTTGAATGAGGCAGGTGGTACGGTGTATATCTGTTTGACTCAGGCCACATCCTTATCATTCCTGCAATCAGGTTATGCACAACAGCCCCTCCCTGGCTCTGTGTAATTATTGCCACATCCGACAGGAAAATATTGTTGTCAACCAGAGTCGGACCATGGTTTACCTCCATGAAGAGGTCTTCGAGATCATTCCTGTAAAGAAGGTTTTTTGACACTCGTGTACCCTGTGCCATCCAGTCGAGCCAGATGCCGCGGCCCGTATCATGTATGCGGTTATTTAAAATTCTGGTATCGATAGCAGCATGAAATTTTATCCCTCCTATCTCGGCACCCGTGAACTGCCTTTTTGCCCATATATGATGGATATGATTGTTCTCTATCACACTGAATGCACAACCCATGCTGCCGCACATTCCGGTCTGCTCGCAATTGTATATTTCATTATTTCTGACAATATGAGAGCCTATATTCTCTTTGCTCCAGCCATTTCGTAATGTATTGAATGTTACTTCTATATAATGAAGCGAACCATCGAGGCTCATATCTGCCAGCCATACATTATGGCCTGTACCCCTCTCCTTTCCAAGTGTTATGCCGGAGCATTTTGAATCACTGATTTTGTTGTTTTCAATTATCCATCCTTTGTTCCAGTGTGTTGCTATCATTCCTATCTGTTCTGCAGTAGGTGCACCCCACTGCGTTGCAGCCTGGCAGATATGAAAGCCTCTGATTGTCAGATAGTTTATTCCGGGTTTGTCAGGATAAAAAATTGTTCTTCTGGTTGTGATCTCCACCAGCTCCCTGTTGGGATTGAACTTATGGAAATTAGCCCATATAGTTGTACTGGCAGCATCGCTCTCGCAATACCAGGTATATGTTGATCCTTCCTTATCGGGAGTGCCCTCAAAGAGAACAGGATTAATTACTTTGGCAAGTGCCTCCTTCTCATATAACGATTTGCCATTAAGAAAAACCTCGCCTGTGTGATGGATCCTTCCCTTATCGGTGAACCAGTCGCCATAGATTGAATCCTGGTATGGATTATAATCACCGAAAAATGTATTTGGTATAGTCACTTTCCATACCTCGCTGCCTTTCTCCTTTTTCCATCCGGTGATCACCTCCGATCCCTTAATAAAAACCTGCTCACCCTCAGCTGCCTGATAGACAATTCGTTTTGAATCGCTCTCGCCGCCCCTTGCCGGATTGATCCATTCGCGGTAGGTCCCGGCGTGTACAGTAATTATATCACCCGGATGTGCAAGCTGTGCAGCATGATTGATAGTTCTGAAAGGTGCAGATGCAGAACCATTGTTACTGTTGTTCCCGTTTACAGAAACATGATATTCTGTGGCATTAGACACTGAAGATGACAGGATAAGTGCTGTCAATATAAAACCCGATAGTTTTTTCATGAGAAAACTTTAATAATATTTCATATAACATAAAATCTTTGTGAACCTTGGTGCCTTGGTGTCTTTGTGGCTTTTTTTTTGTCACTAAGGCACTAAGACACTAAGTATCACCAAGGTCTGCATCCGGAGTATTTCAAATCCTGAATTTTCTGATGCTTTTAATATTTCCGGAAGGAGTATTCACCAGGGTGACTTCAATAGTGTAATTCCCCGATTCACTTACAGAATTCATCGTAAAACCCGACTCACTTCTGCCATAACCTTTAATAAGCAGACTGAGCTGTTTCTCCTGTACCGCTTTATCATCCTTTAGAAGCCTGAAGCTTACCATACCTGACCACTCTTTTTCAAGGTCATTGATAATGATCACCGGGATTCTCTTTTTGGTGCCCTTCGATACACTCTCATCCCAGAAATCGATCATCAGTCCGACGGGGGCAAATGCATCCCTTACATACTTGTAGAACTGAGGCTCCCAGACAAGGTTTGCAACATCAATCCAGTTATCGCATGTTTGTCCGTCCGGCCTGTCATACCCAAGAGCTGTGAAATGCAATACACCTGCCACCTGCCTGTGGCAACGCCAGAACTCCGTTTCAGCTGCGGTATATCTGGCATAGGCTTCCCATCGTTCTTCGGGTGTTGAGCTTTTTCCCAGGAGGTTTTCATAAAGTTTTTTTGTAAGTGTGGTGGGTCTGCTGTCACGATTAAGCCAGAGCCATCCATATTCATTGATTATCACGGGATGTGTCTCAGGATTTTTATGGTTGTTCCCCTGAGGAATTATACTCGCTTTGGCCATATCCTTCAACTTAAAATTGGGATTCGAATAATGATATGGATGCGATTCAAAAATATCATTAGCCTCACGGTGAGTACTATAACTGTTATCCCAACTCCTTCCTGACAGATCGAGCGGCCGGACCTTTGCGATGGCAGAGTCAATTGATGGCTCTGTCAGAAGAGTTTCATTATTGGAATCCCATATAACAACGCTGGGGTGGTTCCACCGCTCCTGCATCCATTCACGATACTCTTCAGCAAGGTTTTCTGCATCGAGTTTCTTGATCCAGGTATTCCAATCCGGAGCTCCATACCAAATCGGGAACTCGTCCTGTATCAGGAAACCCTCCTCATCAGCAATATTATACCACTCTTCCGGTGGAAATCCGATACAGTTCCTGTATGAATTCCAGAACATATCCTCTTTAAACTTTTTGTGCATTTTACGCACCCAGTCATAATTCCATGGTAATGAGCCACAAAGAGTATCTTCAAAAAAACGATACAGGGTAATATTTGTCCCCCTTAGAAAGTAAGGTTTACCATTAAGCATACCCTGATGTGTAACCGGATCAAATTTAAATTCACGCATCCCGAACCGGGTTTTGTAATTATCGGAGCTGGTGCTTACCTCAAGTGTATACAAAAACGGATTTTCAGGTGACCAGAGTGTACAATTGGTTATTGGAATAACTATATCTACAACCTTCTCTGAATTCTCATTAAAAGATATTTTTTCAGTAGTGTATTCACCCGCAATAACTCCGGTTTTAGCCTCCTTAATAATAAAAGTAACTTTTGAACCGGCACTCCCGTTTGAGTTGAAAAGAGTAGTCTGAACTCTTGCTTCCATTTTATTGATGTCAGGGGCCACCTGAACATTCCGGATAAAGGGTGAACCACTGAGGATCAGATCAACATTATCAAAAATACCTGAGATATAACGTTGTTTCTCATAATCAAAACCATCAGGCACATCAGCAGGAAGCGAGTTCCTGCATGATCCTACCGCAATAACCAGCTCATTATCTCCTTTTTCCAGGTAGTTTTTCAGGTCAAAATAGCCAGGTGTAAAACTTGGCAGGTGCTCGCCTGCAAAGGTACCGTTCACAAAGACTTTTGTTCCGAACATCGCCTTGCCAACCTTAAGAATTGCAATATCCGGGATCGACTTCGGTATATTGATCATTCGCCTGTACCAGTATGCATCCCTCAGACTGTCCTGCTGGGGATAGTAGTCGTTAGGACTCATGTCGGGAGAATTCCGGTCAGGCACATCAGGCGCTGCATTTTCAAATGCCGGTTCTGCCAGTAAGATCTGTCCGGGTACCGGAATAGTATGGTTGAAGACAGGCGGGATGATATCTTTTTTGCCTTCGGCAATCTGCCAGGTTCCGTTAAGGGAAATGGTATTTCTCCTGTTGCCACCCTGATTGCATTGTATTAATAATAAGGAACAGAGTGCAAGAAAAACGGGAATAGGGTACTTTCTCATAATCAATAAGATTAAAGATATTCAGGAGCCAATTTCCAGGGTGAACGATATTCAGGAACAGACAATTTTACAGCCTCACTGTCACCGATGATCTGTTCTTTTTCAGGATCGAATCGTATAGAACGGCCGAGTTTAAGGGAAAGTGTACTGAGAGCAATAGGAATATCTATCAATACATGATAGCCAGGATTACAGGATGGTTGTTTGCGGGACTTTATACACTCCAGCCACTCAAGTTCATGACCTGGCGATGGAGGGATTGATACAGCAGGCGTCTGCTTTCCGTTCATCCTCTCCCCCTCCGGTAATATAACATGGTCACTATAATCTGTATATAATGTTCCGTTGACTCCATGGAAATAAATCCCCAGCCTTCGCCTGCTCTCCTTTCCCCTCAGGAAGTCAAATCCATAGCTGTTTGTAAGGGAACTCATCCAGGTCATGGTAAGTTCCGGATAACGCATTATTACCTCATGATTATCATAAGCATCTCCGTCATCCCTGATTATGAACCGGCCACCGGTTGCGCTTACTTCTGCCGGATAACCCAGATTCATGGCCCAGACAGGCAGATCTATTATATGCGGAGCCATACCGGGGGTCCAGCCTCCGCTGAAATCCATCCAGAAACCATGGTAGAAAGCATCTTTTACAAGATTAGGGTTGAAAGGTTGCATACGGGCGGGACCCACCCACATATCCCAGTCAAGTCCTTTTGGTATATTCATCGAATTATTACCTGAGCCAATCCCTTTTGGTGCTTCGTTCATTACAAAAAAGGTTCTGACAGAACCAATCTTACCGAGGTTTCCTGAGCGCACCAGCTCCACAACACGACGGTAATTTTCACCTGCATGTATCTGTGTTCCTACCTGACAGATAATGTTGTGCTTCTTTACTGCATTTCTTACTGCAAGACTTTCACCAACATGCATCGTCATCGGCTTCTGCAGATAAATATCCTTACCTGCCTCTGCGGCGGCGATAGCCATAATGGCATGCCAGTGTGCCGGAGTGGCAATAATAACTGCATCAAGATCCTTATGCCGGAGCATTTCCCTGAAATCAGTATAACCTGTACATGATCTTTTGAATTTTTCAACGACCGGGTCCAAACGGTCCTTCCAGACATCACATGCAGCAGTAACTACTACATTGGGCTGAGATGCACAATTATTCAGATTTACATTTCCTAGTCCTCCACAGCCAATAATACCAAGGTTAATCCGGTCACCCGGGGGAATGTTTCTCCCTTCAATGACAGAAGATTTCATAATAATTGGAGCAGCAATTGCCGCAGTTCCTGTAGTCTTAATGAAGCTGCGTCGTGTGATGGAATGATTTGAATTCATGATGTATCGTTTTTAAAATGAAAACATTAATCCCTTTGTATCTTCAGAATTGAATGCATCCCAAAGCAATGCTGCAGTATCATTATCGGGCTTAAACCCGGAATGGACAATAATTCTGTAGCGAAGGACCAGTTCCTGGTCTTTTTCAAGTTTAAAACGTGTACCTGACGCAGGGAATGTTGGCTGAACCCATGAGAGATCAGGATACTGAATCCACTCACCCGGATAGCCAGGATTCTGGTGATGCTGTAAAACCATCATGCCTGAAGGTTGTCCGGCCCCTGCAAATAATCCGCTCAGGTCTGACCAGCTACGTTGTGGCATCATGTTGGCCGAATCGGTATGAAATGAAATAACCTGCTCTATTGGAGTGTGCATTCTGATATTAAGACCACCATATAACTTAGTATCGCGCCGGGCAATAGTTATGCTATCCTTTATGGCCACAAACCTGAATGCGAGATCAATTACCCTTCCCTGCGGAGTCGACCTGTATGCCCGTATAATAGCCACTTCTCTGACGATCGGGATTGTATCGCCCCACATCCACAGGTTTTCCGCCTCAACCTGTGAGTAAGCCGGTCCGCTCTGAAGATTAATTTTTCCGGTTGGTCTGGCAAAAACTATCTGAAGGGCATGAAGATCGCCTCTCTTATTCCCGAAATCAACTTCAGGCCATGCCCAGTATATTCCACGATGATGCGGATGGTCCTTTGACCAGTCGCGGGTGAGCATCTCACCATATAACCCATAGATGGGATGGATATAATTACTTCGGGGGACAGCATAAATACTTGGATTGGCCATGAATGTATCATTAACAGCAACTGCATATTTATTTGCCGGTAAGGTATCAAGAGCATCCTTCTCATATACAGTCTTATAGTTGTACCTTAATATAGTATTCCCATCTTCTGTCAGAATGATCTGTCCGCTTTCGGTATCTTCAACAGCCTGCATAACAGATCCGGATTCAGACTGACAGGATGCACATGCAATCGCTACTACTAAAAGGATTACAAAATATGGTCTTCTCATAGATTTATGTATGTCTTATCCTCTCCAGGGCCTTGTACGGTTAACATTGTTCAGAACATTAAGAGCAATATTGACATCTTCAACAATCTGGAAATCATACATCCCCACGCAGATAAAATCAGCACCGCTGTCAAAGGCATACTTAAATCCGTTCTCAGGCTTCAGGGCTCCGGCTGCAAGGATCTTGAAGGCGATCCATGGCTGCTCCAGGCTTGCCATGAAGTCGATTGTTTCCTGCGGCTTATGACAGAAGTTATTGTCTCTCCATCCTGCTTCAGGAACATCTTTATTCTCAAGGTCAACCTGTTTCGACCAGTAATCGTGTGAATGAAGGGTTTTTACCCAGAAATCGGGAACAACTCCGTTTTCAATACACGCCATGATTGATTCAATTCTGTGGGCTCCGATACCTGCCGGTTTTCCATAGCTGCGGATAAGGTCAAGTCCTCTTTTGAGTTCATCAAAGAAACCGGGTTTATTATTGTACACTGCAGAATCTGTCTGACCTCCATGACTATAACATACATCTGCTCCCCCTTTCACTGATATTTCAATCCCTTCCGGAAAATTCTTACCTGCGCCGCAATCGGAGATGAATTTGATCTTTCCACCTGTTTCATGCTTGTATTTCTGTACCACCCTCAGCTGGGCGGGATTTGAAATAATTGCATTTATACCGCATTTCTCGGCAAGCTGCAGTGTCATCATCACTTTTTCGTCGGTATGGTACATTTTTACCAGCTTGTCAACATAAAGCAGATCACGAGCATGTGCCCAGCCACCAATAAGGTTTCCACCCATGATCATCTTGCTTAGTTCAAAATCACCGATCTTCCCTTTAGGTACCTGTCCTTTCAGCGAATCGAGTGAAGTGAACTGGAAGCTTTTGAGGGTGGCGCTTGATACAGCATCAGGTTTTTCAGTAATGTACTTCTTTTCAAAGCTGTCCCAATTACTTTTTTTGTAAATGACATATGCAAATGCCCCAAGGAAAGGAACGCTTATCAGATCGCGCAATAATTCACGACGCTTGGTAGAGTATGGGATTTCCTCTTTGCCGGCCGGTACGGGAGCATTCGGTTTCTCCTCCTTCCAGTGTTTAAGCCACCGGTCGGCACCAAAAAGAAAACCTGTTGGAAGAGATGCGAAAATGATAAGCATAAACATCTCGATAAGGTTTTTGTCAACCCACTGGTAATTGCCTTCAGTCACCATCCCGAAAGTATAGCCAAGGATAGGAGGATATGTTATAAAATAGAATAAAAGTAAAACTGCACCGGCTATTGATGACCACCTGACCAGAAATCCGATGAATAATGAAAGGCCGATAAGGATAAGACCCCATACATTAAGGAAATCAACAATATTCATAATCCCGGCCGAAGAAGCCAACCAGTGGAACACATCTGCAAAGATCCACTTGGAGCCCATGAGATAGTATTTGGCTGTCCATGCAGGATTGACAAGCTTGGTAATGCCTTCATAAAGGAAATGCCATCCGATGAGTATTCTCAGGATAGTGAGCAGGTAGGAGGAGTATTTTTTCATGATTCAGGTAATGAAGTTATTAATCAACATCGTTGAAAGATAAAAAAAAACATTGAATAACTATATAAAGACTGAAAACAAGAATAATCTGACTTTATACATGTGATTAATCTTAATTTCCTAATTTTATAAATGATTTCATTAATAAAAAAAGTTACTTTTCAATATTATTAATCAACTCAGATATGAAAGCAAAATCATCACGCAGAAAATTTATCAGACAGCTCGGAGGTTCTTCCCTTCTGCTGGCAGCCGGTTCCATGCAGTCGTTTGCTTCAATCAAACCTGAAGAAAATGCATCTCTCAATAAACTCATTTTCAGCCCCAATGATAAAATAAGGGTTGCCACTATAGGAATGGGTATAATGGGTCATCAGGATACTGACTCGGCGCTCAAAGTACCCGGAGTTGAACTGGTGGCTGCCTGTGATCTTTACACCGGAAGGCTTACACGGGTAAAGGAAAAGTACGGTAAAAATATCCTTACCACCCATGATTACCGCGAACTGCTGACCAGAAAGGATATAGATGCTGTTATTATTGCCACGAGCGATAATTGGCATTCGCGGATCGCTATCGAAGCCATGAACAGCGGGAAGGCAGTCTATTGCGAAAAACCTGTTGTGCAGAAGATCAGCGAGGGGTTACCTGTCATTGCTGCTCAGAAAAAAACCGGCAAACCGATGCAGGTGGGGAGTCAGCGTGTTAGCAGCATCGTGTACAAAAAAGCAAAGGAGTTGTACAAATCAGGAGCAATTGGTCAGCTTAACTGTGTGGAGGCATCATTCGACAGGCAGGAAGCCCTGGGTGCATGGCAATATACAATGCCGACAGACGGATCGCCTGAAACTGTGGACTGGAACAGATATGTTGAAGGTATGGCCAAGATGGCATGGGATCCGAAGAAATTTTTCTGGTGGAGGAATTACCGCGATTTCGGCACCGGTGTTGCAGGAGATCTCTTTGTACATTTATTGTCAGGTATTCACTTACTTACAGACTCTTTAGGACCGAAAACGATATTTGCATCAGGACAGCTATGTTACTGGAAAGACGGACGTGATGTACCGGATGTGATGACCGGCATCATGCAGTACCCTGAATCGAAAGAACACCCTGCATTCCAGTTGATGCTCAGGGTTAATTTTGTAAGCGGTAATGGTGGTAAAGGTGTTACACGGTTTATCGGAAGCGAAGGTGTCCTTGAGATGCTTGATAACGGGTTTAACCTGTCAAACAGCATCATGTCAAAAGCTCCGGGAATAGGTGGCTGGGATGCACTCTATTCATATCCCCAGGCAATGCAGGATGAACTGATGAAACAGTATAATAAGAAATATACAGCAGAAGATCAGAAAAGGCCTGTAAAACCCGGTGTCAGTTATGTTGAACCGGAAGGTTTTGATGAACACCTTGAACATTTCAAAAACTTTTTTGATGGTGTCCGTGGCACAGCACCACTTGTTGAAGGACCGGAATTTGCTTTCAGGGCAGCTGCTCCGACACTGGCATGCAATGACAGCTATTTCCAGGAGAAGATCATCAAATGGGATCCTGTAAATATGAAGGTTGTAATGTAGGGTCATGCCATGGCATATCCATTCCATGTATCGTTCCGTAGGGACACACCATGACATATCCTTTACATCAATGTTTTGTTCCGTAGGGACACACCATGGCATATCCATTCCATCAATGTTTTGTTCCGTAGGGACACGCCATGACATATCCATTCCATCAACGAATCGTTCCGTAGGGACACACCATGGCATATCCATT
>MENI01000005.1 GCA_001768195.1 Bacteroidetes bacterium GWA2_40_15 | reverse complement strand
GAATCTCACCTCGCATAAAAAAATCAAAGAGTTTATGTGCATTATGCCGGATACTCATTAAAATTTAAAATGCGTTGACCCTGGTAATTTACCCCTGTTATTGTTTGCTGGATATTTTTGATATAAATTTGCACGCATTATTGCGGGAGTAGCTCAGTGGTAGAGCATCAGCTTCCCAAGCTGAGGGTCGCGGGTTCGACCCCCGTTTCCCGCTCTTATTGGTAAAGACGTTGCATGCAACGTCTTTACTTTTTTGAGCCTCCAATGGGACTCGAACCCACGACCTGCTCATTACGAATGAGCTGCTCTACCAGCTGAGCTAAGGAGGCATGATAAAAGGATCAAATATACTTTATGATTCTAAGTTTTCCAATCTTTTCAGAAGCGGAGGATGTGAATAATGGAAAAACACATATGTCGGATGAGGAAGCATATTTGATAGGTTCTTTACAGAAAGTTTCTTTAAAGCTAATACCAATACGTCAGGATCGTAATTTTCCTTAACAAAATTGTCAGCTTCATACTCATTCCTGCGCGAAAAGGAGTTGGTTCCAAGCCCTATTATGAGGGCCAGAGGGCTGTATAATATCCCGAATACTATCAGGCCAAGATGAAAGCTGGAGAATTCTGAACCCAGAGCTATTGCAAGAGAAGGATTGTTAACAACAAGGGAAAAAAGAAACAGCATAAGCCCTGTGATCAGAACTGAGATGGCGATTGACTTGAGGACATGTTTCTTTTTATAATGACCTATTTCGTGTGCCAGAACTGCAACAATCTCATCATCTGACAGCTCCTGCTGAAGAGTGTCAAACAGTACTATTCGTTTCTTAGGACCGAAACCTGAAAAGTAAGCATTTGCTTTTGTGCTTCTTTTTGATCCGTCGATTATGTAGATGTTCTTCAGCCTGAAGCCTGTTTTTGAAGTAAATGCTTCAATTTTTGTTCTGAGAGCACCATCCTGGAGAGGAACCTGTTTATTAAACAGAGGTACGATAAGTTCAGAATAGAAAAGGTTTATGAAGAGTGAAAAAGCAGTTATCAGTCCCCAGGCATATGGCCAGAAACTTTTACCTGTTTTATAGTAGAACCACGTAATAAGCCCGATTACCGGAGCTCCTACAATGAGAGCAATGAACCACGACTTTATATGATCTGTTATGAATGTCCTTATTTTCATTGTATTAAACCCATACCTTTTTTCAATAACAAAATTGTCATAGAAGTTGAATGGAATATTTATAACGTCAGAAGCAAATCCAATGATCCCAAAGAATATAAGCGATATAAATATGAGGTTTGTACTCAGTTCCCTGGCAAGTATGTCTACAACAGCGAAACCACCGAAAAGAATCATTATCAGTATAACCAGAAGATTAAAAGAAGAGGACCATAATGAAAGCCGCCTGTTATCCTTTTCATACAACTGGGATTTTTTGTAAGCTTCATTATCACAGATTCCGACAAGTTTTTCAGGCAGGGAATCAGACCACATCCTTGAGTTGAGGTAGTCGAGGTATCTCTCAACAATAAATCCTGTAACCGGAATTACAATAATAAGGTAGAAGATAAAATTATTCATTGATCAGCTGATAAAAAAAGAAGCAGGGCGCCTTTTTAAAATAGTGTGGAATAAATATGTCTCGCTGCATTTCCTCGTGCTAAAAGGATAGGCGCCCTGCGGTTTTGTAAAGATAATAAAAATATTTTAAGTTAACATACCTCCGCACACATGAATTGTTTGTCCGCTGACATAAGATGAGAGATCTGAGGCAAGGTATAATGCCGTATTTGCCACATCCTCAGGGGTTCCGCCTCTTCTTAGAGGTATCTTGTTTGTCCATTCTGTTTTTACATCTTCAGGAAGCTTTTCCGTCATTTCGGTGATAATAAAGCCGGGAGCGATGGCATTGCACCGTATATTCCTTGAGCCTACTTCTTTTGCCACGCTTTTTGTAAACCCGAGGATACCTGCTTTCGAGGCCGAATAGTTGCTCTGCCCGGCATTTCCTGATACACCTACAACAGAACTCATATTAATGATTGATCCGCTTTTCTGCTTGAGCATGGTGTTCAATACAGCTTTTGTAAGATTAAAGACCGACTTGAGGTTGACTGCAATAACTGCATCCCACTGATCCTCCGTCATCCTCATAAGAAGAGTGTCTCTGGTAATACCAGCATTATTTACAAGAATATCTATCCTGCTGAAATCTTTTACCACTTCGTTGATTACCCGCTGTGAATCATCAAAGCTGGCGGCATTCGATACATATCCTTTGGCTTTTATGCCCAGGCTGCCAAGCTCTTTAATTGTGGATTGAAAATCTTCATCATCCGCAATATTTGTAATGGCTATATCAGCGCCTTCAATAGCAAATCTGTGAGCAATCGCTTTTCCTATACCGCGCGATGCTCCGGTTATAAGGGCTGTTTTTCCTTGCAGTAGTTTCATGGTATTTTATTTTTGAATTGCGGCAAAGATAGAATATTTTTTTTGTACGACATCCCTCTGCCCCCTTCAATGGCATAGCCTTCAAGCTAAGAATTGTTTTTTTAGAGGAATGTGTTACAAAAGTTTCCCCCCGCAGGGCATAGGCGTTAACTTAAGCATAGTTTTTTGCAGGATAGAATAGAAGAAGTTTCCCCTCCTTTTAAAGGAGGGGTGGCCGGGATGATTGATTATCTGATGTTTACAAAGCTCATTTCCCGGCCGGGGTGGTTGATTTGTCTTTTTGGTCGATTCATTTCTTTTATTTAAAACGTTCCGTATCTCACTTTTCAAATATTCAGGATCCCGGAATACGAATCTGTTTTCAAATCTCAGTACAGTGAATCCAAAGCTCGCCAGGTATTTATCCATGAGTTCATCTTTCTGTATCTTATGATATTCCACTAGCCGATTACCATCAAGTATTTATTAGTTTTTCTGAAGGACATCAGAAGTCAGCAATGTAACAATAAAATACAATTAAATCAACCACCCCGGCCGCAAATAATCATTGTAACATATTAATTATATGTGTGCTGCGGCCACCCCTCCTTCAAAAGGAGAGCCTGCCCCGCTTCGGCGGGGGGAAACTTTAATGACCAAACTGCATCTCAATATTTTATTCCGTTTGCCTTTATTGATCTATCACATAATTCCTTTCTCAGACTCCTTAAGTTGACGGCTATGCCTTCAAAGGGGGATTCTTCAGAGCATTATTTCAGACTTACAGAACCGGAATATGAAATCTATTTACTGTTCAGAACCTTATACACTGTTGCACCTATATCTGCCGGTGACTGAACCACATGTATGCCGCACTTTTTCATAATCTCCATCTTGGCAGCGGCAGTATCGGTCTTCCCTCCTATTATTGCGCCGGCGTGTCCCATTTTTCGTCCTTTGGGTGCTGTCTGCCCTGCAATAAATCCGATTATCGGTTTTGTCCCGTTTTCCTTTATCCATTCTGCAGCTTCTGTCTCCATGTTACCACCTATCTCACCGATTACAACTATGGCTTTGGTTTCCCTGTCCTCCATCATCAGCTTAACAGCATCAAGTGTGGTAGTGCCTACGATCGGATCCCCGCCTATCCCAATGCATGTTGACTGACCCAATCCCATCTTGGTGACCTGGTCAACAGCTTCGTATGTTAAGGTACCGGAGCGGGATATTATGCCAACAGATCCTTTCTTGTGAATGAATCCGGGCATTATTCCAACCTTGGCCTCCCCCGGAGTAATAACACCAGGGCAATTTGGTCCGACAAGCCTGCAACCCATTGATTTTATGTGATCCTTTACAAGAATCATATCAGAAACTGGTATTCCTTCAGTAATAGTTACAATAAGCTTTATTCCGGCGTCAGCTGCCTCAAGAATGGCATCAGCGGCATATGCAGGTGGTACAAAAATCACTGATACATCGGCCCCTGTTTCAGTCACTGCATCCCTTACTGTATTGAAAACCGGAAGATCAAGATGTTTCTGGCCACCTTTACCGGGAGTAACTCCTCCGACAACTCTGGTTCCGTACTCAATCATCTGTGTAGCATGGAATGTCCCTTCACTCCCTGTAAATCCCTGAACTATAACTTTGGAATCCTTATTTAACAGAACGCTCATATATAAGATAGTTAGTTATTTATACAATTAAATACCAGGTTGTGCAATATAAGATTTACAATGATTGCTTCTTCAAAAATACCAAATAATTATTGGCTTTTAGCTATATTTGAGTGATAATTATCCCTAAGCCTGTATGTAAGGTGGTTAATATAGATCCTATATTATACATTGGAATTTCCCAATCGTTTTTTGCAGGATTGCTGATTGCTACAAGTAAACCGCAGTCTACAGCCAAGAGGCTGATGGCCTCCTGGCTTTTTCTGATATGTTTTGAGCTTGTATTCGCTCTCGTTAACAGCAATGTAATTGAAATGTATTCATTCTATTTCACTACATTCACCTACGGACCTCTGCTTTATCTGTATGTTATTTATATGACAAAGCCAGATAAAAAATTCAACCGGTATTCACTGCTCCACTTTATCCCTTTTGCAGTCTTCTTTACCGTATCTGTAATATTCAGAACAGAACCTCTTGTACGTGACCTCAGAAGCTTTTTTGTTCCTGATAAGCTTATATCATTAAGGATAGTGTATGGAATATGTTTCTTCCTGTCGATAACCGGCTATAGTGTACTATCCTTTATTGAAATAAAACGTCATCAGGATAACCTTAAAAACTTCGTCTCCTACACATCGGGTGTTTTAACTTTAAACTGGCTTAAAATAATTTCCATAAGTTTCTATCTGGCATATTTAATCATGTTCATTCTGGGGGGATTGAATATGATCGGTAATTATATTCCCTTTGATCCATATTTCGTGATTTTCGGATTTATTACTCTATTTACATTCGTATATAGTTTCTATGGAATAAAGCAACCTGTTATATTCGGCGGGAAGATTTTGCAAAATGAGGAGGAAAAGAAAGGGACAGAAAAGTATGTCAGAAGCGGACTAAAAGAGCAGCAGGCCAGGGCATATCTTGAAAAACTGATAACATTTGTTGAAGCAGAAAAGCCTTATCTAAACAGGGATCTCAGCATACATGACCTGTCACAGCTGACAGGGATTCCGCGCCACTATATAACCCAGATACTCAATGAGCTGCATGGAAAAAGCTTTTTTGCTTTTATCAACGAATACAGGGTTAAGGAGGTGATTTCCCTGTTTAAAGATCCGAAAAACAATAATTTCACTATTCTTGCCATAGCTTATGATTCAGGCTTCAATTCAAAAACGACTTTCAATTCGATATTCAAATCGCTGACAGGGTTGACTCCAGGCAAGTACAGGCAAAAACTTACCGGTATTTCCGGATAAAAAGTTCATCCCGCTCGTAACGGACAATATCCTCCCACTTTAAAGGTACGCGACAGACGGCTCAGACGACGCACTTTTTATTGTTTGATTACTTTACAATAAAAAGCAATTATGTTTTCAGGGAAAAAGTTACTCCTGTTAATAGCTTTCTTCTGTTTTTTCAGGTCGATATATTGTCAGACAGACACAGTTAATTTTTTCGCAGAAGATGTGTCAGGTAAAACTGAGATTTTTGGATTTGTGAGAGGTGGTTTCTATTCAGGACTTGATAAGGATGATGATAACAAGCCATATATTTCAAGCGCCTTCTCTGACCTGGCTCTTAAGATCAATACAGAAAACAATTTGAATTTCAGGGCTTTTGCTGATCTGAGATTCAGATATGGGGTTGAATTTCAGGAACCTGCAAATTCAATAAATATACGCGAAGGATACGCCAGGATTTATGGAAAGCGTTGGGATCTTACTGCCGGCCAGCAGATAATCAAGTGGGGAAAAGCCGATTTCACAAATCCTGTATCACGATTAAGTCCCCGGAATTACATTGTCAGATCGCCTGACCGCGAGGATATGGATATGGGTAATCTTCTTGCCGATATAAAAGTACATCCCTCTGATATTTTCAGCATTGAAGCCGCCCTGATCCCTTTTTACAGCTCCTCGGTGCTGATAATCGGCCCAATTCCTGTACCTGAATATGTGACAATAAATGGGATAAGCTCGCTTATAACGGACAAGGAGATGTTCAGTTATGGTTTAAAATCCGATTTGCACCTGCGAGATCTTGACGCGATCGTTTCATGGTTTGACGGGTATGATCCGATGCCAGGCGCAGAGCTGACAAATTTCAGCATCGATATGTCAGGAGAAATACCTGCACCTCTGATGGAACTCACCTTCAGACCATATAAAACAAGGGTGCTGGGCTTCGCCATCGAATCATCAGTCTCGTCTTTTGGTATCAGAGGTGAAGCGGCATGGTCTGATCCTTCTTTGTCATATCTGGAATATGAGTATGTGCCTTTGCCGGAAATTGCGTGGGTGGCAGGCGGAGATTATGCAACGGGAAACTGGAGGTTTTCAGTTGAATACAACGGAAAGAGTATCCTGGATTATATACCAGCTGAAGTAGAACCGGTTATAGGAGCAGAACCTGATTTTGCAGCTCATATCCGGCTCTTTGCAGATCCCGGCCTCGATCCGGCAGGTTATGTCAGGCAGCAGGTAAGTGCCTTCAACAGGCTATACAATTATCAGCTCGAGAGATATTATCATTCAGCAGGCATGAGAATTGAAGCTGATCTTTTGTACGGTAAGCTGGCTCCTTCAATAAATGCAATGTATAATTTCACATCACGTGATTTTATACTGCTACCTGAGATAAAAATAAAACCATCTGACAGGTTATCAATTGTTGCCGGATTTGAGTATTACAGGGGTATTGACGGTTCCCTTTATGAACTTGTTGATGATTTTATGAACAGTTTTTATGCAGCTATCAGGATCGATTTCTGACAGAATTACTGACTTTGTTATCCGGCGTCGCAGGGTAATAATAACTGTATGTCTCATCCTGGGGGCCGGATTTGGAATTCTAATCCCTTTTTCGGAAACCGATCCTGAGATCAGGAATTATGTTCCTTCCTCAATGCAATCAAGGATTGAAACAGATAAGATTGAGAGTGAGTTTGGCGTCCAGGATATGATAATTATATTATTCACAGACAGTTGTATTCTGGTAAAAGAAAACCTCGAGCAAATACGAAATATTGACAGAGCTTTATCGAGGATGTCAGGTATTTCCAACCGCACTTCCCCATTTACCGTACGAAGCATTAAAAGTGATGAGGGTATGATGGCAGCTGAGAGATTGATCGGGAAAATTCCTGCTGATAGTTTGGGAATGAGAAAATTACGGGAATCTATTTCAGGAAACAGGTTTGCCGAAGATATAGTTATCTCTTTTGATATGACCTCAGCATCCATCACCGCCTTCATTGATAACAGCATTCCTGAGACAGAAACTCTTGCAAGGATTGATTCAGTGCTCATGTCCTGTCAGAGCACCATGGGAATAAGGACAGGAGGTCTTCCATATATAAGGAAATATATAATGGAAGATGTCCGCAAAGATGCATTCCTACTGGTTCCACTGGCGCTGATTATCATACTTACCCTGCTTAAACTGACACTCGGGAGATGGCGGAGTGTTATAATGCCATTTTCGGTGGTTGTTATATCCGTTTTGATTAGTATGGGAATGATGCCATTGCTTGGCTGGAAAATGTCTATAATGACATTACTGGTCCCGGTAATATTGATAGCCGTGGCAAATAACTACGGTATATACCTGACTGCCAGGCACCAGGAAATAATGAAAGCTGAACCGGATCTGACAAAGCGTGAAATTCTTGTCAGATTATTCAGATCTTTGAATAAACCAATACTTTTCAGCGGACTTACCACAATTGCAGGAATCCTTGGTCTGTTGACTCATTCGATCGTACCGGCAAAATATGTTGGTATCCTTGCAGCTACAGGTGTAGCGATAGCTCTTGCGATGAGCCTCTTACTCATTCCGGCACTGATCTGTCAGTTTGGAACAGGCGCTGGCAACTCAGTCTCCTCAGGTGTAAAAAATGCTTTCATGGATGGTATCCTGAAAAGATTGTCACATTTGATAGTAAACTATCCGGGAAGGATACTCGTAATATCGGCTATAGCTACTATTCTGATTTCATCGGGTATTTTTATTCTCAGGATTGATACTAACCAGGAGAACTATTTTCCTGCTAAGCATCCGTTAAAGCTCGCCTCTGACCTGATAAACAAAAAATTCGGAGGTTCCCAGACAATATCAGTAATGATATCAGGAGATATCCTGGATCCACATGTAATGAATGGAATTGACAGGTTAACAAACAATATCGAAAATAAAGAAGGTGTCGGACGGGTATTTTCAATCTCCGTAGCTGTACGTGAGATGAGCAAAGCAATTTATACTGAAGAAGAAGATGGGTATAATTCTATTCCTGAATCGCGGGAAGCAATTGCACAAATGTTTGAGCTTTACAATATGAGCGGAGAGCCTGATGATTTTAAACAACTCATCAATCCCGAAAATACAAAGGCTCACATACTAATTAAACTTTCAGATGCAAGCAATAAAACAATCAGAGAAGTAAAGGAAGAGATTTCAAAGGTATCGGAATCTGTTCCGGCCTCAATAATAACAGGAGGTTATGCCATAATTATGGACGACTTTGCAGGATCTATAATGAGAGGACAGGCCTCCTCCCTGATACTGGCACTGGTTACTGTTTTTATCCTTCTCTCCATAATCTTCAGATCGTTTAAAGGCGGGTTGACCGGTTCAATTCCTCTGGCTGTCTCAATAGTGATTGCGTTTGGCTTCATGGGCATTACAGGCATTGCCCTTGACGCTGCAACTGCCTTATTATCTTCAATAATGATAGGTGTTGGAGTGGATTTTACAATTCAATACATATGGTGCTATAAAATATTCCGCAAAAAGAGTTTGGGCTGCGCTGAAGCCACAACAAAAGCAATCAAAACAATCGGACGGAGCATAATTATAAATGCGATCAGTGTTATGGCAGGATTTTCAGCCCTGATGTTTTCAGCCTTCACTTCTATAAGATTCTTTGGTTACCTGGTTTTTATTTCCATTGGAGCATGTCTTATAGGTGCAATACTTATAATACCAGCTATTATAATGAGATTTAAACCATCATTTATCGAAAAATCATATTGAACCTATTAAACAAAACGAATATGAAAAAAGCAGTAATTCTATTATTAATAATTCTGCCGGTTATTAAGGCAGCGGCTCAGTTGCCTGATCCGGAAGAAATAATGAATAAATCCAGGGAATTAAGCCTGGTGGGTGCATTGAGCGCTAATATTACGCTCACGATAACAGAAAAAAATGGCAGCAACAGGTTAAGAACAATTTCCATGTCAACCAAAAGTTATCAGGAAGGTGTTGAGAAAAGGTTCCTAAAATTCCTTGATCCTCCTGATGTCAGGGGAACTTCAATGCTTATTGTCGATAATAAGGTTGCTGCCGATGAGATGTGGATCTATCTGCCGGCTTTGAAAAAGACCAGACGCATTGTAAGCACGGAGAAAGGTAAAAGCTTCATGAATTCCGAGTTCTCGAATTCAGATATGGCATCTCCTCCTCTCTCCGATTATGTTTATAAACATACTCCCGAATCCGGGAAGAATAATCAATACATTATCGAAAGTATTCCGGCAGATGAAGACAAAGCTGATGAATATGGGTACACAAGGAAAATCAGCTATATAGTAATGGACAGTTATCAGATATCAAGGATGGAGTTCTATAATTTCGATAATGAGTTGTTTAAAATAATAGAAATAAAAGGTATTCATGTGTTTGCAGAAGGAAGATATACCATCAGCAATATGCTTGCCACTAACCTTTTAACCAATAGGAAATCAGAAATCAAAATGACTAATATAAGTGAAAGCGCTAAGGTTGACGATTCTGTTTTTACCCTGCAGAATCTGGAGAGATGAATACAATAGGTTAAAGACAAAGTAATGTAAGGAGGTACCTCTGGAGGGGTAAGGGGCATAGCCGTCAACCTAAGACTGTTGTTTCTAAAAGGAGTAGTATAAGTTTCCCCTCCTTTTCAAGGAGGGGTGGCCGGGATGCCTGATTATCTGATGTTTACAAAGTTTATTTCCCGGCCGGGGTGGTTGATTTAATTAGTTCTTTTTACTATTATATCTATTAATAACAAAACATCTTCAACAGTAAGTACTTTAAAACCTTGTGGGAGATGTTAGAATCAAAGAAACTTGAAGGAAGAAAATCCAGAAGACAATACAGTGTTAGCAGTTACTTTGTTGACTTCTGTTGTCCTTCAAATCAACCACCCCGGCCGCTATGAACCTTTGCAATATATAGATTATCATTGTGTTGCGGCCACCCCTCCTTGAAAAGGAGAGCCTGCCCCGCTTCGGCGGGGGGAAACTTCAATATCCTAACTGCATCTCAATATTTAAATCCGTTTGCTTTTATTGATCTTCCTGAAAATCCTTTTTCAGACTCCTGGGTTGACGGCCTTGTTTTAGGGATGTTAACGGATTCTTACATATTTCATTTTCTGCACCTCAATTAAGTTTCATACATTTGTTGTGTTTCATTGAAAACTTATGATCAGATCTGAAGAGACAATATGTGCACCGGCGACAGGCATCAGTGGTGCAATTTCTGTAATCAGGGTAAGCGGGCTGGAAAGCCTGGGCATTGTCAGCAAGATATTCTTTCCTTCAGATAAAGCTGTTAACATTCTGAATAATAAAGGATTTACAATTGTTTACGGAGATATTCGTTCCGGAGATGAAGTAATTGATGAGGTACTGGTAAGCATTTTCAGATCACCTCACTCCTACACAGGGGAAGACTCAGTTGAAATATCCTGTCATGCGTCAACATATATTATCAAAACGATACTGGAACTTCTTATCAGTAGCGGAGCCATCCTGGCATTGCCCGGTGAGTTCACCCTGCGGGCATTTATGAATGGAAGGCTTGATCTGTCACAGGCAGAAGCAGTTGCTGATGTTATTGCATCTTCTACAGGCAGTGCTCACAGGATTGCCATGAATCAAATGAGAGGAGGATTCTCGGCTGAGATAGCAAAGCTCAGGTCTGAGCTTCTTAATTTTGCGTCACTCATTGAGCTTGAACTGGATTTTGGTGAAGAGGATGTGGAATTTGCTGACAGAAAGGATTTAAAGGATATTGTTGTCCGTGTTAAGAATCTGGCTGACAGCCTTTCAGAATCATTCAGGATCGGTAATGCTGTTAAGAATGGTATCCCAGTTGCTATTGTTGGTAAGCCAAATTCCGGCAAGTCTACCCTTCTGAACTCTCTCCTTATGGAGGATAAGGCAATAGTTTCCGATATTCCTGGAACCACCCGTGATACAATAGAAGATACAATTGTAATAGAGGGATTAGAGTTCAGATTTATTGATACCGCCGGTTTACGTGAGACAACTGATGTAATTGAATCAATGGGTATTAAAAAAACCTTAGAAAAGATAGATCAGGCTTCGGTCATACTGCTTATTGATGAAATATCCGATTCGGCCGGGCAGATAAACAAGAGAATAAATGCCATCAGGGAAAAGATCGGGGAGACAGAAAAAAGGCTGATCGTTCTTATAAACAAAACTGATGAAGCGTTACCCGGACAGGAGGATGAGTTAAGGGGAAAGATTGATATTTCATCATCAGAGACGATGCTGTTTATTTCCGCACGGGAGAAACTGGGACTTGAAATCCTCCGGAAAGAACTTAGTGACCGTGCCATAAAGAATAAGATCAATTCGGATAGCGTAATAGTCACTAATATAAGACATTATGAAGCTCTGGCCAAGGTCTCCTCAAGTCTCGGCAGAGTGCTTGAAGGATTGGATGAAGGAATACCTGATGACCTTATTGCCACAGATATAAGGCAGGCAATACATTATCTGGGAGAGATTACAGGGATAATAACCACTGATGAAATTCTGGGCAACATCTTCAAAAATTTTTGCATCGGAAAGTAACTGCTCCAAAACTAATATCAATGAATCATTAATAAGCTTACTCATTGAAAAACTCTTGAATTGCATCTTCTCCCAGGTCGAGAATGCCTTCGGATAGCCCCTTTTTAAAACTCAGAACACCAAGCATCTTTATGTTCAATGGTGCCTGTTGAAACCATGTTAATGATCGAAACATTACGTTTTTGCCCAATCCTGTAAATACGGCCAATTCGTTGTTCAAGGAGCTGGCTGACGGAAAGTGAGATGAATGATCTGGAAATAATTGGTCTGATTTGTAAAACGATAAAAAATAAAGGCTGAACAATTAATTCTGTTCAGCCTTTATCAGCTATCAAAATATCGGAACGGTTAAAACCGATAAGCTAAGGTTAGCAATCCCATATGGGCATTGTAGCCCGGAGCAAGATAACTGCCCATACTAACCAAACGGTTACCCCAGCGGTTGTCTCTCGAAGTATCGCGAAGGAAATACTCGCTGCCAACTTGCTCTACCCAGGGACCATTTGCTCCTTGAACCCAATCCTGAATAGAATATTGATCGTAGCTATACTGCAGACCAACAATCAGATTTTTCAAAACATTGTATTCTAAAGATATATTAAATATGTACTGGTTATACTTTGACTCCTCGGGGTCATTAAATCCGAACGCGAAGGTTTCCCATGCCTGACCAATAAATGCAGCATCAGAGCCATAACCACTATAATCCATTTCCACTGTGGCCAGGGACACACTAAAATCCATCTCCATCCGCAGTTTGTCCGGAATAAATTCATGATTTAATCCCATACCAAAAGTGTTGTTGACCTCATCGGTACTTGTATTGTAAATACGATTGGGATCAGACCATGGCCCTAGCTGATTGGGGGCTTGAATTGCCGGACTGCTTGGCTGATTACGTGCATTTTCGTTAAAAACCAGTCCGCGATGGTCATAATTGGCAAGTTCGCGGTCGGCAAACAGTGACAGGGTCCATTTTTCATTTGGCATAAATTGAATATTTACCGTCACATTTTGCCTTTTATCATCGAGCAGACCTAATTGTTCACCTGGTGTAAGTGTATTGGCATCGCCTGGGTTTGGCAATGTCACAATGGTGTTTGCCATTGGCGCAGTCTTTTCAACGTTTGAATCGTAATCGGTATTGTTAAAACGATAGGAAGCGCTAAAATCCAGTTTATCAAAGGCTATATAAGCGGCAGAAAACTTAAATTCATTACGTTTCCGGTCCGAAACGTCGAATTTGCGGAGATCAGGATGGTTTGCAAACAGGAATTGAGGATTGTCAGGATGAGCAATCATATCGTTGAAATCATACCAATAGCTTTGGCTGGTGATATTGTAGTTGTAATCCTTCCCATTTCGGTCGCCATACAAATAGCTGGCTGTTAAAGAAAGCCGTTGGGTTGGCCTTGAACGAAGGGTTGCATTCAAAATATTTTCATCCGTATCAGCTTCACGGAAATCCCTGGAGATAACTTCTTTAGCAATTTGTAATCCAAGGTTAGTGTGCCAGAAACGCAGATAGTGCCTTAAGTCAATCCCATATTTCTGTTTCCCATAAGCGTATGCCAGGTTATATCTCTTATTTAAGTCGCTCACAGTACCATTTGTATTAGCGGCATCCTGAGTCACATACCTCCATTGGTCGGTAGGCGTATTGTTCTCGAGTTTGTAATAGCGCATGTAGGCCCGGATATTAAGCCTTTCGATGGGATTTATGGTGTATTCCATGTCGAACCTGATAGTGCGCATTTCTGCTTCAGCCCGGAGACGGGGCAGTTTACTCACATCGTTCCAGTTCTTACCATCTCCAACACCAGCTAACAAGTCGCCGCCAAGAGTACTGTAACTATATGGCAATAATTCCTGATTTTGTTTCATGCTTCCCAAAGCAACATTAGCATTAAAACGACTATCGAGTGGTAAATCAATTCCCGCATAAAACGAAATGCTGTTTGAAAAATTGTCGGGACCAAGTGCACGTTGACCAAAGTTCGAAATATTCCGTGGCGTTCCTGCTACCGAAGCAATATAATCTTTACCAGCATCCGGAGCAAAAAAGAGATTTTCCCATCGTAATGTCGGTATTTTGTTTGTGAAATTAGAAAAGATGTAATCCAACTTAAGCTGGAAGAATTTCTTGTTAAAATTAGCACTCGCATGAATTTCGCTGACATTGTATTTCATTGGATCAGGTAGTTGAACGTTGAGCGTGCGAGGCGGCCTGTCTCCTAACGTGCCATTCGTATAGCGGGTTCCTGCTCTTTGTTCATTCATAAAATTGACACCAATTTTTAATCCCTTGAAACTTGGCAGATTTAAAGCTACCGATGTCCGGTCACGTTGGGTTCCAAGTTTTACCGGCAACAACAATGGTGAACTCATGTATTTGGACAAGAGATTATCGTTTATGGCCATTTGTCCGACAGTAGGTACAAGCGAGGGTGTACCGGTAGCATCATCACCGTCCTTTGTTATACCTGAAAGAGCCGGTAAGGCGTAAAGACCGTTGCCACCATCCATGTAAGGTGTCATCGCCTTATTACTTAGGTGATGCGGAGTACCGCTGTAGTTGACCACCAAATTCCAGCGACTTTTTACATTGCCAATACGAAAGAGAATATCCTGATCCTTTCGAAAAACTTTATTTCCTTCGGCATCTAAAAACAAACCGTTTTTTTGATTAAAAAGGTTGAAATATAAGTTATGTAAATAGAATCCATCCCGTAGATCACGATATTCGTTGAATTTACTTGAATTGTTATCTATATTGATTATACTGAAACCTGGTGTAATTCCTGCGGATACCCGGATTGAATCCTGAGCGAATGCATTAATGCTAAATGTGATAAAAAATAAAACTGGCGCTAAGTATTTTGATTTTTTCATTTTGACTCCTCATTATTATCTGGTTAATTTTGTTCCTGAGGGGTGATTAGAACCATGTACGCTCACATGGCAATTAACGCAGCCATTCCCGTATGGCGTACTTACCCTGTTATAGCGGTACTGATTGATATGCCCGCCATACTGGTGGCAACTTACACACAAGGTAGCGCTTTGTGTAACGAGCAAATTTTTATTATTTGTACCATGAGGATCATGACAAGTCATACAGTTTTCCCGCGCTGGTGCATGCTCCCAAAGGAAAGGTCCGCGTTTTTCCTGATGGCAACTGTAGCAAGTCTCGTTCACGTTACCTTTCACCAACATTCCGCTTCCGGGAGCGCCGTGTGGATTATGGCAGGAAGAGCAATCAACTTTACCTTCCTTCACAGGATGGCGCGAATTTCTGCTCATTTTTGCTGCAACATCTTTATGGCAACTGGAACAAAGCTCTAATTGATTAGCTCCTGATAACAATGCAGACTCAGACCGTTTTTCCATTACTTTATGGCAGGATACACAACCTACTTCGGCAGTTTTATGCAAACTGGTTTTCCAATGCATACGCTCGCCTCCCTGATGGCATTGCATACAAACAGCGGAGAATTGTTCCACCGAAAATTTCAGGCTTTGGTCGGGTTCCTCTGCATGTTTGCTACGCGGGCCATGACATGCTTCGCAATTGGCAACTTCCAACGAACCTTTGGGGTTTTGCTCAAATATGCGCCCATGTGCTGTTTCCATGTATTTTCCATGAATATCATCATGGCATTCTAAACATGATATCGTGTTCCTGACGAAAGTCGCACCTTTAAAAGCGGCATTCAGTTTTGCCCAATCAAGTTCGCCGTGATCGGATTTCACTTGCCCTCGTGAGGGAATGCTTAAAAGCATCGATATAAATAAAAGGCTTAAAATGATGATGTAACTGGATTTACGCTTCATATGTGGTATAATTTGTTACACGAATTAATCATATTTGTGCAATAAAGATAACTTCTTATTTTTATTTATTCATTTATTTGCATAACGTAAAAAGTAAAAAAGTTAACAAATTTTACTACTTTATTAATTTTAGACTTGATATAAAGTATATGGATAACAAACACATTGATACGAAGAATAAACTTGATTATGGGTTGACATTTAAGATTTCCCGATTCAAAGAACAGATCAAGAAAACCAAACCGCACAAGCACGACGAATATTACGAACTGATATTCCTTAGCGAAGGCGAAGGTTTTCATTGCATCGAATCGGAAAAATATATGGTCTCAACCCCAGAGTTTTATTTTCTTAAACCGGGACAGTTGCACTTCTGGCAGTTTACTTCAATCCCAAAAGGTTTTGTTATTCTTTTCAAAGATTCTCAATTCGATGGTGTAAAAGAAAGTGATTTGATTGACCTTTACAGACAATTAAGCGAAAACACGAGAATCAAAATTCAAAAGGAAATATATTCAGAGCATATTTTAACTGAAATCCTAGGTGAATATAGCCAGAACACTGACTATTCAGAACAAATTATTCATGGATTGCTTAAAGCGTTGTTTGGAAAACTCTTGCAATTATCAAAAAATAATCCTCACAAATCGAACTTACCTCTATCTCTTTTTAACAATTTTCAGCATCTTTTAGTAAAGGAGTGTCCCCGACTTCATAAAGTAAATGACTATGCGGATTTACTAAATACAACACCTCAAAATCTGAATACAATTTGTCGTAAACACGCTGGTAAAAGTGCAAGTGAATTGATTACAGCCCAAGTTTTACTTGAAGCAAAACGATATATTCTGCATACTGATAATACCATTAACGAAATAGCAGACATTCTTTCATTTAATGATGCTTCTTATTTTGTCAAATTCTTTAAAAAAGCAGAAGGATTAACGCCTGTTATGTTCAGACAAAAGTATTTTCAATAATACCAAATTTACATTCATTCTTACCATAACCATCATCTTAATGCTATATATTTTTGTATTCTATAAAATGCAGCATGGTGGAAATTGTAATTATTTGTTTGGCAGCCTTTTTAACTGCCATTCTCACTTTTTTTTCCGGTTTTGGACTTGGGACAATATTACTTCCTGTTTTTGCTATCTTTTTCCCGGTTGAGATAGCAATAGCCTTAACGGGTGTGGTTCATTTTTCAAACAACCTTTTTAAAATCGTTTTGGTTGGCAAAAACACAGATAAATCAGTTTTGATAAGGTTTGGTATCCCTGCAATTTTAGCGTCATTCTTCGGAGCATGGCTGCTTCTCAAAATAACAGTTTTGCCCTCGATTCTTCAATATCAAATGTGGGGTAAGGAATTTGAGATAACACCTGTGAAACTAATCATTGCAATACTATTAATTGTTTTTTCGATTCTTGAAATTGCACCATCTTTTCAAAAAATTCAGTTTGGCAGAAATAAACTTGTATTCGGTGGCATCTTAAGTGGCTTTTTTGGCGGTTTGACCGGGATACAAGGAGCCATCCGGAGTGCATTTCTTATAAAAAGCGGATTGTCAAAAGAAGCCTATATTGCAACGGGCGTTGTAATTGCCTGTTTGGTTGATTTTACAAGACTTTCGGTTTATGCTTCAAGATTTACTGCATCGAATCTGCACGAAAACCTTACATTACTAATTTCGGCAACCTTAGCGGCAGTTACAGGCGCATTCATTGGTAGCAGATTGCTTAAAAAAATAACATTGAGGTTTATTCAGGTGTTGGTTGCGATAATGCTTATGCTTATTTCGTTTGCTTTAGGTTTTGGAATAATTTAAAAATCTGATTATGAATACCTTTAGAAATCCATAATGACTGTTGCCCTCTTCAATTTACACCTAAACTATAAACATCTATCACAATATCATTGAACCATTATGCTTAAACTGGTAAACCGGGCATTTAGCCGGGCATACATGCCTGTATCCCTGAAATACGTTTCATTAGTGGCTTATATAATATTAATAATTACAGGGCTTGCAGCTTATTCAACCGATGCTGCTTTTTTAAAAGAGTTGCGGAATACAAATCTTGGAAACCTTATTGTATGGTCGTACTGGTGGCCGGCCATTGTCTTTCTGGCAATCTTTTTCGGCCGTATCTGGTGCATGATTTGCCCCGTAGAAATTATTACCACATTTTTTGCTAAAATCGGACTGAAAAGGAAACGTCCTGCCTGGCTCTTATCAGGTTGGGCAATTACGGTATTTTATATACTCATTCTTTTTGTCGGGATTCAGGGGTTTGCTATCCATCGAAACCCCTTCTTCATGGCTGTTTACCTGCTCACTATTGTTGGAGTCTCGGTTATCATTGGAAGTATTTACGAGAAAAACACCTTTTGCCGCTATGTTTGTCCGGTAGGTTATTTACTTGGCATGTATTCAAAGCTCTCATTCCTTGGCTGGCGGGTGAAGGACAGGCAAACATGCGAAAGCTGCAAAGACAAATCCTGCATTCATAAAAACTATCGTTATAGCCTGAACTATAAAAGTTGCGGGGTTGATTTATACCCGGCTAAAATTGAAGATAATGCAAATTGCATCCTTTGTGCAGGTTGTTTGAAAACATGCAGCAAATACCAGTCGGAGCCCAACGCCAATAGGCCAAATCCACAATTAACATACATCGGCTTTGCTAATGATCTATTTAACCTGAAACCATTAAAACTGGCAGAAATGTTTTTTATGCTTATCGTTTCAGGATTTGTCATATCAGAGATCTGGTCGGAATGGCCGGTTACGGATGGATATCTCGGTTATCTTCCCGGATTGGTAAAATCCGCGATTCATGTTGAGAACTCAATGTTATTTGGATTTGTAAAAGCAGTTATAATTTTCTTCATAATACCCTTGTTCATCTGGTTAATTCCTTTTCTGGTCTCCAAACTATCAGGGGCAACTATAGCATTAAAGGAATATTTACTGACTTATGGTATAGCATTTATTCCAATCATTGCAGCAGCACACCTCGATAAAGCCATCCTGAAAACCACTTCCAGGTTGCCATATTTCGAACATCTCTTTTTCGATGTTACCGGGATAACCACAGCCCAACAGATTATTGACGGCAAAATCAAACTGTATGACAACCCGGTTTGGCTGAATATAATGGTATCCGTGCTGTTAACTTTGGTGATGGTCGCAGGTATCTGGCTAAGTATAAAGGTTATAAAGCGGATGAACATGAAAGAAAGGAAAACTGCTTCAAAAAGCCCGTTGTATCTTATACCTGTTATTTACGGGAGCATCTTTTTATCCATGATTATCGCCTGGCGATGGTTTTAATAATACGGATACCATGAGATACAGGGACAGTAAATATCAATTGGATAAGAATGTTGAATTGGACGAAGCATTTTTGAAAGTGTTGATACAGAGAAATATGATGAGGCAAAATCTACTCCAAAAAAGAGGGAACGAGGAAGCCAAAAGCAAAGTACGGTTATGGTGATGGCATCAACAGTACACGAATTTGAGAAAACCAAAAAGTTCAATAAACCTACCAAATTCCGATTTGTCAGGATGTTAGTGGTTGATAATCTTAAAGGGCAAACAGTGGGTGAAAAGTTGCGGAGAACATTAAATATGACATAAAGCGGACAATGCTATGAAAAGCAATGTCCCGGGTTAATTCAAATTTTAAATAAAAATCTCTCTCTTATAAACTTCTTAAAAATCCTATAAAATCACACTGCTTACTGTGGTTAGAATTTTTCTGCCGCAATCACTTGTCTTTTTTTATAAATTGTTTTACTATTAACTCAGTCAATAAGGCCGGACGGAATGGTTTTGAAATATAATCATTACATCCGGCCTCTATTGCCTTTTCTCTGTCACCAGTTAGTGCTAAAGCTGTTTGTGCAATAATGACCACGTCTTTGTTAAATTGTCGTATTTGCCTGGTGGCTTCATATCCGTCCATTTCAGGCATTCGAATATCCATCATAACCAAATCGATATCAGGGTTATTGCGGCAAGCTTCAACAGCTTCAACTCCTGTTCTTGCTTTTAAAACTTCCTGACCAAATATTTTAACGAACCTTGTAATGAGCAGACTCGATATTTCGTCGTCTTCGGCAATTAATATTTTGAGGTTTTTAATCTGGTTCTCTGTTCCATCAGCCGAAACAACATTTTTAGTGCTATTTTTTTCTTTTGGTTCACCATTGTAAGGAATAGTAAAAGAAGATATTGAGCATTTCCCTTCTTCGCTTTCTTCGGCGTGTTTTTTGGCTTTAATTAACTCTGCTGCCTGTTTTTCTTTCTCGTCGTTTTGAAAAGAAAGTTCTTTATCAGCAATGATTAACTCATCCGATTTTCTTATTTTATCAATATCCTGTCTCGACAAAGTTGTTTGTCTTCTCATTTTTTATAATATTTAATACCTCACCGGACCCAATTAAGTCAATTATAAAAACGTCAGCGTGGGTCTTTAACCAATATCTGTTACAGAGGTACTGGTATACCCACACTCACAAATAAGGAAAGCCCACGCCTTTGACGTGAACGTTTCGCTTATTTACCTGTGAGTATTGAAAATTACCAGTTTTCTGTAACAGGAAAACAGCTAACGCTTCGATTAATTATATTCAAATATATGAAATATTAGTATAAATAAAATATTGTAACTTTATGGAAACTCCTAAAGTACAAAATACTCTTACCTCTCTTATGTAGCTTCTTTTTCAAGCACTTCACAAATTATTTGTAATATTATATTTTATGAGTATCGGGAATCTTGCATATATACCTATTGATTTTCTTCGTTTACCCCCACCCCATGGGGAGCGAAGAACCGACGACGCGAAGCGGAGGAGCTCGACGAAGTCAAAATCAATTTACTCCCCTTGGGGATGGGGTAAATAAATTGATTTTCAAGTGATTTGGTATAATTTGTTCATGATTACCGATAGTCATTTAAATAAAAAATGTGCAGATGTTTGTCTATTGACTATATAGAGTATGTTTTCACCTCCTTTTGAAAATTATTTTATATATAAATCTCAATTATTCAATAATTCTATTGAATAATTGAATAATTCTTTTTATCTTTGCACTTCAACAAAGTTTAAATACAATGGAAGGCAGAGAATTCAAGGATGCAATGTACGATGGGCTTTCAAAAGTGCTTAAAGCACTTTCTAATCCATTTCGCTTAGAAATAATTGAAATGCTTTCGCAGGGTGAAAAAAGTGTGGAAGGTATAGTACAAACTACAAACCTCTCAATAGCTAATGCATCTCAACACTTACAAGTATTGAAAAACAACAATATCGTTAAATCCCGGAAAGAAGGGCACTATGTTTACTATTCCCTGATCAGCGATGATTTCCTTTCATTATATCAACATGTAATTAAGTATGCGGTAAAAGAAATCGCTGAACTTGAGAAGATAATGAACCGTCAGCGGGAAGACAATAACTCGCAGAATGCTGTTAGGCTTGGTGAACTGGAACAAATGATTGAAGCCGAAAATATATTACTGCTGGATGTTCGCCCATCAATTGAATTTGAATTCGGGCATATCACCGGAGCTGTCTCAATCCCCATGAGTGAACTGATGGCCAGCCTGAAAAGCATAGCCATAGACAAAGCGATTATTGCCTATTGCCGCGGGCCATTTTGCGTTCTGGCCGACGAAGCTGTAAAACTCCTGAAAGAACAGGGATACCAGGTCCGCCGATTGGACGAAGGTTATCCGGAGTGGAAAATGAAACAATTAGAAAGCAATCAAATAAATTAAGCGTATGAAAACAATTATAATTATTGGAGGCGGGGTTGGCGGAATTGTAACCGCTAATGAACTTAGCAACTGCCTAAACAGGGAGCACAAAATTATCCTGATCGAAAAGAATAAAGAACACACGTTCGCTCCTTCCTATTTATGGCTAATGAACGGCGACCGTAAGAAAAAACAAATAAGTGTCCCTCTCAAATCGCTTCTGAAGAAGAATATTGAAGTAGTAAATGCCATTGTTAATGAAATTGTCCCGGCTGAACAGAAAATAAAAGCGGATGAGAAAGAATACCATTATGATTTTCTCGTAATAGCGCTTGGCGCCGATTTAGCGTTTGAAAAAATTCAGGGTTGGGATGAAAGCGCTCATACCTTCTATACATTTGAAGGTGCGGCAAAATTACATGAAACGCTGAAAAACTTTTCGGGCGGTAAGGTTGCACTGGTAATTTCATCAATGCCATACAAATGCCCCGGTGCCCCGCACGAAGGGGCAATGCTTATTGAAGATTTTCTCAAATCAAAAGGAATTCGGGAGAAAGTTGAAATCAACCTTTTTACCCCTGAGCCACAACCTTTGCCTGTTGCAGGACCGGAACTTGGTAATGCGGTCAAAAGCATACTCGACAAGAAAGGAATCCGTTTCCATCCGTCGATGCAGCTTAATTCGGTTGACACAAAATTAAAACAACTGTTTTTCAATGGGAAAGATACTTATGAATATGATCTGCTCATCGTTATTCCACCTCACCAGGCTCCCGGGGTTATTCGCACATCAGATTTGGCGAATGCAAACGGCTGGGTAGATGTGAATCCGGCATCCCTTCAAACAAAGTATGAAAACGTTTTTGCCATTGGGGATATTACATCTATACCTTTGCCCGGCAGATGGATCCCGGATAAACCGATGATGCTGCCCAAAGCCGGGGTTTTTTCTCATTTGCAGGCTGATGTTGTTGCAAAAAATATTGTTAAGAAAATCAGAGGTGAAAATGCTGATGAAAAATTCTGTGCCGATGGATATTGTATGCTGGAAGCAGGTGAAGATTTGGCAGGATTTGCTTATGGCGATTTTTTTGGAGTTCCGCATCCAAAAGTCAGTCTTAAAAAAATTGGCAAGAAATGGCATATCGGAAAAGTACTTTTTGAAAAATGGTGGCTTAGTCCGTTTGGTTTTAAAAAAGTATTCTATAAAATTTTTCTTCAATCTGGCGGCAAGTTAACCGGTATTCCAATTAAACTTTAGTGAAATACTTTTTGAAAAAATGGTTTTGATCCAAATGGTTCTAAACCAACAAAAACAGATTAAGATGAAAAAACCGGTTTATCTCGACTATAACGCCACCACCCCGGTTGATCCGGAGGTTGCAAAAGAAATGATTCCGTATATTCAAACCTTCTTTGGCAATCCTTCCAGTTCATATTCAATTGGAAGAGACAACAAGGAAGCTGTTAACAGGGCAAGAAAGCAGGTAGCTGACTTAATAAATGCCAATCCTGAAGAAATCATTTTTACCAGCGGCGGTACTGAGTCAAACAATCATGCCATACAAGGTGTCTCACTAGCAAATAAAGAAAAAGGAAAGCATATTATAACTTCATCAATTGAACACCCGGCAGTAACAGAAGTTTGCAAGCATCTCAATTCAATGGGATATGAAATTACATGGCTCCCGGTTGATATGAAAGGAACAGTAAATCCTGAGGATGTTGAAAATGCTATTCGATCGGATACTGTGCTGATTACCATAATGCAAGCTAATAACGAAGTAGGTACAATTCAACCAATTCAGGAAATTGCCGCTATTGCAAAACAAAAAAAAATAGTTTTTCATACAGATGCGGCTCAATCCGTTGGAAAGATTAAAGTTGATGTTAATACGCTTGGTGTTGATTTACTCTCTATAGCCGGTCATAAATTATATGCTCCAAAAGGTATTGGCGCAATCTACATCAAACAGGGCACCAAAATTGAAAACCTGATGTATGGGGCCGGACAGGAAAAAGGAATCAGACCCGGAACTGAAAATGTACCTTACATCGTTGCCCTGGGAAAAGCATGTGAAATAGCACAGAGAGATCTTGAAATAAATAACGCACATATGTATCGGATGCGGGAAAGGCTTATATCAGGATTGCGACAAAAATTAGGTTCAATAGTTAAACTTAATGCCGATTTAAAAAACTGTCTGCCAAATACCCTGAGTATCGCATTCGAGAAAGTCGATGCTCATGCCCTTACATCACTGATCGGAAATGAAGTATTTATTTCAACCGGCTCGGCTTGTCATGCTGATTCAGTTGAAATATCATCTGTTTTAAAGGCCATGAACATTGATATCAAAATTGCGACATGCACTGTTCGAATTTCAACAGGTAAATACACAACCGATAAAGAAATTGACATGGCTATTGGGGCAATTTCAGATAAAGTCCTGAAACTTACTAACTGAAAATCAATCTTTAATTATGATAATTATGAATAAATCAATCATTTTCCTGACACTTTTTCTTTCTCTTTTTCTTTCGTTAAATAGTTGCTCAAATGATTCCTCTCCAGTGGAAAATAAGAAGCAACTATCAACTTCAATCGGCATGGTAATTTATTCCAATGATGTTGAAACTGTATGGAATGCCTTAAGGCTTGCTAACTATTCAAAAACCCAGGGCGATACTGTTCGTATATTTCTATTGGGAAAAGGAGTGGAAGTAGATAATTTGGTTAAAGAAAACAAAGATTTAAATGAACAGGTAGACACTTTTTTGGAAAAGGGAGGAACAATACTTGGTTGTGGTACCTGCTTACAAAGCAGAAACAATAATGAACCAGAGGTATGCAAATTCTCTTCACTTAAAGATTTGTACGAACTCATTCGTGAAAATACGATTGTTTTAACATTTTAAATTAATGAATTCACTTTCCATCGATCTGGGAAATAATATTTAATATAAATTTCTAAACCCAAAAAAAATGAAAAAAGTTTTAATCCTAATCAATGATGCTCCTTATGGGACGGAAAAAGCGTATAACGGTTTACGTCTGGCTATGCAAATTCAAAAAGATTATGAAGTCACCGATTTGTGTGTATTCCTTATGGCTGATGCTGTTACATGTGCATTACCAAATCAGAATACGCCAAACGGGTATTACAATATTGAAAGGATGTTGAAAGCAGTTTTAATGAAGAAAGGCAAAGTAAAACTATGCGGGTCATGTGCTGATGCCCGTGGAATTAAAGAAATGAAACTTGTCGAAGGAGCAGAGATGAGTACAATGAAAGAACTAACACAGTGGACAATTGAAAGTGATAAGGTTATAACATTTTAGAAATGGCACACAACCCTTTCGATAGCCTTACTTTAGAATATGAAAAATGGTTTATTGAAAATGGAAATCTCTTCCAGTCTGAATTACTTGCGTTAAAGCAGGTAGTTCCGGTTGGGAAAAAAGGTGTTGAAATAGGAATTGGCAGTGGAATCTTTGCCGAAAAACTGGGTATTCAATCTGGTATTGATCCCTCAGAAAAAATGTTAGCTATCGCACGCAAAAGAGGAAGAAATGTTGTGAAGGGGGTAGCTGAAAATTTGCCTTATCCTAATGCCTCTTTTGATTACGCTACCTTTATTACATCGATATGTTTTATTGATAATCCCGGAAAGGCAATAATGGAAGCCCATCGTATATTAAAACCGAAGGGAGAAATTATTATTGCAATAATCGACAAAGCCACTACGTTTGGGAAGTTCCTTGAAAAAGGCAAAGAAAAAAGCAAATTTTATAAGCATGCAAATTTTTTCGCTGCTTCTGAGATTATTAATCTTGTAGAATCAAAGCATTTTAATGTAACCGATATTTATCAAACACTGAAAAACCCGGGCAACACTGAAATTGAACAGCCAGTACAGGGATTTGGGAAAGGAAGTTTTGTTGTAATTAAAGGGGTAAAATAAATGCAGATTTAATGAGTCAAAGCACCCATCTCTTCAATTTATGGAATACTCCCAGACACTTCAATTCTGCATCAAAACAAATTTTCGTTAGTTAGGCATATACGAGTTGCACTACCTTAAATTGTCCGTTTCAGGCAAATAAATGTCCGCTTTAGTCGAATTTTGTGTATTTTATCAACTTCAGGCTTTACCTTTGTGTCACTATGAAGCCGGATTCAAATATTAACAGACTTTTTAAGATTGCAATTTATACATCACCGTTAATTGGCATCTTAGCCATTACTCCCATTTTCATCCATAAAGCGGTATCGGTTAGTATCTTTCCCAAAGCTGTGCTGATCATTACTTTGGCAACTTTATCAGTCTGGTGGTTAAACATATTTCTGTTTTATGTGTCTGAAAATATTAAAGCATTTAAATATAGCAGAGTTCTAAGATATATTTTGAGTTATGTTATTTCAGTAATCATAATTATAGCTGCAATGAGAATGCTCAGATTATGCTTTTACAGCCAGCTTGATATTCCGGCTATGAATTTCAGACATGCTCCATTTGCTCCTTCTGTTCTTGGCTTATCAATTAATACTGTCATTCTAATCATTCAGGATTTGATTTTAATAAGAGGTAAGCAGACCGAAATTGAAATCGAAAATGCCCGGTTAAAATTAAAAAATACTGAGGCATTGAATCAGCAATTGAAGCAGCAGATACATCCTCATTTTCTTTTCAATTCACTTAATACATTAAAATCGCTTATTAATAAATCGCCAGAGGCTGCTGAAGATTATCTTGTAAAACTGTCAGATTTTCTACGAATTTCCATATCGGCAGGAGAAGAGAATGTTGTTAGGGGAAGTGGTGAGCTGAAATTGTGTCTTGATTACCTGGAGATGCAAAAGATAAGGTATGCCGGAGCTTTGCAATTCAGCATAGATATTCCTGATGAACAACTGGGATCAGGATTTATTCCCGTATTTTCACTGCAATTATTAGCTGAAAATGCGATAAAGCATAATGCCCTGACCAATGAAACCCCTTTGAAGATTAAAATCCGATATGAAGATGGTCGTATTATTGTAAGTAATAACATCCGAAAGAAATTAATATCAGAGTCATCCCCCGGATTGGGATTAATTAATCTTGCAGAACGTTACAATATTTTATCAGGCGATGAAATTATCATTAGAAACTCAGAGGATCAATTTTCAGTAAGTATAAAAATTCTTACCGATGAAAATAGTAATTATAGAGGATGAAGAACTGACAGCAAATGACCTTGCTGTTACCATTCTGAAAGTTGATAAAACAGTTCAGATAACAGCTATTCTCAATTCAGTTAAAGAGTCCATTTCATATTTCAAGGAGAACAGAGATCCTGATCTTATATTTTGCGACATCCAATTAGGCGACGGCCTTAGCTTTGAAATTTTTCAGAAATGTTCTATTACTGTCCCGGTAATATTTTGCACCGCGTTCGATGAATATGCATTAAAGGCATTCAAAACAAATGGGATTGATTACATCCTGAAGCCTTTCTCCAAACAGACGATCCAGGATGCTTTACAACGATACAAAACACTGAAAAACAACTTTTTAAAAACTGATACATCATTCTCAAAAATCCTCGAATTATTTGAGAACAGAACAAATATTAAGAAAAACACTATTTTAGTTTATCAAAGGGAGAACATAATTCCTGTCAAAGCTGAGGATATTGCGATTTTTTACATCGAAAATGAAGTAACACATCTTATTACTTTTACTCGCAAACACCATACAATTAACAAGACTATAGAAGAACTGGAACCAATTGCCGGTGATAATTTCTTCAGGGCAAACAGGCAATTTCTCATAAACCGTAATGCTATAAAAGATGCCTCTCAGTATTTTGCCAGGAAACTAAATGTTTCTTTAACTATCCCATTTAGTGAGAAAATAACAATAAGCAAGGAAAAAGTTACTTTATTCCTGGATTGGCTTTCCGGAAAGTAAGTAAAGTCCGTTACGCTTCACCCTCTATTTTGTCCGTTTCGGTTCTGAATCACTTGTTCAGAATAGAAAATCACTTAAAATTTGCTATTCAAAATAGAATGGTATGCATCAATTGTTTAAAAAAAGATATTCGAAGATCAAAACTATGAATTCTATCTTTATAATATTCTTATTAATCTTGTTATTCCCTGGCTTTCCGGTAGCAGCACAGGTTGAAATATCAGGCAAATTAGGTCTAAATGCATGTATTGAAATTGGGCTTCAGAACAATCCCAGATTTCAGTCATCCCAGTTTCTTGTCGATGAGACAAAGGCAAAAGTTCAAGAAGCATTTTCAGGGTATTATCCTGCAGTGAATATTAATTCTGTTGCTGATGCTTATTCCAAGAACAATGGAAGCCAGAGATATGATAATTTCAGCACGGGGGTGAACTTATCTTACAATTTATTTCAGGGATATAAAACAAGATCAACCTATGGTGCGTCACAAGATAATTACCAGGCGAATCTTTACCAGCATGAAACCAATAAACAGGACTTGGTATTCTATATCATACAAGCATATTATAAAACACTGCAATCAGAACGGATTCTGAACAGTGCTGAAGAAGCTGTAAAAAATTCTGCTTTACATCTTGAGTTTGCCAATGCCAAGCAAAAAGCCGGAATGGCAACCCGCTCGGACATCCTTAAATCTGAGGTTGAACTTTCGAATGCGGAATTAAATAAAATTAAAGCGATAAACACACTTCTTGAAGCCAGAGGGAACCTGAATCAGTTGCTGGGCTTACAATCGGATTACAAAATCGAGATAGTCGATGATCTTTCAATTATAGATGAGATTGTTATTCAATCCTACGATTCACTTCTGAATGAGGCTGTTATTTCACGTTCCGAGGTAAAGAAATATCAATCACTTTTAGATGCGCAGCAAAAATATATTCAAGTTGCAAAAAGTGGCTATTATCCCTCTTTAAGTGCAAATGCAAATTATAATTATGCAGGCCCTGAAATTTCATCACTTCAGCAGAATTGGTGGTTGGGAATGACACTTTCGATACCTGTTTTTAAAGGATTCTCAAATAAATCACGTGTTCATCAGGAAGAATTTGCATTTAAAAGTCTTGAAAAAGATTTTGAGCAGTTAAAACAACAGGTAAGTCAGGAAGTTTGGAATGCCTGGCTTTCAGTAAAAGAATCAATTGAAAAAATCTCAACTTCATCCAAAGCAGTAGAAAGTGCAAGGGAAAATCTTTCGATTGCAGAGGGCGAGTATAAAGAAGGTATTGGATCTATTATTCAGTTGACCGATGCCCAGACAACTTTTGTAACGGCTGAACAGAACTATATTCAGTCTCTTTCAGATTATAAGATTTCATATGCTGAACTTGAAAGAACTGTTGGAAAATAGAATAATGTAATATGACTATCGGTAATGATACATACAAAATCCAAAAACGCTTGAAAATCAATTTATTTACCCCAGCCCCGAGGGGAGTAAATTGATTTTGACTTCGTCGAGCTCCTCCGCTTCGCGTCGTCGGTTCTTCGCTCCCCTTGGGGTCGGGGTAAACGAAGAAAATCATTGAAGTTATATGTATGATTCCTGATACTCATTTAATGTAAAACAAATAATAATGAAAAAATCTTCCTTAATAATTGGCATCTTTTTAATAATAGCTTCCTCAATTTTGTTATGGCTATTTGTTTTTAAACCAGATAAAAAAGATGACTCACAACTAAATATTGCCGTTGTTACAAGACGAGACATTGGTTCAACGGTACTTGCTACCGGGATAATAAAACCCAAAGTAGGTGCCGAAATAAAGGTCGGATCGAGAATATCAGGTGTCGTAAAAAAACTTCGTGCCAATATCGGCGACATGGTTAAAGCCGGGCAGGTTATTGCTGAAATTGACGACCAGGAGCTAAGGGCAAAACTAAATCAGAATATCGCAGCAGTTAATAAAGCAAAAGCTGAATATGATTATGCAAAGCTTAATATGGATAGGCAAAAATCGCTGCTTGGGCAAAATTATATCTCCCAGCAGACTTATGATCTGTCTGAAAACTCATTTAAAATTGCAGATGCTCAGCTAAAACAAGCAGAAGCCAATGCAGAGGTAGCAAAAGTTCAGTTATCCTATACTTCTATCTACGCTTTGACATCTGGTGTAATCGCTTCAGTATCTACACAGGAGGGTGAAACTGTTATGGCAAGTCTATCTGCACCTACTTTTGTAAATATCATTGATCTCACACGTCTTGAAGTACAGGTATATGTGGATGAAACTGACATTGGCAAAATACAGACAGGACAGGAAGCTTCATTCACTGTTGATACTTATTCCGATACCGATTTTAAAGGCATAGTCACTGCCATATATCCCAAAGCAGTAATCCAGGATAATGTAGTTAACTACATTGTTGTGGTGGAAATAAGTGACTTTCACGAAAAAATACTACGTCCCGAGATGACGACGACTGTTACAATTCGTCTTGAGACCAGGAAGAATGTTATTACTGTCCCCTCAAAAGCAATATTAAGAGATAAAGGTGAGAGATTTGTTACGGTAATTGAAGGTGCATCCCGGGTATCTAAAAAAATAAGAACAGGCTGGTACGACAGTAATTATACTGAAGTAGTTGAAGGACTCAATGAGGGGGAAACTGTATTGTTACCTGAATAATCAGAAAAACAAATAGAAAAAGAATATAGTATTATTTAACCTTTTATAAGGAGACACAAATATGGAAAATTTAATTATTAAAGCTAATGGGCTTAGTAAGATTTACAACAAAGATGCAAATGGTGAAGTTGCTGCATTGCGCAATGTATCACTTGATATCCGCAAGGGAGAACTGATTGCAATTATGGGGGCCTCCGGTTCCGGGAAATCAACATTAATGAACCTCCTTGGCTGTCTGGATAAACCTTCTGCAGGGACTTTGCTTTTTGATGATGTTGAAGTTAGTAAGCTGGGAGACCGGGAACTTGCTTTGTTAAGGAATAAAAAGATTGGATTTGTGTTTCAGTCGTACAACCTCCTTGCAAGAACCAGTGCCCTGGAGAACGTTGAGCTGCCTCTGATCTATTCAGACAAAGTAAATATAAGTAAACTTGCTAAAGATGCTTTAGATGCAGTTGGGCTGGCAGACAGAATACATCATCACCCTGGTGAATTATCCGGTGGGCAGCAACAACGAGTTGCAATTGCGCGAGCTCTTGTGAACGATCCTGACATAATTTTTGCCGATGAACCAACCGGGAATCTTGACACAAAATCGAGCTATGAAATAATTACACTTTTTCAAAAATTAAATGAAGAAGGCAGAACCATCGTATTGGTCACTCACGAACAGGATATCGCCGAACATACTAAAAGAATCATTAAAATTTCAGATGGAAGAATAGTTAGTGATGAATTAAATAATTCACCTAAAAATGCCGAAAGTGAACTCAATAAAATATTAAAGGAGGTACAAAATGAAAACTAAGAGAATAATCCTCAATGCACTTAAAAACCTTGCAAAATATAAACTTCGCTCATTCCTAATGATGATAGGTATAGTTATCGGTATAGTTGCCCTTACAATGGTTATATCTGTCGGACTTGGAGCCAAAAATCTCGTGATGGAACGTGTTAAAAAATTTGGTCTTGAAAGTCTGATGGTACGAGCCGGTGCCGGCTCATTGATGGGACAACAGTCTTCACCCGGCCAACAGATAACAACTTTAACTTTGGAAGATGCTGAATATTTAAAACACGAAATAGGTTCCATAAAAGAGATTGCACCTTTTAACTCTAAGGGAAATTCAAATATTAGTTATTTTGAGAAATCCACAACTGCGCTTCTTCTTGGTGCTACACCTTCATGGGCATACGTATGGAACTGGGATGTTTCTGATGGCGAATTCATTACCGATGAAGATATGACTTCCCTCAATCGTATATGTTTAATAGGACCAACAGTACGAAAAGAACTTTTTGGAGAAAATAATCCGATTGGCGAACAGATTCAGATTGGGAATGTACAATTTGAAATAAAGGGAATTCTGGTATCCAAAGGAAGCAGCCCGGGGGGGGGAGATATGGATAACAGGATAATGATCCCGCTTTCAACATTTATGCGGCGTGTCGCAAATGTTGATTACCTGGCAGGAATTAAGATTCTTTTAAACAGCTCCGCTGGTATTAATAAAACATCTGAAGAGATCAATTCACTTCTGAGAGAGAGGCATAAACTGGCCGATGGAATTCCGGATGATTTTGCAGTAATCACACCTACCGAGGTTACTAAAATGGCTGAGAAAATAGCAGGTACATTTAACCTGTTTCTGGTACTATTGGCAGGAATATCGTTAATAACAGGTGGAGTTGTTGTGGCTAATATTATGTTTATTTCTGTTAATGAAAGAAAAAAGGAAATAGGACTAAGAAAAGCAGTTGGCGCCAATACAAAAGATATCATGAATCAGTTTCTGTTTGAGTCATCTGCTGTAACACTTATGGGAGGATTAGTTGGAATAATTTTAGGCGCTGTTGGTGCAAAAATTCTTAACCTCATTATGCAAATGCCAATTTCAATATCATGGGGAAGTATCCTGATAGGTGTTATATCTTCAACTATAATTGGTGTCATTGCAGGAATGCAACCGGCACGCAGAGCTGCAAAACTTCAACCTATTGAGACCCTAAGATAAACCGATATTAAGAACAAATAATATTTATTGTTATTAATCTGTTAATGAAAATAACAAAGAGCATAAGGATCTCACGAAGTCAGTTATTATCGCATAAACTCAGGACGGCTCTGGCACTGCTTGGGATTGTAATAGGTGTATCCGCGGTAATCGTAATGGTTGCCGTTGGAAATGGTGCACAGAAGGAGGTACTGTCTCAAATAGAATCAATGGGCACCGATTTGATAATAATAAATGCCGGTCAGGTTCAGAGAAGCACCGGCAGGCAGCAGATTTCCGGAACAGTTACTACATTAACCCTGCAGGATGCAAATATAATAGCTACCGAATGTCCGGATGTAAAAATTGCTGTTCCTGTTCAGACAAAGAAGATGCAGGTTAAATGGGGTAACCTCAGTTCAAATACAACTATTACCGGGACTACCCCAGACTATCAGAAAGTAAGAAATTTTTACTCAGAGAATGGTGATTTTTTTACTGAAGAGGATGATAAAGCTTCCGTTCGCAATGCTGTATTGGGGCAGACAGTGGTTAAGAACCTGTTCGGAAGCAGTGATCCGGTTGGTGAAAAAATTCTGATAGGACGGGTTACTTTTAACGTAGTCGGAGTAATGGAATCAAAAGGAGTCGATCTTAACGGGATCGATCAGGATGACCAGATTTTCATTCCGCTACAGACCGCCTTACGCAGAGTCTTTAATCTGACTTACATAAATACAATCAACGTTCAGCCTCACTCTTCCGACAAAATGGAAACTGCTGTTATCCAAATATCTGAATTCTTACGCGACAGGCACAGACTTAACAGATTAAACAAACCTGATGATTTTACAATTCAAACCCAGGTCGAGCTTTTAGAAACCCAGAAGGAGACAACAGATACTTTCACAACACTCATTGTAAGTATCGCGAGCATATCATTGCTGGTTGGAGGTATTGGAATTCTGGCAATTATGCTGATTGCAATACGGGAAAGGGTCAATGAAATTGGTTTAAGGATGGCCGTTGGAGCAAGTAAAAAAGATATCTTGATCCAGTTTGTTATTGAAGCCTCCATACTAAGTATCAGCGGAGGAATAATCGGGATTATTATCGGGATTATTATTTCAGTAGTTATGAGTCTGGCAACTAGTTGGAGTTTAAGTATTTCAATCCCATCAATAATTTACTCTTTTATTTTTTCATTGATAGTCGGGATGTTTTTTGGTGTCTATCCGGCAAGGAAAGCATCATTGCTTGATCCTATTGAAGCATTAAGAAATGAATAATTAAAAATTCTTTAAACACACACTTATTGAGATTCAAAGATGCTTATTCTGTCTATATTTACAATAGGGTGTTTGTTAGTCTCCCTCCTGTTTGATCCCGGAAAAACATTGAACGGTATCAAAAAGGGATTAAAAATGTTTTTAAACCTTCTGCCTGCCTTATTATTAATGCTTGCTTTAGTAAGTATAGTATTATTTCTTATCCCGGATAAAATGCTTATCAAATACATGGGTGAGGGTTCAGGCTTAAAAGGCTGGCTAATTGCTGCATCACTTGGATCTGTTGCACTAATACCCGGTTTTATTGCTTACCCGTTGTGTGGGATATTAGTTAAAAGCGGTGTTGCATATACAACAATTGCAGTATTAAGAATATATTTATCTATCCGGGAGCTTTCTCAACATTAAAGATCCCAATGATAACTTTTGAGATCGGTTTCCTTGGTTTAAAGTTTTCCCTGCTTAGGTCATTGATATCAATACCTGTTTTTATATTCATCGGATACCTTATGGAATGGTACCTGAAGCATAAGCAATTCGAAATAAGACAACCATAGAAAAAAACAATAAACTGGAATCTATGTATTTACAAAATCATATTAAAATGAAAAGGATTAATCTATTTCTGTTAATGATTCTTGCATTGTTCCTCCAATCATTTGGGATGCAGCATGGTAATCATAGTATGAGTAGTGACGGTTTTTCACCACTTCTCTGGCTGTTCCTGATTATCCTGGTAATAACTACAGGAATTATTCTTTACAAATTTGTATCTAGGTCTTCAACTGGTATTAATCCTGAAGAATGTAGTGATGCAATAGGTATTATTAAAAGCCGGTTTGCGAATGGAGAGATCAATAAAAACACATACGCAGACATCCTTTTTATACTTAACCAGGACTCTGGCAAGGATTATATTGAAAAGCTAAAGATCAGACTTGCAAAAGGCGAAATAACAATTTCTGAATTTAATGAAATGAGCGAGTTGTTGATTGAAGGGTAATATATTTCAAAATCAACTGGTAGAAAATCTGGGTGTTTCATTCTTGATCAACTCCCCTTTTTCCATTTCATCACCCCTGCCCTTCTGTTGTTTTTTTCTGCTGCTCCCCGTTGGGGCTTGCCCCTATCGGGGTCACACTTTTTGCGATGCCCTTGCGCAGTAGCACATTGCAATACTCATTGCGCTACGCTCCATAGCGGTTGCAAAGAGCGATGGCTTTTGTGCCTGTCATTGTGAAACGGCCGCCATCACTGCAAAATATCAGAACAAAGCCTCCAAGATGCAAAGCAGCTAGCAGCTAGAGTTGTATTTATATTAGAGGTTCATTCACTTCACTTTCATTCCATTCCGCTTCCGGTTCCGCTGCGCTACACCAACGCTTCATTTCATTACAGTTCCGTTCATTTCACCACTAATTATTTTATTAAAGTGGTTTTGCAGCTTGCTGCTTTGCGCTGATCCTGGTTTGTTCGATATTTTCAGCCTGCCCAGCCGTTTCACCCCATCACACAAAACAAAAACACACGCAAACAAAATGATTATAGCGATGGGGACAGTGATGGGAGTTATGATGGGAGTTATGATGGTAGTGATGTTAGTGCTGCTTTAATTCGAACAGGATGAAAATCGGAATTATTATCGAAACCAAAGAATACGAGAAAGCCTGGAATGCTTTTCGTTTTGCGGTAACCGCCAAAAAGCAGGGGCATGAAGTAAAAGTATTTTTAATGGGTGAAGCCGTTGAATGCGAAGGCTTAACACACGAAAAATTCAACGTTAACGAACAACTCAGAAACTTTGTAAATGAAGGCGGAGAGATTCTTGCTTGTGGAACATGCTTGAAGTCACGTCAACTTGATAGTACAGAAGCGTGTCCAATTTCAACAATGATTGACTGTGTTAATTTGGTTGTTTGGGCTGACCGGGTTTTAACATTTTAGTCTTCTGACTTCCATCTTCTGAATTCTCCTTTAACTTACAGATTGAGGCTTGCAGCTATTTATCCCGGATATTCCGGAGTGTTTATAATAAGGCTATATTTGCCGGGTTTACCAATTAAATTATTCATTATGATGAAACAAAAAAAAAGAACAGATATTTCAATAGTAGCTTTTCACCGGTGGAGCCGGAAAAACTATGCGGTATTTAAAACCTTGCATAAAGTAATAAAAATTTGCACATTATGTATTGCATACAATATTATATCAATCCCCGAAAAAACACAGGCACAGCGAGGTAGCGACAGCTTGCAGATCAAAAGCTATGAGCTGGACGAAGTGGTGGTCACAGCCGGGCGTACGCCGATTGAAGCACAACAGGCTGCGCGTATCGTTACAGTTATTACCAAATCTGAAATTGAGCGGGCGCCTGCTCAGAACCTTAATGATCTGCTCCGATATATTGCCGGAGTGGATATCCGCCAGCGAGGACCTCTTGGAGTACAAGCCGACATAAGCATCCGCGGTGGAACCTTCGATCAGACTTTAATCCTCCTCAATGGTGTTAACATCACCGACCCACAAACCGGACACCATAATCTGGACCTGCCGATAGACGTTGAAAGCATAGAACGTATTGAAATTTTGCAAGGTCCTGCAGCTAAATCATTTGGCCCAAATGCCTTCAATGGGGCCATAAATATTATTACCGGTAACAGCAAACCAAATCATATCCGCTTATCAGGAATGTTCGGGCAATACGGGATGTATAAAGCAGCCGGCAATATTTCAAACACCATTGGTAATTTCAAACATTTTGTCAGTCTTAACCGGATGTCGTCCGATGGATATATTAAAAATACCGATTTTTCGGGCACCAATATCTTTTACCAGGCCGGGTACACATCCAAAGCCGGTGCAATTGACTTTCAAACAGGGTACAATAAAAAAGATTTCGGAGCAAATAGTTTTTATTCATTAAAATATCCGGATCAGTATGAAGCAACAAAGACAGAATTTGTGAATTTGAAATACCAAAGCAATACTTTAATAAAATTCGCACCAACCATTTACCTGCGCCGCCATCTCGATCGTTTCGAACTGAAACGAAACAATGATTCCATACCTTTTAATCACCATCAAACCAATACTGCAGGACTGAACCTGAATGTCTGGACAACACACCGTTTCGGAAAAACCAGTCTTGGAATTGATTTCCGCAACGAACATATTGTAAGCAATGTGTTAGGGAATACACTGAATGTACCAATAGAAGTACCCGGTTCCGACAGCGTTTTTTATACAAAATATTACAACCGGATGAACACCAGTATATATGCCGAACATTCTGTTTCGTGGAAAATGCTCACGGTTACTGCAGGCGCCATGGCTCATCATAACTCAAACCTCCCAGGATTCAGAATTTATCCCGGTATTGATGTGAGTTACAGGTTGAACGATCATTTCAAATTATATTCGTCTGCTAATAAAACGTTGCGTATGCCCACATTTACTGATATGTTTTATAAAAGCCCCACCCAGCAAGGTAATCCCGGTTTAAAGCCCGAAGAAGCCATTACACTTGAAGGAGGTATGAAATACAATAATTCATTTCTCAAAGGCTATATCAGTGCATTCCGGCGTTGGGGTTACAACATGATTGACTGGGTAAAAAATCCTTCACCTGATAGTATCATCTGGCGAAGTATGAATCATACACAAATAAATTTTACAGGGATGGAATGCTCATTGACATTATCACCTCCGAAAGAAAGTACATTTGAAAGAATCCAGGCTATCAGGATATCCTATGCTTTTTTACAAGCAGATTCGAATGTCAACAATATGCTCTCAAAATACGCGCTCGACTATCTGAGGCACCAGATTACTTCAAGTATTGATGTCAGGGTTGCATGGAAACTAAATATCTCATGCCGGTTAACCTATCATGACCGCAATAGTGTTTATCAGGATGCTAAAGGACAGGTAGTGTCTTATAAGTCATTCTTGTTAACCGATGCAAAGTTATATTGGAAAGATAAACATTATACCGTCTATACCGAAGCCTCCAATATTTATAATGCCCACTATTACGATTTTGGAGGTATAATCCAACCCGGCATATGGTTCAGAGGGGGTGTTGTGGTGGATTTGGATTATAACAAATAAAGTTGAAATGGGGTGGAAAAATAAGTCATTTTTAGTTGAGGTTGTAATGTATTAATCAACCGACAAAATATGACTTCTTCTTTTAATTACAGCCTTAGGCATTTAGGATACATATATTTTATTGGTTTTAAGTATAATAAAGGTTAGAAGAGTTTAATGGGAATAGTATAAACTATTCTTTATTTTTTAATTTTGGATTGTAATCCGATAATTCAATTTTAATGGGATTAACTAAAATACTTATAGCCGACTCACAGGTACTTACCCGGGAAGGAATTACAACGGTTTTGAAAAATACCGGTAATTACGATATTATTGGCTCAATTGAATCTAATAATGAGTTATTTGATTTTTTGGAAAATAATACTCCTTCTATTTTGATTATTGATCCATACCGGTTGAATGATTTTTTAATATCTTATTTAGCAAAACTAACCGGGATATTCCCTTCTTCCAGCATCCTCGTTCTGACCGGAGATTCTGTTAATGAAAATATAATTAAAATATTAGAATTCGGAATTACCCATATTTTATTAAAGTACTGCACTAAAGATGAGCTGCTAAATGCGCTTACATCTCTCGAAAAGAATGAAAATTTTTTATGTAAGGAAGTGGTTGAAGCTTTGCTGAAAGAGAACCTCACTATTAGTAAGAATAAGAGTACTAATATCCATTTAACTAAAAAAGAATTTGAGATCATCCGTCTCATAGCGCAAGGTCTTTCAACAAAAAAAATAGCAGCTAAAGATTTTTTAAGTGTTCATACTGTCAATACACATCGAAAGAACATTTTCAAAAAGCTTGGCATTAACAACACCTCCGAGCTTATCATGTATGCCGTTAAAACAGGCATCGTTGACACTACCGAATATTATATCTGAATTAATTTAATACCTGTATTTAGGTATATGAAATACCCAAAACGAGGTATTGTAATGCCTTTCTTATTGCCCGACCTTTGTATTGTAAAATTTAATCATTACAAATTATGGCAAAAGTTGCAAAAAATTTAACAGAACTTATAGGCAATACGCCTTTACTGGAGTTATCAAATTTTAATCAGGTAAATAATACTCTGGCAACCATAATAGCCAAGCTTGAATTTTTCAATCCAGGCAGCAGTGTTAAAGACAGAATCGGCTATTCAATGATTAAAGATGCCGAAGAAAAAGGGCTGATAAACAAAGATACAATTATCATAGAGCCCACAAGCGGCAACACAGGGATAGCTCTTGCATTTATCGCAGCTGCTAAAGGATACAAACTAATTCTGACGATGCCCGAAACAATGAGTGTTGAAAGAAGAAATTTATTAAAAGCATTAGGCGCTGAGATTGTTTTGACTCCGGGGGAAAAGGGAATGACCGGCGCATTAAATAAGGCGGCAGAACTTACAGAAAACATAGCTCATTCATTCATGCCGCAGCAATTTAAAAATCCTGCTAATCCTGAAATACACAAGAGAACTACAGCTGAAGAAATTTGGAGAGACACAAAAGGTAATGTTGATATTTTTATTGCCGGCATTGGCACCGGTGGAACAATCACAGGTGTTGGAGAGATCCTTAAAAAGCGCAGACCTCAAATCAAAATTATAGGTATTGAACCTGCTGACTCCCCTGTATTGTCAGGGGGTAACCCTGGCCCTCATAAAATCCAGGGTATTGGTGCAGGCTTTGTGCCTGATGTTTTGAACAAATCGGTTATTGATGAAATAATAAAGGTAGAAAATGAAGATGCTTTTCGGATTAGTCGTCTGTTAGCGCGTACCGAGGGTCTGCTGGCAGGAATATCATCGGGTGCCGCTGTTTATGCTGCCTTGCAAGTGGCTAAACGTCCTGAAAACAAAGGTAAAAAAATCGTTGTCATTTTACCTGACTCGGGTGAACGGTATTTATCAACACCACTTTATAACCCCGATATGATAGAAAACTCTTTATCAGTCTTTTCAGAAAAACATGGACAACACATAAATTAAACAGTTAAAATCATATCATAATGAAAATAAAGGTAAATGGTAAAGACCAATCAATTCAAAAAAATGCAGTTTCCATCTCGGATTTACTAAAATTGAATAAAGTTGAGTCAATAGAAATGGTTTCGGTTCAATTAAACGGAAATTTCATTGATAAAAAAATTTTTGATAAAATTTCATTGAAAGAAAATGACGAATTAGATTTTCTATATTTTATGGGAGGCGGAGAAAAATAAAGATCCGGAATTAAGAATTATCCTGTACTAAGTTTTAAATATATAACAATAAAAATGAAATTTGCCACAAAAGCCATACACACACCTTTCAGTAAACAGGATACACATGGCGCTTTACGTATGCCTGTCTACGATAATGTTGCATTTGAAACAAAAAATGCAGAGGCACTTGAAGACGCATTCAGGGGCACTAAACCATTACATGTTTATGCCCGTTTGTCTAATCCGACCGTAGAGCATTTTGAAAACGTAATTAAAAATCTGACCGATTCGTCGGGTGTTATTGCTTTATCATCAGGTATGGCAGCCATTTCCAATGTATTTTTTTGTATTGCACAAGCAGGTGATAATTTTATTACATCAAAAAATTTATTCGGAAACACCTATTCATTTTTCGAACACACCCTAAAACCCTTTGGTGTATCATTTAAATACGCTGATTTGACCCGGCCGGAGTGTATAGAAAAACTGACCGATGCAAATACCCGTGGTATTTTTCTTGAAACCATCACCAATCCTCAGCTTGAAGTAACCGACATAAAAAAAATCGCGACAATAGGAAAGAATCACCATCTGGTTTTGATCGCTGATTCAACCATTACTCCGCTATGCTTTTTCAATGCCAAAGAAACAGGTATCGATATTGAGGTTATTTCTTCAACAAAATACATCTCAGGTGGAGCTACCTCGATGGGTGGAATTATTATTGATCATGGTACATTTGATTGGAACAGTATTCCGAAGTTTTCACCTGATGCTAAGAAGTTTGGCAAATTCACCTTCATTGCCAAGCTGAGGAAAGAAGTATTCAGAAACATAGGCGCTTGCTTATCGGCACATAATGCCTATTTGCAAACATTGGGACTGGAAACGTTTCATTTAAGAATAAATAAGTCGTGCCATAATACACAGGTATTAGCTGAATGGCTCGAAAAACAAAAGCTGATCACCAGTGTTAATTACCCGGGATTGGCTACTTCTGAGTTTCATCAAATAAGTAAGAAACAGTTTGGTAAACTCCACGGCGCATTGCTAACTTTCGATCTGGTAAAAAAAGAACACTGTTTTGAATTTTTAAACAATCTTAAAATCATACGAAGAGCTACAAACCTGAATGACAATAAAACACTGGCTATTCATCCCGCGTCAACCATCTACTGCGAATACACGCCAGAAATCCGGCAAGAGCTTGGTGTAAGCGATACGATGATACGGATGGCTGTTGGTATTGAAGAACCGGAAGATCTGATCGAAGATATTTCACAATCGTTAAAATCATTGGCAAAAAACATTAAGTAGGAAATTAGAATCAATCAAAAACAGCGATGAATTTTACAGATATCCAAATTGAAAGGTACAGCCGTCATATCATTTTAAAAGATGTAGGTGTTGAAGGGCAAATAAAGCTGCTTGAAGGGAAAGTACTTGTTGTAGGGGCAGGAGGACTTGGATCACCTGCAGCTTTATATCTGGCAGCTGCCGGTGTAGGTACTATAGGCATAATCGATAATGATGTGGTTGACATTACTAACCTTCAGCGTCAGATTATTCATACAACGCCCGACATCAACCGGCCAAAAGTTATTTCTGCCAAAGAAAAAATTGAAAAAATCAATCCGGATGTTAAAGTTAAGACTTACCACGAGCTTCTTACAACCGATAATATCAACGATATCTTTTCGGAATACGATTTTATCCTGGATGGTACAGACAATTTTCCAACTAAATTCCTGATAAATGATGCATGCGTTTTATCAGGTAAGTCCTTTTCACATGGAGGCATTATAAAATTCGATGGTCAAACGATGACCTATACCCCCGGGAATACATGTTATCGTTGCGTTTTTAATAGTCCGCCCCCTAAAGGACTGGTTCCAAGCTGTTCGCAAGCAGGGGTATTAGGATCAGTCGCCGGAATATTGGGTACCATACAGGCTACCGAAGCATTGAAATATTTAACAGGTATTGGTGAACTGCTCACAAACCGGTTTTTAATATTTAATGCATTGTCCATGAGTTTCCGTTCAGTCCATTTCAACCGTAATGAAAATTGCCCGGTGTGCGGTATAAACCCCACGATCACCGAATTGAAACTGGAAGAAATGCCGGTATGCGACCTGTAACAAAATTAAAAAATTGCATAATCTAAAAATCATAAAAAATCATGGAACCCAGGAAAAAACTATCAATTATCTGCTTTAGTGGCGATTTCGATAAACTGGTTGCAGCGTTTACGCTTGCAAGTGGCTCGGCTGCTGTCAATTACGAAGTAAATATCTTCTTTACATTTTGGGGCTTAAATGCCATTAAAAAGAAAAAAGGAAGGGTATTCACGGGTAAAGGATTTCTTGCGCGCTTCTTCGGATTTCTGATGGGTGGTATTGATAATGTTCCGCTCAGCAGGTTGAATTTCTGCAATATCAGTCCGAAATTGATGAACTATATGATGAGAAAAAGGAATGTAGCATCTTTAAAAGAACTGATTGATGCATCTATTGCAGTTGGGGTTAAACTTTACACCTGCGAAATGTCAATGCAAATCCTGGGTCTTACTATCAATGATTTTATTCCCGAGGTAAATAAAGAAGTTCTGGGAGTGGCTAAATTCATGGAGATTTCACAAGGCGGGGACAGAATATTCATTTAATAATTTTAAATATGGCAACATTCAATTTAGATATAACTAAGGAACATTGCCCGATGACCTTTGTAAAAACCAAAATACAACTGGCAAAGATCGCGAAGGATGATATACTTGAAGTGTTGGTGACAGAAGGCGAACCTTTGGAAAACATCCCCAAGAGCTCTACCGAACAAGGTTTTGAGATTTTAGGTATTGAAAATTTGCATGATAATATTTATAAAATACGCATTAAGAAATGATAAAAATCAGGCAAAAAATAGTAGATCAAATTATTTTGCATGCGCAAAAAGTTTACCCCATTGAAGCATGCGGCTACTTAGCCGGCAATAGCGATACGATAACTCAAAGTTATGAAATAAGAAACGTGGATAATAGCGAAGAACACTTTTCATTTGATCCTGAGGAGCAATTCACAGTTGTGAGAAAGGTCAGGGAAGCAGGAATAGGTATCATGGCCAATTATCACAGTCATCCCAAATCCCCGGCACGCCCGTCGGAAGAAGATATCCGGATGGCTTATGATCCGGATATATTGTATTTCATAATATCATTAGCTGATAAAACTCCACATATTAAAGCATATAATATTCAAAAATCAAAAGTAGAAGAAGAAACCATACAAATAATAAATTAAATATGCCTGATTATGTATTCATTACCAGATAACCTGACAGAAGAGATTGAAAATTACGAAGCTCTTATTTCCGATTTCCTGGATAAGAAAATTGAGCCGGCCAAATTTAAGGCAACACGCGTGCCAATGGGGATATACGAACAACGCAAAGACGGCACATTCATGGTTCGTGTTCGCTGCGCCGGTGGTTATATAAGTCCTTCTCAACTGGAACAGGTGGCTTCTATTGCTAAAAAGTATGGCTCTGAATTGTTGCATATTACAACAAGGCAGGAAATTCAGATTCAGAATATTACATTACAGAGGACGGTCAATATCCTGAAAGACCTGTATCAGATCGGTCTGGCATCCAGGGGCGGCGGTGGTAATACCGTGAGAAATATAATGGCATCTGTTGATTCGGGTATTGACCCGAATGAAACATTTGATGTTTTTCCTTATACGGTTGCTTTAACTAATAAGTTGATTGCCGAGGCCGATTCCTGGACCCTCCCGCGAAAATTCAAGATTGCCTTTTCAAATACAGAAGAAGATACGGCATATTCAACTTTCAACGATTTGGGATTCATTGCTAAAGAAAAGGACGGCGTAAAAGGATTCAAGGTATTCATTGGTGGTTCGCTTGGCCTTAAACCCATGGTAAGCCCGGTGTTGTTCGAATTTATTCCGTCGGGTGAGATTGGTCTTGTGGCCGATGCTGCAAAAAAGTTATTCTCACGTTATGGTAACCGAAAAAACAAACATAAAGCCCGCCTACGTTACGTGTTCTATAAACTCGGGAAAGGAAATGTATTTAATTTATATCAACAAATTTATAATGAACTCAAAAATGCCGGAAACAACCAGATCATCATTCCCGATATTAAAAGCACAACAAATTTACCTGATCTGAAACCCCAGGATGTCATCGGTTCCGAGTTTGACCTGTGGAGAAAACGATATGTAAAAACCCAAAAGCAGGACGGGTTTTACAGCATCATCGTGCCTTTTATTTTTGGAAATGTTCCGGCTGATATTGCGCATAGTTTAGGTGAATATCTCAGGCAATTTGGCAATGACGTAATCAGATTCTCAATGCGTCAGAATATCCATTTGCGTAATATCCCTGAACAATATCTGGGTAATATTTACAATTTTCTGTTAAAAACAGGTATAAATACAGGGGAGCCTTTACTCTTAAATACAATGGCATCCTGCACAGGAGCTGATACCTGCCGTCTGGGTATATGTCTATCAAGGGGGGCTTTAAACGGACTAAGAAAAGAACTTGCCAAAAGCAAGCTGGCCCTGGACGAACTGGGAGATATAAAGATTAATATTTCCGGGTGCCCTAATTCATGCGGACAGCAGGCTTCTGCTGATCTTGGTTTTTATGGCATAGTTGGTCGTAATGATCGTATGTACCCGGCATATGAGATTGTTGCAGGGGCCGTTCAATCTGAATATAACGCAAAACTTGCTGAGCAAGTTGGCAAAATCAGTGCTCGTGATCTGCCTGAGTTTACTGTTAAACTCCTGGAGAAATATCTAAGTAAAAAAATCAATTATAAAAACTTCTCATCATATATCGCATCGGAAGGCAAGAAAAACATAACTGATTTATGCAGCAAATTCAATAATATCCCCGATTTCGAAGAAGATAAAAATTATTATTTCGATTGGGGCAGCGAGAACATTTTCTCATTGGTGGGACGTGGATTAGGTGAATGTTCCGCAGGTCTTTTCGACCTGATCGACCTGGACATGAATTCGATCATAAATAACAAAGAAAAGATTTTGCAGACATCAGACAGAGCCGCGATTAATGAATATCTGTATGCTATAATATACTCATCATCACGCATGCTGCTCATTACAAAAGGCATTGAACCTAAGAATGATCAGGAATTATTTGATGCTTTTATAAATAATTTCATTGATGAAGGTTTGATCAATCAGGAATATAAATACCTGGTCAAAAAAACTAAACAAAATCCTAACGATAATTTAATTCCTGACAAGGACAATATTTATTTATTATCAGATGCGGTAATCGAATTATACGAGAACATGGACGATTCACTCCATTTCAAAACAGAAGCAGCAAAACCCGTTACAGTTGATAAAAAGGCAGAAGTTGTTAAAATCAAGGATTTTAGAGGAATAAAATGTCCGCTGAATTTTGTTAAAACAAAAATAGAACTTTCAGCCTTGAAATCAGGCGATCTGTTAGAAATACTGCTTGATGATGGTGAACCCATAGAGAATGTACCGGGTTCAGTTAAAAGTGAAGGACACAACATTATAAAACAGGACAGGATAGATAACTACTGGTCGGTTTTGATACAAAAAAACTAACCCGATATGTACCAAAGAATATGAAATCTAAACAGAATATTTATTTACCTGTTTGGTTAGATATCTCAAACAAACATATTTTGATCATAGGTGGTGGCAGGATTGCAGCACGGAAACTGTCGGCCCTTTCAATGTTTACTGATAAAATAACCATTTTGGCGATAGAAATATGTGAAGATATCCGACAAACCGGTTTTAAGCAGATAACCAAAGAATATCATTTTTATGATTTGCATCATTATTCGATTGTATATGCCTGCACTAGCAACAGGACAGTGAACGCACAAATAAAATCAGACGCTGTTAAATTAGGGATATTAGTAAACGTGGTGGATGATCCGGGGTTATGTGATTTCATTACTCCTGCTGTCTTTAAAAAAGATTACCTGACAATTGCCGTGAGTTCAAACGGCATAAATGTTAAAAAAGCCATCGAATGGAGAAATAAAATAAAACGTTTGATTGCGAATGATACATCTGAAAAAACTGAACATGAACAGACTTAAAATAGTAACTCGTTCGGGTAGCCTTGTAATCAAACAGGTTGAGGAATTAATGATGCTTCTTCCAAATGTTACATACGAGATATTAAAAATTCAAAGTCATGTCGATAAACACAAAGAGATATCTTTGTATGCCAATACACCAACAGATTTTTTTACCCGCAAACTTGATGAAGCGATCCTATCAGACGAAGGAGACATAGCCATTCATTCAGCCAAAAATCTGCCGTATCCTTTACCGGCAGGTCTTGATGTCATTGCTTTAACTGATTCGTCTGATAAGACCGACTGCATGATCAGCAATAACAATAGAAAACTTAATGAACCGGCATCACAGGTTAAAACTAAATCCTTACAAGAACAACTGGTTGTAATTGCTAAAAAAGAAAATTTATTTCTTAAAAATCTCTTTTCCCCTATTGATTGCCGAAAAAAATACGGGAAAGTTTATATTGCCGGCTTTGGGCCGGGTGACCCGGAATTACTCACAATAAAAGCACAGAAGGCATTACAACAGGCAGATATTATTTTTTATGACAGTTTGTTGGATGATACCTACCTCGAAAACTTTAAAGGTAAAAAGATCAAAGCAGGTAAACGAAAAGATCTGCACATGAAAGAACAGGATGAGATCAATGAACTGTTATACAGAGCGGCTATCAGCGGTAAAAAGGTAGTGCGGATCAAAGGCGGCGACCCCATGATCTTTGGCCGTGGCGGTGAGGAGTTCTGTTATCTGAAACAACGACTGATCGATGTGGAGATCATTCCCGGCATCACTTCCGCTTTGGCAGCTGCTGCCATTGCCGGCATTCCTCTTACCCAACGAGGTATCTCTTCATCAGTGTCCTTTTGCACCGGGCATCCTGAAAGCAGTATACACATCCCCGATACAGATACTATCGTATTTTATATGCCGGCATCGACTTTACACATCATTCTGAATAAACTGATCGCAGCAGGAAGACCAACGAATATACCCATTGCCCTTATTGAAAACATTTCATTACCCGGACAACGAATAATTACCGGAAGGTTATATGAAATCCTGAAAGGAACAAATATATTTCAAAGCCCTTTACTCGTAATTGCCGGTAATACCGTAATGGTAAATCATTCTATAATAAAATAGACTAAGTTTGCATAAAAAAGACGTCATTCATGAAGATTCTCATCGTTGAAGACGAAATAGAACTGTCGGAGTCGATTGTATCGTACCTGAAGAGCGAGGGTTATTTGTGCGAATATGCGCTTACCTACGATTCGGCAATCGATAAGATTTCCCTGTATGCATACGATATTATCCTGGTCGATCTCAATTTACCCGACGGTAACGGAATTCAAATCATCAGAAAGCTGAAAGAATCGGATTTTAAAGGGGGGATTATTATAACCTCAGCACGCGAAACTCTCGACGATCGCATTTCAGGGCTTAACAGCGGCGCTGACGATTATCTGATCAAACCTTTTCACCTGGCTGAACTGAATGCACGAATAAAATCTCTTACACGGCGTGTACTTTTCAAAGGCGGCAATACCATTACCCTGAACGAAATAAAAATTAAACCCGATGCGCACGAAGTTTACATAAAAGGGAAGTTAATGGATTTAACCAGAAAAGAATTCGATTTGCTGCTTTTCCTGGTGACCAATAAAGACAGGGTACTTTCAAAGGAATCTATTGCCGAGCATCTTTGGGGCGACTATATCGATTCGGCCGACTCTTTCGATTTTGTGTATGCTCACATAAAAAATTTAAGGAAAAAACTCACAAACAAAGGGGTTGGTAAATATTTGCAGACGGTTTATGGTGTCGGATATAAATTTATTGAAAATTGAAATTACTTACAAAAACCACTTTATTTTTTCTTACCATCGCACTGTTTGTCCTTTTTGGGGGAGGAATAGTATTCTATTTCTCGTTCCGGTATATAATGAACCACGAAGTGAAAAGGGAATTGGTCACAGAAATGCACCAGGTTATTCTACATCCTCCCCAGGGCAATATCATTGGCATCGATTCGGTAGTTTTCAATTTACCGGTTCATTACCAGATTTTACCAGTTAAAGACATTCATAATCCAACGTTTGTTTTCAGGGATACATTGTTGTTTGATAATATTATGGGACGTTACCAACCTTACCGCATGCTCAGTTACGAGACCAACTTAGATGGAAAGCCTGTTCGTATTTCCATTTCCAAATCGCTGCTGATGTCTGACGAGCTTATTGAATATGTGGCATTTGTAATATTACTTCTTTCTCTCATTTTATTATTATTCATTATTGCTTTTAACAATTACTTTTTTTCGCGTATCTGGGGAAAATTTTTCAAAACCATAGATGTGATTAAAGATTACAATATTTCCGATAAGAAAGAAATAACCTTTCCCGAATCGGAAATTACCGAGTTTAACCTGTTAAACCAGGTATTTGAACAGATGCATGAACGCATAAAGCAAGACTACCAGAATCTTAAAGAGTTTATAGAGAATATATCGCATGAAATACAAAACCCGCTGGCCATTATCAAATCAAGAGTAGATTTGCTTCTGCAAGATGAAGACCTGAATAAATCGCAGACTGATCTGATACAATCCATTCAAAACAGTACTATCAGGCTATCCAATCTTAACAGATCATTGATTTTACTTTCTAAGATTGATAATAACCAGTTCCCTGATAAAGAAGAGGTTAGTATTGTTGAAAATATTAATTACCATCTCGATAATTTTGAAGATATTATACAATCAAAAAATATTACACTTCATAAAGATTATAATAATCAGATTACTATATTGGCTGATTCCAATCTGATAAGTATAATGCTGCTAAACCTTTTGAAAAATTCAATTTATCACAATGTTCCTTCCGGCAATATTGAAATTATAACAGAAGTAAACAAACTGATCATCAGAAATTCCGGCAAGGAACTGGATATCAATAAGGAAGATTTGTTTAAACGATTCACAAAATCTTCCAATAAGCCGGAATCTCTTGGGTTGGGTCTGGCTATTGTAAAAAAAATCTGCGATTATTATCATTGCAGCATTCAATATTTCTGTCAGGACAATTTTCACACCATCACAATTATCTTTAATTGACTGGATTTTTTATCGCTAGCTTATCGGCTCTCCTATAAAAATTCCAAATTAATTCAAAATCGGGATTATATATTAGCGCCCAATCTTAATTTTCTATGATAGCTATTCTGGGAATTAGTCATAAATCTGCTCCGGTGAGTGTAAGGGAGTTATACGCGTTTGATGAGCGCGAAAAAATAATTTTTGCAGATCATATCAAATTTATACTTCAGCTCGAAGGCATAGTCATTTTATCGACATGCAACCGTACTGAAATTTATTTTAATACCCGGATGGATAAGGAGAGTGAAGTTTATCGTCTTATAACAGATGAGTTAATGAAATTCAAAAAAATCATCAACTATAATCTTCGCGAATTTTATTTCTGCACAATGGGGATGGCTGTTGAACAGCTTTTTAAAGTTACATCGGGGCTCGAATCTATGGTATTGGGTGAAGAACAGATTCTCGGCCAGGTAAAAGAAGCTTTTCGTTATGCACAGAACAATAAATTAACAGATTGTATTATTTCAAGATTATTTATAAAAGCTATTGAAGCAGGCAAGAGGATACGTACAGAAACACATATTAACAGGGGAGCAGCATCTGTCAGTTATGCTGCTGTGGAACTCTGTAATGAGATATTTCCCGATCTTCAGAATCGAACGATTATGTTAATTGGAGCAGGCCAAACCGGAGATCTTATTCTGCAATGTTTAATGAAAAAAAATCATCCTGCGCTTTTCATTGCGAACCGTACATTCTCAAGGGCTGCAGAATTGGCTGAAAAATATACGGGAAGTGCGATAGAATTATCAGCAATCGAATCGTACATTCCTGAATGCGATCTTGTAATTACAGCCACATCATCTAAGAATCATCTCATTAACAGGGATATGGCTGAAAAGGCCATGATTAGAAGAGAATATAAAACCCAGGCTTATATCGATCTTTCAGTCCCATCAAATATTGCCAAAAGTGTAAATGAGATAGAAAATGTACATTATTATGGCGTTGATGATTTGAAGGCTGTAGTTATCAAAAATGTTGAAAGAAGAAAATCTGCTATTGATCATAGTACAGCTATAATTTCTGAGGTTAAGGATGAATTTATGGAATGGATGGATATTCAGAACCTTACACCAACAATTATTTCCATCAAAGAAAATATGAAAAATATCCAGCAAGCTGAACTTGAGGATTTTCTTAAGATAAGGAAAATTAAGGAACATGAATTGATTGAACAATACTCTGAGCACATCTCAGAAAAGTATGCCCGGATATTTATCAAAAAACTTAAAGAGGTTACTAAAAACGGTAAAAAATCGGAATACATTAAGGTAATAAATGATTTATTTGAACCCATTGTAAATGACTAATTGCTCTGTAAAAATTGCTACTCGTGGAAGCAAATTAGCTCTCTGCCAGGCAAATCTGGTAAAAGAGCAACTTGAAAAGCACTTTCCGGGCAATGTCTTCGAAATACAGATCATTAAAACCAGAGGAGATAAGATACTGGATGTTGCTCTCTCAAAAATAGGCGATAAGGGTCTTTTTACCAGGGAACTTGAAAATTCACTTCTTCAGAACGAAGCCGATATGGCTGTTCACAGCTTAAAAGATATGCCCACTGAATTGCCTGAAGGATTAATAATTGCCGGAGTACTGAAGCGTGGTGACGTTCGCGATGCTCTGGTAAGCATAAATGGTAAAAAACTAGCTGAGCTTGATGAGAATGATATTGTTGCAACTTCAAGTCTGCGACGTAAGGCTCAGCTTCTTCATTTTAACAGTAAGTTAAGGGTTGTGGATATCCGTGGTAATGTTGATACACGTCTTCAGAAAATGGATGAAGGATATTGCACTGCTATGATAATGGCTGCTGCAGGTTTACAGCGTTTAGGATATCAGGATAAAATTTCTGAAATTCTTGATCCTTCTATCATGACTCCCGCTATCAGTCAGGGAGCTATTGCCATAGAAATAAAGGATGATGATCATGAAACAGAATCCATGGTATTAGAAATTAATCACATTCCCTCTTTAATTGCGGTGAAGGCTGAAAGAGTTTTTCTAAGCGCTCTTGAAGGAGGATGTCAGGTTCCGATTGGATGCTTTTCAGAATCAGACGATAAGAATTTTAAAATATCCGGAGTTGTTTCTGATACTGACGGTTCGGGAATGATTAGAGAATCTGTGGAAGGAGAAATCAGAACGGCCGAAAAAACAGCTCTTGTGCTTGCAAAAAAATTTCTTGATAAAGGAGCGAAGGAATTGATACAGAAAATCAGACTCTTAAACAATATATGATACTTCAGGGAAAAGTTTTTATATCAACAGTCAGCATTCATAAATCAGTTGAAATAAGGAATATTTTTGAACAATTGGGTGCAACAGTGGTTGATTTTCCCATGACAGAATTGTTGGCAGTGGAGCAAACTCCTGCCATTCAAAAAGCTATATGGCAAATTGAAAAATTTCAATGGATTATTTTTACCAGTGCAAACGGGGTAAGATATTTCCATCGTTTATTAAAAGAAATTGGTAAAGTCTCCAAAATTCCATCAGGGGTAAAAATAGCTGCAGTAGGAGTTAAAACTGCGTTGGAGTTGGAAAATAACGGTAGAAAAGCAGATTATTCCGGTACTAAGAATACAGCCGAAAACCTTGTAGATGAACTGTTAGAAAAAGAGTCCCTGCAAAACTGCAACATTTTGCTTCCGTTGGGGAATCTTGCCCCGGATACCCTGCATACACGGCTTTCAAAAATCGCCAACGTCACTCGTATCGATGTGTATAAGGCTATAAAAGCTCAGGTTGCGGCCAACGATACCATTGAACGTATTAAAAATAACCGCTACGATTTGGTCTTATTTACCAGCCCCTCTGGTGTCGATAACTTTGCAGATGCTATTGGCCATGAAAATATAAACCCCGAACTACGGGTTGCCAGCATCGGGAAAGTAACCGCCTGTGCCGTCGAACAACATGGGTTAACCTGCCTTGTAACTTCTGCAAAATCGACATACGAGGGTCTGGCAGATGAAATTGTAAACTACTATACCATTAATAAATAAAATTATGTCTTTTCCAAAAACACGCCTAAGAAGGCTCAGGAAAAATCCCATTTTACAAAAAATGGTTACGGAAACCACCATTTCCCTTGACGATTTAATTATGCCGTTGTTTGTTTGTTCAGGCTCTAAGGTGAAAAAACCGATTGGTTCCATGCCAGGTAATTACCAGATGTCTGTCGACAATATTGTGGATGAATGTAAGCAACTGGTTGATAAAGGCATTAAAGCTGTTTTGCTGTTCGGAATACCCGCTCATAAAGATGAAACAGGGATGGTGGCAACCAGCGACGATGCCATAGTTCAACAGGCCATCAAAGCCGTAAAAAAAGAGATCAGCGATATATTTCTTATCGCTGATATATGTAATTGCGAGTACACCACCCATGGGCATTGCGGTACCATTGTGAATGGCGATGTCGATAATGATTTAACGCTCGAAACACTTGCACTGCAGGCATTATCGTTTGCACGTGCAGGTGTGGATATGGTTGCTCCCAGCGATATGATGGACGGTCGTGTAGGCCGGATACGCCTGGCGCTCGATGATCATGGATTTTCATATCTGCCCATCATGTCTTATTCTGCCAAATATGCATCGGCCTTTTACGGCCCTTTTCGCGAGGCCGCAGAAAGCGCTCCAAAGTTTGGCAACCGCTCTTCATATCAGATGAATCCGGCAAACTCTGATGAAGCTATGCGCGAAATTGCTCTCGATATCGAAGAAGGGGCTGATATTATTATGGTAAAACCGGCGTTAAGTTATCTTGATGTAATACGCCGTGCCAAAGACGAATTTAATATCCCTATTGCTGCTTACAATGTGAGCGGTGAATTTTCGATGGTGAAAGCCGCTGCCGAGAAAGGCTGGATCGACGAGAAACGTATTGTCCGCGAGATTCTTACATCAATAAAAAGAGCCGGTTCCGATATTATCCTTACTTATCATGCCAGGGATATGGCAGAGTGGTTGTAAAACTATTGAAACTTCAATAACTTTTTATTTCATAGAATTTCTCATGAACATCCAAAACAGCATAAACGAATTCAAACGCGCACAGGAAAGCATTCCGGGCGGCGTAAACTCACCTGTACGGGCATTTAAGAGTGTACATGGCGATCCGATTTTTATAAAACAGGCAAAAGGAGCCCGGATAACTGATATTGACGGTAACGAATATATAGACTTTGTAAGTTCATGGGGACCAATGATCTTAGGTCATGCTGATGAAAGAGTCATAAACGCCATTCAAATGGCTGCTGTTCATGGAACAAGCTATGGAGCGCCCACTATTGCCGAAACTGAGCTGGCTGAACTGATAAAAAGAATGGTACCCTCTATGGAACTTGTTCGTATGGTAAATTCCGGTACTGAAGCTACAATGAGCGCTTTGCGCCTGGCCCGTGGCTATACAGGAAGAGACGTGGTAATCAAATTCCAGGGCTGCTATCATGGTCATGCCGACAGTTTTCTGATTAAAGCCGGATCGGGAGTGCTTACTTTCGGCTATCCGGATAGTCCCGGTGTTACACAGGGAACCGCAAAAGATACGTTAATTGCTCAATACAACGATTTGTCTTCAGTTGAAGAAATCTTTAAACAGAAAGGCGATCAGGTAGCTGCAATAATTGTTGAGCCTGTGCCTGCCAACATGGGAGTATTTCTTCCCGAATCAGGTTTTCTTGAAGGATTACGAAAAATCACTATTAAATATGGAGCCTTGCTGATATTTGATGAAGTAATTTCCGGCTTTCGCCTTGCAAAAGGCGGAGCGCAGGAGTATTATGGTGTAATTCCCGACATAACCACACTTGGTAAAATCATTGGGGGGGGACTGCCTGTCGGTGCATACGGAGGAAAGAGGGAAATAATGAACAGACTGGCACCGACAGGACCGGTTTACCAGGCCGGAACGCTTGCAGGAAATCCTCTTGCCATGAGCGCCGGCCTGGAAACCCTTAAAATCATTGACGAAACACCCGGTTTTTACAATGAGCTCGATCGAAAAGGAGCCTTATTGGAAAATGGACTCCGACAGAATCTTCAAAATACCGGAATACCCGGGATCATTAATCGTATTGGTTCTTTAATGACACTGTTTTTTACCGGAGAAAAGAAAGTCGATTCTTATAATACTGCTATAAAATCAGATACTACAAGGTATGCGCGCTATTTCAAACTGGCTCTTGAGAATGGCATTTATCTTGCACCGTCTCAATTTGAAGCAGCTTTTGTTTCTTATGCGCATACCAATGAGGATATTAAAAAGGCTCAGCTGGCCAGTCTTGCTGCCATGAAAATGTTAAAAACTCAATAACAGGGTACAGGAAAGAAAGACCTGTTCTTAAGATTAAACAGACTGAACATTTATTCATGCAAAATTCAATATTTCTCGATACACTGAAAGGGGAGAAAACTTCACGCCCTCCCGTATGGTTTATGCGGCAGGCAGGCAGGGTGCTACCCTCATATCTCGAACTTCGCGCTAAGCATTCGTTCTGGCAGATGATGAGTGATCCCGGTCTTGCCGCTAAGGTGACCCTTTTGCCGGTATATGATCTTGGGGTAGATGCTGCTATTCTGTTTTCCGATATTCTGGTAATTCCATATGCCATGGGTATGGGGCTTGATTTTACCGATCATGGACCAAAATTTGACAGACCCCTGAAGAATTTCAAAAATCCGATGACTGAACTGCATCCAGACCCGGATAAGCTTCAATATATTTACAGGGCAATCGATGAAATTGTAACAACCCGTCCTGAAAACACTCCTCTTATTGGTTTTGCAGGCGCCCCGCTCACGGTTCTCTGTTATATGCTCGAAGGATTAAGCAATAAATCGGGTTTCCCTGATGCCATTTCGTTTATCTATAAGAATAAAAGCATCACTGAAAAACTGATTGAAGCAATTACAGACCTTACCATTGAATATGCTATGCAGCAAATTGCCCATGGAATAGACTCCTTTCAGCTATTCGAAACCCACGGAGGACTTCTCCCCTTCGATTTCTATAAATCGATGTTTTTCCCTTCTATCAAAAAAATATCGAGGGTTGTGCGCAATAAGAGCATACCTTTTATCTATTTCCCAAAGGATATAGGAACAGGATTCAGACATATAACACCCGATATCTGCGATTTTGTGAGTGTCGACTGGCAAACACCTGTCACCGAAGCCAGAAAATTGGTTCACCCCGATGTTGGTCTGCAAGGGAATCTCGATCCGCGTCTTCTTTTTGCTGATCAGGCAGTAATAGAAAAAGAACTGGCGAAATACATTGAATTTGGTCAAAAAGAATATAAATGGATTTTCAATCTCGGCCATGGTTTCATACCTGGAATCCCGTTTGAAAATGCTAAATATATTGCTGATTGGGTAAAAACAACAAACTGGAACAGATAATGGTTGATAATATACTATTAAAATATAACAGGCCCGGACCCAGATATACAAGTTATCCTCCGGCCACATTTTTTCATACCGGTTATTCAGCAGAGGATTATAAACAATCGGTAATAGATTCAAATCATGAGAAGCCGGAGAATATTTCCATATACATCCATATCCCTTTCTGCCCCCGATTATGTCATTTTTGTGGATGCAATACAGGGATCGCAAAAGAAAAGAACCATATAGAGAGGTATGTCAGGGCACTGATCAAAGAGATTAATACTGTTTCGGCCCTGATCGATAAAAAACGCACAGTGACACAGGTCCACTGGGGAGGAGGAACTCCAAATTCCATTCCCTATGAATATGTTGCAGAGATTATGGACACCCTTAAAACCAACCTCGAATTTAAGAACGGAGCAGAAATTGCTATGGAATGTAGTCCGGCGTATCTCACTCTCGAAAACATCGATACCCTGTCAGAAACCGGGTTTAATCGTATCAGCCTTGGGGTACAGGATCTTCACCGGGAGGTACTCGATGCTGTAAACAGACTGCCTTCACTGCTTCCGATGGATGTACTGTTTCATCATATCCGGGAGAAAGGATTCAAAAGCATTAATCTCGACCTTATTTACGGTTTGCCGAAGCAAACACCTGAATTGTTTGCTGATTCAATTAATCAGGTACTTGCATTATCGCCCGACAGGCTGGTAACTTTCTCGTATGCACATGTTCCGTGGTTTAACAAATCAATGGAAAAGCTCGAGAAAATAGGGTTGCCAACAACTGAAGAAAAATTCAGGTTGTTCGGGCTGGCATATGAAATGCTCACATTAAACGGATATGTTCCTGTTGGACTTGACCATTATGCAAAACCCTCGGATGATCTATCCATCGCTCTTAGAGAAAAAAAGCTGCACCGGAACTTCCAGGGATATTGTACACGCGAAACTACCGGACAGGTGTATGTCTTCGGTTCAAGTGGAATAAGCCAGCTGTGGAACTCTTACAGTCAGAATATCAAAGATTATCAGCAATATATTGAAGCTATCGAAAATAACGATTTTGCTGTTGAAAGAGGGTATCGGCTTACAAAAAGAGAAATAATCAGCCGCGAGGCTATTAACTCGGTGATGTGTAACGGGTATCTGAATTTTGATGAAATAGCCAATAAGTTCGGTATTTCTGAAGATGAACTGAAAAACACGCTACAATATTCTGCCGGTAAATTATCGGAATTTGTGAACGATGGATTGGTTACACTGGACAACAAGTCCATCAGGGTAAGTCAGCAGGGAATGCTTATCGTTCGCAACATAGCAATGGCTTTTGATCCCCAACTGGAAGTTAAACAAGGTATGTATTCAAAAACGATTTAATTTCTCATGGAAAAAACTGTTGAAGTAGCTGTTATAGGCGCCGGACTCACCGGGTTGACCACTGCTTTTTACCTGAAAAAGAAAAATAAGGATTTTATTCTTCTTGAGGAAAAAGATAAACCTGGTGAAGTAATTCAAACCAGGCATGAGAACGGTTTTACTTACGAAGAGGGACCAAATACAGGAGTAGTTGGAAACCCTGAAGTACCAGAACTTTTCGAAGACCTCAACGGCCTATGCAAATGTGAAATTGCCAGTGAGAAAGTAAATAAGCGTTACATCCTGAAGGAAGGAGTATGGGAACCAATGCCAATGGGACCAATTCAGGCTGTGAACACACCTCTTTTCACTCTAAAGGATAAATTCCGGTTGTTGGGAGAACCATTCCGAAGCAGCGGGACAAATCCCGACGAACCTCTCAGTGAGATGGTTAAACGCCGGATGGGGCAAAGCTTTCTCGATTATGCCATAGACCCCTTTATTCTTGGTGTTTACTCCGGTGATCCATCACTGTTGATCACTAAATATGCATACCAAAAACTTTATAATCTTGAACAAAACTATGGCAGTTTTATTGGTGGTTCAATAAAAAAGATGTTTGAAAAAAAGACGAACGTGAAAAAAAAGCTACCCTCAAGGAACTCGATGGATTCGGCGGAAATCTTCGTGACGGTATAGGTATGGACGACCGTATAAAGCAAGGAAAAAATTTGGCTGATATAATTTGATTTGTAATTTTATACTTTATGTACAAGTTTTTGCTCGTATTACACATTATCACAAGTTCTGTTTTTCTCCTTATGGCCATAGCAGTAACTGCAAGATCTATAGTAGGATTGTCGAAAAACCTGAAGTATACGAAAACAGATAGATACATGGCATATCTGTTTATGGCACTGTTATACCTTACTCTTGTGCATGGGATTATAATGTATTTCTTTATCAACCCCTCGTCTAAATCGACATTGGGTATTCAGCATGCCATAAAGCAGGTATCGTTGAGGTTTTGGGTGGTAGAACATTTTTATTTCATGACGTTCGCCCTGATCCTCTCACAGATCGGAGGAATATTTATCCGTAAAACCACCGTCGATAAAAACCGTTTTGCATATGCTTCATTTTATTATGGTGTAGCCACATTAATTACCATAGTTTCCGTGACATTTTATTTTATTTACCGGTAGCGTCATAAAATCAAAAACAGCAGTTCTCCTTTTGTATGTAGGTACTCCCGATAGTATCGATACCGACTTATCCACCTGGGTAGCAACCCTCAGCATAAAAGCGCTGGGAACTCAACTGCAATCAGTTTTACCCCGTGAAAATATTCTACAATTAAAAAAACACCTTCTTACCATTCAATATAAGGAGAAACATCCGTTTAACGAAGCAAAACCCGGAGGTTGGGGATGGACAAACTATCCGGGTTCCGTACCAGATGCCGATGATACCCCGGGAGCTATATTGGCTTTACTGGAAATGTATGAAGGAAACCAGGAAGATATCGATGCTATTGTAAACGGATGTAAATGGCTGGTTGGTTTACAAAATTCCGATGGAGGTTTTCCCACTTTTTGCATAGGATGGGGACATTTACCATTCGACAGCAGTTGTGCCGATTTAACGGGCCATGCTTTGCTGGCTTTACTTAGCTCCTTAGAAAAACTGGGGAATAGCATTCCTTTTCATTTACACCGCAGAATTTATAGAAGTGCAATAAAAGCCGTCGGTTATTTACAAAAACACCAGGCAAACGATGGCCATTGGCTTCCGTTATGGTTTGGCAATCAACTAACGGATGATAAGAAGAACCCGGTATATGGCACCGCCAAGGTTTGCATTTATTTGGAAGATTGCCTGTTAAAAAGATTTGCCCGAAATGAAATAAAAGAAAAACTGATAACCATGGTTACTTCAGCCAAAAAATATTTGCTATCGCAGCAAAATTCGGATGGGAATACTATTTGGAGGCTTTGCGGAGGTTTCTGTATGAATGATGTCAAATACCTAAAATATGAAAATTCATTTAGTTGGAGGTTTTCTGGGTAGTGGCAAAACCACTGCAATTGCAAATGCCTGTAAAATCCTATCTGATAAAGGTAGTACAACCTCAGTTATTACAAATGATCAAGGCAATTATCAGTAAACAACAGAAAATACAGGAACACAAGGTAATTGAAGTTGATTATGCTAAATATGGCAAAGGGGAGGCTAATCTTGCCTGGCTTGATGAGGAAATTGAAATTATCAGTACTAATAATTCATCGGTTGAGCTTGCATACGATTTTATTAAAAAGTTGACATCCGACATTATGCAGAAAGGTTTACCAATAGGGCATTTAAAATATTTCTTATCATTTAATAATCAATTCTTAAAATTAAGCTATACAACAATTTTAGATAAATCTATTCAGGAACCGTTAGTTTTTGAAAAGTGCGGTTCTGTTGACCTTCTGGTTAATGCCCGCATACAAACATCACCTGATGAGTTACGAAAAATTCTTTTTGATAATCTAAATCAATTGAAATCCCATGACGGTGTAAAAATTAATGAAAAATTCCTTTCTTATTTTAAACCGGGATTCCCAAATCCAACCCACAGATTAGTATGAAGTAACATGCTAATTCTTTTGTTATGAGTATGTTCCATTAATTCTAATTTTTAATTGCCAATGTTTCCGGGAACATGAAAAATAGAGATAGTTTTTTAAACTTTTTTTTAAGACCTTAATTGTAATATGTCATAAGTTCGTTACACTTTCTAAGGAAAATACTGTGTCAAGAGTTCGTTTACATTTTTTAATACTGCCCCCTTTATTTGTGCCACATGACAACTATCGGATTGGGGTAAGTTCTTTGACATATATTGAAGATTTTAAGATTGATGTACCTTTAACTGTTTGGTGGACGAAGGGAGGGCGTAGCCCGACCACAGTCCACCAAATAACTAATAATATCAAGCATCTGGGCAACAGGGTATAATATAATAGCATTACCTTTGGCGGCAGGGGTACTATATAAACTGGGTATATTGTTAAGTCCTGCTGCCGGTGCTGTTTTAATGTCGGCAAGTACAGTTGTTGTTACTATCAATGCAAGTTTATTAAAAGTGAATAATTAAATACTTATAATTAAGGTGAACAGATTACATAATGGATGGGGAATGATAATAATATAAAAATGGAAAAAAAATTAGAAAATCTGAAAGCCAGGCTTAATATTTATAAAAGTGCAGTCATAGCTTTTTCCGGTGGAGTTGACAGCACATTTCTTTCAAGAATCGCAAAAGATATTTATGGAGATAATCTGTTGTTGATTACTGCCACATCAAGCACATATCCATTTTACGAACTTGAGGAAGCAACATCACTTGCAGAATCTGGATTCTCCAAAACCGACATAAGAGACTTGTCTACAAAACTTCAGCTTCCGACAGCTACAAAACAATCTTATGCCTGCCTTGCATCACGTTTCCCTTATGGTGAAAAGATAACAAAAGTTAAACTCGATCGATTGGCAATGGCAGAATTTGAAGTAAGGAACCTTGGATTCACTCAGTTCAGGATCAGAAGTCACGAAAACCTTGCCCGATTTGAATTTATTCCTGAGGAAATGAACAAAGCATGGGAATTAAAGAGGCAACTTACAGATATATGTAAGAAATCAGGGTTCATCTACATCACGATTGATTTAACCGGATACAGAACCGGCTCAATGAATGAAGTCCTGTCTGATCTGGATAAGCAGTGTCATCAGAAAAAAACTGAAGAATAACTTTAAAAAACCATCTCATTTATGCGCTGTAATACTACTTTAACGAAAGATGAGATTGCGAGATATAGCAGACAGATAAGGCTGGCAGAAATAGGGAAAGAAGGGCAGATGAAGATAAAGGCATCTTCCGTTCTTGTCGTAGGTGCAGGTGCATTGGGATGCCCGGTACTTCAATATCTGACAGCAGCTGGAGTGGGGACACTTGGTATTGTAGATAATGATTGGGTCGATGAATCAAATCTAAACAGGCAGGTTCTTTATACACATAAAGACATTGGAAAACCTAAACCTCTGGTAGCAAGGGAGAGACTGAAAATCCTGAACCCGGAGGTTATTTTTAATGTTCATTTTATCAGGTTAAATAAAGAATGTGCTCTGAAACTAATTTCACAATATGATGTAGTTGTTGATTGTACTGATAATTTCGCTTCACGATATTTAATAAATGATGCTTGCGTAATACTTAATAAGCCATTAGTTTACGGGGCAATACATAAGTTTTCAGGACAGGTTATGGTGCTTAATTACCATAATGGACCAACGCTTAGATGCCTTTATCCGGAACCTCCTCATCCGCTTGAGGTTCCTTCCTGTGAAGAGTTTGGTGTTATTGGATCTGTTCCGGGTTTAATAGGTTCAATGCAGGCTACAGAGGTCTTCAAAATCATATTGGGACTTGGTGGAATCCTTTCAGGGAAGATCTTTATGATTGACACTCTCAATTTTAATACTTGGATTTCTTCATTTGAAAGAAATCTTGAATTTTCTCCGATTACAGAATTGGGAGAATATGAAGATAATGGTCCGTGCAGGAATAATTCAGTCAAAGAAATATCCGCTGATGCACTCAATAAAATGCTTGAAAAAAACTCAAAAGTTCTGGTTATCGATCTCAGAGACAAGGAGGATAATGAAGACATTGGTTTTCAGACAATCTCAATACCCCATTATGATGTCAGTCGTAAGATCAATCTATTTTCTGGTTGTGATGCAGTTGCTTTCTATTGCAGGTCTGGGAGCAGATCCACCAGTGTTATAAACTATCTTCAGAAATTATATAAACTTGAGAATCTTTACAGCCTTGTAATTTAGTACGTATGTTGAACTTAAAATATATCATATGAAAAAGATCCTTTTTTTATTTCTTACTCTCGTAACGTCTGTCACGATTCAGGCCCAAAAGGAAACAAAAACCGATACAACCAGGAAAGGATCAGATGAGATACAAACACTTTTCGACAAAACAGGTCATATTGGCTGGTGGGTCTCCGCTGATTTTGCATGGACTAAATTCGATGGCAGGGATGCATTCCTCGGGGGCATGAGCGGTGGAATAATTATTAATCATTCCTTTTCAATCGGTCTTGCGGGTTATGGAATAATGAACTCTCAAAACCTGAAATACAGCGGGATCAATGATACGGCTGATGTTTATCTTTATGGAGGATATGGCGGATTAAAGCTGGAATATCGCATCAATCCTTTAAAAAAGATTAATGTAGCCTTTCCGCTTCTTATTGGAGGTGACGGATTGGCCTACAGTACATGGGGAATGGATTACATACATGGCAATCATTATGAAGATTCTGACTACGCCTATGCATGGGATAGTTTTTTTATCATTGAACCCGGAGTTGTGGTGGGAGTTAACCTATTTAAGTTTATGCGGCTGGATACAGGTATCAGCTACAGATTTACCACAGGACTTGATTTGCCAAAGACCAATAGTAATCTTATGAATAGCTTTAATGTCAATATATCGCTAAAATTTGGAAGGTTTTAAATGAAAATTGACCTGGCCTTCACATTTGCCTGAGTAAAAAGCTATTTTAATATTTTACTGATTTGCGTTTAAAAAATCAATGGATTATGGATAAGATCATCTTAAGATTAAAAAAACATTATTTTCCACTGTTAGCTTTGGTTTTATTAGCTGGATTAATTTTTTATTTCAACAGGGGCAATAGAAACTTCATTGCTTTTATCACTCAAGCATCAGGATATATCTCAATAATAATACTTTCAATTTCACTAATTATTGGATCAATTAGTTTGTTGCTTAAAAATATAAATCCGGTTTCAACATATCTTAGACGTGACATAAGTATAATTGGCGGTACTTTGGCTATTATCCATTCAGTAGCGGGACTATTTGTACATCTCAGAGGCAAAACTTGGCTATACTTCCTGAATAAAACTGAAGATGGCTATCATGTCCGTCTTGATAATTTTGGATTAGCAAATTATACTGGATTATTATCAGCCCTGATAATCATACTTCTACTCATAACTTCAAATGATTACTTATTGAAAAAACTGCATCCCTCCAGATGGAAAAATATTCAGCGATCATCTTACATAATGTTTATTCTTATTATTATTCATTGTTACTACTACATTATAGGTAAAGAAGATCAAAATCTTATTTACTTGTTATATCTACCACTTTTTGTCATTATATTAATATTTCAGATGATTGGGATATGGTTAAAAGTGACTAAAAACAACCTGTAATGGCATCAAGACATAATTTTTCTAATGAACATTATGGCTTATAGGATATAAATCAAACATTTACATGATTGAAAAAGTCCCTTTAACATGACTAAAAAGGTTCAATTAAACTCAACGATAACTTGTCCTGTTTGTGGATTTGAAAAACAGGAGACCATGCCGACTGATTCATGCCAATTCTTTTATGAATGCACAAAATGTAAAGCTCCTCTAAAACCATTAACTGGTGATTGTTGCGTATACTGTTCCTTTGGATCAGTTCCTTGCCCATCAATACAATTGGACAAAAGTTGTTGTTAAAGGCATATTCAAGCTAAGTTATAAGATAATATTTTATCCCAATCCTCCGTGCTGCAAAATCCCCGCCCCTCGCCGACTCACAAAAGCAAAAAGTTGCTTCACTCCAACCACCACCAGAGCCTGTCCCGAGGCATCGAGGGATTCCGCTTGTGCCAGAAAAAAATCAACCCTAAGCTATTTAACATAATAGTTATAAATAAATATCAATTTTGGTAAATTGACGCAAATGGATGCAGAAACATTCATTACAGTCACAATATCAATATGTTAGTGAAATAATGACCATTTTCGGTTTATCTTTGAAATGGATTAGAGCAGATGTGTATAAAAGCCTTACTAAATCCGTATCAAGTCCACTTAATTAACAGGATTGTTTCACTTAAAAATTATTAAAATGGCAATTGTACAGAATCCAATCACCGGCAGAACCAAAAAGAAATTCGGTACTGCTGTATTTTCAAAGCAGTTTGGAAAAAACGTTATGCGTTCCAAACCGATGGAAGTTAAGAATCCACAGACTGTCGGACAGGTAACACAGCGAAATAAATTCGCTACAACCGTTAACCTTGTGAGACAAGTTTTACCCCTCATCAACGAGGTATATGCAGGCAGTCTCCGTAAAATGTCTCCCTTCAACAAGATTACCAATAACCGGCACGAACAGAACTAATAAAAAGATATTAACAAACACTCAATAAGACCACTCTCTCCCATAATTCTGCTGTCAGTTATTTTAACAAATTCCAGGCTGCGCTGAGACAAGCATAGCAATAATTACCGCTTCACAAATATTTTCTATATTAAATATGCGAAAATCCCACCAATTTAATATATTTGGGATAGTTGTATTGAGCGTGTAAAATAATACCAGCCGACACCTCCATTCGCACATACTCAACAGAATTGAATTGCCGATAGTCGTTTTTTTCATACCGTTAATGAAAGCCTTAATACTACATATTGCGATTTGCATAATCCTGACCATGAGCCTGGGATCAGTCTCAGTATCCCAAACCGAGGAAAACACTATCGTAAAAAGAGTAGTCATGATTTCGGTGGACGGTTCAATCAACCCGTCGAGTGCCGAATACATCAATTCAGGTATTAAACATGGATGCGAAAAAAATGCTGAGTGTCTGATTATTAAACTGAATACACCGGGTGGGTTATTAAAATCTACCCGCATAATTGTAACCGATATACTCGAATCTGAAATTCCGGTGGTAGTGTTCGTTTACCCGGGCGGATCTCAGGCGGCATCGGCGGGTGTTTTCATCACACTTGCGGGTCATGTCGCCGCAATGGCACCCGGTACTAACATCGGCGCAGCGCACCCTGTCTCCCTGCAAGGCGAACAGGATTCCATTATGAACGAAAAAGCTACGAACGACGCCGCAGCTTTTATAAGAACAATAAGCGAGAAGCGCGCACGAAACATCCAATGGGCTGAAGATGCAGTACGGAAGAGTTTATCCATTACTGAAACTGAAGCGCTGAAAGAACGGGTTATCGATACAATCGCGATTTCAGTGCAGGATCTGCTGGGAAAAATACACGGAAAAGAAATCAGCTTATCTATCGGTAAAAAGGTGTTGGATACTAAAAACGCTGAGGTAATTAATATCGAAATGGATTTTAAACAAAAGATCCTCGGCATGCTCAGCGACCCGAACATCGCATACATATTATTTATGATCGGTTTATACGGTATTATGTTTGAGCTTTATAATCCCGGCGCAATATTCCCCGGCGTAATAGGAGGAATTTGTCTAATCACCGCTTTCTACGCATTGCACACACTACCGGTAAACTATGCTGGCTTAGCGTTAATTATTTTTGCCGTTATTTTATTCATCGCAGAAATTAAAGTAGTCAGCCACGGACTTTTATCGATTGGCGGAGTTATATCATTAATCCTCGGATCAATTATGTTAATAGATACGGAGTCAACATTGGAAGTAATCAAAATTTCCTGGCAGGTAATTTTAGTAATTGTCATACTCACCACTGCTTTCTTTATATTTGCAATAGCTTTTGGGATTAAAGCACAAAGCCTTAACCCTACGACCGGAATCGAAGGGATTATTGGAGAAATCGGCGAGACAATCAGCAATCTGGAACCCGAAGGACAAATCAGGGTGCACGGTGAGCTTTGGAATGCAGAAAGTTTAGATGGTTCTATCAGTAAAGGCACAAAAGTTAAAGTTACCCAGGTTTCAAATCTTAAATTAATGGTTCGTAAGACAACATAAAATAAGTAGAAAGGAGATAATTATGGAGCAAATGTACTATACATTGTTAATTACGGGAATTTTGTTCCTGTTGGTTATTCTGGCAAGCGCAATACGGATTTTGCGGGAATATGAACGCGGTGTAGTTTTCCGCCTGGGAAGATTAATTGCCGTTAAAGGCCCCGGTCTGATTTTGCTCATCCCTGTGGTTGACAGGATGGTAAGAGTAAGTTTGAGAACTGTTGTGATGGATGTTCCCTCACAGGATGTAATTACAAAAGACAACGTTTCTATAAAAGTAAACGCAGTGGTCTATTTCCGCGTGATGCATCCCGACAAAGCAATCGTCGAAGTAGAGAATTTTCTTTTTGCCACTTCACAATTATCACAAACTACGCTACGAAGTATATTGGGGCAATCGGAATTGGATGAGTTACTTTCACAGCGCGATAAAATCAATCGCGAGCTGGCAAAAATAATTGATAATCAAACTGAACCGTGGGGAATTAAAGTGTCGAACGTCGAAGTAAAGCATATAGATTTGCCACAGGAGATGCAGCGTGCAATGGCAAAACAAGCAGAAGCCGAAAGAGAACGCCGTGCAAAAGTTATACACGCTGAAGGCGAATTCCAGGCAAGCCAACGGTTATCCGACGCAGCTCAGATAATAAGCATAAACCCTGCAGCTTTACAGCTTCGCTTCTTGCAAACTTTAACAGAAGTCGCTTCGGAGAAGAACTCGACTATCATTTTCCCCGTTCCGGTTGATATTATTTCAGCTTTCTTACATAAAGAAAAGAAATAATTGATTTGTGAGTGAGCCAATTTTATTCGGACACAACCCATATCCTGACATCGTTACAGTTCAGCATATTGAGGATAATACGATGCGGATTTAATGCTATATGGTTCAACGGCATTTCGTTCATTGCTACTAACAGTAGTAAGCAGCAAGACAATATGTACCGCCCTTTCTTTGAGTACAGAACTTAAATTATGAGAAGGATTTTACATCTATTAACTGTATTATTAATTACATCAGAGGATTTCAGTCAGCTTTCAGAAGCAGATGAGTATTATAATCGAGGATGCCAAAATCTCAGGCAAGAAAATTATCAAGGTGCAATGGAATATTTTAATTGGGCTATTGAACTTGACCTAAAACATTATACCGGAGAATAACGAGAATAATCAGATTATAAACTGACATAATTTGCAGTAATTTTATATAATGTAAACTATTAATATGAACAATCCATTCACTTTGAAAGGTTTGATTTTTTTCGTTCTGTTATTGTCATTTACAGGGTGTGAAAAAGATAATGAAGATCCGAATAAACTGCTGATCGGCACATGGAACCAGGTTTCAACACATATTATCAACTACTATGACAATGTAAAAACCAGCGATATTACCAATACCTATTCCATGGGAGAATATGTTCTTGAAGTTTATGATAATGGTACAGCCAGTCGTTTTCATAATGGCAAAATTGCAGGTTCTTATTACTGGTCAGTCGAAGGCGATATCCTGATACTGACATGGGATACCGGGGTTGTACAAAAAAATGAGTATTCGGTGGACGACACCAGCCTGACACTGAGATGGGCTGTGGTGGAGACCATTGATGGCCATACTGCCCGGTCGGAGTATGAAAGCAGTTATAACAGGGAATAGAAGATTCCTTCAGGATTAAGACAGGCCTGGATAAATGTTAATTCTTTCTTTATGAAGAGATTTCTGTCATTTATATCATTGTATCTGATCTTTACCGCAGGATTCCCGCAACCTTCTGACAGGAATGCCAGAAGATTGTTCAGCGAAGGCTGTGATAATATTTCACGGAATAAGTACAGTGAGGCAATAAGGAATTTCTCTGATGCATTGAAGATATCTCCGGGCTTTCTTGAAGCATATGAGAACAGAGGTGTTGCAAAATATTACCTTATGGATTATAAAGGCGCAATTGAAGACTACGACAAGGCTCTCGGGATAAATCCAAATGATTTTAACACTTATGGAAGAAGAGGATGGGCAAAGTACCGTCTGACGGACTACAATGGTGCAATAGCCGATTTTACTCAGGCTATCAGGGGTGCAGATGACAAAACTCAGTATTACAACATAAGAGGCCAGGCTAAATACCAGCTCGGGGATTTTGAAGAAGCAATCTCTGACTTTGATAAGGTGATTATAACTTTTTCAGCCGGGAAATATCAAAAAAGCATGGCCTTGTACTGGAGGGGAATGATTAAAATTGAACTCGGCCGTAAAGAGAGCGGCTGTAAGGATCTTAAAGAAGCCAGCAGGCTCGGTCTCGAACAGGCTGATCTCCTCATTCAGGTTAATTGCAGGTAAAAGAGTTGTAATGCATCAATTGTTTGGTTATTGGTTATATCTTGCAAAGATTTATTCTATTATCAGTATTTAATTTTCATCATAATATAATTTTGATTTCAATGGTATGATGGAACCGCACATGATTGGAATTATATTCATCCGTGTTTAGCTTCGCTGAGCTCCCCCGCAGAAGCGGGGTCGGTTGTGATTGTGGTCAATCATGTGTGTTTCATCTGAATTAATAAAACAGAAATGAGACAAAAATTTATTCCGTTCGAAGTCATTGAGAGATTTATGACTGATGTAATGGTGAAAGCCGGTATACCTGAAGGAGATGCCAAAATTATTGGCGATGTGCTTATACAGGCTGACAAATTCGGATTTGATTCCCACGGCGTTAACAGACTGAAACCCATATATCTCGACCGGATCAAAGATGGCATTCTTAATCCTCTGACTCAATTTGAAATAGTTAAGGAGGGTCCGACTACTGCAATTGTGGATGGTCATAACGGTATGGGACATGTTATCGGATTCAATTCAATGAAGCTTGCAATTGAAAAGGCCAGGAAATATGGTATGGGCATGGTTACCGTACGCAATTCAACACACTATGGCTTTGCAGGATACTATCCGCTGATGGCAATAAGTGAAAATATGATCGGAATTACCGGCACAAATGCCCGACCATCAATAGCTCCCACGTTTGGAGTTGAGAACATGATGGGAACAAACCCTCTTACTTTTGGAATACCAAGCGATGAACCCTTCCCTTTTCTTCTCGACTGCGCAACTTCAATAACTCAGAGGGGAAAAGTTGAGCTTTATGCGCGTGAGGGAAAAGATCTTCCCAAAGGATGGGTGATTGATGAGAATGGTGAAAGCAAAACCAATTCAGAAGAGGTGCTTAAAGACCTTATTGCCGGAAAAGCTGCACTGACCCCTCTGGGTGGTGTTGGAGAGGAAACTGCAGGATATAAAGGATATGGGTATGCCACGGTTGTGGAGATCCTTTCTGCAGCATTGCAACAGGGCGCTTTCATGAAGATGCTGCTGGGGGTAAAAGACGGGAAAAAGATACCCTATCCTATTGGTCATTTCTTTATTGTAATAGATATCAATGCTTTTACTGATCCTGGTGATTTTAAAAAGACCACCGGCGATATTCTCCGCGAACTGAGGGCCTCCAGAAAAATGCCGGGAGAGAACCGCATCTATACAGCCGGTGAAAAGGAACACTACACCTGGCTGGATCGTAAAGATAAAGGAGTCCCTTTCAATGATCAGCTGCTTGAAGAGTTCAGGGGATTGTGTAAAACTTTTGAATTAGATGACTACCTGCATCATTTTGAAAACCAGTAATTTGATACAGAAATAATAAAACTCCTTACTTAAGGTATTTCTTAAACCAGCCGAGCATCTCCATCTTCATCTCATCGGTATATACATGCCCGGTATTCTTATAGATTATACTCTTAAAGTTCTCCTCCTTTTCATAAAGTGAATAGACACTGTTAAGTTTTTTCTCAAGTACAAACATGCCTGACAGAGGAGAACCCTGATCGCTGTCTCCTGTAAGAACAAGGAAGGGCCGTGGTGCAATAAGCCCCATAATGGCTTCAGTGTCGAAGTGATTAAGCACGCCCGGTACAAAATAGTATATGCCATGAGCCTTTAGCTGACGTTGTTCAATAAGCTCTTTATAACGCGTAAAACAAGCCACCCCGACCACGGCTTTTACCCTGTTGTCAAGCGCAGCAAGCCACCATGCACGGGTACTACCCATGCTCATACCCTCCACTCCTATCCTTTCTGCATCAATTTCAGGCCGGTTTTCAAGATAATCAAGTGCGATCTGCTCGTCGCGAAGCTGCATTCCCCAGAGTGAGCGGCCATACCATAGATTTATCTTAAACTGTGAAAGCTCCTGGTCAGATCCCCTTTGCTGCTGCTCAATTTCACCCGCAGGCCCCGTTCCAAGCCTTTCTCCGTTGAAATAGCTGTCGATGGCCATTACTGCAAAACCGTGGGAAATTAAAAGAGCCATAACATCCTGGCCTGTATTGGAGTTATACCCGAAAATATTATCCTTGCTGCTGCTATGTCCGTGTAATCCGACAATAGCCGGGACTTTTCCCTTAACATTTGTCGGGATGGCAATATATCCCGGTATCCAGGAATCAACCTCATTGTCAATTACAAATCTTTCGAGGATATAACCATTTTTTTCCTCCCTTGAAATTGTTTTTACCTTTAACTGCCTGGGTCTGGCTGGGATATCACCAAGCAGATTCTGAAGTGTTTCCTTTACCTGGACACGGTCATTTTTCCATTTGGACAGATCTTCAGGAAATATATAATCCGGATAAGTCCATTTCTGATAGTACTCAGGCACACCTTCCCACGGCTTCTGCCAGATGCTATCAGCCGGGCCTGTGGTTTGACCTATGATAGTTGCTGTTGATATAAAGGCCATCAGTAAGTTAATTGACAAGTATTTATGATTTTTCATTGACATAATATTAGTATTAATCTTTATCAACCTGTTTTGCAAACTTCTCAGTATAGCGGGAGCCTATATCCGGGAATCGTAAAAGTAAATCATCGATATCCTTCATATCGGCTGATGTGAGTTCAATCTCAGCTGCTCCGGCATTATCTTCGAGATATTTCCTGTGTTTGGTACCGGGGATTGGAATTATATGGTCTCCGTGAGCTATTACCCAGGCTATGGCCAGCTGAGCAGGTGTACAACTCTTATCTGCAGCCATTTCAGCAAATGCCTGAGCCAGGTTCATGTTGTTTTTCCAGTGTTTACCTGAGAAACGGGGAAGCTGATTTCTGAAGTCATTCCCGTTAACCTTCTCCATATCGAGTGTATTGGTGAATAATCCTCTCGATAAAGGGCTGAATGGTACGAAAGTGATTTTCATCTCTTTACAGAGAGGTATCATTTCTTTTTCGGAGTCGCGTGTAAGTATCGAAAACTCATTCTGCAAAGCTGATATGGGATGAACAGCATTAGCCTTTCTGATTGAACCTGCCGATGCTTCTGACAGTCCAAGATAGCGTACCTTACCCTGGTTTACAAGCTCACTCATTGCTCCAACCATCTCCTCCACGGGCACTTTGGGATCGATCCGGTGAGCATAGTAGAGGTCAATTGTTTCAATCTTTAACCTCTTCAGGCTGGCTTCTATTGCACTTTTCATGTATTCAGGCGATGCATCCAGAGTAAAGTTGTAATCGGGGGCAGATTTGAAGCCGAATTTTGTTGCAATAAAAACCTTATCCCTGTTGGGAGCCAGTACTTTTGAAATCAGCATTTCGTTTTCACCATTTCCATACATATCGGCTGTATCCCAGAAATTAATGCCAAGCTCAATAGCTCTGTGCAATGTGGCGACTGACTCATTATCGTCCCTTCCCGTATAGGCATGACTCATGCCCATACAACCCAATCCTATTGCGGAGATTTTATTATCAGTATTACCGAGGTTTTTATATTTCATATTGTTGTCTTATGTTGTGCGGTCTTGCGGTCTTGCGGTCTTGCGGTCAATTAATCTTACCATATTCAATCGCATACCGGGAATCAGCGGTCACTTCATCGAAGAACCATGGGAACATACCGACAATTATGCCGTCGGTTGGTTTTATATTGTCAAATGCGAATTTAAAGGCAGCCATGACCTCATTCTGACTTGATGTGTGCCTTCCTGCTCCGAGGATCTTAAATGCCAGACATGGCTGCTTTACCTGTCTGATTACATTAGTCATTACTTCAGGATCATCCTTAAAGAAATGGTAACTTCCGACCGGGAGTGTAGGGAGAGATTCGGGTTTATCCATTTTACGGGTAAGATAATAGAAGCATGTCATGAAGAAATCGACCTCCCAGCCCTTATCAGCGATCTGTTTTATGACATCGGGATTATGAGCAGAGACGCCTGCCAGTATTCCTTTATCTTTCACTGCCTTCACATAATCATGTACAACTTCAGATTTTCCTTCTGCAAACAGGCGATCAGTCACACCGCCATGATGAGCCAGCCCAATCGGACCGGCATTTTCAATTGCACTGCTGATATCCTTGCGGTCGGACTGAAGAGTGAAAATCTTTAATTTGGATCCCTGCTCTCTTAACATATTCATGTAATCGAACCTGGAGGATGACTGATGGGCCGTTATTCCTGCCTGCTCACATTGGAGGAGGAATTCTGCGGTACGCTCTGTTGTAAAGTAATCCTTCATCTGCCTGTCGGTGTGAGGACCCATGTAGGAATAGCCAAGCATCGGATTTGAACCAACTATCAGCCGGCTTATATTATGAGGTCCCAATCTGATTGTTGGCATAACACTGCCGGTTTGAAGGATGTCAGTGTATTTTTCTGCGGAAAGTGCTCCTTTAATCCCGGAAGACCCAATGGCCCCAAGAGCTGCCACCATAGAAAGCTTTGAGATAAATTCCCTTCGACCGGGGTTGTGATTATTGGTTTTCATAGGTTTCTCTATTTATGAGTTAAGTAAATCCTTAGCGGCCAAGTTATATGATTTTATGACCAGACAATAAAATTGATTGATATAAATCATTAAACTACAAGACATTAATCAATGCAACATTTTATTTACAGCATTTGTGCCCTTATCACGGATGCTGAAGTTTTCCCCTGTACACACGCTTAAGCAACGCTGAAGCTTCAGGATTTCCTGCAATCTCATTCTTTGTCTGATCCCACCTGACTACATTTCCTGTATTATAGGAGATCATTGCCAGCTGAACAGTTGCTGTTGACAGGAATGCATCTTCAGGGGTACAATTTATCAGATTCCTGTCTTTTGCACTAACTGCTTTCAGGAAGTTCCCGACATGATTCTCCTGCATCATTTCAGTTGGAATGTTCATCACCTCTTTCCGGGAGTCCCTGCCTGCAGGAATGATTGTAACCCTTGAATCTTCAGCAAACAGACTCCCTTTGTCGCCATAGAAGAAAATGCCATTATTGAATTCTCTGGTCACATCTCCTGTGCCCCAGAGCCGATGCTGCCATACTAACTGGAATTTTGGGAATGTCATGTAGGAAGTCAGCATATCAGGTGTTGTGATTTTATCTTTAAGCTCATAAATGCCGCCTTTTGTGTAGAATTCCGAAGGCATTCCCTCTCCCATTATCTTCCTTATTATGTCAATGTGATGAATTCCCCAGTCGACCAGATGTCCGTTACCATATTCCTTTTCAAGCCTCCATGCTTTATGTCCGATATTGTGACGGTAGTCGAGTTTTGGAGCAGGACCGCACCATTCCTCCCAGTCGAGAGTTGCAGGAGGCTGCCGGATTGTTGTATCCTCCAGAACAGGGATATAATTGATCTGAGCCACAACCTGATGAACATTACCTATTGTGCCTGATTCGATTAATTCCCTGGTCTTTGAAAATGCATTGCTCTGCCTGCGCTGAAAACCGACCTGAACAATATTTCCTGCTTTCTTCCAGGCATTTACCATCGCAATGCCTTCCGTAACATCGTAGGATAGAGGCTTTTCACAGTAGATATCAAGGCCCTTCTGACAGGCAGCTATAAACTGTAGTGCATGCCAGTGTGGAATTGTACCGATAAAAACAGCTTCAAGGTCTTTAATATCGAGCAGGTACTGGTAATACTTGAAGGTTTTTGGCCTTTTCCCCTGGAGTTTTTCTATTTCATCTGCTGACGAGTTAAGATGATCTGAGTCGACATCACATACAGCTATAACTTCAACTCCTCCCACTTGAAGAGCAGCTTTTGTTATTACCATTCCGTACCATCCGGCACCGATCAGCCCTATCTTCAGTTTACGATCCTGTGACATGCCTGGCAGAAAAAAGGATGATGCCATAGTAGCAGATCCTGCGGCTGATAGTTCAATGAATCTTCTGCGTTTCATAATTCCGGTTATTTAGTGTTGTAAGTATTGATTAAGCTGGAGTCATGCTAATACAGGTAAAAAATTTACTTAGCGACTCCTTATTTTCCGTCAGTACATATAGTTTATCATTTTCTTCAAGAACCGTTGCCCCATCAGGCGTAATGAACTTATCTCCCCTCTGAATAATGGCAATTTCGGTTGTTTTCGGAATCCCCAGTTCCACAATTTGCCTTCCTATTGCGTTACAGCCGGCAGGTAAAGTAATTTCCGTAAGGTTTGATTTTACCCGGTTCTCCAGTTCCATATCTGCAAGAGTTCTGTGTTTTGCCTTTGCCGGCAGAGTAAGATGCAGTCTTTTTGCAATAAATGGCAGGGTAGTTCCCTGAATTATTACCGAAGTGACTGAAATGAAAAAGACAATATCAAATATTACCTGGGCTTTATCTGCCCCGACCAGCAATGGATAGGTTGCGAAAACTATCGGGACCGCTCCGCGTAATCCGACCCAGGATATAAAATGTTTACTTCTGTTCTGTATTTTAAAAAAGCCAAGACTTAAAAAAACGCTTACAGGCCGGGCAACCAGGATGAGAAAAAGTGAGATGATCAATCCGATTCCAATTATAGGGAGTATCCTGCTGGGAAACACCAGCAGCCCCAGGGTCAGAAATAAAATTATCTGCATAAGCCAGGCAAAACTGTCAAATGATTTAAGTAATTTCTTTTTATGGATCAATTCCTCCTTACCAAGATAAATTGCACATATATATACAGCCAGGAAACCGTTTCCTCCGAGGAAGCCTGTTGCTGAAAAACTGAAAAACATTATCGCAATCACAAGAACAATATAGAGACCCTCATAATCGAGCCTGATGTTATTAATGACCATTTTACTGATTTTCCCGAACATAAGTCCAAGAATTCCACCTATAATGAACTGCTTTAAAAACAATGGAATAATAGTCAGAAAATCAGGATCTTTGGTCATTACAAGTCCAGTGAAAGCAATAGTAAGGACATAGGCCATCGGATCGTTGCTTCCGCTTTCAAGCTCAAGAGTAGGTCTGAGATTTCCCTTGAGTGCCAGTTTTTTTGACCGTAAGATTGAAAAAACGGCAGCTGAATCGGTTGATGATACAATAGAGCCTAACAGCAAACCTTCGTAGATGGTGAAATCGGTGATAAGCCATACAAAGATACCTACTGTGGCAGCTGTTATCATTACCCCCAGGGTGGAGAGGGAAATACCTTTCCATATTATTGGTTTTACTGACTCCCAGTCGGTATCAAGACCTCCTGAAAACAGTATAAAATTCAGGGCGATTATTCCAATGAACTGTGCAGATTTGGGATTGTTAAAATAGATTCCGCCGACACCCTCTGAACCAGCAAGCATGCCAATTGCCAGGAAGAGGATCAATACCGGGACACCGAATCTGGAAGTGGTTTTACCTGCAAACAGAGATATGAAGAGAAGGATTGAACCTACGAGCAGTATATTTTCTGTGGAAAGATTCATTGATCAGTCACTGTTTCATTTCTCAAACTTACACAAAATACTCCTTTTATCGTGATTTCTGCAAGTAACTGTCATTTGAAATCTAAAAAATTGTATGTTTATGACCTGAATTGATATCATCACTATTCCTCAGAATAATAAACAAATCACATTATGGGTACCTTTATTCAAAGTATCAGGCAGGCAGACTGGAAGAAGATATTACTGACACTTGTAAGGATGGCAATAGGCTGGCATTTCCTTTATGAGGGAATTGCAAAGCTGCTCATCCCGAAATGGACCTCTTTCTCATATCTGTCAAATTCCTCAGGCCCGTTCTCAGGACTTTACCACTGGATGGCCTCAACACCGGCTGTTTTGAAAACAGTTGATATTCTGAATGTTTCCGGCTTGCTGCTGATAGGAGCTGCTCTTTTTCTGGGTCTTTTCTCAAGAATAGCAGCTGTCTGCGGAGCTCTTTTGCTTACTATGTATTATTTTGCATATCCTCCTTTTGGCGACTCACTTTTCAGTGTTTCTGAAGGGCATCTGTTCATTATAGACAAGATCTTCATTGAAGCGCTGGTTTTGCTGTTCTTTGTTTTACTGAAAGAAAAAGGGTATGGTATTGATCTGTTCGCAGAGCTGATTAAGAAAAGCAGAAAAGCAGACCAGGCCTCACCGGCCGGAAAAGCAGAGTATTCTGATTCACGCAGGGAAGCATTGAAGAATCTTGCAACATTGCCGTTTCTCGGATTAATGGGCATATGGGCAGGAGAAAACCATAAAAGATACGGAGTTGATGTTCTCTCAGGAGCAACTATTCAGCTTAACCGTGCATCATTGGGTGAATTGAAAGGGGTTTTACCCAAAGGAAAAGTCAAAGATCATGAAATAAGCCGGCTGATTCTTGGAGGCAATCTTATAGGCGGATGGGCGCATTCAAGGGATCTGCTTTATGTTCCTTCCCTTTTCAAGGCCTATAATACTGAAAAGAAGATTTATGAAACTTTGATGCTTGCTGAAGAGGCAGGCATTAATGCCATAAATATCGGATTCCCGACACATGTGCTTATGGCCAAATATAAGAGGATGACTGGGAGTAAAATAAAGGTGATCTGCCAGGTAGCACCCAATATGAAGACAGGTGACATTTATGAACAGATTAACGGGGCGTTGGACAGCGGGTGTGATATCCTGCAGGTTCAGGGTAACTGGTGCGACTGGCTGGTACGGGATAAGAATACTGAAGTGATTGTTAAGATGCTTGACAGGATCAGAAGCAATAATCTTACTGCCGGACTCGGGGCGCATACAATTGATTCACTGATATATTGTGAAGAGCAGGGAATTATTCCCGATTACTACATGAAGACTTTACACCATGATAATTACTGGTCGGCACATCCGAAAGAGAACAGGGTTCCATTTGAAGTTGATGGCGATAAGTCGAAGGATCATAATAAGTTTCATGATAACCTGTTTTGTCTTTTCCCTGAAAGGACAGTTGAATTCATTAATAAAACCAAAGTCCCTGTTATGGGATTCAAGGTTTTGGCAGCAGGAGCCATTGAGCCAAAGGATGGCTTCAAGTGGGCATTTGAAAACGGGGCTGATTTTATCTGCGTTGGAATGTTCGATTTCCAGGTGGTAAATGATGTAAATATCTGTCTGGATTCCCTTAAAAACCTCCAGAACAGGAAGAGGGAGTGGTATGCGTAGGATAATTTCCTGAAAACATCCCCCTTGCCCTCCCGCTTAGGCGGGACAGGCTCTTCAAAGGGGGAATCAAGATGAGCTTCCCTTAATGGGGAATTCGATACATTTAATTATCAAGCAATTTGAATTGCCATTTTGGATTTGCTGATTTCTGATGTTCTTTTCTGATAATATCCTCTACCCTTTTAATTATCTCAGGATGAGAGGAGGCTATATTATTTGTTTCCTCCTTATCTGATTCAAGATCATATAGTTCGAATACAGTGTTGCCATTGTGCAAATCCTTCCTCAAGGCTTTAAAACTGCCTGTTATTACAGCCTGCTGACCACCTGATTCAGGGAACTCCCAGTAAAGGTGTTTGTGTTGTTTCTGCTTTTTACCGGTTAGTTCAGGCAGGAAGCTTATGCCATCTGAATCATCAGGTGGCTTTACCCGGGCTATTTCGCACAATGTGGGCAAAACATCCCAGAAAGCTGAAATATGGTCAGAAACACTGCCGGAAGCTATCCTGGAGGGCCAGCTTGCTATCATTGGTACTCTTATTCCCCCCTCATTTACATTACCCTTTCCATATCCCTGTTCACTTCTGAAGGGTCCGCCGCTATCGAACCAGGGTGAGTCTGTGCCGCCGTTATATGCAGGACCGTTATCGCTTGAGAAGATAATAAGGGTGTTTTCATATATTCCAAGATCCTTAAGCTGCTCTACAAGTATTCCCACCTGATCATCGAGATATGAGATCATGCCGGCATATGCTGCGTGAGGATATCTGTGAGGGAAATATCCCGACTCGCCAAGATATAGCTTTTCATCACCGAATTTGTCGACATAGTAATCGATCCATTTTTGCGGAGCTTGGAGGGCAGCATGAGGAATTGGGGTTGCCCAATAAAGGAAGAATGGATTGTCCTTGCTTTTATTTACAAAATCGGTGAGCTTTGTGAACATTATGTCAGGTGCATACTCTTTCAGATTATAGGCTGAATAGTTTAACGGATCCAATGGATCTGCATCTTTATCAAGCAAGGTATGCGGAGCCACGGTATCATTTCCAAGCTGAAACCGGTTCTCATTTTCGTACAGGAAGACCGGATAGAAAGTGTGAGCCATTCGCTGGCAGTTAATTCCGAAGAAATAGTCAAATCCCATTTTCGTCGGAATACTCTCAGTGTGTGGAGCCCCAAGGCCCCATTTACCAATCATTCCGGTTTTGTAACCAACTTTTTTCAGCAGGCTGGCGGTGGTGACTGTACCAGTTTCAAGAGGACGTTGACCTTCGAGTGTTGAATCGGCGATCATTGCCCTGTAATTCCATACATCTCCCCTGTCGCCCCATTCATCATTGCCGCGCACCTGTGAATGACCGGTATGTTTGCCGGTTAAAAGAACACAGCGCGATGGTGCGCTTACAGGAGAGCCACAGTAATGCTGCGTGAACAACATTCCTGTTGCTGCAAGCTTATCGATATTGGGAGTCTCGATTTTTGTCTGCCCGTAAGCACCAAGATCACCATAGCCAAGATCATCAGCAAGAATGAAAATGATATTTGCCTTCATACTTACACTCTCATTCTTTTGATTCACGCAGCTTTCAAAAGGGATAAGCATGGCACTTATCCCGATCATATTTATTGTTTTCAGATAATTTAGATTCATAATATTCTAATGGTGACTATGAGAGATCATTTGATATAAGTCCAATAAAGATACACCTTTTACAAATATTTCATTCACTCATTTTATGCCTTCATATGCCCTTCAGACATAATATGTGTAATATCATGCAATATTGGTCAAAATCAATTCAAAAAATAAGGTTATGTCAGTTTTTTTTTGTTTAATTTTGATTAATTTTGATTAGACTTGTTTATTGTATTGTTTTATTATTCGTTAAACAATGCTGAAACATATACTCCTTTCACTCCTAAACCTGATTTTTGTTTATACTCAGGCTGTATCACAGGATTTTCAGATTAGTGCACCAAAGCTGGATTTTGACGGTAGTAAGCTTAACATATCCTATGATATGCTAAATGCCAATCAATCTGATCAGTTCTTTGTTTGGGTTGTAGTACAGAAGAATGACGGTCAGGTGCTGAAGATGAATTCAATCTCGGGTGATATAGGAGATGTTAAGCCAGGCACAAGCAAAGTGATCATGTGGGAACCTGCAAAAGATTATGTATTTCTGAATGAGGAAGTTACAGTTCAGATATATGCAGAGAAATATGTAAAATCGTATAATAAAGGTTCAATGATGCTCTTATCGATAGTTGTACCCGGACTGGGACAGACCAAGATGAGCGGTGGCAAACCCTACTGGCTGATGGGAGTTGCATCATACGGCGCACTGGCAGGCGGACTGTTAACATACAGCAGTTATAAGAGTACCTATGACAAATATTTAGCAGAGGAAACAAACCCTCAGAAACGAGCCGATTACCTTAGTCAGGCTGAGAAAAGTGCAACTCTGTCAAGCGCTATGTTCGTAACAGCGGCGGCTATCTGGGTCTCAAATCTCTTCTGGGTCGCTGTTACCCCAAACAGGTATCAGCCTTTGAAGTACAGACCTATTACACTGGAACCCTCTGCAGATCCATTGAATGGAGCTGCATTACTTACTTTGAGATATAAATTTTAATCCTATAAGAAGATGAAAAAGCTATTGTTTGTTTCGGCGATTATCCTGTTGCATGTTGCAAACATCTGTGCACAGGTAGTCAGCAGCAGCAAGGCTACTGTTCTCATTAACAATAAACCTGATGCTACAGTGAATAAATCAGTACCCGTTGCTGTTGAAAGTGTGATTCCGGCAACAATAGCTACAGCTGCTGCCCTGCCGGTTGGCACAGGGAAGTATTATGCCCTTATTATCGGTATTAACGATTATCCCGATCCTGATATTAATTCCCTTGATTTCTGTATCCGGGATGCCCAGTCATTCTACAATGCCCTGACTTCGTTCTACACTTTTGAACCTGGGAATGTTAAGTTTCTTAAGAATGCGACAATGTCGGACATTGTCAACTCACTTGACTATTTTGCCAAGATAGTGAAGCCAACCGATAGCTTTCTTATTTTTTATGCAGGTCACGGAGTATGGAATGCCAATTCGGAAACGGGCTTCTGGCTTCCTTCTGATGCAAGGAAAAACAGTACTCTGAACTGGTTCCGCAACAGCGCATTGAGGGATTATCTGCGTGAGGTGAACTCAAAACATACTCTGCTTGTTACAGATGCCTGTTTCGGTGGATCGATCTTCAAAACGCGGGCTGCATTCAGCGATGCGGACCTTGCTGTCAACAAACTTTATGAACTTCCAAGCAGGAAGGCAATGACAAGCGGGACACTTACTGAAGTGCCTGATCAGAGCGCTTTCCTGAAGTATATGATAGAAAGATTGAATGGCAACAAGGAGAAATACCTTTCAAGTGAACAGCTTTTCAGCAGTTTCAGGATAGCAGTTATAAACAACAGCAATGTTATCCCACAGTATGGTGAAATAAAGGATGTTGGAGACGAGGGTGGTGATTTTATTTTTATTCACAGGTAAGTTTTTAGAATATCATAAACAACATAAACCGGTAATTCCATTATCATGAGAAATATTGTCCGACCGGTATTTTATCTGGTATCAGTTCTGGTATGCCTGATTGTGATAATCACCTGCATCAAGGTTGAGAAGAAATTAATGGTCGCAACCGGCAATGTAAACAATGTTCTTGCCAATTCAGCAACTGCTGAAGGAACTGTGATTGATATTGGTGAGGGTGTATCGGATCATGGACATGTATACAGCACATCAAAGGATGTGACGATGGGCGGAACTAAGATAAGCCTTGGCTCAAAGGGAAGCACCGGTTCATTCACCAGTCAGCTGACCAACCTGATTGCAGGAACAACCTATTATATAAAGGCTTATGTAATGGGCAACAGCGAGACACAACTGGGAAAAGAGATGACCTTTAAAACCGCAGATCCTGTTGTACCAACAATAACTACTACTGCTGTTTCAGAAATAACAACTTCTACCGCAACTTCAGGTGGTGACGTGACTGCAGATGGCGGAGCTCCTATTACTGTACGAGGTGTGTGCTGGAACACATCCACAGGTCCTTCAATAAGCAACAGCAAGACTACGGACGAAACAGGAACAGGCAGTTATTCAAGCAGTATATCAGGTCTTGCTCCGGGTACAACATACTACGTACGTGCTTATGCGACCAATAGTGCAGGAACGGCTTATGGGAATGAAGTGATCTTTACTACAGGTGTACCTCCTCCTGTGATTCCAACACTTACTACAACGGCAATAACCGGAATTACTCAAACTACTGCCGCAAGCGGAGGGAATATATCGAGTGACGGAGGTGCATTGGTTACTGCGCGTGGTATATGCTGGAACACATCAGCAAACCCGACAATTGCATTAAGCACTAAAACTACCAACGGTACCGGAACCGGTACATTTACAAGCAGCCTCACAGGATTGACGGCAGGTACTACATATTATGTACGTGCCTATGCAACCAACAGTGCCGGAACGTCTTATGGGAATGAAATTAACTTTACTACAAGCGCCGTTATACCGGTGTCGCCTACTCTGACTACTTCTGTAATAACATTAATTACGCAAACTACAGCAAGCAGTGGAGGAAATATTACCAGTGACGGAAATGCACCGGTTACAGCGCGTGGTGTATGCTGGAACACATCAGCAAATCCGACAATTGCATTAAGCACTAAAACTACCGATGGTACCGGAACCGGTACATTTACAAGCAGTCTCACAGGATTGACAGCCAGTACAACTTATTATGTCAGAGCTTATGCAACAAATAGTGCAGGTACGGCGTATGGGAATGAGCAAACATTTACTACAAGTGCACCAGCGACAGTGGTTCCGGGTGCACCAATAATAGGAACAGCCTCGGCAGGAAATGCTCAGGCTACGGTAACATTTACGGCGCCGGTCAGTAATGGCGGCTCTGCAATAACGGGCTATACGGTAACTTCAAACCCGGGTAGTATTACAGCTTCCGGATCAGCAAGCCCGATTACGGTAACGGGTCTCACCAATGGAACAGCCTATACATTCACGGTAACTGCCACAAATGCCAATGGCAGCGGTCCGGCAAGCTCTGCTTCAAACTCAGTAACGCCTTCAACAGTTCCCGGAGCGCCAACAATAGGGACAGCAATAGCAGGAAACGCTCAAGCTACGGTAACATTTACAGCGCCGGTGAGTGATGGCGGCTCTGTATTAACGGGCTACACGGTAACTTCAAACCCGGGTAGTATTACAGCTTCCGGATCAGCAAGCCCAATTACTGTAACGGGTCTCACCAATGGTACTGCTTATACCTTTACAGTAACTGCCAAAAATGCCAGTGGTACCGGTCCGGCAAGCCTGGCTTCAAATTCAGTAACGCCTTTAGCAGCATTAACAGTCTCCGATTGGGATGGAAATGTATATAACACTGTTCAAATAGGTACACAAATATGGATGTCCGAAAACCTGAAAACTACCAGCTACAGAGATGGAACACCTATACCATTGGTCACTGACAATACAGTCTGGTCAATTCTGACAACACCCGGCTACTGCTGGTATAATAATGATGCAGCTACTTATAAAGCTACTTATGGAGCCTTGTACAACTGGTATGCAGTGGATCCACTAAGTAACGGTGGAAAAAATGTATGCCCTACGGGCTGGCATGTGCCCACCGATACCGAATGGACTGACCTGACAGCCTATTTGGGTGGTGAAGTTGTTGCCGGGGGCAAACTAAAAGAAACCGGTACAACCCATTGGACAACCCCAAATACGGGCGCAACCAACGAAACAGGTTTTACAGCCCTTCCAGGTGGTTACCGTGACTTTTTTGATGGAACATTCTACGATATTGGCCTCATCGGTGTCTGGTGGAGTGCTACTGAGTTCGGTGCTACGGATGCATGGTATCGGTACGTGTTCTACAATAACAGCTTTGTGTACGAGGGTAACGTCAGTAAGAAGGATGGCATTCCTGTTCGCTGTGTCAGAGATTAGGTCTATTTGTTTATTTTTACCCTGAGCCTGTCGAAGGGTGATTATTTGGGGTATCCCGCGACTTGTACTGAGCATTAGCCGAAGTAAGCGGTCGATTTTTGAAAAAAATGGCACAATATAATGAACTGCCTGTATATAAAGCTTGTTATGATTTACTTTTGGTTAATCAAAAGGCAGAAGATGTATCTATGCAATTAGCTGGTTGGCATCAGCTATTTTGAGTCACAAATCAGGCAATTAATTATCAGGCAATAGTTTATAGTTAAATCTCGTTCACCGGCTCCCCATTTCGGACGAGGTTCTCCATCGTCCGTTCTTTTTACTATAGCTAAACCTTAATTAACGGGTATTTTGCTGTTTTATAAACTTACCAGCAACCCCGATAAGCAGGAAATCAATTAATAAATCAGTGATTTTTTTGTTTATATAACATTTATGCTATATATTTGTTTTTTATTAAAGTGGTTTAATGAAATGGTCTGAACTCAGGCGCAAAGCTGAACGTAAAGGATGGTATTTGGTTCGTAACGGTTCTAACCATGACATTTACGCTCATAATGATAAAGATTTTCAGATACAGATAGGACGACACGATTCAGAGGAAGTAAAGAAAGGTCTTTTTAGTAAATTAAAGAAACAAATAGGTTTTTAATATGGAAACAATTGCACTTATAGAACAAGGTAAAGATGGAAGCTTTACAATTTACACTCCCGAATTGCAATGTACAATTACCGGAAGTGGCCAAAGTGTTAAAACCGCAAAAGAAGATTTTAGTAACTCTGTATCAGAAATGATACTATCATATACCGAAACAGGCAGGGTATTGCCTGATGAGTTGCAAAATTTAACATTTGAATACAAATATGATATAGCATCGTTATTCGATAACTACAACTGGATAAACGTTTCGAAATTTGCTAAAATAGCAGGAATTAACGCTTCTCTTATGAGGCAATATAAAAAAGGGTTGAGTTATATTTCCGAAAAACAGGCTAATAAAATAGAAGTGGCTCTTCACAAATTAGGCAATGAATTGTCAGGCATTAGTTTGTAGTTAAATCTCGTTCACTATCTCACTATTCCGGATGAGGTTCTAACTTGTCTAAACCTGCAGAATCGGCAACTTTACAACCACTATTACAAGATTAACAGCCAATACATATTATGTAAGAGCATACGCCACAAACAGCGCAGGAAAGGCTTATGGTGCTCAGGTTGATAATTACCGCGAAGTTTACCCTGTTGAGATTGCTCTTTAAGGTGGTCGATTTTTGGAGAACTTGGGATTAAATAATGCGGTATCATGATAAGGAGATTCCTCGCTATCACTACTACTAATGACAACATTTTGTAAGTTAAACATTATCTGATACATGTGCTATTGTCATAAAACATGGTGTGCAAATTTGTGTGAGGGTCCGGTATGACAGGACATTTATTAACAGGCAACACCAGGATTCACAAAGAGCTTATCTTTAATAACTTACTCTTGGTGCAACTTGGCGCCTTAGTGCCTTTTTGGCAATAAAATACATTTCGGAGCAGACTAAAGTTTTTATTTTTATTATTTGGATTGGTATGTTTAATAGTTCTTTACACCTGCCAGAAGCTTGAAAAGTCAATATTGGTTTCAATATGAGAGGTAACCAATATTTCAATCAATTCTGCGGATGTTTCCGACACAATCCCCGAAGCCGGAGATGAAGCAATCAGGTATGCTCATCGATCATAAATAATATTGAGAATATTTATAATTATAGTGAATATATTCATCAAATATAGCTAAATTTGGTGAATTAAATCACTTTAATCATGATTGAACGTCAGCTCAGAAAGATTATTGAACAGAAGTATAATACCGGAAAAGCGATTATTGTTTTGGGACCTCGTCAAACCGGCAAAATGACTCTCACAGAAATGATTCTGTCAGAAAAAGAAGGCTGTCTTATGCGTAGAGTGATCCCTTTGTCAGGTCTGTTAATCGAGGTTACACATAAGGTAATAAGGTTTACCACCCGGGAGATCCTTCATCCGCCAGCCGGCGGATTCAGGATGACAGCGGCGTTTCAGGGGTAAGGGTTATGAAGCATCATTTTGGGTTAAAGCCAGGTAGTTAAGTTAGTGCATAACCCCGGACTTAAGTCTGGGGTTATTGATAATGAGACGATTGTGGAGTTTAGTCAATAACCAGTTTCTGATAAATGCAGTGTCATCCTGAGCGGAGCGAAGGATCTCCCCTGTGTTAGTGTAAAGCTCTTTCAAGTTGGTCATATTAAGGACATTTGATATAATTAGAATTGTTGTTAACTTTGTTTTATATGGATTGCCTTCCTTTAGGAATTACCATTTAAATAAATGGAAATGAGAATAATATCTGATTATACTCCCTCAAAAATTAAAAAATTCATTCTGGTATTGATTATATTCACATTTTGTTTTTCGACCCGGTCACAGGATTTTACAATTAATATACATTTAAGGGGTGTATATGAATCCAAAATCTCCCTGCTCCCACTATCCGGACCTAATGTTCTTAAGACTGTTCTAACTGTCGAGGGAGTTAAAAACGGAGATACTGCAACACTTAAATTCCCTGAAGAAAATTTCCCCGGTGAATTTGTGCTGAGATTCGATTACAAGGAGAATCCGGCAAGCACCCCCTACCCTTCTGAAAAACGGATCATTGTTAATGATCAGGATCTCGAACTTTGGGTTCATCCTGTCTTCTGCAACAACACTGACAGTACCTGGTTCCAGGAAGATGAGAGGGAAAACACTGCTTTTATAAATTTCTCCAGGGAGAATGCCAGGCAGAAGCAAATGATCGGACTTTTACAGAACTTCCTGCTCGGCTATGACGATCCGAATTCGACATTTTACACAAATGGAATTGCCGAATATGAGAAGCGACGCCTGGCCTCAAACCAATGGATTAATGACCAGATAAGGCAGTATAAGACACTTTTTGTCAGTAACATGTTTGGATTCCAGCATATACCTGCGATCGACTGGAAAGGATCCGAAGCTGACAGAAAACAAAGCCTGCGTGACAATTATTTTGAAGGGATGGATGGCTATGTTAATCTTTATGGGGAATTGGCTACCACCACAGCTCTGCGTGACTCGCTTTTTACACTGGCAGGTAAAAATGCAATTGAAAAGGCTAAAAATGGCGATCCTCTTGTATCTGGATGGATGGTAGACTATTTCTTCAGAGGGTACGAAAGCTTCAATATTCAGGCAGGAATAAAAATGCTGGAGCCTTATCTTGATGATCCTGATTGTCTGACCACCAAACGGCAGGAGATAAACAGGAGGCTGGAGGGAATAAAATCACGGGTAAAAGGATCGCCGGCACCTGATATTGTAATGCAGGATTCAGATAACAATCCTTTTATATTAAGCAGTTACCAGGGTGGCAAGAATAATATCCTGATCCTTTTCTGGTCGGCTGATTGTGTTCATTGCAAGGAGACAACCGATAAATTATATCGGTGGTACCAGGATCCGGTCGCATAATATATATTCTTAGAAATGGATTACTTGTTATATGTAATCATCTCCGTTGAGGCTGTTAACTACCGATTTCAGCCATGCTTCAATACCTTTTTTCATGGATATGACCTTTTCGGGCATTGATGCTGAGAGATCGTTCGTCTCTCCGGGATCTGTTTCAAGATTATAGAGCTCGAAGAGAGGTTCTCTGTTTTCAGAATCGATCCTGTGAAGTTTATATGGCCAGTCGAGCCATGCAGAATGACCGGGATAGAGATCTCCGTCGTATTTGATTTTGATTTCCCCTGCATCTGAATCCGGAAGAGAGTCAGCGACCTCAGTTAATCCTGCCTCCTGCTCTTTCAGAAGCTCTGCCATAAGTTTTGCTGAAGGAGTAACTTTGCCTCTTGCCGGAAACTGCCAGAAGCCCATTGGTTTTTCCCTGGTTCTGATTTTGTTGTCGATCAGTTGCACAAGGCTGATCCCGTCGAGTGGCGTCTGAGCTTTCATTGTTACCCCGGCAATTTCCAGAAGGGTGGGATAAATATCGGAGGTGAAAGAGGGAAAATCAGATACCTTGTTTTCAGGAATGCGGGCAGGCCATTCCATTATCGCCGGGACCCTTAATCCGCCTTCGTATATTTGCCCTTTTGCGCCCCTGCCCCCGGTCGCGCTGAATCCGGCAAGTCCCCCATTGTCGCTGCAGAACCAGAGAATAGTATTTTCACTTATACCGAGTGTTTTAATTTCCCGTCTTATTTTTCCGACAGCGCGGTCCATTCCTGTTATTTCACCCAGATAATGCTGCATTCTCTCTTCCTCACCGGCATAAAATTCGCGATCATGTTCCATCGCCGAATATGGATTATGCGGAGAGCCGAACCAAACAACAGCAAGGAACGGCTTTTTCTTATCAGTCTGAGCCCGAATAAATTCCATTGCTGCATCTGCCGTGACCATCGAGCTTTCCCCGTATGTCTGAACGGCTTTGCCTTCACGGCTCAAAATCGGGTCATTGTCAAAAAAATTGGGAGATGAGCACCAATGATCGAAACCGGAGTTGCCCGGATTGACAGGACTGTTTTCTCTGACTGGCCCTAGGTGCCATTTTCCGAAATGACCTGTCACATATCCTGCAGATTTTAGTGCTTCGGCCACTGTGATCTCCTGTGGACGAAGTGTGTATCCCCAGCTGAAACATCCGAAACGGTTAGGATTACGTCCTGTCAGTACGCTTCCACGGGTTGGAGAGCTTACAGGAGCGGCGGCATAAAAACGGTCAAATCGCAATCCTGATGAAGCCATGCTGTCGAAGTTTGGCGTTTTAATTGCCGGATGCCCGTTGTAACCCATATCGCCCCAGCCCTGGTCGTCAGCCATGATAAGTATTATATTAGGCTTCTCTTCGGAGGCACACTGAATAAATAATGTACATAATCCCAGTAAACTGATGGTGTTAAACCCATACTTTCTCATATGCTTATTGTAATAATTTCTTTAAAAATAAGAATTTTTTTTAACCCACCCCTGGCCCCTCCCAGGAGGGGAACCGAAATCCCTGCGCCCTGCGCCCTGCGCCATTTAATTAACCCACCCCTTGCCCCTCAAGCGAATAATACTATTTTTGTAACCCATGTGCCCGTTACAAAAATCAAACCTCCTCTTCACCGATGCCCTTAAGTTACGCAGGCCGGATGCATTCAGTGTAATGGTCAAACCAACAGGATCATTATGTAACCTGAATTGCACATACTGCTATTATCTTGAAAAAAAGAATCTATATCCGGGTAAAAATGATTTTAAGTTATCAGAAGAGCTTCTTGAGAAATTTATAAAACAGTATATAGAAGCCCAACAGGTCCCTGTAGTTACATTTGTATGGCAGGGAGGAGAACCTACTCTGCTGGGACTGGACTACTTTAAAAAAGTAATTGAACTGCAGAAGCAATATTCGCAGGGGAAAAACATTGAGAATGCCTTTCAGACAAACGGAACCAGGCTCAATGATGACTGGTGTAAGTTCTTTACAGACAATAATATACTTGTAGGGATCTCAATAGATGGCGAAGAGCATAATCATGATCGCTACAGGAAAACAAACAGTGGCGGTCCCACATTCAGAAGGGCAATGAAAGGGATTGAGCTGCTGCACAGGAACAAAGTAGAATTCAATACTCTGAGCGTTGTGAACAGTTACAATGTTAATTTTGCTTCAGAGACATACAGGTTCCTCAAAAAAATAGGCAGCGGGTTTATTCAATTTCTCCCTGCTGTTGAACGGATAGCAGATAATCCGGGAGATGAAAATCTTAAGCTTGTCTCCCCCTCTTTCAATGAAAATGCTTCAGTAACCGAATGGTCGGTTGGTGCAAAGGATTTCGGAAATTTTCTTATCACAATCTTCAATGAGTGGGTGCGAAACGATGTTGCGAAATATTATGTGCAGATATTCGATGCAACGCTTGCAAACTATGTCGGTGAAATGCCCGGAATATGCGTTTTCTGCGAAACCTGCGGAGATGCACTGGTAATGGAGCATAACGGTGATGTATTTTCATGCGATCATTATGTATATCCCGAATATTACCTGGGAAACATAAAAGAAACACCTCTCCCCGATCTTGCCAAATCACAAAAACAGTTCGATTTCGGGATCGACAAGCGGAATAAATTACCACGGTACTGCCTTCAGTGTGATGTTCGATACGCCTGTCATGGCGAGTGTCCCAAGCACCGGATAATCAATACACCTGACGGTAAACCTGGTTTAAATTACCTGTGTGAGGGTTACAAGATGTTCTTTAAGCATGTTGAGCCCTATATGGATTTCATGGCTAAGGAGCTTAAAAATAAAAGAGCCCCGGCAAATGTGATGCAGTGGTTAAAAAACAAGGAGAGCCAGGTTGTAAAGCCTGCTTCTCCCGGTAGAAACGATCCCTGTCCTTGCGGATCAGGTAAGAAGTTTAAGAATTGCTGTGCGGGATTACCAATTTATAAATAGCGCATGGGGCATAGAGCATGGGGCATAGGGCATAGAGCATGGGGCATAGGGCATAGAGCATAGAGTATAGAGCATAGGGAATGGGCAGAAAACTCATTTATTATGATTTACGCCCTTTGCCCTGAGCCCTGAGCCTTTATGATTATGCCTTCTTCCACTTTATTCCGCAACCGACAGCTTTTGTAGCCGTTACCGAGGGCTGTTCACCTTTTATCAGTTTATTAAGTGCATCCACAACATACTTCTTATCGGCAGCAGCGCCATTATCGGCATTGTTGTCAATGGCACCAACATATTCCACTTTCAGCTTCCCTGCATTTTTTGAAAGAAGATAAACATGAGGTGTATTTGTTGCTCCGTAAGTTTTTGCAACATCCTGTGATTCATCATACAGATACTCAAACTTATAGCCATTATTTTTTGCGTGCTTTTTCATTGCCTCGTATGAATCACCGGGGGATACCGAAGGGTCATTGCTGTTGATTGCAACAACCGGATATCCTTTACTGCTGTACTCCTGGTGAAGTTCCTTGATCCTGTCCTCATATTTAATTACAACAGGGCATACATTGCATGAGAATACAACGATGAATCCTTTTGCATCTTCATACTGACTGAGGGAAACCATTTTCCCATCGAGATTCTTAAGGTTGAAGTCGGTAGCATAATCGCCTGCCTTATAAGGACTTCCGGAGAATGACTGTAGTGAAATTGCCACCACTGCAAGAAATAAAACTGGTTTTTTCATAATTTACTGATTTTAAGTTAATAACTATAATAGAGAATTGATCATGTTCCTGAGTTCAGTTTCATCCAGATCGCCTGAATGAAATTTCCTGGTTTTCTTTACATTGTTGAGCATTAGAGTAACAGGTATGTTCCCCTGCCATGACGGATCAACCTTATCGATCCATTCATTCTGATCTGTATCCATCATCAGTGCAACATCAAGAGCTACATTGTTTTTCTTCAGAAAAGGCCTGAGATGAGAATCTATCTGTGAAGGAAAATCGATACTCACAAGGAGGAATAATACTTTTTCCTTATTGTATTCCTTTGCTACTTTTTGAAAGTGGGGAAGCTCTTTCACACACGGAGGACACCATGTTGCCCAGAAATTGACTACCAGTAGCTTATCTTCCTTTGCCGAGAGGATCTTTTCCAGGTCAGTCATCCTGATCTGGGAAAAATTCTGGCCATTTGCCGGTTCAGCAATCAGGGTCAGAAATACAAAAGCAATTATTATGAAAGAGTAATTCTTCATGGTATACTTTTCCAATAAACCATAAAGAGGTGTAAATTGTTCAAAAGCCGGCTAATTTTCCGCTGATTTTCCTTCGATCAGTTTAATATCGTCTGGCTTACTGAATACGTTCTTAAATGAAACGCCAACCTTATTATTCAGAAATACACAGGTTATAGTCTCAGTATGAGGACTTTCAATATACCTTAGTGTAAATTCGGCTGAATTATTATCGAGCCAGGTATAGCTACCGGCAACCTTAAAGGGACGTAGTACATCAATGTTCTTATTTGGAACAAGGTTAGGACCGGGAAGTTCAGTTACAGAATAATACCATTCACCCGTTGTAAAATTCAGAGCATAGTCAGTTGATGCCTTCCGTATATGAAGTGTTACAAGAGTATCGCTGATTTCAAGCTTCAGGCTTTGAAGCTGGCTGTCATTAGAGCCAAAAAGATATGTCTTTCCGGTAAACTCTTTTTCCAGTGGTGAAGAACTCATTTTGTAGTAAACCAGCGTCAGGCGCCTGATCGATCTTGAAAGATGTTGTTTCCTCAATCAATTGTGTGTTTCAGTTCCGGAGCATAAGGTTTCCACCAGCCTTCAGCGATAACGTTACCGTGTCTGAGGAGCATGAAGCTGTGTATTTCATTTGCCTCTTTATCAGCTGCTTCTACGAAAGCAAGTACAGCTGCGGACGATACTCCTTCTGCTTCAGGCGTGCTCAGTGGAAGGGAATTATCGGTTTTGGGGTTGTCACATGTTGTCAGTAGCAATACTAACAATGATAACAGAAGCAGTTTTGTAATTTTTGTCATATTGTTATTTGAAATTTTAATAATTTTTAACCACAGGGCACGAAGGACATGGAGATTCACAGAGGTTTTGAATTAAAATATTTGCCACCAAGGCGCGAAGACACTAAGTTTCACCAAGATTATAGCTCATATTTATTTAACCGGAAGATATGATTTTGTTAATTCTTCGCTGTCTCCATATTTTGCCATTAATTCCGAGAGGCGTTTATGGAGATCTTCTTTTACTGATTCGAATGCCGGTTCGTTATAACGGTTAATCATCTCCTGGGGATCATTCCTGAAATCATATAACTCCCACTCGTCGACATCATAATAGAAGTGGATCAGCTTAAACTGCCCGGTGCTGATCCCATAGTGACGCTTGACGCTGTGAACGGCAGGATACTCATAATAGTGGTAATAATGTTCCTGGCGCCAGGTTGACGGTGTATTTCCCTTAAGAAGCGGAACCATGCTTGCACCCTGCATATCTTCAGGTACTTCCACTCCTGCAATATCGAGGATAGTTTCAGCAAAGTCGAGATTCGAAACGATATCTGCGTTTATGCTTCCGGGCTGTGTCACTCCGGGCCATTGCACAAGAAGCGGTGTACGGTAGGACTCTTCAAACATGAATCTCTTATCAAACCATCCATGTTCGCCAAGGTAAAATCCCTGGTCGGATGCATATACAACTACCGTGTTCTTATCCAGACCGTTTTCCTTCAGGTAATTGAGTACTTCACCTACACTCTTATCAACTGCTGCAATGCTTGCAAGGTAATCCTGCATATAGCGCTGATACTTGAATCTCACAAGTTCTTCTCCTGTCAGTTTTGAACCATAGAACTTCTTTATGATCGGATCATATACTTCATCCCAGGCTGCCTCCTGATCAGGATTCATTCGGTTCAGCCCTACATTCTTTGTCTTCATTGTATCGGGATACAACTTAAGATCCTCGATAAGCCTCATAGTTTTTGAAATAGTCATATCCTGTTCTCTTGAGGCGGATCCCCGACCTGAATAATCGTCAAACAGCGTCGGAGGTTCAGGAAATGTGACATTATTATACAATGTCAACTCATTTGGTCCGGGCTGCCATTCGCGGTGAGGAGCTTTATGATGCATCATCAGCATGAAAGGTTTCTTTTGATCCTTTGCCCCGCTGAGCCATTTAAGGCATTTTTCGGTTATCAGTTCTGTAACATACCCTTCATTCCGCTTTCTTCCATCCTTTGTGATAAAATCGGGATTATAGTAATGGCCTTGTCCGGGGAGTATCTCCCAGTGATCGAATCCGGTAGGGTTTGAACCAAGGTGCCATTTTCCGATCATGGCGGTGTTATATCCCGCAGCCTGAAGCAGTTTAGGGAATGTCTGCTGTGAGCCGTCAAATTCTTTTGCTTCGTTTGAAAGGAAGCCATTCAGGTGACTGTATTTTCCGGTAAGCACCACAGCCCTGCAAGGTCCTGATATTGAATTAGTCACGAGGCAACGGTCGAACCTCATCCCTGCTGAAGCGATTCGATCAATGTTGGGTGTTGGTGCAAGATCTTTAAGTGGGCCTCCGTAAGCACTTATGGCCTGGAACGCGTGATCGTCGCTCATGATATAAATTATGTTAGGCCTACCGGATACGGAAGGAGAATCAGAGCAGGATGAGACAGCTGCAGCAATGCCCAGGATCGATAGTAATTTGAATTTAGTCTGCATATAAATTTATTTAATAATGAAATTGCCTTTTAGTTCTTCGCTTTCTTTGTAGCCGTATCGTACAGCCTTAACACGAATGTTGTGAGTTCCCCTCTTAAGGTGGATGGGGCCTGTATAAAGCAGCCAGTGAGGTTTCTGACTGTTTTCAAAAGTATAGACAAGTGAAGCTCCGTGAGTCGGGCAATAGAAAGCAAGTGTCATAGGTTCAGAATATGTACCGCCTGTTCTGTAGTTTTTTGATCCCCTATCCTCAGGGGAATTGATTATGAAATAAGGAATATCCGTAACAGGCTGTTTTCCTCCGGGCCACATCTGTTCTATCATCTCCGGCTCATTCATATGTCCCAGGTCACCTGTTTCCAAAGTCCACTTATCAAGTAGCCTGCGCATATCGTAAAGAGTCAGTTTCATTACCGGGTCGTTAATAAGATTATTGATCTGATAAGGATCTGTTGCAATATTATAAAGCTCTTCAGGTGGCCGTTTATAAGCCATCCATGCTTTTTGCGGACCGGTAAGTTTTCCTTCAGCATCAAGACGCAGCATTTCCTTGTATATTGGCATCCTGTTAAGGTAAGGCACCCATATGGGGAAAGGCTCATTGGGATAATAATTACGTATATAAAGACAGTTTTTTGTACGTACTGATCTGATCATATCATACGATTCATCAACACGGTCGCGTGCGGCATAAACAGCATCCCTGGGCTCTCCTGCCTGATCGCCTGAAAATGGGATTCCCTGCATATGTGCAGGTACTGGCACTCCGGCCAGGGATAGAACTGTAGGACCCAGGTCGATTGAACTGATCAGCCTTTTATCAACTGTTCCCCTTTTTTGATTTCCGGGAAATTTAATTATAAGCGGTATCCTTAATCCTGAATCATACAGCCATCTCTTACCCCTTGGCAGTCCATCCCCGTGATCGCCCCAGAAGAAGATAACAGTATTTTCAAGCTCCCCTTCCCTTTCCAGTTCCGATAACAGAACACCAACAACAGAATCGAGCCTTGCGATATTGTCGTACATCTTCGCGATGTTGCGCCTTATAATTTCATTATCAGGATAATACGGTGGAACGGGAACCCCAGCAGGATCAGTCTTAACATTCGAGATGTCCCAGTTTTGACTCTCATGTGTTCCGATCCAGTTAAAGATTGCGAAAAATGGCTGACTCTTGTCTTTACGGTTCCTGTAATGGGCTGTCGTACTGCATTCATCCCATATACTTGCAGGAACAGGGTCTTTAGTGAACTGGTAGTCGGTTTTGCTGTTGTTTGTACAGTAATAACCGGCAGTTCTCAGATATTCGGTAAAGGCTTTTACATAGTGCGGAGGAACAGCAGTAAATTCAACTGGATTATCCACACCACGGCGGTATGATGTTGTCCGCATGTGCATGCAGCCTATTGAAGTCTGATACATACCTGTTATTACACCTGCCCGTACCGGAGCGCTTATTGCTGCGGTTGTGAATACATTATCAAACCGGATACCCTGTGATGCAAGGCGGTCAATATTGGGTGTTATGGCAACCTTGTCACCATAGCATCCGAGATGGGGGCTCATATCCTCGGTTGAGATCCAGAGGATGTTGGGTTGCTTGAGGGGTTGCTGGGCGGAGGCGGTGAATGTCAGCAATGAGGCAGTTATACCAGTTGCAAAATATTTGCTCCCTGTCCATTTTTTCATGAACTCACCCCCTAACCCCCTCTCTGCTCCGCAAAGAGTGGGAATTACTGACAGGGTTTCCCCATCTTTATGAAATAGAGAGGGGGAATCAAAGGGGGTGAGTACATTACGCTTATTCATTAATCGATCCTATTTTACGACGGTTAGCCCCGGGTACTTTTGTTATATCATCTCCAATATCCTTTCTTGCTTTTTCGGCAAGTTCTTCCAGTTCCTTTACCTTTTCGGGGTATAATTCAGAAACGTCATACCATTCTCCCGGATCGCGGCGTAAATCATACAGCTGCTTTGTGGTTACAGTTTCGGTTCCGGTTTGGCCGGGCCAGCCGTCGTTGCCGGGCATATGTCCCCTGTAGGTTCTTCCCGAGTGAGGAAGTACTAGTTTCCAGAAATCATGTTGCACACCCTCCAGACTGTTCTGCTGGTAATAATAATAGAGATCCCTACGGGGAGTGGCTTCCTTATCGCCCTTAATAAGAGAAAGTATATTTACACCGTCTATTTTATTTTCCGGCAGAGCGGCTCCTGTAATGGCAGCAAGTGTGGGGAGAATATCTATTGAACTTGCCAGCTGAGTACATATATCACCTGGCGGAATAACACCGGGCCATCGCATAATGCATGGGACCCGCTGACCTCCTTCCCAGCTTGTACCTTTCCCTTCCCTTAAACCAGCAGTGTTTCCCGCGTGATTACCGAAATTCAACCAGGGACCGTTGTCACTGGTAAATATCACGAGGGTATTCTTTTCAAGACCATTTCTCTCAAGCGCTTTCATAATCTCACCTATTGACCAGTCTACCTCCATCATTACATCTCCATAAAGGCCCTGTTTGCTTTTACCCCTGAATTTATCTGATACCCCCAGCGGGATATGTACCATTGAATGAGGAATATAAAGAAAAAAATGTCTGTTTTTGTTCTTTTCGATGAATTTCACAGCTCTCTCTGTATAATCCGTTGTAAGCTTGTCCTGGCCTGCAAGATCAGGTACCTCTGCCACTTTCTCATTGCCGTTGATTAGAGGAAGAGCCGGGTAACGCATCAATCTGTGGGTTGTATCTTTGAGCCTGACCAGCACTCCGTCAAAATCGACCGGCCACATATCGTTAGAATAAGGTATTCCGTAATATTCATCAAATCCATGCTGCAGCGGAAGAAACTTTTCAAGATGACCGAGGTGCCATTTTCCTATTACGGATGTACGATATCCTTTTGTTTTAAGCATTTCAGCTATTGTTGTCTCTTCCGGATTGATACCGACCTCAGCCCAAGGCATGAGGGCGCCTGAAAAGCCAATGCGGTTAGGATAACAGCCGGTGATCAACCCGGCCCTTGAGGCGCTGCTGACAGCCTGAGGGCAATACCACCAGGTGAACTGCATTCCCTGGTTGGCAAGTTTGTTGAGATTGGGTGTTTCATACTGGTTTGCTCCTGTCCTGCCTATATCACCATAACCCATGTCGTCCATGAGGATTATTATGATGTTAGGGGTTTCAGGTTTTTTGACAGTTGTTTTCTGGGATGTGGCGTTTACTGTTGTAAGTGTTGCCATCCCGAGACTGAATACAGATTTTAAGTTAATCATGATATTAAAAGTTTTTAAACACAGAGTTACACAGAGTTTTCACGGAGTTTCACTGTTTTTTATTTTATCAAGAAGTTGTGTTAATTCATTAACAATAAGAGGGTTATCGACAGCTACATTTTTCGTTTCCCCAATATCGGTTTTCATGTTAAATAACTGAGTGATGGGATCATTGCCTGATTCGATATTCACATGCTTATATAGTTTTTCGCCTGGTCCGGGTTCAATGTATTTCCATTGGTCCTTTACTATTGAGAGGCGTCCGTTCACTGCATGCTCCACCACCCATTCACGTGATGATGGAGATTTACCCAGCAGTGCAGAGAGATTGCTTCGGCTGTCGGGTGCATCGCCATCAGCAACTGACTGGCCTGTTAATTCGGCAAAAGAGGCCAGCAGATCAATCTGACTGAAGAGTTCATCGCTTCTGCCAGGCTTTATCTTTCCTTCCATGGATGTAATAAACACAACCCTTGTCCCCCCGTCAAATGAGCTGTATTTTCCACCTCTGAGTTTTCCGGCAGGTTTATGGTTGCCAAGGAGCTCAACTGCCTGGTCAATGTACCCGTCATCTACCACAGGTCCATTATCGCTTGTGACAATGATCAGGGTTTTTTCAGCAAGACCGAGCCTGTCGATTGTTTTCATTATTTCACCAACCGACCAGTCGAACTCAACAATTGCATCACCCCTTGGTCCCATCCCACTTTTACCTTCGAATCTTTTGTGTGGCAGTCGGGGGACATGAATGTCGTGTGTGGCAAAATAGAGAAAGAAAGGGTTATTCCTGTTATGCTCAATGAATTTCACTGCTCTTGCTGTAATTGTATCAGCCATATCTTCATCGACCCAGAGTGCAGATTTTCCGCCACTCATCCAGCCAATGCGGCTTACTCCGTTAACGATGGTCATATCGTGGCCATGGCTCGGGTGCATTTTAAGAAGCTCAGGATGATCTTTTCCGGTAGGTTCAACAAGGATCGGATCTGTAAAACTTACTTTTACAGGATCATTCGGATCCAGCCGGACAACACGTCTGTTTTCAACATAAACGCAGGGCACTCTGTCGCCTGTAGCAGGAATCAGGAAACTGTAATCGAAACCTATGTCGAGCGGGCTATGAGTAATCTCTCCATTCCAGTCGGCTCCTGAAGACGGACCGAGTCCCAGATGCCATTTGCCGACAACACCGGTTGAATATCCTGCCTTTTTAAGTACTGAGGCCATTGTTGTCCTACCGGGAGCAATTATTGCAGAAGCATCACCCCGTGCAACTCCTGTCCCTGCTTTTCTCCAGGCATATTCTCCGGTTAGCAGAGAATACCTCGAAGGTGTACTTGTTGCCGATGTGCAATAGGCATTGGTGAAACGAAGTCCGTGATATGCCAGAAGATCAATATTCGGAGTTATCAGAGTGTTGGAACTATAACATCCGACATCGCCGTAGCCAAGATCATCAGCATAGATTATCACGATATTGGGTTTTTCTTCAGCCTTCTCATTCACGCATGCCGTTACAGCAAGTGACAAAATGCCCAGAGTGCCCGGAATGATTTTGTGGTTTAGGTTGATCCTGATCATAATGATTAATATTATTGCTTTGTTGCCGATACTTCACAAGAAAACGGGAAGTTTTCTGATCTGATTCTTGCTTTTATCAATAGTGAATCTGCTTTTTTTACAATTTCAGGATGCAATGGAGCCACATTTTTTGTTTCTCCAATGTCTGAGGACAGATCATATAGTTCTGTTTCACCGTGCGGTAGTTTCTCAATATCCTTTTTTACAGCTTTCCAGTTACCCATTCGCAATGCAACCCGACCACCTTGTTCGTGAAATTCCCAGTAGAGATATTCATGCTGCTTCTGCTCTTTGCCAAGCAATTCCGGAAGAAATGAGATCCCATCGGTATTTAAAATTGTATCAGCACCTGCAACTTCTGCCAGAGTCGGCAGGACATCCCAGAATGCAGATATATGATCGGATTTTGAAGCTGGTTTGACTTTCCCAGGCCATTTAACCAGCATTGGTGTGCGGATACCACCTTCATAGAGATCTCTCTTATATCCTTTCAGTGGGCCATTACTATCGAAATAATCAGGGTCAGCACCTCCTTCAAGATGAGGTCCATTGTCTGAAGTAAATATTACAATTGTATTTTTTTCAAGACCCAGTTTCTTCAGTTTAGCTATAATCTCGCCGACATAATTATCGAGTTGT
>MENI01000004.1:99568-120988 GCA_001768195.1 Bacteroidetes bacterium GWA2_40_15 | reverse complement strand
CTTTGTAAATTTATTTATGTCAGTAATGGGAAGTTCTTAAATTGGGTTTGTCTTTCTATCTTAATTTTGGGTGTCTTTCGCACAAAACAGGACAATTCAGAAATTGAGATAAAAATCTGCTGTAAGATTTATGTATTCCTTAGTGAACTCATGCCTTTTTCCATGCTCAATAGTCAGAAATTTTTCCGTGGGTATGATGCTCTCCCTTCCAAAGGTAAGTATCAGCCTCCTTATTTCAGAAGTTGGTAATGGTTTTATTTTAAGGATATCGCGGCAATAGAATCCATGACCGGCAGCCTCGGCAATCAGCAGATTTCCTTCAATATATGACATTATAAGTTGCAAACGGCCATTTTCATTCAGCAAACGATTTGCACCAACCAGTACATCTGCTGAAGTCAGTGTATCATTGTGTCTGGCAGACGATTTCCTCTGATCAGGATTTCTGATTGAATCAGAAAAATAGGGAGGATTGGTTACAATAAGATCAAATTTATCAACATCATTGAATTCCTGCAGTGCTGATTCTTCAACTCTTATCCTGTCACACCACCTGCTACTGTTAATATTTTCACATGACTGCAGGAATGATTCATGGTCAGATTCTATGGCAACAATCTGGGCATTACAGCGCTGGGCAAGCATAAGCGCAATAAGACCGGTTCCTGTTCCAATATCAAGAATTCTCATTGCACCTGTAATATCAGCATATGCACCAAGAAGCACTCCGTCTGTACCAACTTTGAATGCAGACTTCTGCTGGTTAACTTTGAACTGCTTGAAATTAAAGTAATTATTTGCCATTTTCAGAACTCATCATTCACCCCAAGTCCAAACAGGGCAAAATCATATTTCACAGGATCAACAGGATCGAAATGCCGTAAAACTGAAGTAAGCTCTTCCACCGCTTTGAAATCATTCTGTTTACGTTTCAGCAATCCAAGCTTGCGGGCAGTATTGCCGGAATGAAGATCCAGCGGTATAAAAAGCTCTGAGGTGTTTATTCTTTTCCAGATTCCGAAATCCACTCCCCTGTTGTCATCTCTTACCATCCACCTCAGAAACATAAACAGCCTCTTCCCTGCGGCACCTGACATAATGTCTGCAAAGTGTTTTTCCGATCGTTTCTCGTGTGCTACGGAGAAAAAAACCTTGCGGAAGTGTGATAATCCTTCGCGCAGTGAACCACTTTCATTCATGCCCTCTAAAATGATATCTTCCATTGTATTGTATGACTTATAGATCTTTTTGAGACCTCGCATAAAGGTTTTGCAATCCCCTCCGTTAAAGGTTCTGTGTACAAACCCCGAAAAACTATCAAGTTCATTTTCACTGGCAGATACAATGAATTCATGTGGCGAATTGCCCATTGCTGACATTAGTTTATTACTGCTCCTGAGAATCAGATCGCGTCTTCCCCATGCAATTGTAGCAACCAGAAATCCTGCAATCTCCCTGTCAGCTGAAGAAGAGAACCTGTGAGGGATAGAAATAGGATCGCATTCAATAAATGAAGGGTTGTTGAACCTGAGATATTTTTCCTCGAGAAAATCCTTCAGCTCAGCGGCAGGTATGCCATTGTATGAACGCTTAAAGCTCATTTACGATAAGACCGTCTTTTATCTTAAGTATTCTGTCGGACATTTCTGCAAGCTGGCGGTCATGTGTAACGATAATAATTGTCTGTCCGAATGTATCCCTTAGCTTAAAGAAAAGTTTATGTAATTCATTTTTGTTTTCTGTATCAAGATTACCCGAAGGTTCATCGGCAAGTATAACAGAAGGGTTATTGACAAGGGCACGGGCAACCGCTACCCTTTGTTGCTCTCCACCGCTGAGTTCGGATGGTTTATGATCGAGCCTGTCAGAAAGACTGAGGAATCCGAGAAGCTCTTTTGCCGACTTCTCAGCATCAGTTTTGTTCCTGCCGGCAATGAATGCAGGGATACAAACATTTTCAAGTGCAGTGAATTCAGGAAGCAGCTGGTGAAACTGAAAAACAAATCCGATGTTTTTGTTACGGAAGGAGGCCAGCGATTTACCCCTGAGTTTGCTGATATCAGACCCGTCAAAGAATACTTTTCCCGAATCAGAACTGTCGAGGGTGCCTATTATCTGCAGAAGAGTTGTTTTTCCGGCCCCGCTGGCGCCAACAATCGATACCACCTCTTTATCCTCAACCTGGATGTCAATCCCTTTAAGGACTTTAAGGTCGCCATAAGCCTTTGTGATTCCGGTAGTTTTGATCATATCAGGAGGGTCAGTCACTGTATCCCCGGTAGTTGCCGTCAGAAACTATATCGTTATTGTATTTGACCTCATTATGAGAATCATTTACATCTTTATTTAAGTTATCAGCAACTTCATTCGCATCATTCTGAATAGTAGTGGCTACATCGTTCACCTCTTTGTTTACAGTGGATGTTACATCATTCATTTCGCTCTCTATGGAAGATGAGACCTCATTCACATCCTTATTAATTTTGTCAGAAAGATCGGTCACATCTTTTTTAATTGCATCGGTCACTTCATTCATGTCTCTTCTGATATCGGCAGTGCTGGTCTCCAGCTCTCTCTTTATCTCATCGGTGGCCTTTCTAAAATCACGCATTCCCTTTCCCACGCTTTTTGCAATGTCAGGTAGTTTCTCAGCTCCGAATAGCAGCAGTGCCACGAGTACAATAATAAAAATCTCAGGTCCGCTCATAATAAAACAATAATAATTGTCCCGTCATTCATTCCGGACAAAGTTAGAAAAGTTTAATGATATTCAATGCTCACAGATCTGGTTCGTAAGCTAAAATCAACGACAGACAACAAAAAAAAGTAGAGACGTTGCATGCAACGCCTCTACTTTGTTAAATGTTGTTAATATTTAGAATTTAAGTCCTTTTTTAGATGAAGTATCATAAACAACAGCAGTTGCAATAAAGATAGATGAGTATGTACCTACGATAATACCGATAATCATTGCAAATAGGAATCCTCTGATGGTTGCTCCTCCAAAGAAGAACATTGCAATAAGTACAAGGATTGAAGTCATACCTGTGTTCAGTGTACGGCTGAGAGTGTCGTTCATAGCGAGGTTTAGAACCTCATGCGGTGACCTCTTGCGATGCAGCGGCAGGAACTCCCTGACCCTGTCAAAGACAACCACCGAGTCGTTTACCGAATAACCTATCACAGTAAGTATTGCCGCAATGAATGACTGGTCGATCTCCATGGTGAAGGGCAGAAATCCCCAGAGCAGAGAGTAGATTCCGATTACAATCATTACATCGTGGCCGATTGCAACCAGAGCTCCGAGGCCAAACTGCCAGTTCCTGAACCGCATGAAGATATAAAGGAAGATAATAATAAGTGATAGCGACACTGCCCAGATTGCCTTGGTTTTAATATCACTTGCGATGGTTGGTCCAACTGTTTCGGAGCTGACCCTGTTTTCCGAAAGAAATATCTCCTTTGTAACACCCGGACCTGCCATTCCTTTCAGACCCTCATATAGAGCAGTCTCTATCTCATCATCCACGCCTGTCTCTTCTATTTTATATTTGGTTGTGATCCTGACCTGGTTGTTATTTCCGAATGTGACCACCTGGGGTGGCTCTCCGAATGACACGGCCAGGCTGGCAGCGACGTCCTCAGTTTTCACATCCTCTGCAAATCTTACTACATATGTTCGTCCTCCTGTAAAATCTATACCCGGATTAAGTCCCCTTACAAATAAGGAACTGATACCAATAAGTGTCAGAACTATTGATAATCCGTAGAAGATCTTCCTTTTTCCGATAAAATCGATATGTACGTTTTTCAGAATGTTGGCGGTGATCTTAATGGAGAAGCTGAGTTTCACATTTTTCTTTAGCAGGTATTCGTAGATCAGCCTGGTAATGAAGAGGGCGCTGAAGAGTGAAGTGAAAATACCAATAACAAGTGTTGTGGCAAAACCTTTGATAGGTCCGGTGCCAAATACATAAAGAATAACTCCGGTAAGAAGTGTGGTAATGTTTGAATCAAGTATAGCTGAAAGAGCTCCCTTGTAGCCATCGGCAATAGCAAGTTTAATCCCTTTACCGGCTCTCATCTCTTCACGGATCCGTTCATAGATCAGTACATTGGAATCGATTGACATACCAATTGTAAGAACAATACCGGCAATACCCGGAAGAGTCAGGACTGCTCCAAGTGAAGCTGAAACTCCCATCAGCAGGAAGACGTTTGCAAAAAGAGCAATATCGGCAATAGTACCTGCACTTCTGCTGTAATAGAAGAGCATGTATAACAAAACAATAATAAAAGCAATAATAAATGAGATAAGACCTGAACTTATTGCCTCTTTTCCGAGGGTAGGGCCAATAATGGTATCCGACATTATCCGTGCAGGAGCCGGCAATTTCCCTGACTTGAGGATATTTGCCAGGTCATCAGCCTCTTCTATTGTAAAATCACCTGTAATTTCAGTATTTCCGCCTGTAATTTCATTTTGTACTCTCGGGTAGGAACGAACATAACCGTCAAGAACAACAGCCAGACAGCGGTCAATATTCTCGCGAGTCATTCTGGCCCATATCTTTGCACCCTCGGCATTCATCGACATGTCGACTTTGACTTCCGATCCGGTTATTCCTGATGAAGGTCTGGCAGAAGTAATCACATCTCCGTCAAGCGGTGGCCTGCCATCGCGTGTTGTGATTTTAATGGCATGAAGTTCATATAATGTTTTTGATGGATCGTACTTGTAAGGATTCTGGCTCCACATGAAGATAAGGTCGCGTGGGAACAAGGCCTTTACCTGGTTCATCCTGAGCATGTTATTTACTTCAGCAGTATCCTTTGAACTGGCAAGACCTATCATGCTTGAAGGTAATGGCTGCCCCTCCGGTGTTACCCTCGGGCTGAGTACTCCGAAAAGAGGATTCTGAAGTGCGAACTCTTCACGTGTTGCAGCTTCAGCAGGCTGAGTTGTGTCTTTGGCAATTATATCTAAAAGAGACTGATCCTCACTGGTTGTATCAGCAGGAGTAACTGCTTTCTGTTCAGCAACAGGAGAATCAGGTTTCTCTGAATTGGCCTGTATCTCCTTAAGAAGGTTATTGGCTGCCGACAGGTATCCGATAATCTCTCCGTTTTCATAAGTCTCCCAGAATTCAAGGTTTGCAGTTCCCTGCAGAAGCTCCCTTACTCGCTGCGGATCAGTCTGACCCGGAAGTTCAATTAATATACGACCTTTTGTTGCCAGCTGGGTGATATTAGGCTGAACAACGCCAAATCTGTCAATCCTGGTACGGAGTATGTTGAATGCATTTGAAATAGCAGCTGTAACCTCTTCATCAAGCACATTCATTACTTCCTGATTCGTGGAGTTGAAGTTGATCTTCTCCTTCATCTCAATCGTTCCGAAAATGGATGCAAGCTTGGCATTCGGATCAGTTTCACTAAATGCCTGTCCGAAAAGAGTAAGATAATCTGCCTGACTTTGTCTCTGCATCTGCTTTGCTCTTGCAAGGGCAGCTGTGAAAGTTTTATCAGTATTATAATTTGACAGAGCCTTGAGGATATCTTCCACCGACACCTCGAGAATTACGTTCATACCCCCTTTAAGGTCGAGTCCAAGGTTTATCTCCTTTTTCTGACATTCCTTAAATGAGTACCCCAGAAAACTCCACTGATCCTCTGTCAGTGTAGATATTGAATCGATATACTGTGTTTCCTTCACAAGGTCGCCCTGTGCATATTTTCTGGCTTCCTTTTTAACCATGTAGGTAGCACCGGTAAATGATAACTGGTAGATTGATACCAGACCCAGTGCAATTGCCAGAACGATGATAGCTGCTTTATTCTGCATTTGTCTTCTGTTTAGGAATTATTCCGATAATTTTCTTGTTGTCCTTCTTTATTGAGGCGCAAAGATATTAAAATTTTATATAAACTATAATTTATTAAACAGTTGATTGTAGTAGAAAAAAAGGGGCTCAATATTGTGCCCCTTTATTAAGAATGATAAATATCAGATCTTATTCAATCAGTTTCTCATAGTCTGTATCAAGAGGTTTTCTGTTTACAAAATCATACAACGTCAGGTTACGCAGGTTAAAATAGTATGACCAGTAATTCTGCAGTGACTGTACATAAGCTCTTCGATTCTGGTCCTTTTTTGTATCGGCATTATTGAGTTCAAGTACAGCTATTTTACCTATCAGGAACCTCTGCTTTGTAACTTCATACATCTTCATTGCAACAGTATCTGATTTCGCTGCAATGCCAACCTGTGCCGATTGAAGGTTAAACTGTTCAACATCGAGAAGCAGGTTCTGCTGAAAATCAATTATTGCCTGTTGCGACTGAACCTGTGCAAGCTCAAGGCTCGACTGTGCCATTCTGTATCTTCCGCGTCCGAGCCCCCAGTCGAGTAAAGGCATTGTGAATCCTATCCTCACTCTTTGCTGTTTGCCCGGGTCCTGGTATGCAAGGTTGAAATCAGGATCCTGATCACGCAAACCAAAGGATGCCATGAGGTTGGCATTGAATCCCTTTTCCGCTTTTGCCTGGGCAACATTGCTCTCAGCTGTCAAAATAGTAAGCTGCTGATTCAACATCTCGGGATTGTTCTGCATGGCCAGATCAAAAACTTCCTGGGAGCTTACCTGAAGGGCAGGTATTTCCGATGGAATAATCAGCTCAAGCCGCACATTTTCATTGAATCCCAGAAATGATCTGAGTCGTATCTCCCTGTCTCTGAGATTCATCTCTGCTTCCTTTCTTGCAGTTTCGGCATTAAGCCATGAGAGCTGCATCTGAAGCAGTTCATCCTCTGCAATTGTCCCGAGGTCATACCTGCCTTTTGCTATTCTCCACAGAGTATCGGCATTGGAGTAGTTCATCTCTGCAATCTGCTTGTTTATCTGGGCAGTGGCAAGGAAGAAAAAATAATTAACCGCCTGCTGATGAACCGATTCAATGTTTGAGAGGAAGGTTTTCTTTGCTGCTTCATACTTAAGAGGTTCCGTTTTTTTCTGCCACTTCAGGGGGTTGTATCTGAAGAGCGGTTGCGTCAGACCGATACTAAGAGGAGTTGAAATATACTGCCGGTTGTCATTTTCAAGGTCGTTGAAAAGAGTAAGATCAGACTGTAACGCAATAGATCCACCTGTTACTCCTATATTCTGCGAAAGTGACAATGCTGCCAGGTTACTCAGGGTATTTGATGTCCTGTATTGATAACCACCTTCAGTCGAGTTCCACACCTTATCATATGAGTTGCTGAAATCAGGTGTTGTTCCGGTCATTGTGAGTGAAGGTCTGTATTGAGCAACGAATGTTCTGTACTGCCAGTAACTTGCCCTGAACCTGTGCTTCGCCATAAGCGCATTAGGCGATTGATCTTCAGATAACTTTATTACCTCTTCGAAAGTCAGCATTTTTATCTCCTGTGCTCTTATTAATGCAGGGGAAATAGCAAATAAGGATACCAGGAGGAAGTAATATACACTCCTCATTTTAAAATAATTATTCATATCTCAACGATTCAATTGGATCTTTTTCTGATGCTCTTTTTGCCGGCGAATAACCAAATACAACTCCTACTGCTGCAGATACTCCGAAAGCAATAAACACGGAGAAGAAGGATACTATTGTCATGATGCCAGCAATCTGTTCGATCAGCTTTGCCATTACGACACCAAAGAATATTCCTATGAATCCACCGGAAACACTAATTAAAACAGCCTCTGAAAGGAACTGTACCACTATATCCATTTTCTTCGCTCCGATTGCCATACGGGTTCCGATTTCCTTGATCCTTTCCATAACGGATGCAAACATGATATTCATAATACCTATACCGCCGACAATAAGAGAAATACTCGCTATTGCGCCAAGTACTATATTGAAGATATCTTTCGTCCGCTGTTGCTGTTTGAGCAACAATTCAGGAACAGTGATCTCAAAGTCCCTGACCCCTGTATGACGGCGTATCAGCATGCGGCTCAGAATTTCGGTAGTAGGCTGAAGCTGCTCTGTTTCAGCAACCTGAACGACAATTCTGTCAAGCTGGTTATAATTGGTCTCAGAATCAGTTGATGCATCCGAGCTGCTTGATACAACTCTCGACATCATCATGCCGCCACCGCCAAAAAACTGCATAGAGGAGGCTTCCGATACCGTCTTGGTGTTTACAAGAGCCCTGTTCTGGTACCGCAGCAACATGGTCTGAATAGGGATGTAAATATTATCATTATACACATTCACCCCTTTCTCCTCGAATCCTGTAAGACTTACATTTGTTTTCTGAAGAACACCTATCACTTTAAGCCAGATACCATTAAATTTAATGTACTGTCCCAGAGGATCTATTTTGCTGAAGAATTTTGCCCTGATATTGGCTCCTATTATGCAAACCTGTATGCCGTTCTCTTCCTGGTAATTATTAAAAATGGTTCCTGCCACAAGAGGCAGATTATAAAGATGAAAGTAATCGTTTGATACTCCGACAAGTTTCGCAGTGTATTTAACTCCGTTCATCATTGCAATCGAGTTAAAGGAGATTTCAGGGCTGATCCTCTTTACCGACGGAAGGGTTTCCCTGATAGCTTCAACATCGAGCATATTGAGGCCCCTGGAGAATTTCTTCTGCTGCTTCTCTCCCTCTTCACTGGCCGATGATTTATCAGGGATTACAGGATTAACAAGGATATTGTTAACTCCTACCATCTTCATCTGATCCATTATCTCCTGTTTGGCCCCTTTCCCTATTGCGAGCATGGCGATAACAGCAGCTACTCCAAAAATTATTCCAAGCGCTGTCAGTATTGATTTCAGCTTGTTTGAGATTATCGATTCAACTGCTATTTCAATATCATGGAAATATTTTATTATAAACCTTAGCATACTGATTATTTGTTAGTTACGTAATAATTCTATTAACCGGTTAATTATATGCATCAGGATCTATCTTATTGTTTCTACCTGTCTTACTGCATTTGTTCGTCTTGCAGAAGTGTCTCTTGCAGCTCCCCCCTGCTGACCACCCATCATACGCATTCTTCTCATTGCTGCTGTATCCCTCGGGCCTCCGGTTCCCTGTCTGGCCCCGCCGGACTGGATTCTCTGCATCATTTCAGGAGTCATATTCTGTCCTTCACCAAAACCTGCCATCCGCTGACTATTCTCCCTGGCTTTCTCAGCTTCCTCCCTGAGACGCTTCTCCTCATCTTTTTTAGCTCTCTCCCTGTCCTTTATCACAGTGATCAGCTCCTGGCCAACCAGCTTGAAGCCTTCCGGCTCCATAGGTGTGCTAAGATATATCATAGTGCCTTCTTCAACTCCCTGCTCAATTATAATATTATTCTCATTTGATTCTCCCAGTACCACAACCTGCTTATTGCCATTTTTAAGATACACGAACGGGATGCTGTCGGTTCCTGCCTGAACACTTTCAAGAGGGATATAGATAACATCACTTATTGTTTTAGTAATTATTTTATTCCCGGTTGTCATTGATGGTCTTAAAATCGGGTCAGATCCATCAACTTTGATCAGCACTTCAAATACTTTTGCATCAGCATTCGGAAGCTGCTCCCCGATATTGGCAACACTCGTTACAGTACCTGTATAAGATTTTTCAGGGAAAGCATCGACAGCCATCTCAACCGTCTGTCCTGCTTTAACTTTACTTACATCGATCTCGTTCACGTATGTTTTGGAAAGCATCGACGACATATCAGGAAGAGTTGCCACAACATTATCCCATGGATTAATAGAGGACCCGACTTTCCTTTTAGCTCCTGTCCTGTCTCTTTTATAGATAACCATACCGGGAGAGGGAGCTGTTATAATAAATTTTGAAAGGATATCCTGGAGATCGGAAACTCTTTTCTGCTGATCTGCAAGCTGGTTTTTATTATTCCTCATTTCGGATTTAGCCTGTTCAACTTTCAGTGCATAACTTCTGATCGACTGATCTAGTGATCGGTTTGCCTTGTCAAGGGCAATTTCAGCCTGCCGGATTGTTGTAGGTGGTTCATATTTCGATTGCTGAAGGGTTATTCCAGCCTCCTCAACAGTAAATCGCAAATTCTTGATATTATCCCGTAAATTACTGAGATTTACTGCAGTATCAAGTATCTTCATTTCAAGGTTGGTCTGGTATGTTGTAAGCCGTTCAAGCTCATCCTTGAGAGTATTATCAAACGATGTCCTGTCAAGAGTGGCTATAAAGTCTCCCTTCTGAACCTCTGTTCCTTCAGGTACGAGATCCTGGATCTTTATGTCCATTACCCTTATATTCCTTGCCTGTGTAAACTCAGGTCCGCGTATGTCGGTTGAATTCTCAGCCATCAATTCACCTGTTGTGGTTACTACGATATCGAACTGACCTCTCTTCGATTCAGAATAAAGGTTAGCAATATCTTTCCTTGAGGTTGCTTTACTGAATATTATCAGGATCAAGATTGCTAACACAACAACAATTCCTGTAATAATGATTGTTCTTTTCATCTGATACTTTAATTATTAAATACCTGTAAAACTGTGCAAAAGTATTAAAACATGCTTTCTGCCTTAAATCCATTAACAATAATTAACCAATTATTAACTCTTTGCAGATACTAAAAAGACAGTGAAAAGCACAGATTTATTCCAGCTGCAGGGATAATTATCCCTTATTTAAATATTTTTAACAATTTCAATCACCCTGTCAGCTAAACCATCAGCCTCATGAATTGTTCGGCCTTCAGCATAAATTCGCATTACAGGTTCTGTATTTGATTTTCTCACCTGAACCCATCCTGTGGTTGTTTCGATCCATAATCCGTCTCTCTCATCTGTAAGGTGACCCGGGAAATTGTTTTTAATTGCCGATAATATATGGCTGAATTCCAATGAAGGATCAAGGGCAATTTTTCTTTTTGCCATAACATAATCAGGATATCCTTGCCTCAGGTCGGAACATTTAGTCTTACTTATTGCCAGGTGTGAAAGGAAAAGCGCTATTCCGCCCAGGGCGTCACGTCCGTAATGAAGCTCCGGGTATATTACTCCCCCATTTCCCTCGCCACCTATCACAGCTTCTCTTCTTTTCATCTCCTCAACCACATTTACTTCACCTACCGGAGTTGAGTAATGCTTACAGTAGTGTTTTTCACTTATATCCCTCAGGGCTCTCGAAGAGGACAAGTTGGATACAGTGCTTCCCGGGGTGTTGCCAAGAATGTAATCAGTGACAGCAACCAGCGTATATTCTTCTCCGAACATCGAACCATCTTCACATACAATTGCAAGACGGTCGACATCGGGATCAACAACCAAACCGATGTCAGCTTTCTCCTTCACAACCAAAGCTGAAATATCTTTAAGATTAGCAGGCAATGGTTCAGGATTATGGGCAAAGTTCCCGTCAGGTATGGTGTTCAGTTCAAATATTTTTTTTACTCCGAGGGCATCAAGCAGCTGTGGCACAATAATTCCTCCAACCGAATTGATGCAATCTATAGCAATTGAAAACCGGGCTGATTTGATAGCATGAACATTCACAAGTTTTAGTTTAAGGATCATGTCAATATGCTTTTGTCCCCAGCTGTCATCAAAATCAAGTGTGCCAATAGAATCAACCGGACTAAAAATAAAATCCTCCCGGTCAGCTATATCGAGAACCTCATTGCCCTGATCCGCTGAAAGAAATTCACCGGCTTCAGTAAGTAGTTTCAGAGCATTCCATTCGGCAGGATTATGGCTCGCCGTTATGATAATTCCACCGTCGGATCCTGTTCCGGTAACAGCAACCTCAACTGTTGGTGTTGTTGCCATACCCAGATCAGTGACATTAATGCCAAGGCTGCGCAAGGATGTTACTACCAGGCTGTTTACAATGCCGCCCGATTTCCTGCCGTCGCGACCGACAACAACCTTAAGCTTTTCTTTCTTATGTCTCCGCTGCAGCCAGATACCGTATGCAGCAGTAAACTTCACTATGTCAACCGGAGTAAAACATTCGCCTGGTTTTCCCCCGATGGTTCCCCTTATTCCTGATATAGATTTTATTAAAGCCATGATTGAAATTTTAGTACACAAAGGTGCAAAAAATTCAGCAAAACAGATTATCGCCAAATAATCGTACCTTTGCACCCTGATAATTAATTGATATGGAGTACAGAAAACCCGCAGGCAGACCTGGCCTGAAAAATGAAAAGTCCCGGGGTAAGGTAATCAGAGCTGACCAAAAAACCGGTAAAAATATTACCGGGAAAGGTGTATCTGCTATCAGAGGAAAGAATCAGGAAATCATAAAGATAAGGCTGAACAAGTTTATAGCTAACAGCGGCGTCTGCTCACGCAGGGATGCCGATGAACATATAAAGAACGGATTAATAACAGTGAATGGCAGGAGTGTTACGGACCTGGGGACAAAAGTATCATATGATGACGACGTCAGGTACAGGAACAAGCGTCTTTCTGCTGAAAAGAAGGTTTATATCCTTATGAATAAACCAAAGGATTACGTTACAACTGTTGAAGATCCTCATGCTGAAAAGACAGTTCTTGACCTTCTGGGTGATGACTTTCCTGAGAGGGTTTATCCTGTAGGAAGGCTTGACAAAGCAACTACCGGGGTTCTTCTTCTTACAAATGACGGTGATCTTACCGGAAAACTCACACATCCCAAATATAAAAGGAGAAAGATATACCATGTTTTTCTCGACAAAGTTGTTACCAAAAATGATCTCTTCAAAATCACTGAGGGTATTGAACTTGATGGTGATACAATCGTTGCTGATGCAGTATCCTATGCCGACCCTGAAGATAAAACACAGATAGGGATAGAACTGCATTCCGGACAGAACAGGGTTATACGCAGGATGTTTGAAACACTTGGATACAGAGTGAAAAAACTCGACAGGGTCTATTTTGCAGGACTGACCAAAAAGAATGTTCCCCGCGGAAAGTGGAGGTATCTGAATGAGAAAGAAGTTAATATGCTTAAACGCGGAATTTTTTAGTTTACAGAATGAGTCACAAGGCAGGTTTCGTAAATATTCTGGGGAATCCCAATGTTGGTAAATCAACAATAATGAATGCGCTGGTCGGAGAGAAACTCTCCATTATCACCTCAAAGGCCCAGACAACGCGCCAGAGGATTATGGGTATTGTTAACGGGGATGATTTTCAGATTGTTTATTCCGATACTCCGGGCATTCTTAAACCAAGGTACAAGCTGCAGGAGACGATGATGAACTCAGTCAATCTTGCATTGTCCGATGCAGACATGATCATTTATGTAACTGATGTCACCGAAAAGGGAGCAAATGAAGGTGAATATATCGACAAGATTAAAGAATCGGAGATACCGGTACTGGTTGTGGTCAACAAAGTTGATCTTTCAAACCAGGATGAACTTGAGAAGATCGCAGGATTATGGCATGCATCCTTTCCCGGGTCACCGGTAATACCGGTCTCCGCTCTGAAGAATTTTAATCTTGATGTACTTCTTAATGCCATACTCTCAAAACTGCCGGAGGGAGAACCATATTTCCCAAAAGATCAGTTAACGGACAAAATAGAACGATTCTTCGCTTCAGAGATCATACGTGAAAAGATCCTGATACACTATAAGAAAGAGATCCCTTATTCAGTTGAAATTGAGATAGAGAGTTTTTCAGAGGAGAAATCGCTAATAAGAATAAGAGCTGTTATCCATGTTGTCCGCGACAGTCAGAAAGGAATAATAATAGGTCATAAGGGTAGTATGCTGAAGAGGGTTGGAACAGAAGCCAGGCGTGATATGGAGGGTTTCTTCAGGAAAAAGGTATTTCTTGAAGTCTATGTGAAAGTCTCAAAGGACTGGAGAGACAAATCCGATATGCTTAAAAAGTTCGGCTACAGGTAAGAGGTTAAATAAAGTTTTAAATGAGTAGAATCGTTGCAATAGTAGGAAGACCGAATGTAGGAAAGTCAACCCTGTTCAACAGGCTAACCGATTCAAGGGAAGCCATTGTTGACGAGGTAAGCGGAGTAACACGCGACAGGAACTATGGCAGGTCGAACTGGAACGGTATTGAATTTTCAGTTATCGATACCGGCGGGTATGTGCAAAACTCCGATGATATCTTTGAGGAAGAGATAAACAAGCAGGTACTTCTGGCAATAGAGGAATCGGACCTCATCCTGTTTATGGTTGATGTTACTATTGGAATTCATGAACTTGATTCTCAGGTGGCCTCTCTCCTGAGAAGGTATAATAAGAAGGTAATTGTTGTCGTAAACAAGGTTGATAACAATGAGAGGCTCATTGATGCAACCGAGTTTTATAACCTGGGGCTTGGCGACTATTTTCCCCTGAGTTCAATAAACGGCAGCGGAACAGGTGACCTGCTGGACGCCGTAGTCAAAAATCTTCCTCTATCAGAAGAAGAACAGTTCCCGGACCTCCCCAGGATCGCTATTGTCGGACGTCCTAATGTCGGGAAATCATCACTGGTAAACTCGCTGCTCGGAGAGGAAAGAAACATTGTTACACCTTTAGCAGGAACCACCCGTGATTCAATATATACACGATACAATAAATTCCAGCATGACTTTCTGCTTGTTGATACTGCGGGACTGCGGAAAAAAGGCAAGGTAAGTGAAGATATTGAGTTCTATTCAGTTATGCGTGCTGTAAGGACCATTGAAAGTTCAGATATATGTCTTCTCCTGCTCGATGCCACAAGGGGTATAGAAGCCCAGGATCTCAATATAATGTCGCTCATTCAGAAGAACAATAAGGGAATGATAGTACTGGTCAATAAATGGGATCTTATTGAAAAAGAAAATAACATAACAACCAGGTTTGAAGAGTTGATCCGGGAAAAGACCGCACCATTCACTGACTACCCTATACTTTTCATCTCTGCCATCAATAAGCAGAGGATCCATAAGGTTCTTGAACTGATTGAAGTGGTCAACAGCAACAGGAACAGAAAAATAGGTACAGCCGAGCTGAATGATGTGATGCTGCCGCTTATTAAAAACTATCCTCCTCCGGCATTAAAAGGGAAGTATGTTAAGATCAAGTATGTTACCCAGTTGCCTATCTACACTCCTGCCTTTGCCTTTTTTTGTAACCTCCCCCAATATGTTAAGGAGCCTTACAGAAGGTATCTGGAGAACAGGATGAGAGAAAAATTTGACTTTACGGGAGTACCTGTAAGGATTTTTTTCCGAAAAAAATAGTGATCTTTGGTGTGATTTTTGTGATAAATGATTAAGTGACAAAAAATCATGAGAAAACTCAGACTTCTGGTCATATTATTCTTTGCGCTTGCAGCAGTTATGGCCTGCATCAAAATTGAGCAATTGCCGGCAATTCCCAGTATTGAATTCACCAGCTTTGAGATTTTTGACACACTCGACATACTTGGAAACACTTCAAAAGCCGGCAGATTGCTGTTCAGGTTCGAAGACGGGGATGGTGATCTGGGCCTAACGGCTCCTTCCGGATCGCAGACCGATACCACGAACATGAATCTGATACTTTTCAGAAAAATCGACGGAACAATGGTGCGGGTGACCGATAAGAATGATCCCCTGCTGCCCTATGATTCATACAGGATACCTTTCATGGAGAGACTGGGCCAGAATCAGATACTAAGAGGATCCATTTCAGTTACATTCATCTATCAGTCCTATAGCCGGGATGATACTATCAAATATGATTTCCTGATTAAAGACAGGGCAGAAAACTTCAGCAATCTGGCCGAAACACCTGAAATAATAGTTTCAGAGAATAATATTTATTCGAAATAACCGATTTTGCGGCTCATAGTTTAACCCCAATGAGCAGTATATCATCCACCTGTTCATAGCTCCCCTTCCACTCTTTATAAAAATCCGAGATGACCACTTCCTGTTCTGACATTGGAAGATGCGATACCTGTTCAATAAGCCGTTTTAGTCTTGCTATTTTAAGTTTTTTACCATCATTGCCACCAAACTGATCGGGAAGACCATCAGAGAAGAGATAGATTGTATCTCCCTTATTCAGATAATACTCCTGGTCATCGAAGTATTTCTCCATAACTGACTCCCCGCCCACAGACGATCGGTTGCCCTTAATATAAAATGATTCCCCGCCGATAACAATAATTACGGGCCGCATTGCAGAAGCAAACCTTACATGCCGCTTTTTAAGGCTGAACTCACATACAACCATATCCATCCCGTCATTTGAGACTCCCAGCTCAACATTCTGATTAAGAGTTGAAAAGATGTGCCTGTCAAGCAAAGTAAGAACCTCGGATGGTTTTGAAATACGCTGCCTCGAAACAATATCCTGCAAAAGAGTTGACCCTATCATCGACATGAATGCACCGGGCACTCCATGTCCCGTCGAATCAGCACATACCAGGATGAACTTATCATCGTCAAGCCTGTCGAACCAGTAAAAATCTCCACTTACAATATCCCTTGGATGAAAAAGCACAAATGCATCCCTGAAGGCTTCCTTTAGTTTACCAAAATCGGGGAGAATGCTGGCCTGGATACGTTTGGCGTAATTAATGCTGTCGGTGATCTCAAGATTCTGAAGCTCAATCTCGCCTTTCTGCTTTATAACTACGCTTGTTCTTGATTCAAGTTCAGTCTCAAGGTACTCCTGCAATTTTTTCTGCCCTTTTTCCCTGACCTTTATTATCACAACTACTACTCCTGTAAGAATTGCAATCCATGCTATAATAGCTCCCCAGGTTCTCCACCATGGTTTCTTTATCTGTATAATAAATGAGAGAGGTTCCTTTTGTGAGATACCGTCTTCATTTACAGAAATAATGTTGAATCTGTATTTTCCATCACCAAGGCTGTAGGGTATTTCCCTTATCGACCTCAGTTTACTCCATGTTTTATCGAAATTCTCTACAAAAGTACTATAGTAAACCTTCGCCGGATCCCTGAAACTAATGCCTGTAAAGTTTAACCTGATAATGTATTTTTTATAAGGAAGCGTATACTCAGGCTGATAATCATACACTATATCGTTAATAGTTATATAGTTAAGATTTGTAAAGGGAGGAATACTGCTTTTATTGTCTTTTGCCCTGTCATAAATAATAAGCCCGTCAGTTGTGCCAATAAATATTTTCCTGTCAGGTGATTCAAACATTCCTCCCGGATTGCATACTCCTGATTTTGCAAAGTCGGATCCGAATGTCCTTACGCTTCCTGTCAGAGCATTATATCTCGAGAAACCCTTTTCATGTCCGATCCAGATATTATTCTCGGAATCCGCCAGTATACTGTAACAATAGTTTGACAAAAGATCATATGATCTCTGTATGGCTGTTACGGTATCATTCTGAAACCTGAAAGCACGGTTACCCCGTGTTGAAATCCATACTGTGCCATCGCGCCCCTGAGAAAATGACTGTATTCTGTTTACGGTGTTTCCGGTCATGGATCCTTCTGCAGTATGGATCTCGAAGTTACGGTCAATAATGAAAAGCCTGTCACCCTCATTGTTTCCTACTACTGCCCTGCCTTCCGAGTCAAGAAGAATTGTATTTATGCTGCTGTGAGGCAGGCCGTTATTAATGTCAAATTTCTTTAAGAACTTCCCATTTTCCCTGTTAAGTACTATTACCCCGTTTATGGTGGCAAGCCAGATATTCCTATCATCCACCTTTATATCCCTGATATTGTCAGCTCCTGAATCACCTGAACTGTAAAACAGTCTGACCTGACCCGAACGGTTTCTGATAAAGAGCCCTTTTCCCGCGGTACCTATCCAGAGGTTTTCTTCATCATCAATGTAATAGGATGTGATCTCCGTACGCCCGATGCCTCTGAGAAGATCCGTAAAGGATTCTGATATGCCCTTTACGGGATCGAACAGATGAAATCCTGAAGGAGTGCCTAATATGTACTTTTCATTCAACATATTGACGTACAGAATATTATTTTCTGCTGCATTCCTGCCAGGCCTGTAATAACCGAAAGCATATGAGGTAAGCATTGAAACTCCATCGCCATAAGTACCGAACCAGTAATTCCCCTCAATATCCTGAAAGAGAGTTTTTACATCATTACTGACAAGACCTGAGAGTATATCGTATCTCTTCACATCCTTCACCGATCCGTTGTCAGGTGAAAGACGGAACTGGATGACTCCCGAGCCAAATGTCGAGATCCAGAAATTCTCCTCCCTGTCTGTCATAATTGACTGTATGCTCAGTGACTCCCAGTCAGGATGGTCCGCAAACCTTTCCAATGAATTACCGCCCGCCGTAAATGAAAGCCTGAAGAGGCCATTTCCTTCAGTGCCTATCAGGAATTTTGAGGGATCATCAGTCGGATGTATAGCCGTTACATTTGAATAATCGAATCCTTCCACTATGGTTATAATCTTTACTGAATCTTTGGCAATACGGCATATGAGAAGGTTTTCCTGTGTGCCGATAAGCAAGTCGCCGCTCCGGTTAAAACAACCTGAAAACATCACCGGATCAACAGAAAGTGAGTATTGAAAAGTCTTGCCCGGATCAGATGAATTAATCGCAAAAATTGATTTTCCCTGTGGTATTACATAAATCATTCCCCCGGGTCCTTCAATGATATCACTGATACTTTTAGTATTTGATAATGGGACCTTAACAAGTTTCCTGTCACTCAGAAAAAAAACAGAACCATCGCTGCAACCAAACCACAGCTTACCTGACTTATCTTTCAGATTTGTTATCGGATACCTCCCTGATAAAGAATCGGGATATGCCACCTTATAGAATTCAAATCCGTCAAACCGTGCAATTCCATTACCCATACCAATCCACAGATAGCCATCATTCGACTGGTTAATAGTATATATAAAGATATTGGGAATATTGCTCTCACCTCCGTAGTTCCGGAAATTATAAGTCTGACCTTCTAACAGCGTTGAAAATAAAAAAAAGCAACCCAGGATACTGGTAAATATTTTCAACTTTATGTTAAACACCATTTGATAGTATGTTTATTTCCTGGCAGGGATTTTTTCTCTAGTCACAACAGGCTGGTAAACCGGTACTCCGCCGATCGGTGAGCTGTAAAACTTAATTGCATCTCCCCGCTGGTTCTCAAGAGTTATAACTACATTGTTATTTTTGACAAGCTCTCCCTGCCGTTTATGAAACTGAAAATCAAGAGAGGAATTAATTTCTGCCGGTTCAATCGGAATTGTGGAATTGACCCAGTTGGCTTCATTTGAAATCGGTACTTCAATGCCTCTTTTATATCTCGAAACCACAAGTATCTTGCCATCATTATCCCAGTCAAAATTGCTTTGCTTTACTGAAACAATTCCTGTATCAACATACGGGTAAATATGAGCAATGCTCCTGAAATCGTTCCACATGCGGAAAGTATATTCATAAGTAAATGCATTAGCTCCTTCAATAGCAAGGTTTGAGTTGGCATCGCGGCTCAGAAAATATCTGTAAAGATTTCCATCATCGCCTGCAATTCCTTCACAAACAACTTTAAATATATAACTGTTCCATTTCTGGTTAAATTCACCTTCAGTCTGATTAAATGGCCCGAAGGAGTAGTATTTGTTATCATACCGGGCTTCCTGTCCAAACACCCTCGAGGCCAGAAGGTTTCCGGTTTTGTAGTTCACCCCGTTCAGAAGCCCCCTTGCTTCTTCATGCTGTTCAGGATCAGCTCCTTTTCCACCGTATACAGAAAAGAGGGTTTTGGTATTGAAATCACCCTGTATTTCATCATGTTCACCTCCGCAATCGGGATCAAAGACCCTTATATAAAATTGCTGGATGTATTCTTTCGGAATGGAGAAGAAAAATATCTGGTTAAAATCGTCATCTCCCCATGAGATTTTACCATCTTTCCCGAATGTAACAAGAAAAGGTATATTCTCATCTTTCCCGGGAACAGCCTGTGAAGAAACCTCCGGAGAAACCAGAAATCCCGTCAGAAGAATAATAACCAGTGTTATATATATTGAATTAACAAATTTCATGCGTCTAAAATTAGTTATTTTCAGCATTATGGCTGACGTGTTATTGTAATATTTTTACAAATGCACGTCTCTCTTGCCATTCCTCCCGGCACCGGTTCTTCAGTTACTATCAGCTGAATATTATAAATGCCGGGCTTTAAATAACTCTTATCAACTTCCCTGCCAATCTGAATTGTTTCATCGCCGAAATTCCAGTAATACTGTGAAATGCTCCAGCCCGGAAGATAAGTCTGATCTGCATTAAGGCGAATAATTCTGCCAGCTTCAGCCACTTCAGGAGCAGTAATGTATGGTTGTTCTATATCGGTTATTATCAGGGAATCGGATTTCTCATTGTAAAGAACCTCTTTTGTAATAAGGTTCACAACATCGAGCTGGACAAGATATGCTCCCGGACCGGCATAACAGTGCTCAACCACAGCGCCAACGGCTTTACTGCCGTCGCCGAATCTCCATTCATACCGGAATGGAGTAGTATCAAACTTGGCAGCATTTTCCTCCTTAAACCGGTAACAATAACTGTTTTCCACAAGAGTATCGCATGCATCCAGACGTTTTATCGTAGATGAGAAGCTGTAGATATCATCTCTGCTGTTGCGGTTTGATGAAAAGAAACCTTTTTGCTGATTTCCTTCCGCTATAAACGCAAAATCATCATAGGTTGAATTAATCGGTTCCGGAAGAAGTGCCGGTGCTTCCCATTTGCCTTCATACCTGGTAGTCGAATAAACATCCATTTTCCCTGCCCCCCCTGTTCTGTTTGAAGTAAAATACAACTTTCCGGGGGAATGGATAAACGGATAATTCTCAGAAGCAGGCGAGTTGACCAGTGGTCCCATGTTAACAGGAGGGGACCACTCATTGTTAATTAATTCACAGTAATAAATATCAGAACCACCCTGACCTCCGGGCATTGCAGAGGCAAAATAGAGAAATTTCCCGTCATTGCTTATCGAAGGATGTCCGATATCATATCCCGGATTGTTATGTCTGAATGGCCGTAGCCCAACAAGCTCTGTGCCTGAGAGTTCTGCAATGAATATACCGCTGTGATTCCTGAACTTTTTGTTTCGTGCCTGTTTACCTGTCTCTGTCTCGCTTGTGAAATATACAGTTATGCCATCAGGCGCAATACAGAATGGACCGATATTGAATTTTGAACTGCGCTCGCTCTTTATCTCCTTAATATTACGCCATTCTGAAGTGTCAATCCTTTCTGCCAGGTACATATTATATAAACGCCTTCCGTCATAAGATGTCCTGTCTTTGATACCACTGAACCGTTTGTCGGAACAGAAAATAATCCCATTCTCAACAATAACAGGGGAAATCTCATTGAAGTAATTTGTATTGAAAGGCATCTTCTTCACATTATATAAAGACGGCTGCTGGGCTTCAGCATGAGGAATTGCAGCCAGAAGGCTTAAAATGATACTTATTATATA
>MENI01000004.1:67516-99553 GCA_001768195.1 Bacteroidetes bacterium GWA2_40_15 | reverse complement strand
TTCTGCCAACCGGATAATCGTAAGAAAAACCAAACATAAGCTGGGGAGTGACCTGCAACTGCAGGATACCTACCACCACCTCTTCATTGGTTCTCCATGACCCTCCAAACCAGATAATGTCTGCTAAAATAAAATTGCCGTTTATATCAAACTGCTTGAATTTTTCTGCCTCATCCAGTGAATAATGAATCAGCACTGAAGGCTTGAATTTGAAAAAGTCGGAGAATGTTATAAGTCCTCCTCCTGAAAATATAAAGTCATAATCATTGAACCTATGATATGACTGAACAGAATTTGTGCCTGTTTTCTGATAGCTCAGAAACTGCGGAACAGAAAATCCCGCAAATAATTTCTCACTGAAATAATAGACTCCGGCTCCAACATTAGGGAGAATATACGGATCATCATTATTTGTAAAAACCTTATCACCGGGGGTAGTGGTACTGATTTTAGAAAAATCGCTGTTTGACATGTCAATCCCACCCTTAAGGCCGAATGAAAGCTTCCCTCTGGCCAATCTTATATGATAAGCATAACTTGCATATATACTTGATGTTTTGGTATAACCATACTGCATGAACTGGCCCAGAAGCCCAAGTGCCACCTTGTCGTTTTTAAACGGAGCATGCAGTGAAACTGATTGCAGTGTCGGAGCTCCTTCAGTTCCGATCCACTGCTGCCTGTATGAAAGAAATCCGCTGAGGGCTCCCCTCGTACCTGTATAGGCAGGATTTATTACCAGCCCGTTCTGCAAATACTGACTGTATACCGGATACCCAAGGCTTATGCTGGTAGAATCAGGTGCAGCCTGTATGGTCAGACTGGTCAGAATAAAAATAAAAAGCAGACTGAAAATCCGCCCGCGAATTCTGGCTGGTATGAAACCCGTATATGACTTTTTCAATATAAGCAACACTATCTTCTCTTTAATACAATAAATCCGCTTCTTTTTGTAGGCCCTGCATCAGTTTTATCCGGATCAATCATCAATATGTAGTAATAAGTGCCCTCCGGAAGATCAATTCCTTTGGAGTTTTTTCCATCCCAGTCACTCCATTGCTGACCATTCTTGTTTGTAGTGTGGAATACCTCTGAACCGGCACTGTTAACAATACTCAGTTCTACTTCCTGAAAATCCGTCTCAAGTCCTTTTACCTCAAAGACATCATTCATCCCGTCACCATTTGGAGAAAATCCATTTGGTATTCCAATTTTTAAAACAGTTATAATTACTTCATCTTTGTTAATACATGGTCCGTTTGTAACGGTCCACAGGAATGTATTTGGCGAGCTGATTGAAAGGTATTTTACTTCAGTGGTACTGAGTGCCGGATCAACAATTTCCCCTTCTCCTGATGTAAATGTCCATAAAGCGGTTTCATACGCCGGGTAAATTATTGGAGAAGCACGCATTATGTAATAACCATCAGGCGAGTAAATTGTCGTGTCAGGCCCTGCAGAAACCGGGCTTGACGGAAGCTTGTGTATCAGCAGGTCTACAAAGTCTGAGGTATCAATGCAACAATTCAGATCGCCGGAAGTTACTACCCTTCTGTATTTCATATCAATACTTAGTGCCGGAGGCTGATAGTTCCCTGAGGGATCGTTATTTGTGCCTGTGGCCGGAGGCCAGGTCGCTCCGTTATCGGTGCTTTGCAACCATAGATATTTATAGTTCCCATCACCTCCGGTGGGGGTATTCCCTGTGATAACGGCCGGTACATAATCTTTGCATATTACGGCAGGAGGAATCACTATATTATTACCAATTGAAGGAAGTACTATAATCCTGATAGTAGCAGCACTTATGTCAGAGCATGCACCGGAAAGAACTTTACGCTTGTAATACGTTGTAGCATTCAGCGCCGGCGGATCATATCCCTGCGCTGTGCCCGCTGCTACAACAGGGTTCCAGGTGGAATTATCTGTTGAGAAGAGCCATTCGTATGCATAATCGCCCGGAATATTGGTACCACCGGTTGGCAAAGTAGCTTTAAACCTGTTCGGATTTGCTCCGTTGCATATAGTTGTATCGGTTCCTCCTGACATCAGCGAAATAATATTGCCAGTAATAACCTTATGAACATTTATTCTTACTGATTTGCTGATATCAGAACAGGAGGATGAATTTACAATCCGCCGGTATCGTGTAGTATCGGTCAAAGCAGGAGGCTGATAATCACGCCCTGTAGCTCCCGTTATAGGTGTCCACACAGGATTGGATTTTGAGCTGTCCTGCCAGATATAGGTATAGGTTCCGTCGCCGTTAAGAGGATCCGAACCTGTAAGCAATACCGGAGGCAGACCCGAACATGCGTTCTGCTCAGCAGTAACAATATTGTTATTAGTAAGCACAGGGTAATCCCTCAGCAGTACCATTGAAGTTGTATCCACGCACACATCCTGACTTCCTGATTTTATTACCCTCATGAACTTATACTCATTCAAAGGAACCTTTTCAGCCGGTTCTGCGGGATTGTAATTTGCCGTGTTATTAATACCAGTCGCAGGGGCCCACGAAGAACCATTCATACTGCTTATCCATAAGTATCTGTATGAGTTATCTCCGCCTCCAAGGGCAGGTGTGGTGGAAGGGGTAGTTCCTGTCAGATCGTTGAAAGTCATCCCGTAGCAGATATCCTGCGGCAGAGATAAGATTCTGTTATTGCTTATTGTATCGAGTACATTGATCCTTACCGAAGCTGATACATCAACGCATCTTCCGGAAGTAACTGTACGCCTGTACCATGAAGTCAGAGTAAGTCCCGGTCCCGGTGTATAAGCTTCCAGGCTGTCGTTATTTGCAGGTGCACTGAATGAAGCATCATCTGTACTGACAGTCCATTTGAAGTTGTAAATGCCGTTACCATCCTGGAGACTTGCTTTCGAAACAAGTGCAACAGGATCCCGGGCATAACAGATTGTGTCGGGATCTCCGATTATATTGCTTTTGATATAAGGCTGAACAATGACCTTAACAGGCTTGCTAATATCAACAAGTACATCAGGAGTACTGCTGTCGGTAACAATTCTTCTGAACCATGTTGTCTGTGTAAGTATAGCAGGTGGTGTATAGTTCTGTGCGTTATTCACTCCCGGAGCAGGAGCAAAACCTGTTGATTCAGATGAGGTGCTGTATTCCCACAGTAGTGTATATGGAGTAGTTCCTCCGAAAGGTATTGTACCTGAAATGACTCCGAAGGGTACATTTGAACATATTGAGTCTGTCTGGTCTCCGGTAACCGTAGAACGTATTGAATTAAAGAGGAAGCCGTTCAGTAAAGGGGAGTAGTTATTCAGAGTTCCACCGTCAAGCCCGGATACGCCAAGAGTAGATCCGGGAGGTCTGGTACCTCCCAATCCTCCTGAAACTGTTTTAGTTACATTGGCAGGAGGTGTAATATTATTGGTAAGGATCAGCCCTCCCCCTCCGCCTCCGCCCTCCCCCCACGGGTTACTTGTATTTCCTCCTTTTCCGCCTTTCACTGAGATTGTCAGATCGGATGATGCTCCTGATGCAAAACTCTGAAGGTAGAGTGCTATTGAACCTCCTCCGCCTGCGCCTCCTGCTCCGGCATTTCCCGATACACTCGGATAAGTTGTATTAGGAGAGCCTCCCTCTGCATTAATTATTTGTCCATTTCCCTTAATTGTATCACAGATTATAATTATTATTCCTCCTCCATTTGCTCCCGGAGTTGCGGTCGTATTACCTGCTTCATAAGTTGAAGCGCCTCCACCACCACCCATAAAGAAACCTCCCTCAATATCTGTGAATCTTATTGTCAGACCTCCAATTCCTCCGTCATTACTTGGTACACAGGCTGCACTCTCCCTACCTCCTTTTCCTCCGCTGAGGCCCCAGTTCGATCCCCCGCCACCACCCGAAAATCTTCCGTTTCCACCACCGCCACCTGTAAAATTAGCTCCTTTCCCTTTAGCATAATCAGGAAAAACCGGTGGAATGTTTCCCAGGGCAATAAATGCCCTGGTAGCAGGACTTTCACCCTTATATCCCGAATTAGTATTACTTGCAGGAAAACTGAAATTATTCAAGCCACTTGAGGATATGCAGGTACCATCCCCCTGCGAAATGATCCCTCCTTTAAAGCCCTTGCCTGAAACATCAATATCAGCCTCCAGAGTGAGAGTACTTCCTATGATCATTGCCAGAACACCCCCGGTTTTAGTGATACTGTCCCATGGCTGACAGGTAAGTGTCGAGGTGACAGTAGCTGTATTGTAATACGGAACCTTTACAAGCTGCAACCTTCCTGCTACATCAAAAGGGTTTACAATATTGGCTCTGAAAACTACATTTTTTGTACCTGTGTTGACTGATTCAATTATCAGGAATTCACTAAAACCCGGCTTACCGTAAAAATCCTTGAAAGATCCATAATCTCCTGTTTCCGGAACATTAATACTCGCTCCCTTCATCTGAATCAGAAGAACCGTATCTCCGGGTGCAAGATTGTCAACATCAGTTAATGTAACATTATCGATTCCTATACTTTCCACTCTTCTGTAAATATTGACAATGTTGCCGATCTTTTTATCCTGTGAATACAGAGAAGCCGCCAATCCTAAAAGAATTAGTAAACTCAGCAGTATTTTTTTAATATTGTTCCCTGACTTCACTATCATAAAACTGATACGAACTGCTAATATAGATAATAAATTGAATTATTCAATCTCAATTTTGACGAGTTGTTTTCACAATGGTTTTTCAACAGTATACTTGACCGGAAGCTCTACAAAAAAGATTGTTCCTTTGTCACTCTCCGATTCAAACCATATGGTTCCGCCGGCATTCTCAACATACTTTCTTACAATGGACAGACCCAATCCCATCCCGGAGGATTTTGTAGTGAAATTCGGAGTGAACATCTTCATCCTGATATCCTCAGGTATACCGGTACCGTTGTCTGATATAGCCACAGTCACTTTGTTCCCCTTTATCTCCATTTTAATACCTACAACTCCTAGCTTTCCCTGTGGTATTGATTGAATTGCATTCTTGATAAGGTTGGAGAAGATGCCGTTAAGATGCTCCCTGTCAGCAAAAACTATCACCTTGCTTTCACGTGGCCATTCAACATCAAATCTGAGATTATCACTGTTCCTGTACAATTCAAGAGAGATCCTGACCTGCTCTGTAAGGTCAACCTCTGCCGGATTGTTGCCGGGCATTTTTGCAAATGATGAAAATGACGTGGCTATCGACGAAAGGTTATCAATATACTCAATCTGGTTCCTTGAGAAATTTTCAAGCTTCCTTTCAAATCCGGGGATCTTGTCATGCCATGACTTAAGGAGCTGCTGAATATTTAATTTCATAGGTGTCAGCGGATTCTTGATCTCGTGAGCTATCTGTTTTGCCATCTCCCTCCACGCATATTCCCTTTCTGAATTTGCAAGTTTTCGTGCACTCTCCTCTATTTCATCCACCATACTGTTATACTGCCTTACGAGCTCCCCTATCTCATCGCTCCCCCTGTATTTCAAATGTTCACTTTTCTTTCCTACTCCGACCGATGCCAGACCTTCGCTCAGCATCGAGAGAGGTGCTGTGAGTCTGCCGCTTATAAAAACAGAGAGACTCATTGTTATCAGCACGAGGAGTAGCGTGAAATTAATAACAGCAACAATCAGGTTGGAGATCTCATTCGCGAGGAGACTCTGCATCCTGAAATAGGGTAAATTCAGATATGCCAGTACCTGTCCCTCATTATTGTAAAAAGGCACATATGCTGATATATACTCCATCTTACCTATTCTCTCTTTCTGATAATATTCGCTTCTGGTAAGATCCGACATGTTGATCAAAGCCAGGTTATTTATCCTCCGGCTGATCAGATCGCGGTAGAAAATCTCCTCTCTTGAAGTTGCAATCAGATATCCGTGAACATCATAGAGATTAATATCAGTGTTAAAGATATTTGAAAGTCTGACCAGGAAATCATTCAGCGATGAATAAGCAGCATTGCGCCAGTCGGTTGAAATCCGCTTTTCTGATGCCAGCCTTCCTTCCATCTCAAGATAAACAGAATTAAGCTTCTCCCTGATATTCTCGTTATGCTTCGACTGATATTCCTTTATGGTAAGCATCGCAACAACAGTACCTATCAGAATGAAGGAAAATAACAGAATTCCTGTATATGAAAGCTGAAGCTTCTGGCGGAAATTCAAAGCAGTCATTTTCCTGAACGAAGGGATGCGTATCAGAAGAATTAGAAGATTTGAGAAGATCAGGATAAAAGCAAACAGGTAGGCAAAAGATATTATCAGGTCGCCCGGGGTAAGATCAGGTAGTGATATAATAACGGTTGCACTCCCGTTTTTGTAAACCACATGCCTGAATCCCCCGATACTGAATATTCTGTAATCCGATAACCCATCAACATATTCTGTATCAGTTTTATCGTAAGGAAAATCACCCGTTCTGAGGACAATTTCCCCATTTATGAATTTTGCAAATGAATAATCCTTTAATCCGGTATATTTATGATACTTTTTATCAAGAAGCAATTCAGAGTATCCCGGCTGAAATACATTTACGTCACTGTAAAGTTCAATAAATAATCCGTTTGTGATTCTCTTTCCGGTCTTATAGAATAATCTTCCAAGATAGTTAGTCCTTCCTCCCTGATTATCAATAAAATAAAATCCTGTGCCTGTCAGCTGCTGGCCATTCATCCTGATGCGCTTATCGAAGAATCCGAAACAATTCTCCTTCCTGGAATTACCTGTTCCGATCTGAAGCAATTCATCATTTGAGCAGAGGACAATGTTATAATTGTAGTTTCCCCAGTAGCCTTCAAGGTAAGTATTACGAATGTAGTTTGTGATCCGGTCTGCATCTTCCCTGTTCTTATTGAACGATTCAGCTGACATCATCCTCTTCAACAGAGTGTCACCCGAAATAACCGGCCACAGATCAAGCAGAAGGTGCTCTGCCTCAGGATCATTCTCCGTAGACAATGAAACCGCCTGGATCTTGAGGTTTTCCGTCTTCTTATCTTCAGACAGGATAGTAATGAAATGAAGTGAATAAATCCCGAAGATCAGCGATACCAGAACTGTAGTATTGAACAATCCTGAATTGCGACGGACCGACATCCATATGCTCAACACAACAGCCAGCCAGAAGATCGCAAGTATAATGAATTCCTTCACGTCACCTGAATAAAAAGGCAGCAGTCCGGACAGAGATATCAGTGTTAACAAAATAACAACAGGGGAGGATAAAGATCTGGCATTTATTAAAAATTTCAGAATCAGGAACAATGGTGCCAGCAGAAACAGTAATATGGATACATATCCGGCTATGCTGTACAAGCTTAATTCCAATACTTTGTATGATTCAAAATTTATGTTTGACGTGGAAATAAGACGACTGAACAGATTATGAAATAAAGAGATCATCACTGCTTCGGCTATCATTGAAAAAAGTGTTAACAGAATAAGTTTTATTTTTCTTCCCCGGATTGATTCAGGGATGGGAAAATCTCTGAAAAAAACATAGGATAAGAGCGATGCAAGAAGCGCCAGAATTAACATGTGCCCGAGTGATGGTACCAGGCTGTTGAGGGAAAAGCTGTAAGGAGAAAACAGATCCGTAAGAAAGAAAACCGATGGTTTACCGGTAACCAGAAGAAGATAGTACAATACTGAAAAACTGAGCAGTAGAAGGAGCGTTGAAAGCGATCTGTTAATTCTGCCTGACATATACTTTGCCAGTTGCATACTAAACAGAATGTAAAAGACAAAAGTTAAAATCCACAACATGAAAGGTATATAAACCATATAACTGAGCTCTTTCTTCCCGGGGAACAGCAAGGCAAAAAGGAACCTGCCATTTTTATCTTTCACGTGAAAAGCCGATGCATCCTCATCTGTGCTGAAACCAACATTTTCAGACAATCTGAATTCTTTCTCAAAACCATTCCTGATTATATCATTTGTAAAACCGTACTCGGTACGTATCCTCAGAAGACCTATCAGCTTCTCATTTCCTGCCTGTATGGTCTTTGTAAGGAACCACCCGTTCTGCAGAAATGTGAGAGGTCTGGTGTAAAGAGTATCATCAAGCAGTAAAGGAACATCAAATTCATTGTCCGACCAGTAAATAAGCTTATTGTCGATATATTCGAGTATAGTAATATTATTTTCGTCCGCCTTCAGGAAAATATTGTTTTCCGATAATGAACCATGATGGTCCTCATTGGCAAGAACCGGCTTCATATCATTAAGGCAGGTCTCCATTATCATCTCCTTTTCCGCAATGATCCTGTTGAAGGCCCTGGTTCTGAAATGATATTCAGAATCACTGAAATAAAACTTCTCCGAAACGAGCGACACTGACACGAATATCAGTGTCAGGATCAGAAATAAAATAAGATTGCGTAACCCGTTCATTTTTCAAACCTCTGTTTACTCGTGGTGATATGGCTCTCCTTTAATGATTGTGAATGCCCTGTACAGCTGTTCAAGAAACAATAACCGTACCAGCTGATGCGGAAAAGTCATTTTTGAAAGAGAAATCCTTAAATCAGACATGCCGCAGATCTCTTTTGAAAAACCCCATGGGCCCCCTATAATGAATACTACCCGCTTATTGGATGTTATGAATATCTTTTCAAGCCAGCCTGCCAGTTCAATGGTCCTGTATTCCTTTCCACGTTCATCCAGGAGAACTATAAAATCATCAGGATTAAGATATTGAAGTATCTTCTTCCCCTCCTTAACCTTTTGTTCCTCAACCGGCATGTTCCTGGTATTCCTGAGATCAGGAAGAGTTATTACATCAAAGGCATGGTATTTGCTGATGCGTGAGGTATAAAGGCCGGCAATCTCTGACAGGTTTTTATCTGTGGTTTTTCCCGTTTGCAATAACACTAACTTCATAAAGAGCCCTGAACATTTTACATCATGAATAACTGACATTAACAAAAGTAACAATTTATGAAGATGCAACTATAATAAACTCATGATAAGAAATCACTATATGATCAATAAAAAGAGATCAGTATCTAAATAAGTATTAAATTTGTATTGCGATTTTTAAAAATGCAGCTTAACAAAACACTTTTCAATGAAATCTTCAAATATTATTCCGGCGGTTTTGATCGCTTTCAGCAGCCTGACAGGTAATGCACAGGAGCAACCGAGGATTCCCGGAGGGATTTCTATTGCAATAAAAGCCGGGAATTCAGCGGAGTTGGCCAAATATCTTAACTCAACCGTGGAACTTCTGCTTCTCGACAAGGAAGATTTCTATAAAAAAAATGTAGCCGAAACAATCCTCAGGGATTTTTTCAACGAATACAGGACTAAGGATTTTACAATACGTCATCAGGGTGCTAAAAACGATGCACAGTATGCCATCGGCAATCTGAAAACCGAGAAGGGTGACTTTCGCGTATATTTTCTCCTGAAGAAAATCAACAATGAACTGCTGATTCATCAGATACGTATTGAACCTGACAATGGAAGATAAGCTTCTTAAAGATTTTATTACAAGAAGTCTTGCCGAAGATCTTGGAGATGGTGATCATTCATCACAGGCTTGTATTCCGGATAATTCGAAAGGCCAGGCAAAACTCATTGTAAAACAGAATGGCATAATAGCCGGAATCAGGGTGGCCAGGGAGGTTTTTTCCATTATTGACCGGAATATTGATTTCAGTTTATTTATTGAAGATGGCACTACTGTCAAACCTGGTGATATAGTATTCCATATTTCAGGGAACATACATTCAATACTCAAGTCAGAAAGGCTCGTCCTTAATATTATGCAAAGAATGAGCGGAATAGCTACAAGCACAAATGAATATGTTGCCAGGCTTCATGGACTAAGAACAAAAATACTTGATACCAGAAAGACATCACCGGGCTTAAGATTCCTTGAAAAAGAAGCGGTCAGGATTGGTGGCGCCTTAAATCACAGAATGGGTCTTTACGACATGATAATGCTCAAGGACAATCATATTGATTATGCCGGAGGCATTGAGAATGCCATTAAAAGCACAAATGAATATATCCGGAATAACAAGCTTAATATCAAGGTTGAGATTGAGGCAAGAACCTTTCATGATATCGAAAGAATTATTTCTGCAGGAGGTATTGACCGGATAATGCTCGATAATTTCAGTATCGAAAACACCCTGGCTGCCGTAAAGCTTATTGATGGCAGGTTCGAAACAGAATCATCCGGGGGTATAAGCCTTGAAACAATAAGATCTTATGCAGAATGCGGAGTCGATTTTATTTCAGTCGGCGCCCTTACCCATCATATTAAAAGCCTCGATATGAGCCTCAAAGCTTTCTGATCAGGTTTCCGCGTCTCCTAAACCCTTTAACATTAAGCCTTATATCTCTTTCAACTAAACTGCTGTCAATTAAAGATCAACTTTACTGATGTATAAACTTAACTGTTCTTCGATTTAATATTTTTTTGATTAATTTCGTGGCCACATACTTTTCATAATGAAAAAAGGGATAATTCTCTTTGCATTACTGGCAATTATTGGATGCAAGGAGAAACAGGCAGAGACATATTTTACAGCTGAAAAGGCTCTGTTGTATTTTAAAAAAGTAGAGGAAATATGCAATCTTGACAACGGAAGATTATGGGGGAAAAATCTTTATGGCCCGTTAATGTTCATTGACAGGGAAACCCGGAGAATAATATCAAACAGCCCCGACGAAGAAGGATTTCTCAAATACAATAATGGTATATATACGGGAGTTTATCCCAGGTATCTTCTCATAAGTAATTCTCCTCTGCACTTTGGAGGTGTTTTGTTTGCCATGGCGCCGCTGCCTTCAGAAGAAGATGAGTTTCGTATAACAGCACGGGCTGTTCACAGCCTCTTTCACCGGTTCCAGGAGATGAATGGATTAAGCTCTTCAGGTTACAATACAAATAACATGGATGAGAAGCAGGCCAGGCTCTGGATCAAGCTTGAGTGGAAAGCTCTGAGAAAAGCGATTACAAGTGAAGGTAATGAACGAAATCTTGCAATAAGAGACGCTCTTATCTTCAGGGGAGCCAACAGGGAACTCTACCAGAATGATGCAAATGATGAAAATCATTTTGAGAACTATGAAGGTCTCGCCACATTCACCTATACACTGCTCGGTACAAGTACCTGTGAGGAATACAGGACAAAACTATTTGAGAACCTCGACAGGATATATGCAATGCAGTCATATGCAAGGTCGTACGGATTTATTCATGGGGCACTGTATGCAACCCTGCTGCATGAAAGCGGGTTTAACTTTACGATGATAAACTCCCCGAACTTCGACCTTGGAAAAGCCGTTAAGGAACTCTATTCAATTGACCTCCCGGAATTTTGCAGAGACGTTGCAGGAAGTATTGCCCTGAATTATGACATTCCCATTATAAACGAGGAAGAGGAAAAAAGACTGGCAGATATCAGGGAGAGCGTGAACAAACAAATCAGCCTTTTTACCGAGAAACCGGTTGTATATTTCGCCCTGGAAAGTCCCTATTTCGATTTTGAACCTGAAAATCTTCAATCATTTGATACCCTCGGCACTATCTATAATTCAATCCGCGTATCCGACAACTGGGGTAAGCTCACTGTCGATAAAGGAGGCTGCCTGGTATCAAATAATTTCAAACGCCTCAGAATTACAGCAAAAGGATTTAAAGCGGAGAGAAACCGTATTTCAGGAGACGGCTGGAACCTTATACTTAATGATGGCTGGGAAATGATAGTCGTAGGACCAAACTACTACGTCAGAAAACTAATGCCTTGAATATGGTATGGCGGTATGACGGTATGGCGGTATGGCGGTATGGCGGTCTCCCTGTGCCCTGTGCCCTGCGCCCTGCGCCCTCCCCATTAAGACATCTTCTTAAGTTCCTTTATCCTCTCTTCAATTGACTTTATCCTGGACTCCGTATCACTTTTCTTCCTCCTTTCAAGCTCGAGTACATTTGCCGGTGCATTGGCAACAAATCGCTCATTATCAAGTTTTTTCATTACATTCAACAAGAATCCTCTATTATATGTAAGATCATCCTTCAGCTTTACGATTTCCGCTGCTGTATCGATCTTTCCCTGAAGTGGAATGAAATATTCAGTTGTTCCTATCATAAATGAAGCTGCCTCTTTTTGTTTCTCTGTAACAAATGAGATATCAGTCAGATTGCACAACCTGGTTAAGACAGGAAAAAGACTAATATCATAACTATCAGCATCTGAAAGTATCATAAGCTCCATGCTCTCCCTGTTAGGGATATCCCTGGTTTTTCTGACTGCTCTTAAAGCTGTCACTGTCTCTTTGATCTTTTCAAAATCAGATATCAGCTCCCTGTTGAACCGTTTTGCCTCCGGCATCACGGATATCATAATGCTTTCACCCGGCATTCTTTCAGACAGATTCTGCCATAATTCTTCAGTGATAAATGGCATAAACGGATGTATAACCTTCAGAAGGCTTTCAAATATTACTATTGTATCAGTATAGGTCCGGCGGTCAATAGCTTTCTGGTATTCGGGCTTAATGATTTCGAGGTACCATCCTGAGAACTCATCCCAGAACAGCTTGTAAGAGATCATCAGCGCTTCCGAAATCCTGAATTTTCTGAAATTCAGATCTATATCATGAATATCCTTTTTCAATACCTCATTCATCCATTTAACCGCAACTTTTGATGAACCGGGCTGTTCAATCGTGTCATCAATATTCCAGTGTTGTACAAGTCTGAATGCGTTCCAGATCTTATTGGCAAAATTCCGACCCTGCTCAGGCAGACTGTCCTCATAAAGGAGATCATTTCCTGCAGGCGAGCATAAAAGCATGCCAACCCTTACTCCATCAGCCCCGTATTTTTCAATAAGCTCGATTGGTTCAGGTGAGTTTCCAAGGGATTTCGACATCTTTCTTCGCTGCTGATCACGTACAAGGCCCGTCAGATAAACATTGCTGAAAGGTTTTTCTCCCTTGTACTCATATCCTGCAATGATCATACGGGCAACCCAGAAAAAGAGTATTTCAGGCGCTGTTATCAGGTCGTTGGTCGGATAATAGTAATTATAATCAGGATTCTCAGGGTGGTTAATGCCGTCGAATGATGTAATTGGCCACAACCATGATGAGAACCAGGTATCAAGCACATCCTCATCCTGCCGCAGATCGTCCGGCTTTAATGAAGACCTGCCGCTTTTCTTCCTGGCAAGCTCAAGCGCTTCCTTCTCATTCTCAGCAACTACAAATTCACTATTATCATAATACCAGGCAGGGATCCTGTGTCCCCACCACAGCTGCCTGCTGATGCACCAGTCATGTACATTCTCCATCCAGTGGCGGTAGAGATTCCTGAATTTTGCAGGATGAAGATGTATCTCACCATCCATCACCGCTTCGAGTGCCGGTTTTGATATCTCTTTCATTTTAAGGAACCACTGGAGCGATAGACGTGGTTCTATTACAGCATTGGTACGTTCGGAACGTCCGATCTTATTATCGTAATTCTCAACCTTTACCAGGTTTCCTCTGGCCCTGAGTTCTTTTTCGGCAAGGTCTTTGGCAACAAACCTGTCAACCCCGGCAAACATTCCGGCCCTCTGACTAATTGTTCCATCATCATTGAATACATCGATTGAGGGTAGCTTATGTCTTATACCGATCTCATAATCATTAATATCATGAGCCGGGGTGATCTTCAGGCATCCTGTTCCGAATTCCTTATCAACATAACTGTCAAAAATAAATGGTACTTCCCTGTCAACCATGGGTACTATTACCTTTTTGCCTTTGAGATGTGTATACCTCTCATCTTCAGGATTTGCACAGACTGCAGTGTCGCCAAGTATTGTCTCGGGACGGGTTGTTGCAACAGTTACATAACCATCTTCCCCTACAATCTTATACCTGACATAATAGAGCTTTGATTTCTCGTCAGTATAATTTACCTCCTCATCCGATACTGCAGTCATAGCCTGAGGATCCCAGTTAACCATCCTTACACCTCTGTAAATAAGGCCTTTGTTATGAAGGTCAACGAAAACTTTGATTACAGAATCATATCTCTTCTCATCCATGGTGAAAAGGGTACGGTCCCAGTCGCATGATGCTCCCAGCCGTTTCAACTGCTCAAGGATTATACCACCGTGTTTATGAGTCCATTCCCATGCATGTCCGAGAAATTCCTCACGTGTAAGATCTCTTTTTTCAATCCCTTCTTCCTTAAGCTTGGCTACAACTTTAGCCTCGGTTGCAATTGAAGCATGATCGGTACCGGGAACCCAACAGGCATTTTTCCCCTGCATGCGTGCCCTGCGTACCAGCACATCCTGAATTGTATTGTTGAGCATGTGGCCCATATGAAGCACTCCGGTCACATTGGGAGGAGGAATGACAATTGTATACGGTTCCCTGTCATCAGGAGTACTCCTGAAGAATCCCTGCTCCATCCAGTAACTGTACCACTTGCTTTCTGCTTTACCAGGTTCGTATTTTGAAGGAATATTCATGTTTTGCTAAGGGCATTAAATTTAATGAAATGCAAAATTATAAAAATTCATTACATTACTGTGCACTTCTGGCCGGCTGCAATCAGGTAATTTATCAGATATGTTTCCGGGTATTCTCTTATTTCGTACTTTTGTCTTTCACTTAATAAACAGATCTATGCCGTCGATATCAGCCAAAGGCAAAGCAATGCCTGCATCACCGATAAGGAAACTGGTTCCCTATTCGGAAGAGGCAAAACGCAAGGGAAGAAAAGTGTACCATCTCAATATCGGTCAACCGGATATTCCTACACCTGAAGTCGCCCTCGATGCATTGCGCAATATAAAGATGAATGTTATCGAGTATAGCCATTCAGCCGGCAACGAATCATACCGGCGAAAGCTTGCCTCTTTCTACCAGAATCTAGGCATAAATGTTGACCACACCCAGATGCTGGTAACCACCGGAGGCTCTGAGGCTATCCTGTTTGCCCTGATGTCATGCCTTGATCCGGGTGACGAAGTCATAACCACTGAACCCTTCTATGCCAACTATAACGGTTTTGCAACCACTGCCGGAGTAAAGATTGTACCTGTAACATCTTATATTAAAGATGATTTTGCACTTCCACCGATCAGTGAGATTGAGGCGAAAATCACCTCAAAGACAAAAGGCATAATAATATGTAATCCTAATAACCCAACCGGTTATCTCTATTCAAAAGAGGAGATAATCCATTTAAGGGAGATAATTAAACGACATGATCTTTACCTCTTCTCCGATGAAGCCTACCGGGAATTTTGTTATGACGGGGCTTCTCACTTTTCATCTTTGCATCTTGAAGGCGTTGATGATAATGTCATTATGCTCGATTCTATATCCAAACGGTACAGTGAATGTGGTGTAAGGATAGGCGCCCTGGTTACAAGGAACAAAGAGGTAATATCAACAGCACTCAAATTTGCACAGGCCAGGCTATCACCGCCCGGACTGGGTCAGATTGCAGGTGAAGCTTCAATTGACACACCTGAGAACTACTTCAGGGATGTTAACGCGGAATATACGGCCCGTCGTAATTATATGGTCGAAGCGCTCAATAAGATCCCCGGCGTATACTGCCCCAAACCCAAAGGTGCTTTCTATGCTGTTGTAAAACTGCCTGTGGATGATTCCGATAAATTTGCACAGTGGCTTCTTGAAGAGTTCGAATATGAGAACCAGACTGTTATGTTTGCTCCTGCTTCAGGTTTTTACTCTACACCAGGACTGGGAAAAAATGAAGTGCGAATTGCTTATGTCCTGAAGATCGAAGACCTTAAGAATGCGATGAAGGTCCTTGCTGAAGCACTTATGGTATATCCGGGGAAGGGATAAAACTGATTTTAATTCAGGATAGGATTTAAAGATTGCTTCGTCGCTTCGCTCCTCGCAATGACTGAAACTTTATTTAATCCAGTTAAACTCTTAGCTAAGCGAAGTTTGTAACTTCGCTTTATATGTATTCGTCATAAACCATCAGCTAAGCGAAGTTTGCAACTTCGCTTTATATGTTTTAATCTAAAGCCGACGAAGTCACAGACTTCGCCGAGCATAACAAAAGCAATTAATAAATCATGTATTTCGCTTAGCATCACTTAAGCATTTAATAGATCAGGTATTTCGATCTGATCTTTCCGAATTCGTCAAGTCCCGCCTTCCACGTTTCCCGTATCTGTTCTGCCGACATACCCTGTATGATCTGCTCACGGATCAACGTTCCGCCGGCCAGCTTGTCAAAATATGAGGTGAAGAATTTGTCCTTATCAGGAAAGTCTCTGTATGCAGCGATCACCCATTCAAGGTTAACCTTAGGTTTTGGGACCAGGCCGTTTTTTGTGGCATCCCTGAGGTCTGTTCCGTAACACTTCACGCCAAGCAATGGAGGATTCGTGGCTCCCGGAACACTCTCGGGGGTAAAGCTGAATCCTCTGTCAGGCAAATGAGGAGTTCCGTAAACCTGGAAAGGGAAAGAAGTACCCCGTCCGAGCGATAAATTAGTCCCTTCAAAAAAGCAGGTAGACGGATACAGGTATACTGAATTCTGATTCGGAAGATTCGGGGAAGGCTTTACAGGTAAAATATAATAGGTACTGTGCGTATAGTTGTTGCATGCGATAACGGTAAGATCGCATTTAATGCCTCCGCTGAGCCAACCTTCTCCGTTCACCATCTGAGCATATTCTCCCACGGTCATTCCATGTGCAATGGGTACAGGATGCATCCCTACAAACGACCTGTATGCAGTATCAAGAATGTTCCCGTCATAATAAAAACCATTAGGGTTTGGCCTGTCGAGTATCATGCATCCTGTATTATTTTCAGCACAAGCCTCCATCACATAATGAAGAGTAGAAATGTAAGTATAAAACCGCGCTCCTACATCCTGAATATCAAATATTACCACGTCAATACCTGCAAGGTCACCGGAAGTTGGCTTGAAATGCGATCCGTAAAGGCTGATCAGTGAAATTCCGGTTTCAGTATCCTTTCCGCTTTCAATCTTTTCACCGGCGTCAGCCATATTCCTGAAACCATGTTCGGGGGAGAAGATTACTTTGATATTCATCCCCATAGAAAGGAGTGTGTCTACAAGATGCGTTTTTCCAACCATGGATGTCTGGTTTGCTACAATGGCAACTGTTTTACCTTCAATCAATCCTTTATACTCGTCTATCCAGTAAGAGCCCGGAACAGGATCTTTTACAGCGTTGCAGGATATTCCAATTAAAATAAAAGTAAAGGCTAAGATAATTGTAAAGGATTTTTGTTTCATTGTGTTCTGAATTTGTCAAATGCAAAACTAATATATTTAATGGCATTCTAAATTGAAAGAATTCCTCTTTTCAATAATCCACCCATAAATCCCCTGGCCGTAAACATAAATGTAATATTGCAGATACAAAGTTCAGAAAAAGTTTCCCCTCTTTTTGAAGGAGGAGAAACTTTTCAAGTCACTGCATTTACAATACTACTCTTAGGTTGATTGCTATGGAGGTTTGGGGGTATATCCTGTAATTGAGCCATCCTCTCCTAAAAAAATATTACATTTGATGACTTAATCAGAAAATGAATTTTCCATACTTCATAGCACAGCGTCTTATCAAAGGCAGGAAAGAAGAGACATCCTTCTCCCGTCCTATTAATGTTATTGCAATAATAGGAATAGCCACAGGACTTGCTGTAATGATACTTGCGGTAGCCATTCTTACAGGATTTAAGCAGGAGATAAGGCATAAGGTGGTGGGATTCGGATCACATATCCAGATCATGAATTATGATTCCAACATTTCATTCGAAACGACACCAATCAGTGACACTCAGTCATTTGTCCCCAAAATAAAAGAGATACCCGGCGTAAAGCATATACAGGTATTTGCCACAAAAGCCGGGATAATCAAGACAGATGATGACATTCAGGGCGTTGTGCTCAAGGGCGTGGGAAGTGACTATGACTGGAGCTATTTCAGCAGTTCTATTGTCGATGGTTCTGTATTCGCCGTGAATGACACCTCACGGTCAGACAAAGTAATAATCTCCAAAAAGATCTCCGACATGCTCCGGTTGAAAACCGGCGACTCCTTTGCAATGCATTTTGTTCAGGATCCTCCGCGTATGAGGAAATTCACAATAAGCGGCATTTATGAAACCAGTCTGGAGGAGTTCGACAAGATCTATGTTTTTTGCGATATAGGGCATATAAAGCGCCTTAACGGATGGGAAGAGACCATGGTCAGCGGATTTGAAATTTTCATCAATGATTTCGATGATCTTGATGCAATGACAGAGAAAGTTGAGGAGGCTATCGGGTACAGGGTTTCTGAAGAAGAGGCCAGGTATAAGATTACCAGTATCAGGAAAAAATACCCCCAGATATTCGACTGGCTGAATTTCCAGGATATAAATGTGATAATCATTATTATACTTATGATTGTTGTTGCCGGATTCAATATGATCTCAGGTTTGCTTATACTGATCCTCGAAAAGACCAATATGATCGGCATTCTCAAAGCGCTTGGTTCAGATGACAAATCTATAAGGAAAGTCTTTCTTTACCAGGCTGCATACCTTATCGGAAAGGGTTTGCTATGGGGCAACCTGATAGGATTGGGCATTGCTTTCCTTCAGCTTAAAACCGGACTGATCTCTCTCAATCCCGCTTCATACTATATTAAGACAGTCCCGGTGAATCTTGAGTTAACACATATTCTTTTGTTGAATACAGGAACAATGGTGGCAATTATTATCATGCTTCTTGTGCCCTCACAGCTGATCAGCCGTATAACACCGGTAAAAGCGATCAGGTACGATTAGAAACTCAGACAGAATACCGTTTCCTTTCCCGGAATCGAACTGACCTTAAGGTTTCCCCCATGAACCCTCATAATCTGTTTTGAGATACTCAACCCGATTCCTGATCCGTTTTGTTTTGTGGAAAAGAACGGGATAAAAATTTCATCAATAATCTCCTTCGAGATTCCCGGACCATTATCAACAACACATATTTCTGTATGATTAAAAATATCCGTTCCGGCAACCAGACTTATCCTTGCATTCGCATTACCTGCATTGGCTTCAAGTGCATTTTTCAGAAGATTTATTAAGACTTGTGTGATCATATTCTTATCTGCATATAGCTCCAGATCAGGATTTTTCAGATCGACAGATAATTCAATTCCTGTGCTTTTCTGCATTGAATTATAAAGAAGCCGCACATGGGTTATAAGGTCGTCCACTTTAAAAAGTTTCTTATCAGGATCGGGAATACGGGTCAGCTTACGGTAAGATTCAACAAACAACATAAGTCCGTTGCCCTGCTGTTTTATAACTGTCAATCCCTGCAAAGTAGTGTTTATCTTTTCCCCGGTCAGATGTTCGGGTGATATGGATTTCTCACCGTCATAGTAGATCTTTATCAAGCTATCCGAAAGTGATGTTATCGGAGTTATGGAATTCATAATTTCATGCATCAGAACTCTGATGAGTTTCATCCATGCATCGACCTCCTTCTCATCAAGTTCGTGCTTAATATCCTGGATGGATAATATTCCCAGCTCATCTTTGTCTGTTCCGGATACGGTTGATTTAAGCAACAATTGAATTTCGCCCTGTTTCGTGTTTATAGCTATCAGTTGTCTTTCGGAAGGCCTGAGATTTTTGATTGCAGTATAAAGCTTACTGTCAATCCGTTCAATCTGTGCGAGATGGGTCAATGTATCAACCGATAGGAGTCTCCTGGCAGCTGAATTTGCATGGTGGATAAAACCTTTGTTGTCATAAGTTATTATGCCTGTGGCAAGCATCCCGAGTATCCTGCTGAAAAACTGTTCCTGCTGCCTGTTTTCCATTTTGAGCTTTTGTATCTGCAGGTTCACGTTATTCATGCTCTGATGCAATTCTTTAAGAGAACCGCTTTTGTTATCAACAGAAAAAGAGAGATTTGAATCATCATTTTTCACGGAATCAAAAAAGAACCTTAAGTTCCGGTTTGTTCTGTTGAGGAATATTATAAGATTTACTGTCAGGATTGTTATTAACAGAATACAGATAATTGTCAGACGAATTGAATGCTGACTGATCAGGCTGTACCCCAATAAAACAGAAGATGCTGTTATAAGCAGTACTATTATTATAATATTAATATACAACTTCTTACTTAACATCCGGTTTATTCTTTCTGAACTTATTATATAGTGTCTGCCTGGTTATACCAAGCTGTTCGGCTGCAGCTGTGAGATTGCCATTGTTCTTCTCAATAGCCATGCTTATAAGCTTCTCTTCCATTGCTTCAAGGGTGGGCAGGGATTCGGGGCTTATGTTACCTGCAGGTTTAAGGTAAAGATCCTCAGGTTTTACTACACTGGTATCGCAAAGTATAACAGCTTTTTCAATTGTGTTCTGAAGTTCACGGATATTACCCGGCCATGTATATCTCATCAGCTTATCATATGCCTGATGGTTTATTCTCAGATCCGGTTTGTTATATTTCAATATAAATTTCTTAAGAAAGAAATCGGCCAGTTCAATAATATCGTTCCCTCTTTCCCTGAGCGGAGGCAGCTCTATCTGAATGGTGTTTATCCTGTACAGGAGATCCTCCCTGAACAGGCTCTCTTTTACCATATTCACGAGGTTCTTGTTTGTGGCGCAGATGAGCCTTATGTCGGTTGATATGGGTTCATTCGATCCTATTCTTGTGATCTTTCTGTTCTCGATGGCCGCAAGCAGTTTCGACTGAAGATGAAAGGATATGTTCCCTATCTCATCAAGAAAAAGGGTGCCTTTGTCGGCAAGTTTAAATTTTCCCTGCCTGTTTTCCCTGGCATCGGTGAAAGCCCCTTTGACATGCCCGAAAAGTTCACTTTCAAAAAGTGTTTCAGGAATGGCTCCCATGTCAACACTTACAAGTAATTCGTCGGCCCTGCAGGACAATCTGTGTATTTCCTTAGCTATAAGCTCTTTACCTGTACCGTTCTCACCTGTAATAAGCACATTGGCATCTGTTCCCGCCACTTTCCTGGCCATTTTCAGGACTTCAAGTATTTTTGATGATGAACCTATAATTTCCCGATGATCCCTGTTGATCTCGTTTTTTAGTCCCGACTCCCTGTCTCTGAGATGTCTGAGCTCCTTTTTTGACAGGTTAAGCTGAATTGCCAGTTTAAGGGTAGCCAGGAGTTTCTCATTATCCCAGGGTTTCAGGACAAAATCAGAAGCCCCTTCTTTTAACGCTCTTACGGCAGTATCTATATCTCCATAAGCAGTGATCATAACTACTGAGATATCGGGATTGAATTCTTTTATCCGTCTGAGCCAGTAAAAGCCTTCGTTGCCGTTATTTACTCCGGCAGAGAAGTTCATATCGAGTACGACAAGGTTGAAATCGTTCTTCCTTAATTCTGATAATATCTGGTTAGGATTAGCAAGCGATCTTACCAATGAAAACTCAGGATTAAGAAGTATCTCAAGCGAGGTAAGGATGCTTTTATTGTCGTCGACAATCAGTATGTTCCCTTTGTTTGAGGACATTATTTTCGATTTTCCTATATTCTAAAAAAATATAATTTGTTCTGTAAGCAGAAGATTCCTCATTCAACCGCCAACTGGCGGATTCATTCGGAATGACAGTACATTAAATTTTATTGTGGATGGGAGATAAGAGCGGGCATGGCCCGCTCTTATCTCCCATCCACTGGTGACAAAAAAAGGAATCTGTCATCCCGAACGAAGTGAGGGATCTCTACAGTATATTGCAAAGTAATCTTTATGACATTCCACTTCATTCACTCAAATAGTTTATAATTCATAAATAATCCCGTGAAACCGCATTATTCTGTAATTTACCTTTATTATTTTCAGATGATAAAATTAAACTAATAAATCTGAAAATCAAAAAAACGTAAAATTAATTTACGCAATATAGTAAAATATATTTACAACATGACGATGAAATATTTTGTAACCGCATGATATTCAATGCATAAAAATGATGGCATGATAGTAGGATGGGTGTATTTGGATTGATATAATACTTCAATTAACTTAGATTATGAGAGTATTATTAAAAACAATTATCAGAAATTTCATCCGTCGTCCTGTCACGAACCTGATAAACCTCTTCGGTTTATCAATAAGTCTTACTATTGTAATTATACTTTCAATATACAGCTACAGCGAATTAACAACAGACAGTTTTCACGAAAATGTCAATGAAGTTTTCCTTTTAAAGAAGAATGCTGATGCCATTCACACCCCCGGGATTCTGACCGAAACAATTAATGGAAAAATCCCCGGAATGAAATCAGTTGTCAGGGTAACTCCGGCATGGGAAACGACAGTCTTCCAATCAGAAGATAAAGAGCCACTGGTTTCAGATCTTGTATTTGCTGACAATGATTTTTTTAATCTCTTTAGTTACATATCTGTTGAGGGAGACTTGCATAATGCACTGAATGAACCTATGACCCTGGTAATTTCAGAAGGCCTGTCAAATAAAATGTTTGGGAATGAACTCGTTTTTTAATTACTTTTCACTTGCTAAAGTTCGTAATGTCGCACTATATCAGCACATCAGAACTTTTAAGTTCAAATTTTGAGGAAACTCCAGTTAAAATCTATAAACATTATAAAATACTGAAATGTTCTGGTATTATCTAAAAACAGCAGCAAGAAATATCCTGACCAACAGGAAATTTTCGATTATAAATATTGTTGGTTTTGCTTTTGCAATATCAATATGCCTTGCAATTTTTCTTTTTGTGACCAATGAATATTCAAACGACCTGTACAATAAAAACGTTGATCAGATTGTCAGAATCATTAATACAAAGGATAATTCAAGCAACATCGATTATCGTGTGAAAGATATTCTGCAAAAAAATATTCCTGATATTCAGAATGCATGTCTTGCGCTGCGTTCAGGTCATCCGGTTTGGGTTGAATACACGGGTAAAGGTTATTATCTGGATGATATCATGTCTGTTGACAACGATTTCTTTGAGGTTTTTACTGTTTCGTTTATCTCTCAGCTTCAATCACCGGTTTTTACCGGGATAAATTCAGCAGTTATGACGGAAACGACGGCAAGGAAACTTTTCGGGGCAGAACCTCCTCTTGGAAAGGATATATTAATATGGGGCATTATTCCGGTAACCATTTCAGGTATTATAAAGGATTTCCCTGATAATTCAAGTTTAAGGGCCGGATTACTTGTGAATGCGGAAAACATTAAGTTCAAGTTTAACAGGTGGATTGGTGATTCAAGGGATTCAAGTACTTACATGTGGCCCTTTCAGATATATTTTCAGCTTGAGAAAAATGTGGATACCAAAACACTTTCGGAAAAAATAAATGAAAATATCGATATACTGAAGCCATATGTGAAGCAGATTGGCTTTCTGAAGCTGAAGGATATCTATCTTCATGATACAACAACAGGGAGTGACACAAAAAAGGGGAATCCGGACTTATTAAATTTGCTGACTGTCATTGCATTAATAATCTTATTTCTTGCTGTGATAAATTATGTAAATCTGACCGTTGCACAGCAGGTAAAGCATAACAAGCATACAGGCATCAGGAAAGTCTTTGGTGCAAAACGGAACAATATTATATACAATTTCCTGACAGAATCCCTACTGGTAATTTTCCTTGGTTTCATTTTGGGGATAATGTTATTGTGGTTTCTGATCCCTTATTATCAAAATCTCTTCAAATCAAGTATAAGTATAAATACATTATTTCAAATTCCATACATAATAATTCTGCCGGTTGCTGTACTTATCATTGGTTTGATAAGTGGAGTCGGTCCCTCGATTGTCCTTACAAGGATCGCACCTGTGAAAATACTGACCGGATCTACCTTTACTCCATCTAAAAAGAATTATTTACGTAATGCTCTTATCGTCTTTCAATTCACTATTTCGATTATACTGATCTTTTGTGTTATTATAGTGCAGAGGCAGATTCAATATGTGAAACATAGTAATCCCGGATTTAATGAGGAACAGCTGCTACGGCTTGATCTTCCTCCAATCAGGGAGAACGACAGAAGCAAAGCGATGACTTTGCTGGGTGAGGTGAGGAAATCGCCATACATTAAAAATTTATCATTAACATCTGGTGTCCCGGGCGAAATAAGGATGTATATGAATTCTAACATGGAAAATACTGCCAAAGATATGAGTGTACCATGTCTTTTGGTTGACACTTCTTTTTTAAAGACATTTGGATTGAAAGTAGTCAGAGGTAGAGATCTGCAACCAGGTGATCTCGATAAAGTATGCATGATCAATGAAACTGCTTACAGACACTTTGAATTTGAAAGCCTCGAAAATAAGAGATTTAATAATTTTGGAGGATTTGACATAATAGGTGTGGTAAATGATTTTAATTATAGCTCACTACATAAGGCTATTGGACCAGTATGCATAATGTTTACATCCAAAAGCATGCCGTCGGCAATAAATATCAGGTTTGCCTCAAATAGTGTCGGCCCTGGTATGGACAATATAAAAAAGCTATGGGAAGATATACTGACTTCATATCCTTTTAAATACCAGTTCTATGATGATTGGTTTGACTCAATGTACAAGTCAGAAGAATATTTCGCACGTACAATAAGTCTCTTTGCAATACTTGCTATAGCAATTTCATGTATAGGCATTTTAGGTCTGGCTATTTTTTCATCCGAACGTCGTACCAAAGAAATTGGAATCAGAAAAATAAATGGAGCAAAAGTATCTGAAATATTACTCTTGCTAAACAGAGAATTTATAAGTCTGGTCATTATTGCGTATCTTATTGCTGTTCCATTAGCATCATATGCCATGTATAAATGGCTGGAGAGTTTTGCTTATAAAACTGACTTGAGCTGGTGGATCTATTTTTTATCCGGATTATTAGCCTTGATTATAGCTCTGGCAACTGTAAGCTGGCAGAGCTGGCGGGCAGCAACGAGAAATCCGGTGGAGGCGCTGAGGTATGAATAACCCTTACCCCCCAACCCCCCAAGGGGGGCTTATGCAGTACTACAAAGTATGGAAGATGGAAGAAATTGAAAAATCGATGTATTATGGAGCGAAGCCTGCAACATTTGAGGCTGCCAGGCTTTTAAGAAAAAAAATGACTCATCCCGAAAAACTTCTCTGGGAGAAACTTAAACATAAACAAATCAACGGTTTAAGATTCCGCAGACAGCATCCCATTGACTTCTTCATTGCAGATTTCTATTGTCATGCAGCGAAATTGGTTGTCGAAATTGACGGAGAGATACATGAAGGCAAAAAAGACTATGATGATGGTCGTTTGGCAGGGATGGAGAAGTATTTAATTAGAGTCATAAGGTTCACTAATAAAGAGGTTGAAAACAATATAGAACAAGTTATTAATTTAATAGAAGATGAAACGAGGAGCAGAATTCAAAGTCCCCCTTGGGGGATTTAGGGGTGGATTTCCGCTGGCAAAGCTGGCGTGCAGCAACAAGAAATCCGGTGGAGGCGTTGAGATATGAATGAACCTCCTGCGATACTATACCGGCTCCCTTCCTGTTGTTTTGACAGTCAGATGATAAGAGATCAATTAAAAATACTCAAAGAATAAAAACAGAACAATAACAAAATACTTTATAAATGAATTCATTAAAAATTGCCTGGCGCAAATTATTCCGTAAAGGAGAACATTCAATAACCCGCATAATATCGCTGGCATCCGGGTTGGCTTTCGGAATACTTCTTCTGTCCGAAGTATTTTATTACTACAGTTTTGACAGTTTCTATCCCGATGCCGATCGCATTTATGTGGTTTATGAGAACTTTAAAATGGATAAGTCGTCTGACAAGATGAGCTCTCATAGCCGTGTAAGCGGGGCCATAGCTCCCGGATTAAAATCTGAGGTCCCTGGTATAGAGGCAGCAGCACGTTTAAACAGCATAGGTCGCTCTGTCTTTTATACTGACGATAAGAAAAGCTATAGTGGTGAATTTTCATTCGCCGACGAGTTTATATTTGATGTTCTACCCCGGCCGATGATCCAGGGAAACCCGAAAGAGATATTAAAGAGTCAGATGAACTGCATGGTTTCCGGCAAGATTGCAGAGATGATAGGTGGTGATGTTATTGGGAAGATGATTGAATTAAAAGAATATCCGAATAAGAAGCTGACTATTGCCGGAGTATTTGAAGAATTGCCGGAAAACACCAACTACAAATACGATATCCTTATTTCGATGGTTTCTACCGGCCGGTTTATGTGGGATGGTACCAATAACTGGCTCGGGAACGACCGGTATTATACCTGTGTTAAACTGGAACCCGGAATTGATCCTGAAAGTCTTATGCCTGCGGTTCGTAAAATGCAGGAAGTTCACCAGGATATTGAACGTCTTGAGGCGATACAGCAGGGGATGGTATTAAAATACAGCTTTAAGCTGATTAAAAAAATCCATGTCGAAGAAGTCAGAGACATAGTGTTTATCCTCAGCTCAATAGCATTTGCAGTTCTGCTGGTTTCTCTGCTGAATTATATATTACTTACCCTAAGCGCATTGGTTGGCAGGATTAAGAGCTCGGCAATCTATAAAACCTACGGTGCCAGGGTCGGAAATCTGCAACTGATGATCTTTTCTGAAACATCATTACTCTTTCTTATCTCACTTTCAGGTGCTTTCATGATCATCACGATTGTACAACCTGTAATTGAGGCAGAGGTGGGCCACAGTCTTTCAGCTGCCATGAATCCTTACGTTATCTGGCGATTGTTGGTTTTAATGCTTGTCCTGCTCATAATTATCAGTTACTTCCCGGGCCGCGTTTTTGCCGAAATCCCTGTAGCTTCGATTTTTCACAATTATGCTCAGAAAGGTAATAAGTGGAAACTTGGTCTTCTGTCATTCCAGTTTGCCGGAGCAACTTTCATTCTGACAGTACTTGTTATTGTCACTCTGCAATATGACAAATTAAGGAAATCTGATCATGGTTACCGGTCAGAAGGTGTATATTATGCATCTACAAGCGGAATGCCCGGCAATAAACTGTCGATCGTATTAGATGAGCTCAGAGCTATACCGCAGATTGAGGCTGTAGCGCTGGGATCATGTGTACCAACAGAGGGAGCTTCGGGTAACAATGTTTCGTTACCGGATGAAGAGAAAGAACTTTTTAATATTGCTGATTTTTACTGGATCGACGAAAACTATCTTTCCATACTTAATATTCCGGTAGTTGAAGGCAGTAATTTTTCGCCCGGAACCACTATTCCCAACGAATTTCTTATCAGCCGGAAAGGAGCCGACATGCTGATGATCAATGGTGGCTTGAAAGATGGAGTGACGGGAAAACAGGTCACCCTTAGTGAACATGGAACTTATACAATACGCGGTGTTTTTTCTGATTTTACAATAAGGTCCATATCGTATCCCGACCAACGACCGTCAATGTTTTCTTTTATGCCTGATGATAAGTTTCAGGAAAGGATAGAAACTAATCCGTCATTTTCATGTTATATTATTGTAAAGGTTCATGAGGGATCACAAACCGATATTATGAAAAGAATAACAGATGTATTAAACATGGCCCTGCCTCATCAGGATGCTGTTGTGAAAAGCCTTGAAACCGAAAAGACAGAGCTTTACTCTTCAGAGAAGGGATTTCGTACCGCAATGCTTGCCGGAAGTGTCATTATCTTACTTATTACAATTATGGGCTTGCTGGGCTACACTATCACTGAAACATCGCGCCGCAGCAAGGAATTAGCAATACGGAAAATAAGCGGAGCCCGTCTATCCGACATTTTAAGGATCTTCATCAGGGACCTGGAGTACATTGCCATACCTGCAGTATTAGCCGGATCAACAGGAGCCTGGTTCGCAACCCACAAATGGATGGAGAGCTTTGCTTCTAAAACACCGCTGCACTGGGGTATTTTTGTCTCATGTGGTCTTTTTGTTTTATTATTGATTGCATTGATCTCTGCCTTAAATTTTATAATTATAGCCAACAGAAATCCGGTGGAGGCGCTGAGATATGAATAATCGACCTCGTAAATCCACTCAAATGAGTAATTTTAACAATTAAAAAAGTTTGGATGGATGGAAAGCCCCCGGCCTCCGCAGACACGGAGCTTAAATCAGCATCCTGCATAGATGTAAAACCCCCGGCCCCGCTGGCGCGGGTCCACCCCCTGAAGGGGGTATAATTCCTACTCTTAACCAGCGTCTGTGATAAAACGAAATATACCCCCCTTCAGAGCCTGTCCCGACCGGAGGTCGGGAGTGGCAGGGGGGCTGATCAGACTGGCAATGAGGCCCTTCAGAGCCTGTCCACACCGGCGGTCGGGAGGGGCAGGGGGGTGAATTAAAAGAAACTGGAAAGCTATGAGAGGATTTGTGGAATTATTAAAAACTGAAATTAAAAAAGGACTTCCCGGAACAGCAGTTCAATGGCAGATGGCTTCCTCCGATCGTATGATCAGGAATTTTCCAGGGTCTCCCGGACCTGATGCAAAGGTGGCTGCGGTTCTGATCCTGCTATTTCCTGATAAAGGTTCGGTACATACGGTTCTGATGCAACGGCCCGATTACAAGGGAATACATGGCGGACAGATCAGTTTTCCCGGAGGAAAGAAGGAAGACTCAGATAAAAATATCATTCATACAGCACTCCGTGAAGCTGATGAAGAAACAGGCGTAAAACAGCAAGATATAAGTGTAATAAATACACTTACTCCTCTTTTCATCCCCGTGAGTAACATGATAGTGACACCTGTTGTCGGCTGGACAGAAAAAAAGCCTGATTTCAGACATCATCCCGGTGAGGTGGTTTTCCTTTTTGATGCGGAGATCAGTAAACTTCTCGATCCTTTAATTGTCAGGACAAAGCCCATGGAGATACATGGGGAGATGATAGATGTTAAGTATTACGACTACGATGGCAACGTGATATGGGGAGCAACTGCAATGATGCTTCATGAATTGCTTACCATTATCAAAAGGGGAAATTTTGAGCTGAAAATGGGTTAGAATGTGTTCCCTGGTACCTGGAACATGGAACCTGGAACATGGAACCTGGAACATCTTTTAACCCACCCCTGGCCTCCCGCTAAGGCGGGACAGGCTCTCCCGGGAGGGGATCCCCAAACCAGCAACCAGCAATCAGTAACAAGCACCCAGCACCAAGCATACCTGCTTTATCTGTGAGAACTGAACATATCCTGTTTCACATAATCAGCAGGCAGTATATTCTTATAATGCTCATATCTGTCGCGGATTTCCGATACAAAGGCTACCGATTCCGTTCCCCTGAAATATCCGCTTTTCACAACATCATCATTATAATACCGGGGTTCTGACTTCTTCAGCAACCAGGTTTCCACATCTGTCCACTTCTGAGGATCCATGCCATGCTTTTCGGCAAGCTTCATGGCATCAAGTACATGCCCCGGACCTGCATTATAAGAAGCAAGTATAAAATTAATCCTCTCATTTTCATCTTCAATCTTCGGATCAAATATAGAGTGTAGCCAGTTGATATTCATTACCCCGGCTTTTATATTGTTTTTGGGAGAGACGGTAATATCGATCCCGAAACGCTCGGCAGTACTTGGCATAATCTGCATCAGACCATAGGCACCGGCCCATGATTCCACTCCGGCATCAAACCTCGACTCCTGGTAAATTAGCGAAGCCAGAAGCCTCCAGTCCCATTTGATAGTATCACTGAATTCTCTTATCAGATCATCGTATTTTGAAACTTTACCGGTTTTGAGGGAATAATAATCACTTCGTATTATAATGCCTGACCTTGAGTTTCTGTAGTATTTTGAATGAAGCAGGGCATATGACCCGGTCTTTTTATAAGCCTGAATCCAGCTGTTAAGTTCATCCAGCAGCAGTTCGGAATTATTCTTCCTTAAGCTCCATGCAAGTTTCTGGGGAAAACTGACAGGCGTGCTGATATCGATTTGGGGGAAATATGTGGCATTAACCCTTGCTACATTTTCATCACAAACCGCATAATCAATTTCTCCTTCGGCAACACTCTTTATAAGCTGTTCCGAGTCAAACGGCACTTTAACAATTATTATTGAATCACCGATTTCGTTGCCCAGCGTTACCATTCTCTCAGCATGGGCAGAGCCTTCCTGTACGTATACGGTCTTACCTGCAATATCCAGCTGGTTCCTTATAAGTTTTTTATCAATGGCAGCGGCAGTCATTGACCTCCAGCTACGTGGCCTGCGCTGTATCAGAACCTGCCTTGTTTCATCAATCGATTCAGTGAAAAGAATCTCTTTCCGGCGGGTGGAATTGACAGTCAATCCCATTGCAATAAGGTCTGCTTCACCTGAATTAAGCATATCAATTGCATGCTCAATATGGTTTTCAGTTACTATTTCGATATCAATCCCGATATGATCAGCAAAAGTTCTCAGTAGTTCATAATTGAACCCCATGGGTTCACCCTTGTAAATAAAGTAATTTGTTGAATTAAAGTCGGTTACGGCGATCAACTTCCCTCTTTTCTTAATTTGATCAAAGTCAGCGGATACCGCAGATTCCCCGGATGTTCTGAAAAAAGAATGATTGTCAGAACAGGAGATGCAAACTATTACAAGGAACGATAAAATAAAAATTAACCTTTTTTTCAAAAACGTTGTATTAGTTAAACATTCTTTTTAAAAACGGGTGCAAAGATACAACAATTTTTTTAATTATAAAAGGTCCATGCCAGACCAAAGGCAAACCTGCGTCCGGGTTGCGGGTAAAATGGCACCAGTTCATAGTTATAAAGCATCTCTCCGCTCATCAGTCCATAGTTAATATGATCAAACATCAGGAAGATCCTGGTCCTCTTAAGCTTTATGTTAAGAAATGCGTTAATAAAAGGATAATTACCTGATTCCGATTGGTCCTGACGGTAAAAACGCCCGGTAGCCGGCATATAAGAATACGGATGATAGAGAGTATGATAGGTAACATCAACCCCGAACTGGGTATTGAGTCTTCCATTTGTCTTTTCAAACCGGAAGAGGTGTTCAAAATATGCGGCAACTTTTACAGTTGCCATTGGCAGATCGATAATATCCGGATTACTGCTCTTCTGAATAATCACATCGGGTACCAGGTGAAATTTCCATGCTTTGAAATCCTTTCTGATCCAAAGGGATAAAACCCTGATTTGTGAAGTATCCTGTGAAGGTAATGCAAGAGTATCAAAATCAAGATAGTTACTTATAACTGCATAATTGAGTTTCAGGTCGGCATGCCTTGCAGGATAGGAAATCCTTGTTCCCAAATCGAGGCGTGACTCTTTTTCAGCATCAAAGCTCCATTTAAAATTGTTACCGCCCCAGTGAGTATACCAGAATGAAGGGGTTCTTTTATTTATTCCTCCTGTTATCAGCCATTCAAGTCCGCCTTTTTTCAGATCAAAAGACCTTGCCATCTCACCATTAAGAATATAGTCACCTTGCCTGTATCTGTCGAAATACAACTCCCCATTTATCTGCCATCTGAATTTATTTCCAATCTGGTTTGAGAAGCTGCCAAGCAATACATTATTGCCTCTGAACCAGTTGGCTGTATCTGTTTTTGTCAGCGAATCACCCGGGATAAGCTGCCCGAACCAGAAGTTCTCATTCCGCAACCCAAATCCGGCTCTAAACCCCACAACTTTCGTTTCATCAGTTGTAAAATCAAATCTGAAAGTATTTTTAACAAATTTGGCTGACAGTGAATCGAATGTAACATTCCTGTTCATATATATTGAATCATAGAACCCCGATCCGGGAGAAGCATCACGATACATTCTCCTGCTATAGTCCAGCTGGAAAATATGTGAAAAAGTACCTGTCAGCGGGGCCACTACAGGATTCAAGACCGGAATTGTATCCTTATCAGGTATTGCACCAAGGAAAGTATACTTCTGAACCACCAGGAAATTCCTGTTTCTCAGAAAACTGCTGGCGTCATTAAGTGACCCAAGGTTTACCGGTATATCCTTTGTGTT
>MENI01000004.1:12021-67502 GCA_001768195.1 Bacteroidetes bacterium GWA2_40_15 | reverse complement strand
CAAGCTCACTTTTATCGGTTATTCCACCGTTTTCCTGACCGAATATACCGTTCAGTCCGGTAGAAAAATAGAGTTTGTACTTCGACCTGGTATAAGAGGTATAGAAAGTAAATGTTTTATCTTCTGCCCTCTGGTTACTATACTGTCCCAGGCTGAATATAATATCGTAAACAAGTCCGAAGTTAAGGAACCTGTTAATGTTCTGAGAGTGTTTAACCCTGAAGGTCTGTTCAGCTACCTCCTTTTCTCCCGACAGGACCCATTTAAGTTCGGTGAACGGAACCTGGGTGTTCATGAAGAGAGCATTTTCAGGATTGTGCATAAACCGGTAATGATTGTAATAGAGATACCTGTCAGGATCATTTATCCTGTTGAAAAAATTGACTGAATAATAAGGCAGACCGTAATTTCCCAGGTTTGCGTTTACAGGTGAATATGCATCAGATATCCTGTAACGGTTAAATAATGAGAAAACTGTATCAAATTCAGATAGAATCTCCTCAGAAAAATCTTTAGACAGATTCCATTGTTTAAGTATCCTGGGTTTAGGTGCCCTGGCAGAATCCTGCTTAACCAAAGCGGCTAACCTTTTTGCTTCCAAAGCGGTCTTTTGCTGTACTATATACCACTGAGGTTCAATAAGTTCCTGTTTAGCAGGTATTAATACTAATGAATTTACCGGAGGTTCACCGGGAGCAACATACGTTAAAAAAGCCGTGGCATCCTGCTTCCTCAGCACTTTTATATATACCTTAACAGAATCACGTTTCTGAAAACCTTTTATAGGTTTTCTCAATAAACCCTGCATTTTACTAACCACATTTACCGGCACGGGTTTTATCCTTTCCGGAGGAATCTCAGGCGCAAAACGGATTGCATCGGGCGGATATATTATTCTGGGTTTCCTGACAACCTGCCCGGGAACCCGCAAAATCTTTATGAATACTTTTGCTGAATCAAGCTTCCTGGGTTCTTTACCGGAGATTTTAATTAAACCCTGTTTAGCAGATACTATAGTGACTTTGTTGATTTTAGCTGACCCCGGTGGTAAATTAGGAGAAAACCTTACAGAATCAGGGGTTTGTGCTACTTTGGTTTTTACTCCGGAAGCAGGTAATTTCTGACTACCTCTTAAATTTGACTTTACAGAATCTTGTTTCTGAATGGTTTTGACAGATTGTTTTAAGGAATCCTGCTTCTGGCCATTTAATCCTGAAAAGAGAAACAATAACAGTATTATGAAAATAAACCTGGGCATAAGTCGCAAATATAGAGAATTAGGAGAAATTAACCCGCAAATATTTGCGAACCGTAAAGATTACAAGGTAATCCTAATCAACATTATCATTCAGGTACGCGTTGTTCTCTCTCAAAACAGGTTCATTATCATCACCTGAGGTTAAAGTGAATTTTGACAGTTTGCTTTCGCCTGCATTGCCTTCTGGTCCAAGCGACATGTTTCTCCTTACATAGGCAGGTACATCCTCAAATGTATCAATATTCTCCTTCATTGTCTTATTTGACAGGCCCTCTTTCCTGATAAGCTTCTGCATATGCTTAACCTTTTTCAGAGTAGTATCAGGCTTCTCCTTCTCTTCATCATCTTCAGATGTTTTGTGCTTCCTGAGTTCATTCAGGTGCTCATGTTGTTCAAGACTGAAGTTTATTATTCCCTGTGATATTTCATCCTGATCGGATATAATTGATTTCCTTCCTTTATCATGAACTGAAAATACATCTTTTGTTGTTTCGGGAATTATACCTCTCGGGATTGTGGTCGCATTCGGGAAAAGATCGACCGTTTGTTTTTTCTCTTTTCTCTTATATGGCTGGAAAATACTGTTCGATTCAAATCCTGTGGCTATTACGGTAACACTTATATCTTCATTTAGAGTCTCGTCTTTTGACAGACCTCTGATTATCAACGCATCATCTGATGCCACATCATACATATAATCAGTTATTTCACCGAGTTCATCCATTGTTATCTCATGATCACCGCTGCCTGAAGATATATTAATAAGGATACTGCTCGCACCGGTAATATCGTTTGAATTAAGCAGAGGCGATGCGAGGGAATTTTCTATAGCCTTTACAGCCCTGTTCTCCCCTGAAGCACGTCCCATTCCCATAATTGAAACCCCTGAGTTTCTCATTACAGTTTCAACATCTGCAAAATCAACATTGATATATCCGGTAACTGTAATTATTTCTGCTATACCCTTTACGGCAGTGGTAAGTATATCATCAGCTTTAGCGAATGCTGTGGAAACCGGCTGGTTGCCATAAATTTCCCTGAGCTTTTCATTATTGATAACGAGCAATGAATCGACATGATCTTTAAGATCAGTAACCCCGTCAATAGCCTGCATGATACGTACTTTACCCTCTGATTTGAAAGGGATTGTCACTACCGCAATTGTAAGCAATCCGGCATCTTTGCATGCTTTTGCAATTACAGGTGTGGCTCCAGTTCCGGTACCGCCACCCATACCTGTGGTAATGAAAACCATTTTGGTGTTACCCGACAGGGCATCCATTACATCATCGATATTTTCAATTGCAGCCTGGCGACCTATTTCAGGTTTGCTTCCAGCCCCCCTTCCTTCGGTGAGTGCCTCACCGATCTGAACCTTAAGCGGTACCGGACTTTTTGTCAGCGCCTGGTGGTCTGTATTGCAAACCACGAAATTCACATCCCTTATACCCTTTTCAAACATATGGTTAACAGCATTGTTACCGCCCCCGCCAATTCCCAGGACCTTGATAATTGAGGATCGCTCCACAGGCAGATCAAAGTTCATTATATCTTCTGACATAGTATTTATAATTAATTTGTTATGAAAGGAATACAGCAGAAATATTTATTTAATAGGCTGATCTTCAACCTCGAACATCTTTGACAAAATACTCTTTATCTTTTCTGAAAGTGGTATCCTCTCCTCTTCAGGGGCAGTTTCATACAATGCCTCAGTTTCTTCATCTGCACTCTCCTCCACCTTCTTCCCCGGAGTAATAAAAGCTGTTTTCGGTCCTGAATACTGATCCCTTGATCCTGCATTGAACTCCTTCTTATATATTTCAAGAAATTCAAATCCACGCATAATAAGACCCACACTGGTTGCGAACATAGGCTGATTTATCTCATTTTTAGCCGATCCTGCAAGATTTTCATTGGGATAACCAATCCTTACATCCATTGCTGTTTTAAACTTCATTAGCTGCGGAAGATGCTTAAGCATCGCGCCTCCTCCTGTTATGACAACACCGGCTGCAAGCTTATCGGCATAGCCTGAATTCTGAATCTCGAAATTCACTGCATCGATAATCTCTTCCATCCTCGACTGAATTATATATGCCAGGCTCTTGAATGAAATCTCCTTGGGTTCTCTTCCTCCGATACCCGGTATTGAAACCACTTTATCATCAGGGGCAATATCTCCAAGCGCTGAACCATACTGGATCTTAAGCTGCTCTGCATGTCTCTGAAGGATTGCACAGCCCTCCTTAATATCTTTTGTCACCACATTACCTCCGAAAGGAATAACAGCTGTATGACGGATAATATCATCATAGTATACAGCAACATCAGTAGTTCCGCCCCCGATATCAACAAGAACCACTCCGGCTTCCTTCTCATCTGCAGTAAGGACAGCATCAGACGAAGCCAGAGGTTCAAGGATCATATCCTTAACTGTAAGGTTAGCTTTTCTGATACACTTTTCGATATTCTTGGCTGCAGCCACCTGGCCTATAACAATATGAAAGTTAGCTTCAAGACGTTTGCCACACATGCCGATAGGGTTCTTTACACCGGTCTCGTTGTCGACAATAAAACTCTGAGGCAGGACATGTATTATCTCTTCACCTATATCAATATGAATCTTATGCATGTCCTCAATCAGTCTGAAGACCTCCTCTTTCTTTATCTCATCATCATATGCCTCGCGGATTATATATCCCCGGTTCTTCATACTCTTGATATGCTGACCTGCAATTCCAACGAACACCTCGGAAAACAATATTCCCGAAATCTTCTGTACATCTTCAACTGTCTTCTGAATGGCTGATACAGTCTCTTCAATATTTTGTACCACGCCTCTCTTTACTCCAGTTGAAAGAGCTTTGCTGAGTCCGAGAATTTCAATTTTCCCATTCTCGTTTTTCTTACCGACTATTGCCACAATTTTTGTGGTTCCTATGTCGATGGCTGCTACTAACTGTTCCTTTTTGCTCATAACTTATAATGGTTGTTTCTGATTATCTTCTTTTACAAACTATCTGATCCTTAAATTCCAGGCTTATCATTGAATATTTGTTCCAGCCGATATCCGGAAGAACTTTTTCATAGAATGTCTCCAGATTTCTTAGTTTCCCTTCATAGTTTTCCGTTGTTCCAAAATGTATGACATAACTTCCCACACGTGGTATCAGATCAATCTCATCGTCCCTGTCTACATAAATCTGATCGATCTGAGCCGACCAGAATCTGTCATTCCTGATATAATCAACAAGATGATATATGTCCCTGAGTACAGTATATCTGATGGTTGTATCAAGTACGCTTACCCCATTCAGCATCGCCGACGTGATATTGATATTGCCACCAACAATGTGCAGCCTTGGACTATACAGGTTCCTCTTTCTTACAACAACACCTTCATCATCCACAAAAAAGTCACCTCCTTCGTCAGGCATTACCCTCATCAGAGGATCGCGCTGATCAACATATATTTTGAGTCGCCGGTCTATTGTCATATAAACTTCGGCCACTTTGAGCTCACGGAGCTCACTTATCCTTTTTTCAATTTCGGCAACCGGAATATCTTTTGTCGTTGTCCCGACGATCCTCCCTGATCCGGTATTCGTAAGGCTAAGAATATGTTTTTCCGTAACAAAATTATAATCTGCAGAATCCCTGATAATAACTTCAATAGCTCCGCAGGGTAAGGAATTAGATGAACCGGTAAAGTAAACTGGTATTATAATTATATATAATAAAGGTATTATCACTAATATTTTAATAAGCTTATTCATACCTCCGCCTCCCGCCTGATTTTCTCCTCAATCGGAACAACGATGGTGTCGATATCTCCGGCACCTATTGTCAGCAACACATCAAGCTTTTCTATTTCCAGCTCACTGACCAGATCCTCCTTTTTCGAAAGTCTTTTGTTCACTGACCTCATCCTTTCAAGTATCATTTCAGAAGAAACACCTTCGATCGGCTTTTCCCGTGCAGGATAGATGGGAAGAAGAATCGATTCATCAAGTTCATCAAGTATGGCAGCAAAGCCGTCGGCATGATCGCGGGTACGGGTAAAAAGATGTGGCTGAAATATACCTGTGATTCTTCTGCCTGCGAAGTACTCCTTTATGGATTTTATGAATGCCCTTATCTCTTCAGGGTGGTGGGCATAATCATCTACATAGGTCAGTCCGGGCATGTTAATTCTGATGTCAAACCTTCTTTTTACTCCCTGGAACAATACTGCGGCTTTCCTTATCTCCTGCTCTTCAACTCCGCACATAACAGCAATTGCAATTGCTGCAGTCAGATTTTCAATATTAATTATTCCCGGAAAAGGAAAATGAAGATTCCGGATGGTCATATCAGGAGTTTTAATACTGAACCTGTAATAATCGCTCAGACGCTCAATGTCAAATGCCAGGAAATCAGAACCCTTTTCAAATCCATAGGTGTAGCAGGTCACTCCTTCAGGGGCAATGATCTCCTTTCTGATTTTTGAATTAACCACAAGGCAACCCCCTTTCCTGACCTTGCTGCAAAAGATATTGTAGGCTTCGATCATTGTTTTCAGATCGCCGTAAATATCGAGGTGATCAGCATCGAGGGATGTTATAACGGCCATTGATGGTGTAAGCCGATGAAAGGATCTGTCGAACTCATCGGCTTCAATAACGGTATACCTGCTATCGCCGAGAATAAGGTTGGAATCGTAGTTTTTAGAGATGCCTCCGAGGAACGCAGAGCAATCAACATGAGATTGTTTCAGCAGATGCGCGATCATTGTCGAAACCGTAGTCTTACCATGAGTTCCTGATATGGCTAATGTATCGGTGTTTGATGATATCTCTCCCAGTATCTCCGACCGCTTATAAATTCTGTAACCTTCTTTTCTGAAAAAGGAAAGAATACGGTTTTCAGAGGGTATCGCAGGAGTAAAAACAACAAGCACCTTATTCTTCTCCGGCGGATTTCTGAAGAGTGACGGCATTGTATCTGTGTCATCCTCGTACGTAATATCGCAACCCGCCTTCCTGAGAGAGATTGTAATCCTGCTTTCTGACCTGTCATATCCGCCAACACTGAAACCTCCCTTTTCAAAATAGAGAGCAAGGGCGCTCATTCCGATACCACCAATACCGACAAAGTAAAATCCTTCTATATTTCTGAAATCAATCATCGTCCTGCCAGTTTTAAAACCTCTTCTGCAATACGGATATCGGCATCCCTGTCTGCCATCCTGCTGATATTTTCAGACAATATGGCCCTCTTATTTACATCTGACACCAACCTGACAGCTTCACTGACAAGGGCTTTAACTGCCTGATTATCTGTAATAAGGATAGCTGCTTCCCGGTCTGACAAAGCTCTTGCGTTTTTTGTCTGGTGATCTTCGGCAACATTTGGCGAAGGAACCAGGATGACGGGCTTACCTACCAGACACAGCTCTGAAATTGTTCCCGCCCCTGCCCTTGTAACTATTATGTCTGCTGCGGCATAGGCATAATCCATCCTGTTAATAAACCCATGCACTGAAATATTCCTGCTGAAAGAGACTGAAACCAGTGCCTTCACATTTTCAAAATAGTGTTTGCCGGTCTGCCATAACCATTGGCAATCTGAATCCCTTAGTTTACCTATATTATCAGCAAGGCTCCTGTTGATGCTCCCGGCTCCGAGTGAACCTCCCAGGACAAGGACTATCGGATATCCCGGTTTCAGACCAAAGAAGGAGATAGCTTCCTCCTTAAGGTCATTAAGAGTATCAAAATTCTGTCTTACAGGATTTCCGGTTTTTATAATCTTTCCTGCAGGAAAATATTTTTCCATACCGTCATAAGCCACACAAATGACCGATGCTTTTTTTGCAAGCAACTTGTTTGTCACGCCGGCATAACTGTTCTGTTCCTGAATAAGTGTCGGTATCCCCATCTTTCCGGCCTGCCTGAGGACAGGTCCGCTGGCATATCCTCCTACTCCGACGACCACATCGGGATTAAAGTCGCTTATTACTTTACGTGCTATCCTGAGACTTTTAAAAAGCTTGATAATGACAGTAATGTTTTTCAATGTCAGCTGTCTGTAAAGTCCTGCAACCGGTAATCCTTTTATCTGATAACCTGCAGCCGGTACTTTCTCCATTTCCATTCTGCCTTCGGCACCCACAAAAAGAATTTCGGTATCCGGATCAATCTTCCTGAGGGCATTGGCAATAGAGATTGCGGGGAAGATATGTCCCCCGGTACCTCCTCCGCTTATTATTACCCTCTTATGTTTTTGCCGGTTCATAAATTTTTTCTCCTTCGTCAGTTTTCTCCTCTTCCGGTAGTTCTTCCTTCCTGATCCTGGCATTAACCACTCTGCTTACGCTAAGTATTGCACCTATAGAAAAGCTCATAACAAGAACTGATGTCCTTCCCCAGCTGACCATCGGAAGAGTCTGTCCGGTAACAGGGAACAGACCCACTGCAACAAGCATATTGAGCATTGCCTGTACAACAATCATGGTAATTAATCCCATTACCAGGAAGGCAGGGAAGGCAGTTTCACATTTCTTAGCTATAGTTATTCCCCTGAATAGCAATATCATGTAAGCCAGAATGAGGGGTATGGCGCCAAACAACAGTCCGTATTCCTCAATTATGATAGCAAAAATAAAATCGGAGTTTGACTGTGGCAGCATATTTCTCTGGGTGCTTTTGCCGGGAGCTTTACCGAATAACCCCCCGGTTGAAATAGCAATTTTTGCCTGGTTCGACTGATAATCTCCATCCGCATCCTCTTCGCCCGAAACAAACCTTTCAATTCTGTTCTTCCACACCTCAACCCTGTTCGATTCCGTGAATGCTGCGAGTACCATTGCAAAAAGAACTATTCCGGCAACTGCCATGCCTACATAAGCCAGTAAAAATCTGAAAGGGATCCTTCCGATGAACATTATTACCAGGCTTATGCCAAAAACCATAACAGCTGTAGAGAGGTTCTCAGGTAGTATGAGTCCGCAGATAATGGCAGCAGGAAACATAAAGTATTTTGTAACGAGCATGAAGTTATTCACTTCATTCTGAAATATTGCAAGTGACCGCGCAAGGTAAATGACCAGCGCCACCTTAGCCACATCGGAAGTCTGAATGCTGAAACCCGTGCCGGGTATTACCAGCCATCGGGTAGCTTCATTGATCCGCGATCCGAAAATAAAAGTCAGGACAAGAAGGATTACAGAAATAATAAGGAACAGCCCTGCTAGTGAAAAATAGATTCGGTAAGGAAGGTAATGGACAACCACAATGATAACTATGCTTAATAAAAGCATAAGAAACTGCGTTCTGAGGAAATAGGTCGTATTACCGCTATGCTTTAGAAATGCCACACCTGCTGAGGAACTGTAAACAGCCAGCAGAGAATAGAACATAAAGAGAACCACAAGGCCCCATATTACCCTGTCTCCCTTGAATGTTTTTGTCAGCCAGCCCTGCTCCATATTTTTATTAATCAAAGATTTCTTATAGCCTGCTTAAACTGGCGCCCCCTGTCCTCATAGTTTTTGAACAGGTCAAAACTTGCACATGCCGGAGAAAGAAGGACAGTGTATCCCTTCTTTGCCAGGTAATATGATGATCGTACAGCCTCTTCCATTGAATTAGTCTCTACAATAGTCGGCACCTTATCGCTGAATGCCTCAACTATCTTCCTGTTGTCCCTGCCAAGACAAACAATTGCCTTCACCTTCTTCTTAACTAAAGGGAAGAGCTCCGAGTAATCATTTCCTTTGTCGATACCCCCGACAATCCATACAATGCTGGTTTCCATGCATTCCAGAGCATACCATGCTGAGTTTACATTGGTAGCTTTCGAGTCATTTATGAAATTAATTCCACAAACAGTAATAACCGGTTCAAGCCGGTGTTCAACCCCCTGAAAATCTGCAAGGCTTTCCCTGATAACCTCCTTGCGGATATTTAGAACTTTACCAGCCAGAGCTGCTGCCATTGAGTTGTAGATGTTGTGACGACCTTTTAGCGCCAATTCGTGAATTGTCATAAGGTTGGTTTTATTTGGGTAATCAATTACTAATTCATTTTCCCTGATAAATGCTGCCATCCCTTCCTGAGTCTCGTCAGAGAAAGGCAGAAGAGTCATTCCATACTGTTTTTTTGATAGTTCTGATCTTATTACAGGATCTCCGTCCCAGTAGATCAGGAAATCAGATTTTGTCTGATTCTGTGTTATTCTGAATTTTGAGTCAATATAGTTCTGAAGATTGTAATCGTACCTGTCGAGATGGTCAGGAGTAATATTCAACAGCACTGCCACATCAGCCTTGAATTCATACATTCCGTCGAGCTGAAAACTGCTGAGTTCAATCACATAGTAGTCATAAGAACCCTCTGCTACGTCCATGGCAAAACTATTCCCGACATTACCTGACATCGCCGCTTTCACTCCTGCTTTTTTAAGCATGTGGTAAATGAGATTTGTAACAGTTGTCTTACCATTGCTTCCTGTTATGCATATCTTAATTCCTTCAGCATATCTGCCTGCGAATTCAATTTCGGAGATAACGGGTATCCCCTTTTCCCGTATCATTGATATGATTGGTGCATTCTCATGGATCCCCGGACTTTTTATAACCTCATCCGCTGCCAGAATGATATCTTCACTGTGATTTCCTTCCTCCCATTTTATCCTGTGGTTATCAAGCATATCACGGTAATTATCCTTTATCACCCCCTTGTCTGACACAAAAACATCAAATCCCTGTTGAAGCGCAAGGACTGCTGATCCTGCTCCACTCTCTCCAGCTCCGAGTATTACAATCTTCCTCTTCATAAACTATCTGATCTTCAGAGTCATAATGCTGATTACTGCCAGTATTATAGCAACTATCCAGAAACGGGTCACAATTTTTGGTTCAGGGTAACCCTTTTTCTGATAATGGTGATGGAGAGGCGCCATAAGGAAAATGCGTCTTCCCTCCCCGTATTTTCTTTTTGTTCTTTTAAACCATGCGACCTGCAAAACCACAGAAAGGTTCTCAACAAGGAATATCCCGCAGAGTACAGGTATTAATAGCTCCTTTCGTATTATGATCGCAAATACTGCAATAATTCCTCCCAGTGCCAGGCTGCCGGTATCTCCCATGAAAACCTGAGCCGGATATGAATTGTACCAAAGGAATCCTATTGTGGCCCCGATAAATGAGGCTGCAAAGATCACAAGTTCCTCAGTGCCCGGGATATACATTATCCTGAGATAACTGGCATAGATAACGTTACTCGACAGGTAGGCAAGTATTCCAAGAGCAGTTCCTGTAATGGCAGAGGTTCCTGTTGCCAGTCCGTCAAGTCCGTCAGTCAGGTTGGCTCCGTTTGAAACTGCTGAAACAATGAAGATTACTATTATCACAAAAACGAGCCATTTGAACGGTTGTCTGTAGTCTTCGGGTATAAATGTCACAAGCCAGGCGTAGTCAAATTCATTATTCTTTATAAAAGGAATTGTGGTTTTGGTAGATTTTCTCTCAAGGGCAACTTCATCCTGGGAAGTATACCTGACAGAGGAATCAAGAAGTTCAATTCTCTCACTTGCTGACAGATTGGCTACAGTGACTTTTTCCTGGATTATCACATTATCACTGAAAAAGAGTGTAAAGCCCACAATCAGCCCCAGGCCCACCTGACCTGCAATCTTGAATCTGCCGGCCAGTCCTTCCTTATTCTTCCGGAATATCTTGATATAATCATCAAGAAATCCGATTAAACCAAGCCAGAGAGTGGTCAGTAGCATCAGAAAAACATATATATTGTCAAGTTTTGCAAACAGCAGCGTCGGAATGAGTATAGAAGCAAGTATTATTATTCCTCCCATTGAGGGGGTTCCTTTCTTCTGATACTGTTCCTCAAGACCCAGTTCTCTTACCACCTCGCCTACCTGTTTTCTCTGAAGGAACATGATGATCCTTTTTCCTATGAGCAATGATATTATCAGGGAGGTTATCACAGCCATTGCTGCCCTGAATGATATAAACTGAAATACTCCTGCTCCCGGAATATCCAGCGTATCAAGATATTTGAAAAGGTATACCAGCATCGTTGCCTATTTTAATAATAAAGCTTTTCTTAATTCCTCCCTGTCATCAAAATGATGTTTCACTCCGTTTATCTCCTGGTAATCTTCATGACCCTTCCCTGCAATAAGAACCACATCGCCCTCACCGGCAAGCATTACAGCTGTTTTTATTGCCTCTCTCCGGTCTGCGATCCTGAGAGTCTTTTTCTTAAGGTCGGCAGATATTCCGGCTTCCATATCATCGAGTATTTTTTCGGGGTCTTCGGTTCTGGGATTATCGGAAGTCAGAATCACTTTTGAGCTTCCCTCTGCAGATATAAAAGCCATCTTCGGGCGTTTGGTCCTGTCCCTGTCGCCTCCTGCCCCTACAACTGTTATCAGCTGAACACCTCCCTGCCTGATCTTATTTATTGTATCTATCACATTAAGCAGAGCATCGGGAGTATGCGCATAGTCGACAATGCCCGATATTCCGCCGGCAGACTTAATTACCTCAAGCCGTCCGGAAACCGGACTCAGGTCGCTAAGTATTGTAAGTATCTCCTTGCTTTCTGCTCCAAGCAGGGATGAGGCGCCATAGACAGCCAGAAGATTGGATGCATTAAAATCGCCAATGAACTTTGTCCATACCTCTTCCCCCTGGATCTTTATGGCCATACCTGAAAAACCAAGTTCAAGGATTTTACATCTGAAATCAGCCATTGATCTTACTGAAAAGGTATAATGAGCTGCATTGCAATTCTGCAGCATAACCTGTCCATTCCTGTCATCAGAATTCACAAGGGCAAATGAATCACTGCCGAGTGAATCAAAAAAGCTTTTCTTTGCGGCAATGTATCTGTCGAATGTTTTATGATAATCGAGATGATCGTGTGTCAGGTTGGTAAATATCCCTCCGGCAAACTTAAGACCTGCGATACGTTTCTGATGAGCGGAGTGTGAACTTACCTCCATAAATGCATAATCGCATCCTTCCTTTACCATATCGGAAAGAAGCTTGTTAAGCTGCACAGGATCAGGAGTTGTGTGAGTGGCAGGAAGTTCTTTTCCGTTTATATAATTACAAACCGTAGAAAAAAGGCCGCATTTATATCCCAGCCTTACAAACATATTGTAAAGCAGGGTTGCAATGGTTGTTTTGCCGTTGGTACCGGTAACACCTACAAGCTTAAGTGAGCCCGAAGGATTGTCATAAAAATTCGAAGCTGCCTGTCCCAGTGCCGTTGCTGAATCCATTGTCTTTATCCAGCATATATGCTTTTCAGGATTTTCAGGAAGTGTTTCGCAAAGGATTGCAGAAGCGCCGGAGGCAACAGCTGAACTTATATAGTTATGTCCGTCGGTAGTGTTGCCATGCACTGCTACAAACATGGTACCTGCGATCACTTTACGTGAATCGAATTCCACAGATGAAACAGACCGGGAAATATCACCCTTCACCGCAATTACATCAATGCCCCCGAGGATTTCTTCAATTTTCATCATTCTACATATTCATTTCAAGTGATACCACTGATCCTTCAAAGTATCTGGCACCATGTTCAGGTGATTGCCTGCGAACCCTTCCCTTTCCACTGTATCTGACTCTCAGACCTGAACTTTCGAGCAGGTAAACAGCATCCCTCAGGCTCATTCCCCTTACATCAGGAACAAGACCCTCCATTATTCTTACAGATGAAAGCCTTATAGTGTCACCGCTTTCCCGTGTTGCTACCCAGTTATCGGAGGAAGTCCTTCGGTAGCGAACCTTCAGGTTTCCAAGAACTTCATCTATATCATCCCTGTAGCCATTACCGGCTTCAGGAGCAGCCGGAGTGACATCTTTACTGTTCTCAGCCCGGAAATCGCGGTAGAATCTTGTTGCATAAACCCTGTCGGAGATCTCTTTAAAAACAGTACCTGCCACTATATTTCCGTAATAGACACCGTTGGAAGGGGCATTTACAACCACAATGCAGGAATAGAGCGGATTCTCTGCAGGGAAATATCCAACAAATGATGCCTGATAGGAGATCCTGGCTCCCTGCCTGTATCCTCTGTTATCTTTTGCAATCTGGGCAGTTCCTGTCTTTCCGGCTATCCTGTAATTTGGATTCTTCAGGTTTGTGGCGGTGCCATGTTCAACCACTCCTTCCATCATACTTTTCGCTTTTCTTATTGTGGACCTAGAGGCGATGGAGTTCATAATAACCTCAGGTTCATATCTTTTTATTGTGGTACCGCTCCGCTTAATTGCAGTCACAAAACGGGGCTTCATCATCTTTCCATCATTGGCAACAGCATTATAGAAGGTGAGAACCTGAAGCGGGGTCATCTGTACTTCATAACCATGCGACATCATGGGTAATGACAATCCCGACCATAGTTTATCTCCGGGATACCTGATCAAAGGTTCGCCTTCTCCTTTCAGCTGAAGGTTAAGCTTCTCGTTAAGCTTCATAGCATAAAGCCTGTTTACAAAATCCTCCGGCCGGTCTTTGTAATTGTCATATATGATTTTTGAAGTGCCTACGTTGGATGATTTCTCAAAAACCTGCTTCACGCTTATTTTACCGTAACCTTCATCTCTTGTGTCTCTTATAATCTTGTTGTAGTATCTTACGCTCCCTGTGCCTGTATCGATAATATCGCTGGTATCAATAACCCCATCCTCGAGGGCTGCCATTATTGCAGGAAGCTTAAAAGTGGATCCCGGTTCAGTGCTTTCCCCAAGAGCATAATTGTATGTCTCATGATACCTGCCATCACTTCCAGTCTCCAGATTGGCAATTGCCTTGATATCCCCCGTTTTAACTTCCATCAGAACTGCACATCCGTGATGGGCATTATGTTTTCTGAGCTGACCGAGAAGGGCCGATGAGGCAAGATCCTGAAGATCAATATCAATGGTTGTTACAACGTCATTTCCATCCTTTGAATCAACAGAACTGGCGTCTTCCACAATTATCCAGTCTCCACCGATAAGTCTCTGCTTGACTGCAATACCGTTCTTTCCTGCCAGTTCCTTGTCGAAAGCACCCTCAACTCCTACCTCATTTCCTTCACTCCCAAGATTCAGATATCCAATTGTTCTGGCGGCCAGTTCATTGTTCGGCAATATCCGTCTGTTCTCAGCCTGTGCCACCATCCCCCCCCTGAACTGGCCTTCCCTGAAAATCGGGAGCTCCTTAAGTTTCACCAGTGTTTCGTAGTCAACTTTCCGTTTTATGAGGAAATAACGGTCACCTCTTCTTCTGGCTTCTGTTATGACAGCTCTCCATCCGGCGGCAGATCTCTCACCAAGCAACCTTGACAGACCTGCCGATAAGCCATTGATCCCATTTGACCATGTTTCAGCAGACATTCCCGAGCTCCGGGTATCCATGTAAATCGTGTAGTAAGGAACCGAGCTTGCCAGCAATCTTCCGTCATCAGCGAGTATATCTCCCCTGTTGGCCGGCACTTCGGTAGTTCTGTAAACATACTTGTCGCTCATACCGGACCATTTCCCGTGCTGAACGTACTGAAGTATTATAATGCGGACAATAAGAGCAAGAGCCATCAGGACAATTGCAATATATACAATGCCGCTGCGCCATACTATTTCATCCCTTACTGCCATTGCTCCTATTTTTTGTCAACAAGTAACTTATATGGCGGAGTCTTCACCTCCTCGAGATTAAGTCCCTTTTCCTTTATCAGGTTGTACACCTGTGATTGCCTGCTTACAAACATCAGGTCGGCCGATGTTGACAAGGCTTCAGCCCTGAGATCTTTCACCTCCCGCTGCAAGCTGGCTGTTTCCCTTGTAATCCTTTCGGCATGAAACCTGTTTGCTATGTAAAGTGCAGCCAGAAAAGTCACAAGCGAGATATATCCGAGGTTTTTAAGGATGATCTTTTCTGAAACCATCGACCCGCTAAGCAGCTCCTTTAAAAAAGCTCCTGTTTTAATCTGTTTTGCACTATTTTCCTTTTTCTCAGTCATGAATCATATCTTTTCAGCTATCCTCAAACGTGCACTTCTTGCTCTGTTGTTTGATGCTATCTCCTCATCACCAGGGGTAATTCCTTTCCTGGAAATAAGACGGAACGGAGTTTCCATGTTTCCGTAGAAATCCTTTATTCCCCCGCCTTCAAAATTTCCGGTTCTCATAAAATTCTTAACAATACGGTCCTCAAGGGAATGATATGTTATTACTGCAAGCCTGCCTCCGGGTCTGAGCATTGAAAGAGACTGTTCAAGCATCTCCATCAGGTAATCAATCTCATGATTAACTGCAATCCTGAGAGACTGAAATATTCTTGCATAAAACTTATGCTCCTGTCTGAAAGGAGCCAGTTTCCCTATTGTATCAATTATATCCTTTACCGATGCGAAAGGCTTGATCTCTCTTGCAGAAACTATTTCTCCGGCTATTCTTCTTGAATTTCTAAACTCACCGTAGTTGTAAAACATATCTGCCATTGAACCCTCATCCATTGTATTGAGAAGAATTGCCGCAGTAATTCTGCTGTCCCTGTTCATTCTCATATCCAGAGGAGCGTCCTGCCGGAATGTGAAACCACGGTCAGCTTCATCAAACTGGTGAAATGAAACCCCAAGGTCAGCAATCAACCCGTCAATAGAGCTGATGCCGTTAAAGAGAAGATTGTTTTTAAGAAATCTGAAATTCTGATCAAGCAGAAGGAACCTGGGATCATCAGGAGCATTAATCTTTGCATCTTTATCCTGATCGAATGCGATCAGCCTTCCTGACCTCAGCCGTTTAAGAATCTCCATTGAATGTCCTCCTCCTCCGAATGTTACATCGACATAAATCCCGTCAGGACTTATATTCAGCCCATCGATACTCTCGTTGAGCAGTGCGGGAATATGATAAACCATTATTGAGAATCATTTAAGCTTCCACCCATGAGCTTTTCAGCCAGATCGGCGAAATCCCCTGCAGCCATATCAATCTTGTCATAAACAGCTGCTGACCAGATCTCTATACGCCCATCCTGACCTGCAAGCACAACATCTCTTTCTGCGCCGATCAAATCCATCAGCCTCTTAGGAATAAGAAGACGGTTACTGTTATCAAGCGAGAGTTCTGCAGTCCCCTTAAAGAAGTTTCGAAGGAACATATTATGCTCACGGTTATAAGGATTCATGCGTTTCCTTATTTTGTCGAGCTGACGGTTCCAGTCTTCAATCGAATAGAGAACAAGGCAATTCTCGAAAATATCCTTTCTCACCACAAAATGATCCTGTGCATCAGCAGGCATCTGCTTCTTGAATGCCATCGGAAGAATTATCCTTCCCTTGACATCAGCCTTGCACGTGTAATCTCCGATAAATGTGGCCATTCCCGCTTTTTCTGATAAAAAGGCTAAAATAAATAAATTTTATCCACTTTGCCCCACTTTGCCCCACTTTTTTACATTTTTGTTAATAACTTTTCTTATTCGTATGCATATCAACTTGCTGATATTTTGGGATTCTACAAATAATCCGCTCCGATGGAGCTGTTTTTTTACCTCATCCCTCTACCCCTTCTCCCGGAGGAGAAGGGGTGTAAGTAAATGATTATCTTTTGCTTAAGCCCCTCTCACCCTGGGAGAGGGGTTTGGGATGAGGTCATTGCTTTTTTTTTACTAAATTTCATCCCCAAATAAATAATCAGAAACATATCAGAATGGAAAGTGTTCCGGGCAGAAATGAGATGATCAAAATAGATGTTGAGAAGGTGCTCTCCTCAAAGAATCCGGCATTAAGAAAAGTGATACCCGGTTTTTTGATAAATTATCTTAAAAGAGTTGTCCACCAGGATGAAATAAATGATTTTCTTGCCAGGAATGAACAGGTCAGGGATGCAGATCTGGTGGCGTCATGGTTAAGCTTTCTGAAGATAAGATACAAAGTGACAGGCCCCGAAAACATCCCATCCGCAGGAAGGTATATATTTGTTTCGAATCACCCCCTTGGGGGTCTTGATGGAGTTGTATTCATTGATGAGTTATCGAAACACTTCAATGACATTAAATTCCCTGTTAACGACATTCTAACATACATTGAAAACCTTTCAGGCATTTTCATACCTGTAAACAAGCATGGCAGTCAGGGGAAGGAGGCTGCCCTACTGATTGAGAAGACATACTCCTCTGACAGCCAGATACTCTATTTCCCTGCAGGACTCTGCTCAAGAAAAAAGAGAGGTGTGATCAAAGACCTGCAGTGGCATAAAAGTTTTATAACCAAGGCTATTTTACATAAGAGAGATATCATCCCTGCCTATTTCTCAGGAAGGAATTCTGATTTTTTCTACAATCTTTCAAATTTCAGAAAAATGATTGGCGTTAAAGCCAATATTGAGATGGTTTATCTTGCTGATGAGATGTTCCGGCAAAAGGATAAGGAGATACATCTTGTATTCGGTGAAAAAATTCCATGGCAGACCTTTGACAAATCAAGGACATATCCTGAGTGGGCCGAATGGGTTAAATCAAAAACATATGAACTGGCATCACAAATCCGGATTTAAGAATAAACAAAAAAGAGTAAATTGCATTTGATTTAACAGAGTGAAATATCTGCTTCCACCGTTTTAAATAGTACCCGTATGAAACCCGTTGTTGAACAGCTGCCTAAAGATCAGATAATTGCAGAGCTAACAAGCGACAAGCTGCTGCGCCGTACCAATAATGGCAACAATGAGGTCTATATTTTTGATAATAACAATTCCCCCGCACTTATGCATGAAACAGGAAGGGTGAGAGAACTGACCTTCCGACATGCAGGAGGAGGAACGGGTAAGGAAATTGATATCGATGAATTCGATACAGCCCCCGATGATCCTCAGAAACAACTGATTGTATGGGATCCTGAAAACAGGGAGATTATCGGGGGCTACAGGTACTATTTCCCTCCAAAAAACTGCACAAACTGTGATATTTCAAAACTTGCTTCATCATCATATTTCCATTTTTCCGCCAAATTCCTTAGAAAATACTACCCGCACCTGATGGAGTTGGGAAGATCATTTGTCCATCCTGACTATCAGTCAAGGACTATGGGAAGGAGAAGCCTGTTTGCCCTGGATAATCTATGGGACGGGCTGGGTGCATTAATGATTGACAATCACCATTTAAAATATCTGTTCGGAAAAGTGACAATGTATCCTCATTTTAACCAGAAAGCAAGGAATATGATTCTCTATTTCCTTAACAGACACTTTAACGATCCTGACGGGCTTGTTATTCCTAAAGATCCTGCTGATATTCTGATTCATCAGGAGGAGATGAAAAAGATCTTCAGAGGATGGCGGTATAAAGAGAACTATAAAATACTATCCCGTGAGGTAAGAAGTTTAAATGAGAACATTCCGCCTCTTATCAATGCCTATATGAACCTGTCACCCACTATGAGAACTTTCGGCACCTTCATAAATCATAAATTCGGCGATGTGGAGGAGACGGGTATTATGATCACCATGAGGGATATGTATGTTGAAAAAATAAACAGGCATCTTGCTTCCTACAAGAAGGATTTCATGATCACCTGGTTCTCTCATGGAAATCAATAGGCCCGAATGTCCCTGCCTTCAACAAAGTTTATATATGACTGGTTTACAACCTTATTGCCTCCGGGGGTTGGATAATTCCCTGTGAAGTACCAGTCGCCCAGATGATCGGGGCAGGCTTCATGAAGGCTTTCAATTGACTGAAAGACTATTTTAACCTCTGACTTTATCTCATCCGATTTAAGCATCGAAGAGATCTTTGCCGAGATCTCTTCCGGAGTAAACGGTTTATAAATCTTCTTTACCATATTGACCATCTCCTCAACAGGTTTTTTAAGTTCAGCTTTAGCATCTTCATAAGTAGATACCAGGAGATCTTCTCTGTCAGTATCCTTCAGAAGTTCAACAGCTGCCTTAAAAGCTATAAAGTCTCCGAGCTTTGCCATGTCAATTCCATAACAGTCGGGATACCTTATCTGAGGTGATGAAGAGACAATGACAATTTTCAGTGGATCGAGCTTGTCAAGTATGCGTATTATACTCTTTTTGAGCGTTGTACCTCTTACTATTGAATCATCTATCACTACAAGGTTATCGGATCCGCGCTTAATGACACCATACGTTATATCGTAAACATGCCCGACAAGATCATCGCGACCCTTATCCTCTGATATGAATGTCCTGAGTTTTACGTCCTTAACTGCTATCTTTTCAACTCTAGGCCTCTGCCGGATAATTCTTTCCAGTTCTTCGCGGGTCAGATCTTTACCTGAAATAGCATCAATTTTAGACTGGTTAAGATAATCCTCAACCCCTTTTATAAGACCGTAAAATGCACTTTCAGCAGTGTTTGGGATATACGAAAAAACCGTTTTATCGATGTCAAAGTTTACTGCTCTCAGTACCGGCATGGTTAACAACTCCCCAAGCTTTTTTCTTTCCCTGTAGATAGTCTTGTCTGTTCCTCTTGAGAAGTAGATCCTCTCAAAAGAACATTTTCTGATCTCTTTCTCTTCCTGCAGTTTCTCAACAGTGGTTTCTCCTGAAGCTTTTATAATTATTGCGCTGGCAGGAGGAAGTTCAATCACATTATCGGTCCGTACATTGAATATTGTTTGAATGACAGGCCTCTCAGAGGCAACCACAACAACTTCATCATCAATATAATAGAATGCCGGCCTGATGCCTGACGGATCTCTCATAACAAAGGCATCTCCATGTCCCACCATGCCTGCCATAGCATAACCACCGTCCCAGTTACGGCTTGCTTTTTTAAGGATATGCGAAAGGTCGAGATTCTTCTCGATAAGAGGAGAAATATCCTTTTTTGAGAATCCTTCATCCTTGAATTTACGGAAAAGTCTTTCATTCTCTTCATCCAGACGGTGCCCTACATTCTCAAGAATTGTTACAGTATCTGAAAAGTCGACCGGATTTTGCCCCAGCCTGATCAGACTGCTGAATACCTCACCTACATTTGTCAGGTTGAAATTACCGGCCATGACAAGATTCCTCGACCGCCAGTTATTCTCCCTGCTTACAGGATGGACATAATCTATATTATAATTTCCATATGTCCCGTAGCGCAGATGTCCCAGATAAATATCGCAGGCAAATGGAACCTTTTCCCTGACAAAATCAGGGTTGCTGAAATCAGCTCCGCTGACACTATTCAATGCTTCGATATCCTCATAGATACGTTCAAATATCTCCTTTATAGGATTCGCCTGGTTCGATCTCTGCCTGAATATATATCTGTTTCCCGGAGGCATATCGAGCTTTATCCCTGCAATACCTGCTCCATCCTGGCCCCTGTTATGCTGTTTCTCCATCATGAGGTACATCTTCTGCAGGCCATAATTCCATGTTCCGTATTTATCAATATAATATTCCATCGGCTTGCGCAATCTCAACAATGCAATGCCGCATTCATGCTTGATCCTGTCGCTCATAATTATTTAATATTCAGGTCAGGGAAATTTATAATATCAGGAACGATGTAGGCATCTTTAAAATCCTTGCTGATCAGCTGGAACAGTTTCATTGCCTCGGTTCTGGTTCTGAAATCGCCTACCCTTACCTTGAAGTAACCTGGCTCAGCATATAAGGGATAGGAAACAATATCAGGGAATTTGCTCATGAACTCAGCCCTGGTTTTATTCGACTCTTCTCTTGCATTCCTGTTATTGCTGGCATAGATCTGTATTCTGAAACCCTCCATACCGTAATGGTTATTTACCCTGAAAAGGTTTTTGTTTGCAAGTATATGCCTGCTGATGATGGTATCAAGAGGCAGCCCCTGATTTATAACAAGCTCTCCCATACGGTTGTTATGATCATCTCTGTTAAACAGATCTGATGTCCTTGCAACTGGCTGGGCTGACAAAAAACCGGCAGTAATGCAGAGAAAAAAGCAAGTGAGGGAGTATTTTCCTTTCATAGGGCAAAAATAATATTTCGCTGACATATTCTAAACGGATTCAGCGCTTTTATTATTACATCTACTTTACAGCTCTTACAGCCAGGTAAAAACCACCTCCAAGGGTACCTGCCACAACTAAATAATTGTCAGATGTAATGTCGAAATCTGAAGCCATGGCATCGGTGTTATAAGGATCACACACATCGAACATCCTTATTCTGCCGGCATCATCTCCCTTTTCAGCATCAAGTTTACTAACAATGAAGCAGTTTATGTTAAGCATCATGACTTCACCTCCGGAATTCAGAAGCAGTGCAGTACCTGAATTGGAATTTTCCGGATACTTTTTCCAATTTAAAGAACCGGCGTCAGACACAGATGCCAGGAATGAATTGTTCATGCCTCCACTCTCCGATGGCAGTTGGGTCCTTCCTGCAACATATACCACCCCGGACCCATCATGCAAAACTGTCAGGGCAGCGGCACCATAATCAGGATTATTAGCAAGCTCCAGCTCCCAGATGCGCTGATACTGATTGTTGAATTTAGCTACTGAGGCAACGGATTTTGAAAATGCCTCTTTACGGGTCAGTGCAAGGTAAATATTTCCTGAATTATCGAGCGAAGCGTCATACGAGGCTACGAAATCTCCACTGGAATATTCCAGCTCCTCAAGCACCTGCCCCGTTGAATCAAAACTAAAGAAAAGAAGTCCGCTGTTGTTTTCATAAATAGTATCCGGACTGGCTGAACCGATGGCGAGAAAAGTACCGTTTCCCAGGTTAAGTAGCTGAGTCTGATCAATATTGAACCCCGAATCGATTGATTTTTCCCAGAGAATATTCCCTGTTTTACTATGCCTCATCAGAAGCATCTTCCCGTTTGTGCTTCCCCCTGTAATATATCCCGAAGTGTCGAACCAGGCAGAGGTGAATGTTCCGGGAACCTCTGCATTGAAATCCAGAACCACCATTTTGTTCTCATCAAGTCTTACCAGGTAAGGCTGATCTGATGACCTGCCGCAGGCAATCAGCCCCGAATCGGCTGTAACCCTTATAAACCTGGCTTCTCCTGCTCCATAAGTTTTTTCCCATGCCACTAAAGTTTCAGATTTATTGCATCCTGAAAGCAGGAACATAACCAGCACCAACGCAAATAATCTTCCCATAATTTTAATCAATTAGGCAATTAGTTTCTGCTAATCGAGAGCTTCTGCAAGTTCATCGGTCATCTCAAGATTATGATATACATACTGGATATCATCATCATCCTCAAGTGTATCTACTAATCTCAGTACTTTCCTGGATGATTCAATATCGAGCTTTTTGGTATCGTTCGGAATCCTCTTAAGACCAGCCTCTTCAGGCTCTATACCGAGCTCATTAAGCTTTTTGTTAACGCTTCCGAAATCCTCCCTGGCACATGTAATAGTAATAGTATCTCCTTCAACTTCAAGGTTTTCTGCACCTGCATCAATCATTTCAAGTTCAAGATCCTCAATTTTAAGATCCTCATTATTAATGGTAAATACCCCTTTCCGGTCAAACAGAAAACTCAATGAACCATTTGTCCCAAGGTTACCTCCGTATTTATTAAAGACTGACCTGACAGCTGCCACAGTCCGGTTATTATTATCAGTCAGACACTCAACAAATATTGCAACGCCGCCAGATGCATATCCTTCAAATGTTGTTTCCAGGTAACTTGCAGCATCAGCGCCGGTAGCTTTCTTTATAGCTCTTTCTATATTATCCTTTGGCATATTGGCGCCCTTGGCATTCTGAACGGCAAGCCTCAGCCTTGCATTCGATTCGGGATCGCTCCCTCCCTCTTTGGCAGCTATAATTATCTCCTTAATAATTTTGGTGAATATCTTGCCTCTTTTTGCATCTATGGCACCCTTCTTACGCTTAATGGTTGACCATTTACTGTGACCTGACATAAATCTGAATATTAATTTTTTATCATACAAATTTAAATAATTCTTTCATAAGTCACTCATTGTCGATACTTTTGTGGCGGTAAAGAATAAGGCGCAGGGCGCAGGGCGCAGGGCGCAGGGTAAAGAGTTTCGGGGTTTTAGTTCCCCTCCCTAGGAGGGGTTAGGGGTGGGTTTACGATATGAATTCAATGCCCCTCAAAACATTTAAAGAGTTTTTTCATGCAAAAGAAATTATATATTGAGACTTACGGATGTCAGATGAATGTCGCTGACAGCGAAGTTGTTGCATCAATATTAAAGAATTCCGGATTCACCACTACCGAAAACATAAAAGATGCCGGTCTTATCCTTATTAATACATGCTCAATCAGGGATAATGCGGAACAGCGCATCTGGGGCAGGCTAAAGGAGATGGGACACCTTAAGAAAAAGAACAGAGACCTCAGAATAGGCATTATAGGCTGCATGGCTGAGAGGCTTAAGGAGAAGCTGCTGGAGACTGAAAAGCTTGTTGATATTGTTGTCGGACCTGACGCATACCGGGAGCTTCCTGCACTCGTTGCTGAAGCTGAAGAGGGCCACAAAGCTGTAAACGTATTGCTGTCGCGTGAAGAGACTTATGCCGACATATCACCTGTAAGGATGGACAAAAATGGTGTTTCATCATTTGTTTCAATTATGAGGGGATGCAATAACATGTGTGCATACTGTGTTGTGCCATATGTGAGGGGAGCTGAAAGAAGCAGGGATCCTGAATCTGTCATCAGAGAGGTAAATGACCTGTTCGGAATGGGTTACAGGGAAGTTACCCTCCTGGGCCAGAATGTAGACTCATATTCATGGAAGAAGGATGGTGAGGAAATGGGGTTCCCTCATCTTCTTGAAAAGGTTGCACTTATAAATCCTCTTCTCAGGGTCAGGTTCTCGACATCACATCCGAAAGATATTTCAGATGAGCTTCTTTATACAATTGCCCGGCATGAGAATATATGCAGACATATTCATCTGCCGGCACAGAGCGGCAGCAGCAGGATCCTTAAGCTTATGAACCGCGAATATACCCGCGAATGGTATATGGACAGGGTAAATGCTATACGAAGGATCATCCCCGGGTGTGCAATTTCAACTGATATGATCACAGGATTCTGCACAGAAACAGCAGTGGATCACAAAGAATCCCTGTCACTTATGGAATGGGCTGGTTATGACTTCGCTTACATGTTCAAATACAGTGAAAGACCTGGCACAAAAGCTGCAAGAAAATACAAAGATGATGTTCCTGAAAACATAAAGTCAGAAAGGTTGACGGAAATGATCGCACTTCAGAACAGGCTTTCGGCAAAATCAAAAAAACAGGATCTGGGAAAAATCTTTGATGTTCTGATAGAGGGTTCTTCAAAAAGATCCTCCGAACAGCTTTCAGGGCGTACATCGCATAATAAAGTTGTCGTATTTCCTGCTTCCGGACAGAAAAAAGGTGAATATGTTAAGATAAAAATTGAAAGGTGCACCTCAGCTACACTTATCGGTGAAATCATCTGAAAAACTGATCTTGAAATTCATTAACCGCAAAGAGCGCCAAGAATTACACAAAGGGCTCAAAGGATTCTATTATAGCACTTTATCTTAGCCTCCTTTGCGACAACTTTGTGTCCTTTGCGGTTAAATTTTCCTGGTGATTATCTGAAGCTCTTTAAGCTGTTTCTCGGATATCTGTGACGGTGTATCAAGCATAACGTCACGTCCGGAATTGTTTTTCGGGAAAGCTATAAAATCGCGTATTGAATCCTGTCCGCCAAACATTGCCACCCACCTGTCAAAACCAAATGCAATACCTCCATGAGGCGGAGCGCCGTATTTAAATGCATTGAGCAGGAATCCGAATTGCTCCTCTGCTTCCTCATTTGTGAATCCCAGCACTTTAAACATCAGCTTTTGAACAGAAGCATCATGAATCCTGATTGACCCTCCTCCTATTTCAACACCGTTTATCACCAGGTCATAAGCATCAGCCCTTACTTTTCCGGGATCTGTTTCCATAAGCCAAAGGTCATCAGGTACCGGTGATGTAAAAGGATGGTGCATTGCAAAAAATCTCTTCTCTTCTTCGTCCCATTCAACAAGGGGAAAATCAACAACCCACATCGGAACAAATACACCGCTCTTTCTTAACCCCATACGTGCTCCCATTTCAAGTCTCAGCTCTGAAAGGGCGCTTAAAGTATTTTTCCTTACACCTGCAAGAATGAGTATAAGATCGCCAGGTTTTGCATTTATAATTTCAGACCATTTCTTAAGCTCCTCAGGTGAATAAAACTTATCAACCGAGGATTTTACAGGGCCGTCGGCATTAACCCTGGCATAAATCAAACCTGAGGCGCCGATCTGTGGTCGTCTGACAAACTCAGTGAGCTCATCCAGTTGTTTCCTGGTATATTCAGCACATCCTTCAGCACATATACCACCAATATATTCAGCTGAATCAAAAATTGAGAAGCCATGCCCTTTTACAATTGCCGTCAGGTCACAGAACTTCATCCCGAAACGGAGGTCAGGTTTATCTGTACCATAATAGGTTATTGCCTCAGAGTAAGACAATCTGCGGAATGGTTCACTGAACTCAATATTCTTTACTGATCTGAAAAGTTGTTTTGCAAGCCCTTCAAATGTACTCAGTACATCCTCTCTTTTCACGAAAGACATCTCGCAATCGATCTGTGTAAATTCAGGCTGGCGGTCAGCTCTCAGGTCCTCATCCCTGAAGCATTTGACTATCTGGAAATACCTGTCGAAACCGGCAATCATAAGAAGCTGTTTCAGTGTCTGTGGTGATTGTGGCAGGGCATAAAAAGTGCCAGGCTGCATTCGTGAAGGAACAACAAAGTCGCGTGCTCCTTCGGGTGTGGATTTAATCAGAACCGGAGTCTCAACCTCCACAAAATCAATTGAATCCATATACTTACGAACTTCCTGGGCCACCCTGTGGCGCAGGATAATATTATTCTTTACGGGTGTTCTGCGGAGATCGAGGTACCTGTATTTCATTCTGAGCTCATCACCTCCGTCTGTCTCCTCCTCTATTGTAAAGGGAGGCAGTTCACTCCTGTTAAGGATTTCAAGTAATGTAACATCTATTTCTATTTCTCCGGTTGGTATCTTCAGATTCTTGTTGCTGCGTTCAGTCACAATTCCAGTTGCCCTTAAAACAAATTCACGTCCCAGTTTCCTTGCCTGTTCGCATAATTCTTTATTTGTTTCCATATTAAAAACAAGCTGAGTGATCCCGTACCTGTCGCGAAGATCAACAAAAGTCATTCCCCCAAGGTCCCTTGATTTCTGTACCCAGCCGCATAATGTAACTTCCTTCCCGGCATAACTCATATTCAGTTCGCCGCATGTGTGTGTTCTATACATCCCCTGATTTTTAAATTTCATCAAAAGTAAGAAAATGTGAGGAAATAATGCTATTGGGAATATGAGTAATGGAGTTAAAAGCAATCTATACAAAGCAGGCGACGGGAGTCAGGCATCAGGCGTCAGGATATCTCCGCGATCCTGGAACCTGGAACCTGGAACATGGAACCTGGAACCTGGAACATATTATTGACTGAAAGCTTAAATTTATACATTTACTAAATTTTATAAGCATATGGTCAGGAGTCTGAAGGAACAATTCATGAAAGCTGCTCTTGCTGAGGCGGAAAAAGCTTTTGGCAAACAGGAGGTTCCTGTAGGCGCCGTTGTGGTATATAAGGATATGATAATTGCAAGGGCTCATAACCTTACAGAAACTCTCAGAGATCCGACAGCCCATGCTGAGATGCAGGCAATAACTGCAGCAACATCATACCTTGTAGGAAAATACCTCAATGACTGCACTATATATGTAACTCTGGAACCATGCGCAATGTGTGCAGGGGCAATTGGCTGGAGCCAGGCAACCGCTCTGGTTTATGGCGCACCAGATGAAAAAAAAGGATTCACCACAATTAATGGAGCTCTTCTTCATCCAAAAACAACAATTGAATCAGGGTTACTGGAAGCTGAATGTAAAGAGTTGCTGGTGAGATTTTTCAGAAGCAAGAGAAACCGCTGATACTACTATCTATCAACAATTTGCAGAGAAATTGCCCCCGTCCCGCCAAGGCGGGACACCCCGTGAAGGCATAGGCGTTAACTTAAGAGTAGTATTGTAAATACAGTGATTGAAAAAGTTTCCCCCCGCCAAAGCGGGGCAGGCTCTCCTTTTCAAGGAGGGGTGTCCCGACGGTAGCGTCGGGACGGGGTGGTTGATTTATTCTTTCTTTTTATCTTTATATCTATGAATAACAAAAACCTCTTCAACAGAAAAGGCCTTAAATCTTTCAGATCATCTCTCAGGAACAGGTCCACTTCGGCTGAGGCAGCATTATGGGAGATGTTAAAATCAAGAAAACTTAATGGAAGAAAATTCAGAAGACAATACAGTATTGGTTATTACATTGTTGACTTCTGTTGTCCTTCAGAAAAACTTATAATAGAACTTGACGGAGATCCACATGGGGAATATCATAAAATACAGGAAGATGAAATCAGGGATAACTATCCGGAGGGCTTTGGATTCACTGTATTAAGGTTTGAAAACAGAATTGTATTCCAGGAACCGGAATATTTAAAAAGTGAAATAAGGAAAGTTATCAATAGAAAAGAATAGATCTGATAAACCAGCCAATCAACCACCCCGGCCGCAATCAGCCTTTGCAATACATTAACTATCAATGTGCTGCGGCCATCCCCTCCTTCAAAAGGAGGGGTAAGTATTATGACCGAAATTAAATTCGATATTATAATCCGTTTGCCTTTATTGATCCTTCCTGTAAAACCTTTTTCAAATTCTTTAAGTTAACGCCTATGCCCTGGTTTGGGGGTCTTAATCAATGGTAACAGAGTTGTCTAAAAAAAACCTATTTTTACATAAAAATACTTTTTATGAAACTAGATAACAGTAAAACAATCATCAGTTTCAGAATAAAACTATTTGCAGTTACAGTTCTGTTCCTGGCATATATTATACTTTCATATGCAGCAAAGATGTTCAAACTTACACTTTTCGGCATGAGCGATACATTCTGGACCATCATCCTTGCTGCAATCTGGCTGTTTGTTGCGCTCCTTCCAATGTTCCTTAATTACCAGTATGTCAGCTATTCCGATGAAGGCGATACAATTATTTTCAGGTATTTCACTTCCGGTATTGTTGGCGGTAAAAAAAACTCGGTTGAGATTGATAAAAGGACATTTGCAGGATATAAAACAGAGAAAAAACTTTTCGGTCTGGTCTGGAGCATAACACTTTACCAGAATTTTAAAGAAGGAGTGGCAAAGTACCCTACGATATATATAAGTGCTCTCAAAAAAGAAGAGAGATCAAAAATAATAAGATCGCTTAACTTATATGCTCCGGGAGCGTGAAGGTTATCATCTGATAACATGAGTTTTATCATTTTTAATGATTCTTAACACTATCAACTTTGTAGTGTAGTATTATTTCATACTCCCGATCACTAATTAAACATTTACAATATGAATGTAGATAAAATTATGAACAACCTCGAGAAGAAGCATCCCGGGGAGGCTGAATATTTGCAGGCAGTAAGGGAAGTCCTGGAATCCATTGAAGAGGCCTATAATGAAAATCCTCAGTTCGAGTCAGCCAATATAATTGAGCGCATAATTGAACCCGACCGCGTTCTGACATTCAAGGTACCATGGGTCGATGATGAAGGAAATGTAAAGGTAAATCTTGGTTACAGGATACAGTTTAATAATGCTATTGGTCCGTATAAGGGCGGCCTTCGCTTCCACCCGAGTGTGAACCTGTCAATCCTGAAATTCCTTGGATTTGAACAGATCTTTAAGAATGCCCTCACAACACTTCCCATGGGAGGTGGCAAGGGAGGTTCAGACTTTGACCCTAAAGGAAAGTCAAATGCCGAGGTAATGCGTTTCTGCCAGTCTTTCATGCTTGAACTTTGGAAATATATAGGCCCTGAAACAGACGTTCCTGCAGGTGACATTGGTGTCGGGGGGCGTGAGATCGGTTTCCTGTATGGTATGTATAAACGCCTTGCCGGAGATCACACCGGAGTTCTTACGGGAAAAGGAAGCAACTGGGGAGGTTCGCTGATACGTCCTGAAGCAACAGGTTATGGAGGCATTTATTTTGCCAAAGAAATGCTTAAAACCAATAATGAAACTTTCAAGGGAAAAACCATTTCAATATCTGGATTTGGTAATGTAGCATGGGGAGCTGCGTTAAAAGCTACTGAACTTGGAGGTAAAGTTGTTACAATCTCAGGACCTGATGGTTATGTATATGACCCGGAAGGAATTTCAGATAAGAAAATTGAGTATATGCTTGAACTTCGTTCTTCCAACGAAGATATAGTAAAACCTTATTCATTTGCATTTGAAGGTGTGGAATTTCATGAAGGGAAGTGTCCGTGGGAAGTCAAGGTCGACATTGCCCTGCCTTGCGCTACACAGAATGAGCTTACAGGGGACGATGCAAAAAAACTGATTCAGAACGGTGTTATGCTTGTAGCAGAAATTTCTAATATGGGTTGCACCCCTCAGGCAGTGGAGGAATTTCATAAGAATAAAATTCTTTTTGCGCCCGGAAAGGCTGTTAATGCCGGAGGAGTTGCGACATCAGGACTGGAGATGACTCAGAACTCTATGAAGCTTCGCTGGAACAGCAAGGAGGTTGATGACCGTCTTCATGAGATAATGTGCAATATTCACGAGCAGTGTGTGAAACATGGAAAGAGGGAAGACGGATATGTTGATTATGTGAAAGGAGCAAATATTGCAGGTTTTCTGAAGGTAGCAAACTCTATGCTCGATATGGGGGTGATCTAGGTGCTTGGTGCTTGGTGTTAGGTGCTTGGTGTTGTTGACTAACCAGCAACCAGCAACCAGCAACATTACAATATGTAAAGAATATTTACTAAGTAAGAGCTAGTTTCATAGCTCTTTTTTTTTATCTTTACCTGTCTCTATTTCTCGTGCTATGTCAGAAGTTTCACTTAAGCATAAAATTGCCTTAGGGCTTATTCCCCGTATTGGTGACATAAATGCCCGAAAACTTGTTTCACACTTCGGTAGTGTTGAAGCCATATTCCACGAACCGTACAGGAATCTGTTGAAGATCCCCGGAATAGGTTCAGGTCTTGCAAAGTATATCGGTGACAGATCCTACCTTGAACTGGCTGATAAGGAAGCCGAATATGTGACCGGACACAATATCAGGACCTATTTTTACCTCGATAACGATTATCCATACCGCCTTAGGCAGTGCGATGATTCCCCTGTTGTCTTTTTCTTTAAAGGTGAATGTAATCTTGATGCAGCCAAAATATTAAGTGTAGTTGGTACACGTAATGCTACCGGCAGAGGAAGGGAGTTATGCGATAAAATTATCGGAGGTCTGGCCATCGGGCACCCTGATCTGATAATCGTCAGCGGACTCGCATACGGGATCGACATAGCTGCACATAAAGCGGCAATCGCCAATAATCTTCAGACAATAGGTGTCCTGGGGCATGGTTTCAATACAATTTATCCTTCAATTCACTCATCCACAGCAAAAGCTATAACGGAAAAAGGAGGCCTTCTCTCTGATTTTCTCTCTGATGCACTTCCCGAAAGGAATAATTTCCTTAAAAGAAACAGGATTATCGCCGGAATATCTGATGCCACACTTGTTGTTGAATCGGGAATCAAGGGAGGAGCACTTATAACTGCAGATATTGCAGCTTCGTACAACAGGGATGTTTTTGCCGTCCCCGGCAGGCCTGATGATCAATGGTCAGCAGGGTGCAACAGCCTTATTAAAAGCAACAAAGCTGCACTTGCTGAAACTTCGGATGATATTGAATATTTTCTTGACTGGAAACCAGAGAAGAGCAAACCTCCCGTTCAGAGATCCCTCTTCTCAGAGCTGGATGATAATGAAAAAGTTATCTGTGAGCTTGTGATGAAGGAGGGGGAAATGAACATCGATGCGATCTGCCGAACCCTCGGAATGCCCGTGCATAAGCTCTCTTCAAAACTGCTTCAGATGGAGTTCAGGGGAATACTGAAATGTTACCCCGGGAATTTGTACAGGGCAGGATGAGTCAATGCAAGCCCTAATCTGAAAAAGGATTAATATGGTAGATTAATAAAGGCAAATTTATTTTAGTATCGGGAAATAATCCGATAATAATACTTTCCCCTCCTTTTGAAGGAGGGGTGGCCGGGACAATTGATTATCTGATGTTTACAAAATTTATTTCCCGGCCGGAGTGGTTGATTTAGAGGAAGAATCGAAGGAGATCCCCACGGGGAATATCACAAAATACAGAAAGATGAAATCAGGGATAATTACATAGTGTTAAGTTAAATATATTATGACGTAATTAAAATAAATATTTGTATCTTTGTAAAAATTATACAAATGATACGATATACAATTAAACTAACCAAAAGCGAAGTAGAAGAACTCATGAGTATTATCAATAAAGGTTCTCATACATCTCTGACATTTCGCACAGCCTACATTCTATTAAATTGTGATGAAGGTAAGTATTCACAAAAAGTAACCAATGAGCAGATAAGCAAAGTGTTAAAAGTTGGGATGCGAACAATAGACAGGATAAAGAAGAAATTTGTCGAAGAGGGTTTTGAAGCATGCCTGGATAGACGACCCACCACCCGCATTTATGAAAGAAAGACAGACGGGGATGTGGAAGCCAAATTAGTAACTCTCTGTTGTAGTGAGCCTCCGAAAGGATTTGCCAAATGGTCGTTGCGATTACTGGCAGACAAGATGGTTGAATTAAATTATGTTGAAAGTATTTCTCATGTAACAGTGAGAAGCGTTTTAAAAAAAACGAACTTAAGCCTTGGAAAGTAAAAGGCTGGGTAATTCCTCCGGAACAAAATAGTGCGTTTGTAGCTAATATGGAACGTGTATTGGATGTTTATAAAAGACCCTACGACAAAGACTATCCGGTAATTTGCATGTATGAATCGCCAAAGCAATTAATAGAAGAAACACGACACACAATAGCGATGAAGCCAGGTCAGGAAACAAGAGTAGATTATGAGTATGTGAGGAATGGGGTAATAAATATATTCATGGCAAATGAACCACTCAAAGGAAAGCGTTTCGTTGAAGTGACAGAATTTAAGACTAAGACAGATTGGGCAATGTTCATCAAATGGATTGCAAACGAACAGTACCCTAAAGCGAAACGATTAACATTAGTAATGGACAATTATAATACACATACAGCATCTGCTTTCTATGAAACATTCAAACCGAAAGAAGCCAAGAGATTATGGGATAGGTTTGAATTTGTGTATACGCCTAAACATGGCAGTTGGTTAAATATGGCTGAGATAGAGTTACATGTATTAAACGGACAATGTTTGAACCGGCATATATCCAAGATGGAAATAATAAAAGAAGAAGTAGAGGCTTGGAAAACTAATCGGAATAATAAAAACAGTAGAATAAATTGGCAGTTCACAAACAAGGAAGCAAGAGTAAAGTTAAAAAGGTTATATCCGTCAATTAAGGATTAACATAACACTAGATAGAATTGGATTCTCGGTTTTAAGGTTTGAAAACAGATTTGTATTCCAGCAACCTTAATGTTTAAAAAGTGAGATCAGGAAAGTAATCATTAAAAAATCAGACGCAATCTGAAAAAACAATCAACCACCCCGGCCGCGACCAGCATTTGCAATACTTTGATTATCATTGTACTGCGGCCACCCCTCCTTGAAAAGGAGGGGAAACTTTTTCTGACTTCTTCTGATCTCTGTCTTATTATTACTACTCTTAAGTTAACGGCTATTCCACCTGTCCCCTTCAAAGTGCGAATAAAATACCATTAACCCGGAATCGAGTGCCTGAAAAATTTGAATTTTTACCCCAACCCCTATTATTTCTGAACATCTGCAATGAATATTTATTCTTTTTTTTACTTTTATCCACCAAAATTATCAGTAACCTAATATTATTAAAGATGGATCCAAGAGTCAGCCAGTTTATGGCAATGATCAAATCGAGAAACCCGGGCGAGAATGAATTTCACCAGGCAGTACAGGAAGTGGCAGAATCACTTATCCCGTTTATTGAAGAAAACCCGAGGTATAAACAGGCTAAAATACTTGAGAGAATGGCAGAGCCTGAAAGGACAATAATTTTCAGGGTACCCTGGCTTGATGACAAAGGCGATGTACAGATCAACAGGGGATTCAGAATTGAAATGAACAGTGCCATTGGTCCGTATAAGGGAGGACTCCGACTTCACCCAACAGTTAATCTTGGCATCCTTAAATTTCTTGCATTCGAACAGGTACTCAAAAACAGCCTTACCACCCTGCCTATGGGCGGTGGCAAAGGGGGATCAGATTTTGACCCCAAGGGGAAATCCGACAATGAAGTTATGAGGTTCTGCCAGAGCTTTATGACGGAGCTTTTCAGACATATTGGTCCGGATACCGATGTTCCTGCCGGAGATATAGGAGTAGGAGGCAGGGAGATAGGGTATTTGTTTGGCCAGTACAAGAGATTGAAAAACGAATTCACCGGTGTTCTCACCGGCAAGGGAATAGAATGGGGTGGTTCGCTTATTCGTCCCGAAGCTACAGGTTACGGAGTTACATACTTCGCACAGGAGATGCTTGAAACACGGGGGGAGGGGATAAAAGGCAAAACTGTATCTATCTCAGGATCAGGTAATGTAGCTCAGTATGCGGCAGAAAAGGTTACAGAATATGGAGGCAAAGTAATAACTATGTCTGATTCAAACGGGTTTATTTATGACCCGAAAGGCATAAATTCCGAGAAGCTGAACTGTATAATGGATCTTAAAAATATTAAGAGAGGACGGATAAAGGAATATGCAGAAAAATATGGCTGCGAATACTTTGAGGGAAAGAGGCCCTGGATAGTGAAATGCGATATCGCGTTGCCTAACGCTACCCAGAATGAGATCAGTGAAGAGGAGGCTAAGCTGCTTGTGAAAAACGGATGTATCTGCGTATCGGAAGGTGCAAACATGCCATCAACACCCGAAGCTGTTGAGGTCTTTTTGAATGCCAGAATACTTTTTGGACCCGGGAAGGCTTCAAATGCAGGAGGAGTGGCTACATCGGGACTCGAAATGACACAGAACTCAATGAGATTGCCATGGTCGAGGGAAGAGGTTGATGAAAGGCTTCATATAATCATGAAAAATATTCACAAGATCTGCGTCAAATATGGTACGAAAGAGAATGGCTTTATTAACTATGTTGATGGCGCCAACATCGGAGGATTTGTGAAGGTTGCAAATGCAATGATAGCACAGGGAGTGGTCTGATGCCATTTATCGATACACACACACATCTTTATCTCCCGGAGTTCAGTGAAGACAGGGATGAAGCAGTTGACCGGGCTATAAGCACCGGTGTATCAGCAATGCTGATGCCCAATATTGATATCCATTCCGTCGGCAGAATGATGGAGACAGAAAACCGGTACAAGAGTATCTGCTATTCAATGATCGGCCTTCATCCCACATCAGTTAAGGAGGACTATCTTTCCCAGCTGGAAGAACTCGAATCGCTCTTCAATAATCATAAATTTATTGCAATAGGAGAAATAGGGATCGATCTTTACCGGGACAATAGTTTCATTGCAGAACAGATAGTTGTACTGAGAAGACAGGTCACTTTTGCAATATCTAAGGATCTGCCGGTTGTAATACATTCGAGGAATTCATTTCCGGAAGTATTTTCAGTACTCGATGAATTTGCAGGGCAGAGACTCAGAGGAGTATTTCACGCTTTTTCAGGCAATGCTGACGATGCCGCCAGAGCTGTCAGAATGGGTTTCAGGCTTGGCATAGGGGGTATTGTAACTTTTAAGAATTCCGGGCTCGACAGGGTGCTGGAAACCATTGGACCGGAGAATCTTGTTCTGGAGACCGATTCTCCTTATCTGGCTCCGGAACCATACAGGGGAAAAAGAAATGAGAGTTCGTATATTTGCATAATTAATAAAAAGATTGCAGATATTTACGGAATGAATGAAGAGGATATAGCCGGCATAACATATGCCAGCTCGGTTTCCCTTTTCAATCTTTGAAAACCCTCTATGAAGAACAAGAAGAAAGAAATTTCCGTCCTGATCATATACACCGGAGGTACCATAGGAATGGTCCATAATCCGGAGACAGGATCGCTGGTACCCATTGATTTCAGGTATATTTCAGACCATGTTCCGGAACTGAAAAAATTCGGATACGATCTTCACTCGGTATCCTTTGATCCGGTAAAGGATTCATCCAATATTGATCCGGCTGTCTGGATTAAAATGGCTGATATAATAGATGAAAACTACGATAACTTTGATGGTTTTGTGGTGCTGCACGGCACTGATACAATGGCATATAGCGCATCTGCATTGAGCTTTATGCTGGAAAACCTTAATAAACCGGTAATACTTACCGGATCGCAGCTGCCGATCGGATTACTAAGGACAGACGGAAAAGAAAACCTTATAACGGCCATCGAGATTGCAGCAGCTAATGAAAATGGAGTCCCTTCGGTGCCGGAGGTCTGCATATATTTCGATAATAAGCTCACACGAGGCAACCGGACCACCAAGCTGAGCGCAGAACATTTTGATGCGTTCAGTTCACCTAACTACTCATACCTTGCTGAGGTAGGATTACATATAAAATATAACAGGAACCAAATCACTCCTGCACAAAGGAACAGGAAACTTACAGTCCATAAAGTCTTCAACACCAATGTTGCTATACTGAAATTGTTTCCGGGTATAACGAGGAATCTGGTCCATGCCATTGTGAATACAAATGGTCTGAAAGGGCTTATAATTGAAACATTCGGATCAGGCAATGCCCCTACCTATGACTGGTTCCTGGAAGAACTCCTTGGTTTTATAAGTAAGGGCGGAATAGTCCTTAATGTTACTCAATGTCACGGGGGGAGCGTTGAAATGGGATTGTACGAGACAAGCAGGCAGATGCTTTCTGCCGGAGTTGTGAGCGGAAGGGACCTTACATCCGAAGCTTCCGTGACCAAGCTTATGCACCTTCTTGGAAGATATACATTGAGAGAAGAAGTTATAAAAGGGCTGAACAGATCCCTTGCAGGAGAAATATCCTTTTCGTAATTTGCGCCCCTGTTTTTGGAGAGATGCAGGAGTGGTTTAACTGGCACGCCTGGAAAGCGTGTGTACCTCAAAAGGGTACCGGGGGTTCGAATCCCCCTCTCTCCGCAACAGCAAATTATTCCCACGGCCTGCCGTGGGATTTTTGTTTTTAGATGACCGTGCAAAACTTGTTTTGTTAAGGACAGCTAAAAACAAAAATCCCAAACGAGTGAACCGAGTTGGGAATAATTTGTTGTTGCAAGGGACCCCCCATGGTGATCACGACCGAAACGCCGCAAGGCGGTGAGGTCGTAATCCCTTTAATTTCATGAACTCACCCCCCCGCCCCTCTCTGCTTCGCAAAGAGGGGAGCTAAATCAAATAAAACCCGAAGGGTTCATTTAAGCTTTGCAAGGTGTCCCACCCGGGATCACCGAAGGTAATCCCCCTCTCCGCAAAGCTTAATTGAAATATGACCAGGAAAGGATATACCATTGAGGCTTGTTGGATTTTTCTTCAGCCTGTTGCTTTCAATCCGGAGAAACCATTAAATTTATATTCTGATCGCATATGACAACTTTTTAATACCTGTTAAGTAATTAATCATAAACCCTGGCTGATATGAAAGAATCAAGTATTACCCGACGCAATTTTCTCGGGAAAACAGCAACTGCAGGCATTGCAGGCATAGTCGCTCCTTCAATCATTACCGGCTGTACCCGTGGAACAGAGAAAAGAGTGGAATTGCCGCTTATGCCGGATCAGGCTCCCGACGGACAAATTCTCAAAGCAGGACTTATAGGATGCGGAGGTCGCGGGACAGGCGCAGCAATTAACTTTCTGGAATCAGGACCCAACCTGCAAATCGTTGCCCTGGGAGACACATTCCAGGATCGTATAGATAACTGCAGGGCTACTTTGCTGAAATCAAAAGGTCAGGAAGTCCCCCTCGAAAACTGTTTTGTGGGTTTCGATGCCTTCGAAAAGGTTATTGATTCTGATGTTGATATTATTCTCGATGCAACACCCCCTTACTTCCGACCGCAGATCCTGGCAGCAGCCATTCAGGCCAGGAAACATGTATTTGCAGAGAAACCTGTAGCTGTTGATCCTGTTGGTGTAAGATCAATTATGGCATCTGCACAGAAGGCTAAGGGAATGGATCTTTGTATAATGCCCGGAACACATTACCGGCATCAGCGGGACCGTGCCGCTAACTGGCAGCAGGTTGCTCAGGGTGCCATTGGTGAAATAGTCGGCGGGAATATTTACTTCAATATGCAAAAGTTATGGCATCGCGATCCCAACCCTGCATGGAGCGAAATGGAGTACATGATCCGCAACTGGGTGAACTGGTGCTGGCTTTCAGGCGACCATATCGTCGAACAACATGTTCACAACATTGATTTAATGAACTGGTTTACCGGATCCCACCCTGTCAAAGCCACAGGTTTTGGCTCCAGACAGCGGCGCGTTACCGGCGATCAGTACGATAACTTCAGCGTTGATTTCGTATTTGAAAACGGAATGCATTTTCACAGTATGTGCCGTCAGATAGACGATTGTACACCCAATGTGTCTGACAGAATACAGGGGACAAAAGGGTCGACCGACTGTACCAGCGCTGTTTTTGACACAACAGGTAACAAAATCTGGCAATATGAATACCCTCCGGATAAAGATGGCAATCCTGGAAAAGGAGTAACAGTTGAGCCGCACTTTCAGGAGCAGATAACATTTGTTACAGCCATCCGCAACGGCAAGGTGATAAATGAAATAGAAAAGACCGCTGTCGCTACTCTTGTAGCTATCATGGGACGAGTCTCAGCATATACCGGAAAAGATGTGACATACGAAGAGATGATGAACTCTGACATGAAACTGGGACCCGAAGTACTGACCTTTGGACCGGTTGATATCCCAAAAATAGTTCCGATTCCCGGTCTGGCATATGCCGGGTAAAATTTCTATGGATGACCATCGATATGATCATTTCTCAGACATGAACTCACTCCTTAATTATCCTTTCCACAGCAATTTTCTTAGCTGCCAGCATTAATTCAAGATCAGGCAAATCATAGTATTTCAGTACTTCAGGTACAATCACTCCCAGATTATCCGGCATGAAGTGTGTTCTGACAATCGTTTCCCATGAATCCAGTGTATTCATGAGATACAATTTTGAAAAACCTCCGCCTATTACGGCTGCATGGATCGCAGGAGGTCCGGCTTGTCCTGAAGCAAAAAGTTCTGTCTTTTTCCTGTTTATATTTAATACAGTCTGAAAGTAGTTCCTTGCAATAACAAGGTCTTCCGTACGGTAACCCAGTAATGTCCTGCCTGCATATACAGGCAGCTTTGCTACAAAAAACTCATAATTTACCTGGACACCTTTTTCCGGGGTCCTTAATTCCCCCGTGTTGCTCACATCCACAACCATTACAGCATAACCTTCCCTGATTTTCTGTAAAATGAATTGCTTGTTCTTTGAGATTTCATTCATCTTCCCGAAACAACCGGAAAATATTATGGCAGGCACCCCTTTGCTTTTGACCTTTTTCGGTTTTATTATCAATGCCGGCAATTTAAAGTCCCGGTCACGATCAATGAGATGCTTCTCAATTCTCAAACCTTCCCATTCAAAAGTTCCCTTAAAACTGCCGCCACTGATGTTGACCGGTTCCTGATAGCCAATCAATCCGGCAGCCTTTTCAGATATCCCGGAACTGCTGTTATTTGCTAAAAATTCAGTTTTCGTCTGTCTGACCTGTTCCAGCATCTCAACTGCATAATCGGGAATACTCTTTTCCCCTTCAAAATACGACAATACCTGTCCCGTTCCTGAAACATATGTGTCTTTAAGAGGAATATAAGGATTTCTCAGAGTATCAGCGACAATAATGGACGAATCGCCTTTAAGCCACCAGTTCATCCACCTGACATTCGCTTCAAGAGAAACCTGTGGCATACCATGATCGCCCGGGGCAGCAAACTGCCTTATACGGTCGCCTGCTCCCACTACTTTGTACATTTCGCGCAGTTCAGAAAATGCAGTCTTTGAACCCTTATACGAAAAGAAATCATCGTATGTTGAAAGTATCTGAACAGGCATTGGCGCAGCCATAAAAAGGAAATCCTGCTCCTCAATCCCTGCCTTTCCTTCTGAATAGAGCTGCTGGCATCCATCCTGACTCCCGATTGTCCGGAATTTTTCTTCAGTTGTTGCAATATAACTGCTTGGAACAGAAACTTTTATTCTGGAATCAAGCGGTGCGAGATAAGTTGCCTGTGTTCCTCCTCCCGACAGACCAGTGATACCGATCCTGGTTATATCAACTTCACTCCTGCCGCACAAATAATCGATACTCCTGATATTATCCCACGCCTCCCATGCAACCAAAGTTGAGCCAAGAAGGAGTAATTTCTCATTATATAATTCATGCTGACTTGTTGTGCTCTGACTTAATGGGTTTCCATAAATATCGGAATACTTTACCGGTTCAGTCTGGCATATCTGGCATCTTTCTCCCTGGCAAACAGGATCAACCTGCAACACCACATATCCGTTTAATGCAAAGAATCTTCCTATTGTCTGATACACACCTCTCCCCTTGGCATCAAATGAATGCCCCGGCATGTGCAGAATTGCCGGGAATGGACCCTTCCCCTCCGGCAAATACAGAAGTGCCGTAACGTGATGACCTGGTCTGCTTTCAAATGCGACTTTTTCAACAGTATAATCTTCTCTCTCAATTTTCCCGGTAACAACCGGATTAAGAGGTGTTTTCTCAGGAAATGGCCCCAATAAACTTATGTATTCAGCCTTTATCCTATCGAGATGCAGGATCAGGTCTTCGCGTGATTTCAGGTTTTCTGTCAATTTTTTTCTCCTGGAATCAAATTGCTCTTTTAATATACCATTCAGAAAATAATTATACTGGCCGGAGTCCAGTTTCCCGCTTAAAAGATATGACCCTTCCACAGGAACCAGATCGGGTGTGTTTAAATGAGCAACCTGACCCGGCAGAAATTGTATGGTAACAGATGTAAAAAACACAGCTAATGCTGTTCCTGCCAATCTTTTGTTTATCTCTTTCATCTTCATCATAAGTTCCGTATTACATTTCATATAAGAATTCAGTACTTCTGTAATCCTTACCTGCTTTTAAATATAGCATTATAGTAGCGATGCGTAAATTTCTAAATAATTTGTATAAAGTATTCATAATAAAATTAATATAAGTGTTCTTTGATTTTTTAATTTGAATTTATGTTTTAACCCCACCGGGGTTAAATTTGAATAACCGTGGGTGCAACCCACGGTTAAGACTGGATATCACCCTGGCAACCCCTGAGGGGTTGAATAAAGTACTCATGATAGAAGTCTAATATTCAGCCCTCTCAGGGCTGAGACATTAAGTTTGTCGTTGCCCGTGGGTTTCACCCACGATTAATCAAATTATGCCACTTCGCGGCACGATTCATATTGAAAACTTAACACATCAGTAGTAATAGCATTAATTGAATTTGTTTTGTTATTTGTGTGATTTCAGTTCAGACCGGCATGCATCGAAAACTATCTGAAACATAGATATAAGATTATTCCCTTGCAATATTTTTAAAAATTCACTTGCCGGAATTGATTCAATATTAATTGAGAATAAGTAACATTACTGAATGATATGAAAAACCTACTGTTTGTCATAGTGACATTGATCATTGCCACCTCAGTCTCTGCCCGGAATCCTAAGGTCCGTGTCGGACTGTTTAAGAAGTGGTATGCCGGAGCTTATGAAGAGGTGACCGGACAATACAGCATTGCCATTGATACAGCTACTTATGATTTTGAATCGTATGAGGAGGAAGAGGCTGCTTTCTGGGCCGAGCAGTATGATCATTACTACTCTGCATACGATTCTTTAAGGATCATTATAAACAAGGATTATATCGTTTACGATAATGAAGTATTCGGTTATGTTTTTACAGTGAAGGCAAAGCCGAAGGATCACTACTATTACATGATAGGCCAGACTGATAAAAAGAGAACCATATCAGTAATAATGACACTTGCCGGTAAATCTGAATGGCAGATTTACATCATCGATTCCGGGAAATACGGATGGGGAGGGATATGGCAAAGAAGGGAATTAAGCACCACCATAAACCGGATCTGAAATAGCCAGGCTCCGGTTCACCGTTTTGAATTTTTCCAGGTTTTAATTTTTACAACTTTGTTCTCTATTATATCTGTTTCAACCAGAACGTCAGGATCTCTGAATTCTCCCTCCATCCTGAATGAAGCCTTTTCGGGATTTGCCAGATCGCTATATGGTATCAGAACAAATTTACTTTCTGTTATGAACCACATCACATAAACTCCAATATCCTTTCCCTTTGTAATTCCTGCTTCAACAATTTTGTCAATACTGCTTTCGTATCCATACAGGCCTTTGCCCTCTTTAACAACTTTCCCCTTTGTGACATACTTAAGGCCGGCCTCGAAACCGGTACCCCAGGGCTTCATATCCCAGTAAGCAATTGTGTCTTTCCCAATTTCAAACACCCAGTTACCCTCAAATTGCTTAAGTAATTCAGACTGATTAAGCTTTGTATGAGGATTTTGTGACTGAGCACAATAAGAGCCACTAATAAACAGCATTATAGAGGCGATTGTCAGACGTTTTTTCATTGTTCCGGTTATTTAAGTATTTTTAGCTAAACCTGATCAGGGAGGAAAGGTAAAACATTTTATAAAGAAAGTGATAAATGGAATATTGACAGGCATGGAAAAAATAAAAACCTCTGAAATCTTAAATACAATAGATAGAAATTGATAAAACATTAATCTTTAATACATCGAACAGAATAACCCTGACTCTTACTGACATAACCTTTAATTAAATAAACTTTGTCGTCGTCAAGTTCCAGACTCCAGGCATTGCCTGCATCATAAGACGTCGCTGCCCACCATGCACAGGCCAATCCAATAAAATCGAACGTTCCGTTTATCCTGCCACCACCTGGAAGAGCTGTAAAACCACTTTCATTTGTTGCTCCTGCATTGGGACGGATCCAATGGGTTTCACCAGCTTCTTTTAATTTGTCGGCCACAACACTTTCGCCTCCCAGATAGTTTATCATTTCCGACCATTGGGCATAGGTAGGCACATGCCAGCCTGAAGGACATAATTTCCTGGTAGCTACTGCATAATAGTTGTATAATGCACCATAGGTAGATTTATTGGTTGAAGCATCATTGTTATACCAGCAATAGGCAGCAGAACTGAGGCTACTCCATTCCATATTGCCGGTAACAGGAGGTATGGATGTATTGTCATTGTATCTGGTGGTTTTGAGGTTTTCAGCCATCCATATCTGTGCACCTATCATAACAATCTTGTAGGTGTTACCATCAAGGTCAGTTACTGATCCTGTTGTGATATTATGTGTTGTAAAGCTAAGTTCATTACCATAACCTGTTCCGGCACTATTTGTGGCATACGCTCTTAAATAATAGTGAGTATTGGGTAATAATTGTGTAAGTATGCTTACAAAGAGACCAGGGCCAGTTCCATCTGAGGTTCTTACACTGGCTACCGTAGGATTACCGTTGGAATTCCAGCAGACCCCCCTGGAAGTAATCCCTGCACCTCCGTCATTAATTATATTACCCCAGCATAAAACAGAAGTTTCCGTAATTCTGGCTATCTCAGTAGTTGTCAGGATTGGTATTTCTTCGTTCCTGCATGAAACTAAAAAGCATGAAAGAATGAGGATTACTATTATGAAGAGAAATATAATAGTTTTCATTGGGCGATAAAAGGTTAAATATCTCTTACTCACAATGTTTCTAAATTTACCCAACGTTAAAGGCAGGACAAACCTCCAGAAGATTATTAAGTCAGGCTATCACTTTGTAAGTTCCCGGACTTTTTCTGCAAGTTGATCAAAGGATAAACGATCGGAGTTATCCTTACCTACGTAACGAAAAACTTCGTTCCCGTCAGGTCCGAGCAAAACAGTGGCAGGATAATGAACAACCTGGTTATGAAAGACATACCCAAAGGGAATATTAAATTGCCTGGCAAGATTTGCTTCAGGATCGCGGTAAATAGGAAACCTGATAAGCTCATCAGCTGGTAATTTCCCTGACCATGCTTTAATATCTGCCTCAGTATCCGGTTTAATAAATACCTGTAAAACATTTGGCAGTGTTCCAGCTCTGCTGAAATATTCCTGAGTATGACGAAGGCAAAAGGGGCATTCCGTTTTAAGCAGAAAATGGAGAGTAATAAACTTCCCTTTTTCATTATTTAAAATGAATTCGCTTTTATCTGTGGCAGAGATAAGTTTAAAGTTGACAGGATTCTGTGCATTGACAGAAAACAAATCTGTCAGTGTTATCACAATTAACAATAACTCTTTCCTTACTCGCATACAGTTTTCAGAATTAGTTTATTATTCTATTCCACCATAATAACATTTAACAGGAGAAGTTGTTTTGTAATCGGAGAGAAAAAATCCTGCATTACTATATTGGAATAATCTCAAAATTTTAATTAGTGTCTATAAGTTTACGATTTTCCCTACCTTCGTATGTTCCCAACCAAATGGAGATAAAATGAATAGAGTTGTTCTTTCCATATTATTAACAGGTGCATTTATCACCAATGTTTTTCCCCAGGTAATTCCCGACGACAGGAGAATCAAATGGTCACCAGGTATTCCCGGCGGCATTCCCGTAACCAGTGGTCCTGTTGCAAATGTTGTGAAATTCGGGGCCGATATAACCGGACAATATGACAGCTATCCGGCCTTTGTAAAAGCAATAAAGAGTCTTCCAGCCGGCGGCGGTATGGTTTTTATACCTTCCGGAACCTACAGGATCGATTCAACAATCAGGATAACAAGAAGTAACATTGTATTTAAAGGTGATCCTTCACAGGTACCAAAACTTTTATCTTACGCTAATGGCAATAGCATTGAAATCAAAGCCCCCCAAAGAAGTAAATGGAACAGACTTGTATCAGGATATGAGAAGAGTTCAAATAAAGTCAGAGTTGAGAATGCCCTCTATTTCAAATCCTTTCAGTTTGCTGAGATCCAACAGGCAAATGATTCTCTTCTGATGTACACAAAACCCGACTGGATACAACGATGGTCAGAGAACTCCGTTGGCCAGTTAATTGAAATTGACAGTATCAGTAAAAGTATCCTGTACCTGAAAAACTCCCTGAATATCACATTCTCTTCTGCACAAAAACCTATGATAAGGCCGGTTGAAATGATTGTTAACACAGGCTTTGAGGACCTTTATATTGAAAAAATGGTTCCTGCTGACCATACATTTCACTTTGAAAACACTGCATTCTGCTGGATGAGGGGAGTTGAGAGCTATCATACACGCAGGACGCACGTCTCGATAGCTGTATCATATGCCAATGAGATACGCGAAAGCTATTTTCATCATTCATTTGATTACGGAGGGGGCGGCAGCGGATATGGTGTTGAATGCAGAATGCATACTACCGGTACACTTGTTGAAAACAATATATTTGATTCTTTGCGCCATGCCATGATGGTACAAACAGGGGCCAGCGGAAATGTGTTTGGTTATAATTATTCGGTAAATCCCGTACAGGGAGAAGGTGAGATCAATTTGAATAAAGGATGGATACCACCCGATATTTCAGTTCACGGACACTATCCTTTCATGAACCTTTTCGAGGGCAATTATGTGAGTGAAATTGGCATCGCTGATTACTGGGGACCTGCAGGACCGGGAAATACATACTTTCGGAACAAAGTGATTGATGAGGGTATATTTTTCTACGACGACTCACACAGGCAAAATGTTATTGGCAACATAACTACCGGAATCACAGACAGGGATAAAAAAAGCAGGGATAATATAATAAAGGCGAATGTCGTGAATAATGAAACAGTCAATCCGGTTTCGGATCTGCCTGGTTCATTGTATCTGAACAATATACCATCTTTTCTTAAAGGATATAAATGGCCGCTTTATGGACCTGATGTGACAGGAAAAAATAAACTGCCGGCTCAGGTCAGGTATGAGAAGATAGTCCGGAAGTAAGGGTATTCAACTGTCATTCAATGCTCATTCAATAGTCATTAGAAAGGGACCCCATTAATCAGATTTAAAATATCTAAGGTTCAGGAGATTAATTTTATGACTGGTTTTGTTTATATAATGACCAACATCAATAACTCAGTATTATATACTGGTGTTATAAGCGATCTGTCAGGGAGAGTAAAACAGCATAAAGAAAAGAAACACAGGAAGAGTTTCTCAGCAAGATAAAACCTCAATAAACTGGTTTACTTTGAAAAACTGGAATCGATCGGTGAGGCAATTAAGAGTGAAAAACTGATCAAAGGGGGATCAAGGAATGCAAAAATCAGGTTAATAAAAAGTTTAAATCCGGAATGGGTGGATTTGAGTTTAACTGCGATACCATAGGGCAGATTGCTTCTTCCCGCGGGGCGGGACTCGCAATGACTGTACTCTCCATTGGAATGGGTTACAATTGGTGAATAAACCATTATAAGTAAACTGTCATTGCAAGACAGAACGACACAGAGAACCGTATGGGAATCTGTCCCGGAGGGAGTTGAGTTAATCTGCGATACCACAGGGCAGATTGCTTCGCCATGCTGCGCATGTCTCGCAAAGAATGTGCGTTCCATTGGAATGGGTTACAATTGGTGAATAAACCATCATTGCGAGGCGGAACGGCACAGAGAACCCTGATTTAACCGTCATTGCGAGTCCCGCCCCGCGGGACGAAGCAATCCTTAAATCGCGGCAGGACTATTCTCCTTTAGACGCCCGCATTATTTAATTTGATATCAATTGGATTTCAGCAACTCGACCATTCTCCTGTCGAGTTTCATCCCCTTGTAATTCTCATATTTTACATCACTTCGTCCGCTGTCGGCAACACCGAAAGATCCTCTGAAACACCACATTGCGTAACCCCAATTATTTTCTTTCCATATCTCCAGGTTATCCTTCAGAAAAGCCAGTGTCACATCATGAGGTGTCTGGTTATAAACCCCGAATTCACCTACATAAACTCCTATGCCTCTGCTTTCAATATCTTTCCATGGTTTGAAGTGTTTTACAAGTCTCGATCTGTCCCATAGCTCGCCATTATTATCCTTCATTGGCCAGGTGGGAATGGTATTTAATGGGGAAAATGCCCATGCGGCTTTGTAATGTGTAACTACACCAGGAGTATAACCTCTTGCACACTGAGCTATCTTCAGGTCGGTAAGGGTTGTGCTTGGTCTGAAATTATATCCGTCAATTGCTATGAGACGGCCAGGATCAACCGATCTGATCTCATTTACCAGATATCGAATGACCTTGTCGTGTTTCTCTTCAGTTGTGCCCATTGGTTCGTTAAACAGATTAAAGCTCACCCTGTTATTGGGTATACCTTTATACCTTTCTGCAAAATGCTTCCAGTGAAATGCACATGCTTTCAGGGTCTCCTCATCATCCCATATACTTGTTTTCTCCTTATACTCGGGCTTGAACACAACATCATTTATTGTATACCCGGGAGAGCGGTGGAAGTTGATACAAACATGGAGACCATATTGCTTCCCCCATTCCATAGCCTGATCAATCTCCTTAAGATGTTTTTCAGTCAGTTTATACCAGTCGTTTTCATCGCACCAGCATTTATAACTCATGGGTAATCTGACAAAATTAAATCCCAGATCACGGATTGCTGCAAAATCAGATTCCCTGAAAGGTTCATTATTAGCTCCCCATTCAGGTGCAATATCCATCCATTCATCAGGCTTATGCGTAAATTTCTCCTGCAGATTAAAGCCCTTCCACAGAGGTAGTGTGTTATAACTAATGTCCGTTTGCTGAACATCTGATTTACCCGATAAGCAACTGCTATTTATTAACGCAAGTGTTCCTGCAGCAGCCGAGTATTTAAGAAATTCTCTCCTTTTCATTATACTTATATTTTGTGATTTTTGTCTTTTGTCTTCTATTGACTTAACCCACCCCTAGCCCCTCCCAGGAGGGGATCCAAAATCCCTGCGCCCTGTGCCCTGCGCCATTGAGCCGTTGTGCCGATGCGCCGTTACATTTCAATATCATACTCTCCAAGATTCAATGGATACTTACCGTATTCCCTTACCAGCTTCACAATATAATCATATGTCTTTCCTGATACCGAGCTTGAAACAGAATGGTCAGACTGGAAGATAAATCCTCCGCCCTTGGCTGCATTCAGCTTCTTAAGTGTCTCCCGTTTAATAAGCTCAAGATCATTGGTTTCCCATATCAGGATATCGTTATTTCCGCAATATCCTATCCTGTTCCTGTAGAGCCTCTTCAACTTTATGGCATCCATTTCTGCTTTAACCTCAAGAGGATTGTATGCATCAAGACCCATATCTGCAAAATCCTCAAGGATGGCATTTACATTTCCGCAGCCATGATAGATGACAGGAAGATTATTGCGATGGCATTCATCGATCATCTCTTTTACCCATGGCCGGAAATATTGGCGCCAGTATTCCGGATCAAAAAGCATCGATTGCTTGTAAGCCACATCACCCCAAATCACAAATCCATCGAGGAGTCCTTCAGCCGCTTTTATCTGTGCCTTTGTACAGTCGAGATAAAACTGGCCGATCCTGTTGATCACTGCGCCAAGCCTCTCAGGGTACATTCCTATCCAGAAGAGGAAATTTTCCTGACCAATCAGTCTTGTAAGACATTCCGAACATTCAATTATGCTTCCGTAAACTGGAAATTCGGGATACAATTTCTTTACGGTATCAATCCAGGGTGGAGAGTTTCTTTCAAAGCCATCGCCGACTCCGGCAATCTGGTTATCGCCCGATAATAAAAAACGTCTGGGATCAGCCGCATCATCAAATACAAGAGTTTCCAGTTTTTCAATTGTATCTGTATCAAAGGATATCCATTCCGGCATGGGAAAATCGAATCTCTTCCTGATCGTTGCCAGGAATCCGGTTTTGATCACAATCTCCATATTGTTTTCGCGAACAGTCTCAAACGGACGGATAAAGGGATCCATGTTGGGAGTTGTTACAATCCAGTCGAGATCATAGTAATAATATGGATTGGTATCTTCAGGCAGATCCAGTTCTTTTCTCCACCTGCTTAAAAAGCTACCCCAGAAGAAATCGCTTATAGGAACCCTGTCCGGTTCCTGATGGTTTAGCGCTTTGTTCATCCTTTCAAGCTTGGCAAGGCAGTTTACGGTACGGTTCATATCAGAATGATTTAATAAAGATCTTCTCCCCTCTTTTGGTGTCACGGACAATTACCTCTGACCGGGACTTAAGAATGAGTTTATTTCCTGCTTCACTTATTATTCTGACATTTTCTATTTTGCCATTCCTCAACCGGGCACTTACCAGGAAAGCTCCTGCAGCCCTCAGATTGTGGAACTCTGCATCTTTTTCGGGAGGCCAGTTGGGAAACAACCTTATCTCCCCGCTATAACTCTGCATCAGGCATTCATTAATGACAACAGGAAGAGCAAAATTCTCAAACCAGACACCCATATGTTCCATAAAGCCATAATTACTAAAATCGTTATACCTCCCATGGACCTGTATTGCACGGTCCGATGCAGTTCCGTTCGGCAGCAGGCAATAGTTTATCTGCCTTTTGAATTTTTCAATATCAAGCATTCCAATCCTTGCTGCCTGCAGGTTCTTGAATACAAGGTCATTGCCACCTTCATTCTGCTGGTTAAGAAATGTGTTCTTCACAAGTTCAAGAGTTGCCGGGTCAGAGTGCAGGCCATGATCCTCCCCGGGGAAAACAGTAATGAGTGCACTGGGTACATTATAAACTACCTGGCTGTGTTCTCCTGGCACTGAGACTATTACCTTTCCGTATTTCTCCGATTCAACTGTGGGATAATCAGGATAATGGCTGAGAATATCTTTTACATCAGCAACCAGATAACGTTCCTGTTCCTGCAGGCCAAGCACATTTACAGCTTTTTCAAATGCATTGAAAATGAATCTAACAAGGGTCAGGTCCACAGTACAATCATAGTTGTATTTAAACCCCGGCCTGAGTGCATACAATTCAGGAGGAATAGTCGGGAAGATATGGTATTTGTCGTCATTCCACTGCGGACCTCTTGCCTCCGGTCGCTTCATATAAGCTACCAGGAACTCCACAGCCTCTTTGATTGGTTGAAATCCACGGTTTCTGAGAAAATCCTCATCCCCCGAATAGAGATAATGCCACCACAAACCCTGTACGGCCCATGGTGTTTCACATATCTCCCATCCCCAGTGAGGTACAGGATACGGATTCATTGTCATGTCGACAGGATAACCGGTGTGAGGGAAATAGGCCCCAGGAAGATTGTAATACTCCTTTGCCCACCTGCGGCTTACATCCATCAGGAATTCGATCAGGCTGACATACGACAGATTTTTCTCAAGATGATTGCTGGAGAAAGTCAACCAGAAAGGCTGCTGTGTATTATAATTCATGTGATAATCGCCATGCCATGCGGTACCTATGTCATTATAGCTCCAGTTAGCAAACAGGCCTGGAGTATTAACTCCCTCTTTAACAGCACAATTAAAGAAATAGAGGTTATTATACCATATCCTTTCAAGGAACTCATCATTAAGCACAACACCCGATTTGTTCCAGTATTCCTTCCATATGTTTGTGGATGCTTCACGTGAGATATCAAAATCTTTTACGGAAGGGATGCCGTAATTCCCGGGGTTCATCTCCAAAAAGGAATTCAATCCCTCATCAAGTGAAACATATCCGTTAAAACTCTCCTTTTCCTCAAGCGTACCCTCCAGTTTTCCCATCATCTCCATATTGCCGTCCCAGTTTATACGGGAGGTTTTGACAAGAGGTGAGTTCACCCTTAATGTGAGTGAAAATGCCTTGTCCTTCGGATGACCTTTCTCCGGATCATATTTACCGGGCTCCTGGTAAGGCATCACCTGCCGGAACGAAAGAGTACCCCCGGGAAGATCTTCAGTGGCCTTGTAGAGAGGAAATTCTTTTGGAGTTGAAGGGTCGGGCATTACGCGCACCCGGTCGAATATATTCCTGACCGGGTTGCCGCTTTCATCAACAAGCTTCATCCGGAGTTTATCACCGGTCATATCGGTAAAGACCTGAAACTTTATTTTCTTCCCTTCACTTGTAAGGAGTGAAACTTCACACAATCCGGTTGAGATATCCAGGGAATGTCCCAGAAGTTCAGCATTACGCAGGTCAAAGCCCAGTAAAACGGTACCGCAGGGAAAGGGACGCGGATAAGGTTTCCTGTAATTCTCAGCTGCCATAGCGCTGTATTCAGCATACCACGGATCATCTGTAAGAAGCGCAAGAGTATCGGGTATGGCGCTTACCTTCTTAAATACATAATCAAATGTCTTTACCTTATCCCTGTTGTCCTCGGCTACGCGGATATCCCAAACATTGTTATGTCCGAAATATATCACAATAGCGTCCGGTCTTGTGGTCACAACTGCACCCATCCCTCCGTTTCCCAGAAGCGCCCCGTCAAAAAAACCGATGGCGGGTTTGTCCATTGTAACAGGGTGCAGTTTTGCCCTGTCGAAGGAGGAGAAGTGATCCGGATCAGATCCTGATTTCTTGCAACCTCCCAGAATAAGAACTGTTAAGGAAAAGAGTATTATCCTGTTCATTTTGTTGAATTTAACAATACTACTCACTTTTATCTTCGGCGTACACAGTGCGCCGATGCGCCCTTGTGCCGTTGCGCTCTTGTGCCGTTGCGCCCTTGTGCCCTTACGCCCTTACGCCTTTACGCCTTTATCTTATACACCATCAACGCATTCCCATGCCTCACATATAATCGCCCGTTGTAAATGACCGGATGAGAAAAATGCGGACCTTCACCCATAGGGATCCTGAAACGGCTGATAATATTGAATGAGTTCCTGTCAGCGGTCATCAGGGCCATCTCACCTCTTTTGCTGTAACAATAGAATAGTCCGTCGGCAAGCAGTATGCTGCCATCACCGAACTTATTGAATGTATGGAGGGTTTTACCATCTTTAATATCAACACATAGCCATCTGTTGCCTTCATAAACCGAACCATAAATCAGACCGTCTCTCAGAATAAAGCCCTCCATCAGGTTTTTGAATTCCCTGTTCCTCCATAGCTGAGTAACCTTTTTGCCATCGTCAGACAGTTTCAATGCTACAAGGCCATTATTTGCCGTTTCATTTTCACTTGCACAGTAAATTACCCCGTCTGAGAACAAAGGCACATTTGCGAGTATCTTATAAGTCTGGCTCTGAGGAACATCCCAGTAAAACTGGCCTGTCTTTGCATCAACTCCGATAATTGATCCGTCAGTCATTGTTACAATCAGCTCGGCACTTTTATGCCTGACATAGATCGATGAGCAGTAAGCCGATGCTTTTTTGTTACCAGGATTTGTCCATATCGTTGCACCTGTAAACCTGTTCAGACAGGCTACATTATCCTTTATTCCGCCCGGCGTACAAAAGATCCTGTCCCCTTCAATCAGCATATTCTCAACAAGTCCCCAGGTGATCTTTCTTGCGCCGAACCGCTTCTGCATATCAACCGTCCATACCTTATCTCCTGTTATAGCATTAACGCAATATATTACTCCATGACCGCTCTGGAAATATACCAGGTCATTTATCACGACAGGAGTTGATCGCGGCCCGACATAATTTTCAATCCATTCCGGTCCGTAAGGCTTCTTCCACAAAAGCCTGCCATTGTAGTCAAATGCAAAAAGAATCCCTGTGTCATCCTGTAACCCGGTTATAAAAAACCTGTCTTTGCCCGGTCCAATACTTGTGTGACCCTCGCCAAGCTCCCTGAATGACCATATCAGATCAGGTCCCTTTTCAGGCCATGACTTCAGCAGACCTGTTTCCGGTATTATGCCATTCCTGTCCGGTCCTCTCCATTCATATACCTGCCCCCCGATAATGCCGGAAGAAAGGAATAGCATAAATATGATTATAAATGGTTTTAATATCCTCATTACTATAAACCTTTTTATGTTAATTCTGTTAAATATAAGGAATTTATGTATTATATTTAGCAAGATGATTGTCTTCAAAAAAGGTTCCTTATGGAAAATAAATATTCACAATCAATCAGCAGGCGGAATTTTCTTCAGAAAAGTTCACTCGTGGCTCTGTCATTTCCCGTACTGAAATACTTAAATCCTGATAATAAGAAAATAACTGGTTCAGAGATCCCTGCCGCGGTGAAATCTGAATGGAGAAACAGGCAGAAAGGAATGGTTTACCGTCAGCTTGGAAGAACCGGACTAATGGCTTCCGAACTGATTTACGGCACCGAAAGAAACAATCCGGATAATACGCGTCCTGTTGAAATTGCATTTGAAAAAGGAATTAATTTTTTCGATACGGCGCCTGCATACAACAGAGGTCTTGCAGAAGCAACACTGGCAAAGGTATTTGACACGCCTTCCAAAAGGGATAAGGTTTTCATTGCAACAAAGGTCACTCCGTTTTACACAACAAGAAACAGGCTTTACAAGGAGATATTTGATAAACTTCCGGCATCCAGGCAGGGGGAGATACAGAATAAGGCAAACAGGCTTCGCATGGAATGCGGAATTGAAAAATCTGAATACTTTATGGTTTACTGGCCGGGGCAACAGCAGCAAATGGATGGGGCTTTCCTCAGCAATGCCATGATGGATGAATATGGTAAAAGAGTTGAAAACAGCCCTGAGTTAAAAAATGTGATTATCACCAGTGTTGACGAATCCCTGAAAAGAGTCGGTACCGATTACTTTGATGTGCTGCATTGCCCGCATGCTGCAGCAACTTCCGAAGAGATCAGTAATCCTGTTATCATAGATACATTCAGGGAGTTGAAAAAGCAGGGTAAAGTGCGGTTCCTGGGTTTCTCAACCCATCATGGCATGGCAGACCTGCTCAATACTGCCATAGAACTTGATTATTTTGATGTGGTTCTTCTGGCATACAATGTTATAAATCATGCTTTTCTCGATCACATTCTGAAAAGAGCAAAGGAAAAAGGTATCGGGCTTATAGCGATGAAGGCAGCTATGGCAGTTGCCTCACCTTACGATCCGGCCCAGGTACCTGTCCCGGAATGGAGGGTCAGCAAGCTTAACCGGATAATTCCTGAAGAGATGAAGCTGCAGGTGAAGGCATTTCTATGGGCTCTTCAGAATCAGGACATTACGGCGGTGAATGCAGGTATGTATACTGAAGAGATGGTACTTGAAAACCTTTCAGTTGTTGGCAGAAAAGTGGATCTTATGCAGGCATAAGATCAGAACATTCAGTTTTGCGTGAATAATTCCCTGATCTTACTTATTCCGACTTCTGCCCCAGGGTCAAAAGAAGATGAGTTCATATAATTTAGTAATGAGGACATCAGCTGTTTTGTAGCTATCCTTTCATCAGTAAGATCACTCATATCTATGCTGCATACCATTAATTTACCACCTCCGCTTCTGGCCTCAAAAGCCAGTGCGAGCCGCCTGTTTTCGAACCATGTATCTATTGGCTGAATCAGAGGCCTTAAGGAGGCAGGAAAACCATCGAGCCGCATTACCTGCGAGTGTGTTACCGGATCCCACCACTGCCAGTTGCTGTGATATTCGGTTGGGAAGCTGCTGAAAACCGGATTTTTGGGATCACACAGAATTCCCAGGGTATGGGGAGGTTGATTGTTTGTCCAGGCTGTGTTCCAGAAAATGCTTGAAAAACCTATTGCCACCTCAGCACCATGGCCCTTTGCAACCTTTCCATACGAAAGAAGAAGAACTGAACCTCCATTCTTAAGTTTAATCTCTGCCTCTGAATCAAGCTTGTCTGTAACAAATACATTTCCACTGATAACTTCCTGATTTGCCGGATAGACCCAGAAATCCCATCTGTTCTTATATGGAGTATTCTCAAGAGAAACTTCAAAAACAAGTTTCTGCGCTGGTGAAAGCGAAGTAAGGTCTGCCGTGAACGATCCTGCCGGAATGCAATTGCCGATCTCTATTTTCTTAGCGCCCAGGGTATTTGAAAACAGAACCTCACCTGCATGATTGAGTACTTTACATATGATATTCTGGTTTTCCAGCGGTCTGCCTCCAAAATGGGCTATTTCGATATCTGCCTTGAATGACTCATTGTTTTTGTATATGATTTTCTTCATCCTGGCAAGAGGAACAGTGGAATTGCAGAACATTCTGAATTCTTCCGGAGTTACATATCCCTTTGACTCAAAGAAGGGATTAAGTATTCCGACAAGAGCTGTTCCCTGTCCCGGAAAATCATGAAGCTGAAGCAGATGGAACCCTGCAAATTCAGGAGTTCTCAGTGCTGCTTCAATATCTGCTTTATAACATAATGCCTGCAGTTTACCTGAGGCCATCAGGAAATCCTCAGCCTGATCTCCCATGCTATTTTCTTCAAGGGTTTCCCTGAATATCTCGAAATTCCTGGCTTTAAGAACACCTGTGTATTTTTCAATCTCCTTAAAATCTGGATAAACACACCACTGTCCTATCTCATGACTAACAACCGGAATTTTATATTTTGAAATATATTCGCCAAAATCAAACATAGTCTGTGGCGATTCACCGTTGATTATGCTTTTAAGTCCTTCACCCCAGCGCTGAATTCTTGGTTCAGGAGATAGGTTGTAATCATTTTCCGGGATGAATGGCCACCCTGCCGCAGAGGTATAAAGATGTCTGTTGTCCTTTGCTTTCCAGTATGTTAGCAACTTACCAAGGTATTCACTCTGTTTGCTGCCTGCAGGTTCGTTTCCATAGGCCAGCATGCAGAATGAGGGATGGTTGCCGTAAGCTGCAAGTATCCTGTCGCCTTCACTATAAATGTAATCATCAATAATCCCTCCCTCTCCAAGTGCTGTTCCCTGGTTTGCCCACGATGAACATTCAATATGAAAATATATTCCCATCTTGTCGGCTGCAGTAAAGGCTGCTTCAGGAGGACACCATGAATGAAACCTTATCGTATTGAGTCCATAATCCTTACATGTCTGTAATACTTTCTCCCACG
>MENI01000004.1:0-12013 GCA_001768195.1 Bacteroidetes bacterium GWA2_40_15 | reverse complement strand
ACTCACTGGAAAGGTTATCGATAAGATCGCCGTCAGAGTCTTTGAGAGTTGCTTTCACTTTATAAAGAACAGGAGAAAACTCATTCCAGAATTCTACGTCATCACCCATCGGGTAATCTATTTCAAGCTCCAAATCTTCACCTTCTTCAGCCACTGCCATTTTTCCCCTTTTCAGTTTCTGAGGCTTATCAGTGTTAAAACTTTCACAGTCAATTAACAACTCACCGTTAAATTCACTGCCTGATCTGTTTTTAAGCGATAAAACAACTTTAGCGCTTTTGCTCTTTAAGTCCGGATAGACTTTAATTTCATCAATAAAAACAGAAGACTTTGACCTGAGGATGATATCTCCGGCTATCCCGTTCCAGTTCGATTGTGTATGGTCGCTCACACTGTGAGAATTTACACCAACAGGAACAACCATGCGATTATCGATACGAATGCTCAGCCTGTTTTTTCCTTTTACAACAAGATCTGTGATATCATAAATATGAGCAACTGCCAGGCTGTTTTCGCTGCCCGCCTTCTTCCCATTGACAAATAGTGTTGATTCCCAGTGTGGTCTTTCAAGAAACAGTTCAACATTTTTATCTTCCCGGTCAACTGGCAGCTCAAACTCTTTCTGATACCAGGCCGCTCCCTTATAATACTTTACAGGCTGAAGCCAGAAAGGCACTTTAAAGTTATCCGGCTGCCTGTATTTTTCATATTTTTTTTCATTGAAGAATGACCTGTCGATAATGTCACCTGTCCAGTTGGTCTTTAGTGACACATCATTCCCCTTTCCGTTTTCAGCCATCGAACCGGAAAGAGTGACTGTTTCATCCAATACCTTATTATACCATTCATCAGTCAATCCCTGGTCAAGAGAATCAATTTTAAATTTCCATTCACCGGCAAGGGAAAAAGTTTTATTAATATCCTTATCCGGGCTGGAACAGGCGATAGTCATGATCAGAACGAATAAATATTTCTTCATAAATCCTGGTATTTGTTTTTTTCTTTCTGCCTTTTTGTAATTTGGTTGCGTTTTATCCAAAGATATTGAAAACAGTCATATCCACTTTGGAATTAAGGTAATATAAAACATCTCATTATGAATAAGAACCTCCTTTCGTTCATTTGTTTACTGACACCGGCAGTGACATCCTGTAACTTTAATCATAATGAGGATGATAATAAGCAGTTGAAGCCCAATGTTATCCTCTTTCTTATTGATGACTTCGGTTATGGAGATATAAGCTTTGAAGGAAACACTCAGATAAAGACTCCTAATATTGACAGAATTGCGAACGGAGGATCCAGATTCACCAGGTTTTATCAAAGTGCCGGAGCATCGGCCCCTACGAGGGCATCTCTGCTGACTGGCCGTTATCACCTTGAAACAGGTGTCTGGGATGTGCATAACGGACGTGATTTTATCAGAAGGGATGAAACTACCATAGCTGATGTTCTGAAGAAATCAGGTTATACTACCGGTGCATTCGGAAAATGGCACAGCGGAAAAACATATCCTTACTTTTCCTGGAGCCGTGGTTTTGATGTCGGGATCCATCCTGTCTTATATAAATTCATGGAATCCAGATTAATATTCAACAATAAACTGGTTAATACAGATGGCCCGGTTGAAGATGTTCTGGGTGATCAGGTTGTCAGCTTCATTAATGAAAACAGCGCTAAGCCCTTCTTTGCATATGTACCTGTTCAATCGGTACATGAGCCATTTGACTGTCCTTCTGAACTGTTTCAGAAATACAAATCGTTGGGATACAGTGATCATGTGGCAAGGCTTTATGGTATGATAGAGTTATTTGACAGGAACATTGGTAAAGTACTTGATGCAGTTGAAAATAACGGTCTGACCGAAAAGACCATGATCTTGTTTATGTCTGATGATGGGCCGGCTCCGGGATTTGATCTTACCTACAGCAACCGCAGAATGACAGAAAGTGAAAAGGCAGAACGATCAAGGGCATGGAGAAGAGTCCTGAAAGGAGGTAAAGCATCAATAAACGAAGGCGGAGAGATTACTCCATTTTATATAATGTGGAAGAACAGGATCCATGCCGGTAAAAATTTTGAACAATTAACAGGGATAATTGACATCTTTCCTACAATCATCGATGCGTGTGGCTTAGAGCTTCCGGAAAATGGACTGCCTCTTTCAGGAAAAAGTTTCTGGCCCTTACTGCAGGGAAAAAAGATCAGGGATTGGGATGACAGATATTATTTCGATAATACAAATTTCTATCAGATACCAAGAGCTGAAATAAATACGGAACACCCGAGGGTACGAGAGTTCTCTGTTCACCACAATAACTTCAAGCTTATCCGCTTTGACAAGTACCACTCAGGCCAGGATACAATCTATTATGAATTGTATGATCTTGAAAAAGATCCTCTTGAGAAAAAAAATATTGAAGCTGAACACTCTGAAATTACTGATAATCTCAGCGTTGAAATTGATAAATGGTTTGAAAAAATCCTTAAAGGAGGGAGAGCCTATGGCCAGGCCGTTTACAAAGTCGGACAATGGGAAGAAAGAGGTTCACCTGTAAATCTTGACGGGTATGTTGAATTTAAAAGATCAGGAGATCAGCCTGAACAGACCGGATTCAGTCTTGACGGTTGGACATCTCCGGGAAGCCAGTTAAGCTTTAATATAGATGTGACAGAAAAAGGCTTTTACCAGATTGAACTGGGATATAGTACCAGAACCATGAATACAGGAGCTGAATTTATGGCTTTCACCCCACATGATACAGCAAAGATTCCAATCATGGGAGAGAAATCATCTCTCAGTGAGATAATGCAGCTTCCGGAGGGAGAGCAAATGCTGACAATACAACTATTAAATCCTGGCCGTAAAAATGAGGCGGTCGAAAAGCTTCAAAGCATGATCATTCACAGAATTCCCCGGGATGAAGACAAAGATGTCATTACTAATCAGGGATTTACAATAAAATCGACTACTGAAAAGCCGGGGAAATTCTATCTTAAAAACGACATTGCAGACTTCATGTTTGCAGGGGCTGGGCATGATGAACTGACAAAGATTAATTCTGACAATTCTATTCAATTAATCCCTTTCGCAGACAATCCTGATCAGATTGCTTCCATAACAGTTTACAAAGATTTCAGAAGAGTTACTGAGATTAAGGAGCCCCCTTTTATTTATGATTTTATCTGTAATAAAGGAGAAAAATTCACTCTGAATGTGGAATTCACCTCAAAGAAAGGTGTGAAAAATTCAGTAAGAGCTTATCTGCAGGCAGAATAGATCAATTCCCGTAGTCTATCATCTGATCTCCCTGAGCGCCTCCAGCATAGCCACCACATTTTTGAACGGGACATTCGCCTGGATGTTATGGACAGTATTGAAAACAAATCCGCCATTCTCATTCAGAATTGAACATTGTTTTTTCACCTGCTCCTTAACCTGTTCCGGTGTTCCGAAGGCAAAGGCTCCCTGTGTGTCGACACCGCCTCCCCAGAAAACAAGCTTATCGCCATATTTCTTCTTGAGTATTTTCGGGTCCATTCCGTAAGCATTTATCTGAACAGGATTGATAATATCAAATCCCGATTCGATGAAATTATCCATAAGAGATCCAACGGCTCCGCATGAGTGCTTGAACGTCTTCCAGTTAGTGTTCTGATGTATCCAGTCGTTGACCTTCCTGTAGTAAGGCAGCCATACCCGGTCATACGTCGCGGCAGAGCAGAATGTCGAATTCTGTGTTCCGAAATCGGTGCCGCAGGTAAATACCACATCTATTTTGTTTCCAACAGCCTCATGATATCTTTTGAGATTCTCAATTGCTATATCGGTTTGTCTGTCAAAGAGTTCTCTCACAAAGTCTTCCCGCATTACGGTTGAAATATACCACTCCTCCACTCCTCTTATTCCTTTAGGATCTTTAAGCTGCATTGCCGGGACAAGGGCAATATCACCGAGTGCAGTTCCGCCCAGGGAGGCAACAACTGCCTTATTTTCACTGTCTGCTTCATCTGCCTTATCCTTCCAGTACTTAAGGTCACTTTCAGTTACAGATCCGAATTCTTCAAGGTTATCTTCTACCTTAAGGGTGGAATCATCGAGCGGTTTCTGCCTGTTAAGTGCATCGAAAAAATATCCGGTCTTCGGCATCATGGCAGTTGGGGGATATGAAGTATCACCTTCTGCATAAATCAGGATATCCCCATTATCATTGTATTTGTAGTTGAAGTTTCCTGGAAAAAGAACCTCCTGGCCCCAGAGTGTTTTGTGCACTTTCCAGTTCTCATTTGGAATCCCGAACATATTTTTGAGTCCATACAATCCGATAACATCAATGTCCATTGCTTTAATAAGATCGGAGTCGATCTCACCAAGCATCTGATATGGTTCTATCACTTTTACCGGTTTTTTTTCAAGACCATAATATTCACGCAGCTTCTCAACAATTAATACATGTATCCCGGTTACTGCTGTTGAACCAAAATCCACAACCACCCTGTCGGGTTGCTGATGATTTATGGTTTTCAGAAAATTTGTTTTTGATGTGGCTGGCATATCTTAATAATTTTATTCTTCATTTGGATTTAAAGATAATCTATTCCGTAAATTTTAACATTTCTTAAATAATATTCTTTAAAGGTTAATATGTGTTTGTTGTATCTTTGTATAATGGCTACTGATTATCAGATACCTGAACCAATTTTATTTAATCCCCTGAAACATCATCTCGGATTTATCAGAGACTTTATGATATCGAAGACAGAAGTTATAAGGAACGTTTCGGACAATGATCTTATAAAGGAGCTGAGACATCTGGGAACTTCTGTTATGGACATTTACTCAGGAGCCTTACCAGTAAGCAGAATATGCAAAGAGGTAATTGAATATTTATTTAAACACAACCTTTCGGACAGAAAGACATTTTCGGAGTGGACAGGAGTAAAGATGGTTGATTACAGGGTAGTGTCCTTATCTGACGGATCGCAATGGACCGTCAAGTACCATGATAATAATTCCAGGTTTATACATATCTTTCCTGCACGCGGCAGCTGTTATTCATTCAGGGTTAAGTCGAACACCCTGAAATCGGCTTTGATTTATTATATCAAAGTTGGAAAGGACTATATTACCGGCGATGACCTGAACAGGGTACGACCCCTAATGGGTCTTTCTCCTGTTAGAGATACTATTGATGTTGAGGCTATTGTAGAGATGATTGAAATATTAAGAGATTAAAGTCATATTTTAAACCAGGGAATAAAATGCTGAAAAGAAATAAGCTGTTGAAAAGGATAACAATTACGGCAGGAATTGTTTTTGCAATTGTTGCTCTGATTGCTTTTAACAGGATCACTTCAACAAGGGGAAAAGTTATTCTGTATGCAGAAGCAAATGAAGATGATTTTGAGATTTCAGTTTCAAACTCAGGAGAATTAACTGCAGAAAGATCTATTGAGATAAAAGGGCCCCAGATGGCACAGGGCAGGAGAAACATGGGCGGTGGGGGACATAATAATATGCGTATGATGGAACTTAAGATACAGGATATCGTACCTGAGGGAACCATGGTAAAAGAAGGGGATTATATTGCGCAGATGGACAGGACACAGTATGACAATACCCTAAAGGATGAGAGGGAAAAGCTTCAGAAAGAGCAGGAAACTCTTGAAATGAAGCTGCTCGATTCGGCTGTTGTTCTGACCAATCTCAGGGATGATATTAAAAACCAGACCTATGCAGTGGAAGAGGCAGCCATAACGCTTGAACAATCAAAATTTGAACCCCCGGCAACGATCCGCAAGTCTCAGATTGATCTCGACAAACAGCGAAGGACCCTCGAACAAAAGATAAAGGCCTACTCTTTGCGGGTAGCTCAGTCAATAGCTGACATTGAACATCAGAAGCTCCATGTATCAATGGGGACCACGACAGTCGGGGACCTGGAAGATTTTCTTTCTCAGTTTACAGTAAAAGCCCCCTCGAACGGGATGGTGATTTACAAAAAAGAAAGAAATAGTACTAAAAGAAAAGCCGGCTCAAATATCAACCCATGGGACCTGACAATTGCCACACTGCCTGACCTCTCTTCAATGTTATCGAGGATGTATGTGAATGAAATAGAAATAGCCAGGGTAAAAAAAGGACAGAAGGTTCAGATAGAAGTCGATGCCTTTCCTGACAAAAAATTCAGCGGGGAAATTTTCACCATTGCCAATATCGGAGAGCAGCTGCCCAACTCCGACACAAAAATGTTTGAGGTGCTGATCAGGGTGGATGAATCTGATCCGGCACTCAGACCATCAATGACTACCAGTAATAAGATAGTTATCAGCACGTTCAGGGATGTGATCTCAATACCATCCGAATGTGTAAATGCGGGCCCCGACAGTATCCCGTTCGTGTACCTTAAGAACCACACCAGGCAGATTGTCGTTCTGGGCAGATCGAACGAAAAACATGTAATTGTCGAGAAGGGTCTTAAACCGGGAGCCCAGGTTTATATCATCCCTCCTGATGAACCGGAAAAGTTTAAGCTGGCAGGGGAAGAACTGATCCCCGAGATAAGACAGAAGGTATTAAGTCTGAATAATTAACTGAAAGGATCAACTCCCAAAGAAATTAGTCGCACGGCTTGACAGTTCGCTCCTACGGAACTCAGAAACCGTTGAGAATCTATTTAGTATAAACAGGTCGTCCCTGACGGGACTCTTTCAAGATCTATCATTTGTACTGAATGACTCGAGCCGCGTAGCGGCGAACTGTATACAGAAGAAATATGATTTACAAATTATCTGTCTCCAGCCTTAATCTCAAGAACGAGTACACTTCTGGCAGGTATTTTCTCAGTTCTGGTAAAAGAGCTTGAATTGTATCTCTTTATTTTTCCAGCACCAACTCCGTCGATCACTTTTACATCATACTTTTTAGTTTGGGGCAGGTTGTATTGTTTAGAATCCACAGTGTAGCTAATAGTGTGGGCGGAGTTATCCAAATTGGTGAATACCAATCCCAGCGTACCATCCTCTGCCTTCCATGCAGAATGTGAAACTGCCGGCATCTCTGTATCCTCCTGATTTTTACTCCATGCAGCACTGAGAACCGTAGTGTCTCCCACCAGCTTCGGAGGACGTACCATTTCACCATAGAACAGGAATTTTTTTATCTCTTTCTTGTCCAGTGCCTTACATAAGACTTTTATGTATTTAGCCTCCGGACTCTCTAATTCCACAATATCCGGATCAAACCATCCCATCTGTTCACCCCATAAAAACATTTGTGCGTTTCTCATCATAAAGGGTAATCCTGAATTGCTGTTTGATCGACCAAATCTTAAACAATATCCGGAATAAACATAATTAAACATAGGTATAAGTTCAGGTGCGATACTTGAAGTGTTACATGCTAATAATCCGTCAAAAACATCAATAAAAGGTTCTGCGAAATCTTCAGTGGTGAGAATTATCTCGGGATTTTTTTTACGGGCATTTTCTTTACATATCTCAACCATTTTTCTGTTGCCTTCAACCCAGTAATTTCCGCCACCAATATGATGTCCATGGGTGGGATCAAAACAATATACCGGTTGACATGATGCCGTCTGATCCATATATACACCATTCATACCATACTCTGAAACCAGCCTGGTTATTATTTCAGACTGCTTATCTTGCCAAACTTTTGTAGTTGGACACATTACTGCGAATGGATTTCCATTCCAGTGAGACATAGAAATTGTAAGATCCCGCCATACGTGTGAAGGCCACCTTGAATAACTTATTAAATCATCAAATAATGTATATGGCACCTTGCAGGCAGCAGTTTGAGGATTTTCACTAATCCAGCTTTTTGAATTCATATCCCAAATTCGGCTATTTATATATGGGGTTATTTTTATACCCGCACTTTGTAATTGTTTAGCTTTTTCCGAAAATTCTGTAACAGGTGGAAAATAGTCAGGATAATATGTGTCAAAGGGAATCTGATGCCAGTTATACCATTGAAACGCTGTTGGGACATCCAGGTATTTTGCCAAGGGTATCATATTATCAGATGGCCCTCCAGCAAACCATATTATGGTATTCAGATACCACTTTGGTATATCTGTCCTCTTAGATAGTGTTCCTTTTAAGCACCATTTTTGATTGATTGCCCAATTACGGTATATTTTTGATGCAGTTATCCAATCGCCTTCGTAAACACCGATTACTACCTCATAAGGCATTGTATAGCTGCTTTCACTTCCCGGAAAACCCATACCTTCCGGATAGTTCTTTATACCGTATGTCAGGCTTCTGTTTTCTTCATCAACGTCATAGCCGAATTTCTTTACATAGGCTTTCGAATCATGCGTTGCAAAATACAATCCATTATTGTTTTTTCCTTCAAAGAGAGTACTGTATTGCATTGTACATCTTGCCGACGGATAGGACATAATTTGTGGTGGTCGGGGATCGTCAGTGAGCAACTCCGGTATCCTTTTAACTGGATTTTTTAACAGGCGACCACTAAAATCAGAAAAAGCCAACTGCACATCTTCATCCTCTGAAGCTCTCAATCCTTTTATTAAAGGGTATGTTATTTCCCATGTTCCAAACCGCTTACTCCTGTTTTCTATATTAATCTGCCAATAAGACAGAGACGATCCATCAAGGCTTACCGTCGCATGAACATCAAATGCCTGATCTTCATTATCCAAGGGAATATTTTTCCAGTATAGATGCAGGGTGAGCTTGCTGCCATCACCTGATTTTTCTATACTATATGTCCTGTTACATCTTACTTTGTTATCAATAGTTACAAGTCGGTTAGAAGTATGTTTGAATTCTATCTCCCATATGATACTTTTGTCAGGTTGCTCCATCATAAAATCATGATCCTTCTGAACATTTTTTATGCCCTTCAATCCGAATCCAGATTTTTCTTCATAAAACTTCAATTCAATTATCCCGTTGGAAATTAATATGTCTTTTGTGGTTTCTTTTACTGTAAATTCCGCTTTTTTAGCTTCCTCAATAGATTTAAATGCCTTTGCTTCAGTGATTGAAAAGGATGAAATCGTCAGAAAAAGTAGAAATAAACTAAATCGAAGAGTAATTTTGCAAAACATTTGAACCTCCTTTTTTTAATATAAGTAAACTTATGTTACTGATGAGATTTTATATATAGTAGTCCATCAAAACATACCCCGTTTATAATGCTTTAGAAAGTATGATTGAAGATATTATAAAATCTTAAAATAAACTACTACTATACCAGAGATACTAATCCCCAAACAGAAGAAGTCAAAGTATGTCCTATCCATTTGAGTCAAGTCATGGGTGTATGGTTTATTATATGCCTCTTATCCAACTCTTTCATATCTTTATACAAATAAACCATCTGCATGGGCAGCCTTATCCCCGAATACGAATATGACATTTTTATCTCCTACCGTCAAAAGGACAACAAGCATGATGGTTGGGTGACCCAGTATGTTGATAATCTTAACCGGGAACTAGAATCTGCATTTAAAGAGGAAGTTCGCGTCTATTTTGATATTAATCCACATGTGGTATTGCATCTACCGTGCTCAGAAATCCAAACGACAAATGGAATTTGTTGAGTTATCTTGAATATACCCTTATCGGTATCCTGTTTCTTTATAGCGTACCCTGGATTGGGAAGTTTTGAGTTGTGTCATCCAGTACAAGTACCCAGTCATTATCTATACCACTTGTTGGTGATGAGAAATACTGCGTTCCTGAGCAGGTAAAATTACCGATGCTGATCGCATCGCCGTTGCGTGGATTAAACCAATAACCGGTTGCACCGGAACCAGAGAGTTTGGCCATATCGACCGTCACATTCCCTCCGCGCGGCAGGTAACAGAAGAGGAATGTACCATCTGCGGCACGTGCTGCCTGAATATGGTTTTCACCAGATCCCTGACCTGTAATGATGATACTCTGGTCCGGCTCCATCTCTTGCCAGGGTCGTGATTCAAACAAACGCCGCATTATTCCCATCTGAAAAGCACCTGGGAAGTCCATCGCTTTTCGCCATTCTGTGTTCGCCTGGTAGTGCTGTTCGTTAAGACTTCTTACCGGATCGTGGAACTGCCAGACATCGTCACCGGCATATGTGTGCCCGGCCGCCCCCGCCAGCATTGCCCAGTAAGCTTGTTCTCTTATAAGGGCTGCCGTTCCCCTGGTTTTTCCATCCCATTTTCCCGGACTCATCCAGTACCTAGATCCATCCGCGAGATAGGCATGATTCTCATAGCATGGCTCCAGGTCAATGACTGGCCTGGTCGGTTTAATCTCGCGAGTCTGGGTGATGAGGACATGCGTGGGATAACCCCATTGATGTCCCGAATAAGCGCCATGAAAATCGAGCCATGGGTCATCACTAAAAAGATGAGCGGAACAGAGTCGTTCGTAGTACACCATTTCAGGCGGCATGAGCTCTCTTGTTTTCGCGCCGTGAAAGGTCATTAGAAAATCCCGATCGCCGTCTCCTTCGTCCAATCCTGCTGCCATTGCCCGTAGAATGTCTTCATAGCCTTCGGGATCTCTGTCGCCTCCAAGGATCCAAATTATATCGTAGTCTTTGTAGCGGTGCCCTACATACTTGCCAAAACTCCTTGCGTTCTTCGTGTTGAATGGATGTGGTCCGAGTCCAACGTTCTCGTACATCCAGTCACTCCAAGCAGGAGCAATCGCCACATACATACCAAGAGAATTTGCCTTGCTGACAATGTAATCCACGTGTTTGAAGTAGTTCTCATTAGGACGAGCGGGATCCTTGTCGTTAAGTGGCGGTTCACCATAGGCATTCATTTCATCTCTGTTCGGCAACCATCCTATGAGGATCGCCATTATGACGTTAAATCCCTTGTCGGCACGATTCTTCAAATACTCGTCCGCTTCCTCCCGATTAAGCCTCATAAAGACATCCCAACCCGTATCGCATAGATAGAAGAAAGGTTCGCCATCTTTAAGCAAGTATCGCTTATTGGTGCTGACACCAAGATCAGTGACTTGTGCAATGGTTGCGATACCTTGTAGCAGGATTGTCAACCACATAACGGACCAGATGATGATGTTTTTTTTCATTTCCCTTTTTTCATTGTCGGATACCAGATTCCTTCACTATTATATTATGGGCACCTCTAAATACTATTTTTTCGGTGCCGTTGTTTAAAACAAATATACTGTTTGGTTTTCTAAAAACCTAATTTTACCCCCTTCCCTAATTTCTATTTAATTAAATATAAGGTACTTACAAAAGTTAGTCTTTCAGTCTGGACATGCCTATCCCATGGAAATCATTATTTTTAATTGGGTACAGCGACAAATATTGTAAGTGAGGTTCATCATCCCGATTTTTGCTTTCGCTTGTAGCGGAGGGAGATTATATACTTTCTTACGAGCAAATGCTCTTTAAATTGTCAGTTTTGTAAAATGTGGGAATGATGTGGGGAAATAATATGCCTATAAAACGCAACTATCTATATTAGTGATAATTGCGTGTTAACTTTGTGATCCCGGGGCGACTCGAACGCCCAACCAACAGAACCGGAATCTGTCATTCTATCCATTGAACTACGGGACCAATATCGTTTGCAAAAGTATAACCAAAAGACCGGTTTAGCAAATTCTGTAACATTTCAAATATAAATATCTCCACTATTTAGAGTCACAAAAGCGTCAGGACTAGAATCTAAGCCTGGTTTCATCAGAGGTTTATTCAGCTCTTTCAGAGCTGGTTGAAACACCTTGTTGCGAAACCCCTGGTTTCCACCAGGGGATATTCATATCAAGCTCTTTCAGAGCTCATTAACCACGAATGTGACTGAAAATAGCTAATATCAGATGATGTCCACTGAAGTCGACCCATAGCTCAAAAGCCACGAAAGTGGCTGAATATGAATAACCACAGGGGCAACGCACGAAGAAATATAAAACTGACAGCCTATTAACAAATTAGTAAGGATTATTAACGGCCTTTCGAAATAGAAATAGTTTTTTAGTC
>MENI01000003.1 GCA_001768195.1 Bacteroidetes bacterium GWA2_40_15 | reverse complement strand
GAAAGGCCGTTAATAATCCTTACTAATTTGTTAATAGGCTGTCAGTTTTATATTTCTTCGTGCGTTGCCCCTGTACAAGCTGATCTTAATTTTGTTATTGGAATTTTTTTTTCGTAACTTTGCGCTATTATTATTTGTGGAAAGATTTGTGCTGATTGCAACCACAGGAAAAAAATGCTAAACCGCGTAGATTCCCTACCATTCAATCAACCAAACTTCCGTATTGTTGTTTAATGTTAAACTAAAACTTGTTTTATGGCATATCTATTTACTTCAGAATCAGTTTCAGAAGGACATCCCGACAAGGTATCCGACCAGGTATCAGACTCTCTGCTTGATGAATTCCTCCGCTGGGACCCGGAATCAAAAGTAGCATGCGAAACTTTCGTAACAACAGGATTAGTTGTATGTGGCGGAGAAGTTCGTACCGAAGGCTGGGTTGATGTTCAGGAAACAGCAAGGGAAGTCATACGGAATATCGGCTATACAAAAGCCGAATACCGTTTCGATTGTGATTCATGCGGCGTAATTTCAACTATACATGAACAGTCGAAAGATATCAACCAGGGTGTCGTACGCGAAAAGCCTGAAGAGCAGGGAGCCGGCGACCAGGGTATGATGTTCGGATATGCATGCCGCGAAATGGATAACTACATGCCGCTTACAATTGAGCTGGCTCACAGACTTCTTGAGGAACTGGCTGCTGTAAGACATGAAGGAAAACAGATGAAGTACCTGAGACCCGACAGCAAATCGCAGGTAACTGTTGAATATGATGATGAAAACAATCCGTTGCGAATCGATACAATTGTTATCAGCACACAGCATGATGAATTTGTTACACCCAAAGACAAATCACATAAGGCTGAAAAGGTTGCAGAAAAGGCAATGCAGACGAAAATAAAAGAAGATATTGAAATTATACTTATCGCCAGGGTAAAGAAAACATTGCCTGCCAGGATACAGAAACTGTTCAACAGCGGATACCGGCTTCTTGTGAATCCGACAGGAAAATTTGTTATTGGCGGACCTCATGGCGATACAGGACTTACAGGACGGAAAATAATCGTTGATACATACGGCGGACATGGCGCTCATGGCGGCGGTGCATTCTCGGGAAAAGACTCCTCAAAGGTTGACAGGTCAGCAGCCTATGCTGCCCGCCATATAGCAAAAAACCTTGTGGCTGCCGGTGTCTGTGACCAGGTTCTTGTACAGGTTGCATATGCCATCGGGGTTGCGCAACCTGTAGGACTCTATGTAAATACATACGGGACTGCAAAAGTTAAGGATAAAAAAGGTAATGTTCTTCACGACGGAGAGATAGCCCTGGCAATAAACAAACTGTTCGACATGAGGCCATACTCCATAGTTCAGAGATTCGGACTCAAGAATCCTGTGTTCCTCCCAACAGCTTCTTACGGTCATTTCGGAAGGGATTGCTACTCAGAAAATGTTGATGTATATTATGAAGTACCAGGAAGCAAAGCCCGGAACCTCAACAACAACGGAAAGAAATCCTACACAAAGAAGGTTGAGTTTTTTGCCTGGGAGAAACTCGACTATGTGGATAAGATCAGGAAGGCGTTCAAATTGTAAAAAGGCGCAGGACACACGACTCAGGGCTTAACGCTCCCCTCCCTGGAGGGGCTGGGGGTGGGTTTTTTGAAGGCCAAGGCGCATGGCTTCTCCTCCCTGCGTCCTGAGCCCTTTAATATAATAATCAAATCAAATGTCTATACTGGATAAACTTGAAAAGAAGCAGATCCTCCTTTCCGACGGCGCATGGGGGACCTTTCTTCAGGCAACAGGACTTAAACCCGGGGAATGTCCTGAATTGTGGAATGTTACCCGCAGACATGATGTTCTCAGTATTGCTGAAGCATATATTGAGGCGGGTTCCGATATTATTGAAACCAACAGTTTTGGCGGCAATATTTTCAAGCTTTCGCAGTATGGCCTGGGCGACAGGGTTTTCGAACTCAATAAAGCTGCTGCTGCCATATCGCGTCAGGCTGCAGGTGTTTTAAAACATGTTGCCGGATCGGTTGGCCCTACAGGGAAGATGCTGATAATGGGCGATGTTACAGAGGAAGAGTTGTACAATGGTTTCAAAGAACAGGCAACCGGACTTGAAGCAGGAGGGGCGGACATTATCATAATTGAAACAATGTCGGCCATTGATGAGGCATCAATTGCTGTAAGAGCTGCAAGAGAAAACACAAAATGCATTGTAATAGCCACCATGACTTTTGAAGGAAGCCCTGATGGTGAATACCGGACCATGATGGGTGTATCTCCTTCGGAAATGGTTACAGCCATGATAGAGGCAGGAGCTCATATCGTCGGATCAAACTGCGGAAACGGTATTGAGAATATGATTGGAATAGTCAGGGAAATCCGTCTTACCGACAGACATATACCTGTAATGATCCAGGCCAATGCAGGTGTTCCTGAACTCATCGAATGGAAGACAGTATTCAGGGAATCTCCCGTGATGATGGCTTCGTATGTTCCTGCGCTTATTGAAGCGGGTGCAAATATAATAGGCGGGTGCTGTGGTACAACACCCGCTCACATATATGCTATGTCACAAATAATCAGAAAGTAGCCTTTACTATCCTTGCGATATTATCCGAACGGCCCAGGGTATAATAATGAATACCCGGCACACCAAGTTTAAGCAGCTCCTTAGATTGCGTTGTTGCCCATTCTATTCCTGCTTCTCGTGCTTCAGTATCAGTTTTGCATTTCGATACAGCAGAAAACAGATCATTCGGAAGGTCAATATGAAATGTCTGCGGCAACAGTTTGATGTCATGAAGTGCAGAAATCGGCTTTATCCCTGGAATTATAGGAACCGTGATCCCGATTTTCCGGCACTCATCCCTGAACCTGCAGAATTTATTATTGTCGAAAAACATCTGGGTGACAATATAGCTGGCTCCGGCTTCTACCTTTTTCCTGAGATTTTCAAGATCAACATGCCTGTTCGGAGCTTCAAAGTGTTTTTCAGGATACCCTGCAACTCCGATGCAAAAATGAGTCAGGTCGGCATTCTCAAGGTTTTCTTCAAGATACTTACCCCTGTTCATATCTGCTATCTGGTTCACAAGATCAGTTGTATGAACATGACCGTTCTTCTCGGGAATGAATGATCTGGCTCCTTTCTGGGGATCACCCCTCAGGGCAAGTACATCATCTATTCCAAGGAATCTCATCTCAATAAGCACATTCTCCGTCTCCTCTTTTGTGAAACCGCCACATAATATGTGAGGCACAACTGTAATATTATACTTGTATTTTACAGCAGCAGCCAGAGCGATTGTTCCCGGACGTAGTCTGACTACCTTCTTTTCAAGAAGACCATCGGGCCTTTCCTTGTAGATAGTCTCATTCCTGTGTGAAGTGAAATTAATATAAGCAGGTTCATACTCAATAAGTCTGTCGATTGCAGTATAGGTACGTTCAATACTGTGGCCCTTCAGCGGAGGAAGGAGTTCGAAAGTAAAAAGAGGTCTTTTCGAATTGTTAATTAGTTCTATTACAGTCATTTCAAAAATATATCAAAGATTTGGAGCAAGCCATTTTCCGGCTTCTGTCAATGTAAAGTTCTTTCTTTTTGCGAAATCTTCAAGCTGGTCGGTTCCAATTTTTCCGATATTAAAATAAGATGACCCGGGGTGTGAGAAGAAGTATCCGCTTACGGAAGCCGGAGGCACCATTGCAAAATTCTCAGTGAGCTCAGCTCCGATATTCTTTTCGGCTTCCAGAAGGTCGAACAATATCCGCTTCTCAGTATGATCAGGGCAGGCAGGGTAGCCTGGGGCCGGTCTGATGCCATGATACTTCAGCCTCAGCATTTCATCAATCGTAAGCTTTTCATTTACATCGTAACCCCAGTATTCTGTACGGACCTTAGCGTGAAGCCATTCTGCCACAGCCTCAGCAAGCCTGTCGCTTAGGATCCTGATCATTATTGATGCATAGTCATCTTCAGCATATTGTTTTAATGCTTCATTGTCAAGAGCTGCCGTAACAACAAAAGCTCCGATATGATCTGTAAGACCTGAAGACTCAGGTGCAATGAAATCAGAAAGAGAGATGTTGGGAACTCCTTTTTCCTTCAGTTCCTGGTTTCGGAGAAATATAAACCTGGAAATCACTTCTTTTTTATTAATATCCCCGAATACCTTAACATCGTCCCCATCAGATACTGCCGGATAGAGTCCGAATACAGCCTTAGCCTCGAGAAGTCTTTTGTCAATTATCTCTTTTAGATAAAACTGGCCGTCATCAAAAAGCTTCCTGGCTTCAGTCCCCTTCACAGGATCATTGAATATAGCAGGGTATTTTCCCGATAATTTCCATGAAAAGAAGAAGAAAGTCCAGTCAATAAAACCCGATAGTTCCTTAAGATCAATATCATGCAGGATATGATGACCTGGTTTCAGCGGTTTGCAGATCCCGAAATTTTTCCAGTCTGTATGATATTTGTTTTTCCTTGCTTCACTCAGAGGAATAATGTTTCTTTCGCTCTTACGGGAGCTGTGGGCTTCCCTCATCTTCGTGTACTTTTCCTTTATTGATGAGACATACTTGCTCTTATCCTTCTGAAGAAGAGCAGAAAGGACTCCTGCAGCTTTGGAGGCATCCTTAACATGGATAACACAATTTGAATAAGCCGGGGCTACCTTAACGGCAGCATGTATCTCTGAAGTTGTTGCCCCGCCTATCAGGAGCGGAAATATCAGCTTTCTTCTTTCCATCTCTGAAGCAACATGAACCATCTCTTCAAGTGACGGAGTTATGAGTCCGCTTAATCCTATGAAATCGACCTTTTCCTTTATAGCTGTATCCAGAATTTTTTCTGCCGGCACCATCACTCCAAGGTCAATTATCTCATAATTATTGCATCCAAGAACCACGCCGACAATATTTTTCCCGATGTCATGAACATCGCCCTTCACAGTGGCCAGCAGTATCTTGCCGGCTGATTTCTTCTCCTCCCCCGCGCTCTCCAGTTCTATATAAGGTGCAAGTTTTGCCACTGCTTTTTTCATTACCCTGGCGCTTTTGACCACCTGGGGAAGGAACATCTTTCCGGAACCAAACAGATCTCCCACTTCATTCATTCCACCCATCAGCGGACCCTCTATCAATTCAATAGACCTGCTGAACAGCGACCGGGCTTCCTCTACATCCTGCTCTATAAACTCATCCAGTCCCCTTATCAGGGAGTGTTTAATGCGGTCAATGACCGGGAGAGCCCTCCAGGCGTCTTCTTTTTCTTCTTTCCTGCCCTCTCTTTTGATACCCTCGGCAAACTTAACCAGACGCTCAGTTGAATCCTTTCTGCGATTCAGTATCGCATCTTCAGTCAGTTCAAGTAAATCAGGATCTATCTCAGTATATACCTGCAACATCCCGGGATTAACAATGCCCATGTCGAGCCCTGCTCTTATTGCATGGAAAAGGAATACCGAATGCATTGCCTCGCGAACCTTGTCGGTACCACGGAATGAGAATGACAGATTACTTATTCCACCGCTGACTTTAACATACGGAAGGTTTTTCTTTATCCATTCAGTAGTACGTATATAATCAACAGCATAATTGTTGTGCTCTTCAATTCCTGTTGCAATTGCCAGGACATTGGGGTCAATTATTATATCCTCCGGAGGAAATCCCAGCTTATCCAGCAGCAGTCTGTATGATCTTTCAGCAACATGAATTCTCTTTTCGTAGGTATCAGCCTGTCCCTTTTCATCGAATAGCATTACTACCGCGGCGGCTCCGTACTTTCTTATCTTGCGGGCATGCGACAGAAAGATATCCTCTCCCTCCTTAAGGCTTATTGAATTGACAACCGACTTACCCTGAATGCATTTCAGCGCTTTTTCAATGGTGTCCCAGCGCGAAGAATCGATCATCAGCGGAAGCTTTGAGATATCAGGTTCGGACATTACCAGGTTCACAAATTTCACCATGGCCTTTTCCGAATCGAGCATAGCCTCGTCCATGCAAATATCTATAACCTGAGCTCCACCCTCAACCTGGTTGCGGGCTATCGCAAGAGCTTCATCATATTTCTCCTCCTTAATAAGCCTTGCAAATTTTATCGATCCTGATACATTGGTACGTTCCCCGATATTCACAAAGTTGGTTTCAGGAGTGATTGTAAGAGCCTCAAGGCCGCTAAGTCTTGTATATCTCTTTATTTCAGGAATCAGCCTGGGCCTGTAACTTTTTGATAATTCCGCAATTTTCCTGATATGCAGAGGAGTGGTTCCGCAACAGCCTCCGATAATATTAATCCATCCCTCCTTCATGAAATCCTCAACAACGGATGCCATGTAATCAGCTGACTGGTCATATTCTCCGAACTGATTTGGCAGTCCTGCATTGGGATGCACTGAAACATTGAATCCGGTCTTTGCCGATAATTCCTCAATGAACGGTCTTAGCTGTTCAGCTCCCAGGGCACAGTTCAATCCAACACTCAGCAGAGGGAAATGTGACACTGAAACCAGAAAGGCTTCCAGCGTCTGGCCTGTTAAAGTCCTGCCGCTGGCATCTGTAATTGTTCCCGATACCATTACAGGCAAACGGACACCCTTTTCCTCAAATACCGTATCGATTGCAAAAAGTGCAGCCTTACAGTTAAGAACATCAAAAATAGTCTCAACCAGAAGCAGATGAACACCTCCGTCAATCAATCCCCGTGTCTGTTCCGAGTATGCCTCAACAAGTTGATCAAACTTGACAGCACGGGCGCCGGGGTCATTCACATCGGATGACATAGATGCAGTACGGTTCGTTGGTCCAAGTGTGCCGGCTATAAAATGGCTTTCCGGCTTTTCAGACTTCTCAAAACCGGTAATTGCAGCTGCAGCAAGACCTGCTGATTTAAGGTTCATTTCATAAACCATACTCTCCATTCCGTAATCAGCCATTGAAATGGCGTTTGAATTGAAGGTATTTGTTGTAATGATATCAGCGCCTGCTTCGAGGTATTCACTGTGAATAGCCTCTATTATCTCAGGCTTTGAAAGTGACAAAAGATCATTGTTCCCCTTCTGCAGCATAGGATGATCTTTAAACAGATCACCCCGGTAATCAGCCTCCTGAAACTTATGTTTCTGGATCATGGTACCCATTGCCCCATCGAGTATGAGTATCTTTTGTTTGATGAGGTCTTCTATAGTTTGTTTCACTTCAAGTTAATTTTTCATCCCTTTCCAAACCACCCCTAAATCCCCCAAGGGGGACTTATTGAAATCCTTTAAATTATAAAGCCCGCCCTGGGGGGATGGGGGGTCATATCTTTCTTCCGGTATTCACTATAAAAACATCCAGATCGCGAAGTTGTTCCCTGAGTGCGTAAAGTTTCTTCAGATTCACAACGCCGATGACGTACTTGTAAAATCTTCCGCTAAAGTATTCCGAGACTTCCTCAAATCCAAATAATTCCATGTCCTTTTCATCTTTGTATCTTAAATAGACTTCAAGCTTATGATCGCGGGTATAATTTGAAATTGTCCCCTGCTGGAACTTCTTGTACTCATACCTGTATCCGTATGAATTTGCTGAGATATCTGAAAGAACTGCACTTCCTGTGGCATGTCCGCCTGCACCCTTGCCGCTGAAGAACTGCTTATCGGCAAACGCTGCTTCTGTTATGATTCCATTATACTCATTATCTACGTTATACAAATATTTATCAGTCGAAATGAACCTCGGAAGCACAAAGCTTGTAATTGTATTTTCATTTGTCTTCCCAACGTAAGGAACAAGTTTTATCTTGAACCCCTTCTCCCTGGCATACTGGATGTCAAATTTCGATATCCTGCTTATACCATAATGGAACACTTCATCCGGATTGAGGAACAGTCCGTATGCATGTCCTGTTATTATACACAACTTATATTTTGCATCCGAGCCGTCAACATCAAGTGTCGGATCGGATTCAGCAAAACCTTTCTCCTGGGCTTCCTTTAGTGCGTCAGCATAAGGTATTCCCTCATTATACATCTTTGTCAGGATGTAATTTGTTGTTCCGTTAAGAATACCACGCAGCGAGTAAAGAAGCTCATTATCATAATATTCCTCGAGGTTTCTGATAATTGGAATACTTGCTCCGGCAGAAGCTTCATAAAGCAGGGAGACCTTATATTTTGCCTGCATGTCCACCAGCTCCTTAAAATGCTTTGCAACCATCATTTTGTTGGCGGAAACAACATTTTTCCCACTCTTCATAGCTGTGCAGACAATGTTGAAGGCCTCATCAGCGTCATCAATAAGTTCAACAATAAGGTTGATTGACGGATCATTAAGGATATCATTCTTATCAAAAGTAAAATTTTCCATCCCGATCCTTCTCTTTTTGGTCCTATCCTTTACACAAATCCGTACTATGTCGGCTTTAAAGCCTTTACTGCTGTTTAGAACATCATGAAGTCCCTGACCAACGCAGCCATAGCCGAATAATCCTATTTGTAGTTTTTCCCTTGTCATTGTTCCGGATAATTACAATACCTTGCTAAAAGCCTGTTCAAAATCATAAATGATGTCATCTATATGTTCAATCCCTAAAGAAACCCTGAAAAGTCCCGGATCTATTCCTGCAGCGATCTGTTCATCTGCTGAGAGTTGAGAGTGAGTGGTAGCCGAAGGCTGGATGATAAGTGTCTTGGCATCACCAACATTTGCCAGATGGCTCACCAGTTCAAGATATTCCACCAGTTTCACAGCCTTTGATTTTTCTGCTTTGAGTACAAAGCTCAGTACTCCGCCTGCACCTTTGGGAAGATATTTTTTAGCCAGATCATTGTTGGGATCTCCCTCAAGCCCCGGATAATTTACCTTTTCCACCACGGATTGTGATTTAAGCCATTTTGCAAGGGAAAGGGTATTCTCAATTATGCGGTCCATCCTCAGGGATAACGTCTCCAGGCCCTGGATAAGAAGGAATGAGTTAAATGGACTTATTGAAGGACCAATGTCTCTCAACCCTTCAACGCGTGCTTTAATTATAAAAGCAATATTTCCCATCGGGGAGGTCTGGTTGAAGATATCTCCGAATACCTTTCCATGGTAGCCCTCTGCCGGTTCCGTGAAGACAGGGAAATTGCCGTTGTTCCAGTTGAAATTACCGGCATCTGTGATCACACCCCCGATACTGGTACCGTGTCCGCCTATCCATTTTGTGGCAGATTCCACCACTATGTTTGCTCCCAGTTCAATCGGACGGCAAAGATAACCGCACGCCCCGAAGGTATTATCAACTATAAGAGGCAGACCATGCTTCTGAGCAAGCTTTGCAAACGATTCGAAATCGGGGATATTAAATCCCGGATTACCGATTGTTTCTACATAAATTGCTTTGGTGTTCTTATCAATAAGCCTTTCAAAAGATGCTGGATTAAGATCCTTTGAGAACCTGGCATCGATACCAAATCCTGCAAATGTCACCTTGAACTGGTTGTGTGTACCTCCGTAAAGATATGGTGAAGTGATGAAGTTGTCACCTTTTCTCATTAATGTAGTAATTGTCAGGAACTGTGCAGCATGGCCCGATGATACTGCCAGGGAGACTACTCCTCCTTCAAGCGCTGCAACTCTCTTCTCGAAGACATCGGTTGTCGGATTCATGATCCGGGTATAGATATTTCCGAACTCCGCGAGGTCGAAGAGGTCAGCAGCATGCTTTGCGTTCTTAAAAACGAATGATGTAGTCTGGTAAAGAGGTACTGCCCTTGACAATGTATCATTATCGGGTTGATGACCGGCGTGTACCTGCAATGTTTCAAACTGAACTTTTCTTGCTTTCATTTTATATAGTGTTAATTATTATACTAGTTATAAGACCAATAAACACCTTAAATGTTCTATGGTCATGCTATTTGTCTGGAAATTAATGGATTACAAATCAACATATTTACCTGCGCATGCACATAGGCATGAGCGGCATTGTAAAGTTGTTGTGTGTCAGATGAAATGAATTCATGGTTTCCGTGTTAATTTTTATCATCTCCCGGCTTTTCCGGGATTAGGTTTTGGCACCGTTCGCCCGATATTCGGGATTGGTTGCCAGGGTTTCCATGAGCCTAATCTCTCCGCCCTTCTTAATAAAAATCAAACACCCTTTTGTAAGGAAGGATCATTTGATTGTGGGGTCAAAGATAGAAAGTATTTTTGGAAATGCAAAATATCA
>MENI01000002.1:10891-14462 GCA_001768195.1 Bacteroidetes bacterium GWA2_40_15 | reverse complement strand
CTGGCGGGGCGATTCCCGTTATCTTGTCGACAGTGTTAAACTGAAATAAGATCTCCTTTCTTAATACACGGGCATCGCAAGGTCCAATTACCTGAAACAAATTGGTATTTTGATGAAACCCGATATCAATTGGTTTGGTGCAATTATCTTCTTTCTGTTGTTTATTGCCGGACCGGTAACCTTTGTCATTTCACCGACCATTGAGAATTACTCATGGGTGCCTGCTTTTTTGTTTGGTGCACTCTTTGGATTTGATAACCTATGCCACTTACTATCTTACAAACCTGGCTACTTTGAAAAACTGGCCTGTATTAGTTACGGTAATTGATTTGATATGGGGAACTGAATTATCAGGTTCCATTTCAAATCAATTTCCCTATTTTTGAAGCTTCACTGAACTTTTCAAACAATATCGCGTTGAAACTACTTTAAACAATTAAAAACCGGTCAATAAATAATCTGAAATTATGAAAATGGTTGATGAGTTTGGGGCTGTTGAAAAAGTGGAAATCCATTAACCGCAAAGGTCGCGATCCCGAGTACTCAGGATACGCTAAGATCACAAAGGGCTGAATTATAGCGTTTTAACTTTGTGTGCTTTGCGCTTACTTTGAGCACTTTGCGGTTAAAAAGGTCTTTTTCAACACCCCCTGGCCGCAGCACATTGATAGTTCTTGTATTGCAAAGGCTGATTGTGGCCCTCCTTCAAAAGGAGAGCCTGCCCCGCTTTGGCGGGAGGAAACTTTTTTAATCTCTGTATTTACAATACTATTCTTAAGTTGACGCCTATGCCCCAAGGGGGGCTGTTTATGTCATTGGATTTCAATAAGTCCCCCTTGGGGGATTTAGGAGTGGCTTTAAAAAAACAGGATTTTCAGACAGCCCTTTTTTTTTCAATCAATGCCGGGGTTTAAATATTATCTGATAAATTTACCTTACAATAATTTGTTCTGATAATGAGATCCAACTTCCATTTTGTTATCCTGATAATTCTGTTCCTGACTGCCTGCGGGGAAAAAACAGAATCCTCCCTTCATATAACGAAAATAAAATGCAATGGGTTAGAAAAGCCTGCCGGAACAGGCAGAATTCCCGATTTCAGCTGGATACTGAATTCTGACGAGCGCGGCCAGAAACAGACTGCTTACCAGATAATAGTTACACCTGATAAGAAATCAGCCGATAAACTAAACGGCGATATCTGGGACTCGGGCAAAATCAGCTCTCCGGAAAATGCATGGATCAGGTATGGGGGAAAAGAGCTGCAACCCGGCATGGAATATTACTGGAGAATAAGAGTATGGGATAAAAATGATAAAGCTTCAGAATGGAGTGCGACCGGAGAATTTATCACAGGCATGTTTGACAAAAATGACTGGGCCGGTGCAAAATGGATAGGTTATGAAGAGATCTCCGATTCGCTTGTGCTTGTACCGGGTGTACATGGCAACGGAGATGATCTGGGAAATGTAGCTCTTAAAAGAACTGTTATTCCATATTTCAGGAAAGATTTCACATTGAAAAAGAAGGTCGAAAGAGCAATTATTTTTGTCAGCGGACTGGGCCATTATGAATTGTACATAAACGGCAGTAAAATCGGCGACCATTTTCTCTCTCCCGGCTGGACTGATTACAGGAAAACATGCCTCTACAATACCTATGATGTAACTGATAATCTGAACTCCGGTTCCAATGCCATTGGCACAATTGTCGGGAATGGATTTTACAATGTTAACAGGGAAAGATACAGGAAACTGGTAATTGCTTACGGAGCTCCTAAGATGATCCTCAAAATGGAAGTCATGTATAAGGACGGCTCATCGGAGTTAATATTAAGTGATGAAACCTGGAAAACATCACCTTCCCCTTTAACTTTTTCAAGTATTTACGGTGGAGAGGATTATGATGCAAGGCTTGAGCAGGAGGGCTGGAATAAACCGGGTTTTACTGACAAAGGGTGGAGAAATGTCGTCTTATCAAGAGAACCAACAGGCGAGCTGAGGCCTGAGAACGATCATCCGCTTAAGGTTATGGAAACAATAAAACATCAGAAAATCTCTGTTTATAATGATAGCATTTATATCTGTGATTTTGGCCAGAATGCATCAGGAATAATTAAAATAAAAGTCAGAGGAGAGAAGGGACAACAGATAAGTTTTCTGCCCGGAGAGCTTCTGGGAGAGGATTCGCTTGTTACCCAGCAGGCTACAGGCAGTCCATATATTTTCACATATACCCTCAAAGGGGCTGATGAAGAAGTGTGGATGCCACGGTTTACCTATTATGGATTCAGGTATCTCCAGGCAGAAGGTGCCGTACCTGCAGGAACCGTAAAACAGCGAAAACCAGTTCTCGAAGAGATAGAGATGCTGCATACAAGGAATTCATCACCAGAGGAAGGCAGTTTCAAATGTTCAAATGAGCTGTTCAATTCAATTTACGATCTTATAAACTGGGCTATCAGAAGCAATTTTGCCAGCGTTGTTACCGATTGTCCCCACAGGGAAAAGTTAGGATGGCTCGAGCAGACTCACCTGATGGGTAACTCTATCAGGTATATCTATGACATTCATAATCTGTATAATAAGATCATTGACGATATGATCGAGGCTCAGCTCGATAATGGACTTGTACCGGATATTGCCCCGGAATATGTGCCGTTCTCTGCAGGTTTTCGTGACTCTCCCGAATGGGGAAGCGCCTGCGTCATTCTGCCATGGTATATGTATGAATGGTACGGTGATATAAATATTGTAAAAAGAGCCTATCCTATGATGAAGAGGTATGTCGACTATCTTTCGGGAATGGCAGATAATAATATTCTGTCCCATGGTCTGGGCGACTGGTATGACCTTGGTCCGGAATTCCCCGGAGAAGCTCAGCTTACGCCAAAAAAAGTGACTGCTACATCTATATACTTTTATGATATCAGTCTGCTTGCAAAGATGGCTGAACTTACCGGGAAAAAAGAGGATGCCGGATATTATGGTAAGCTGGCAGAAGAGGTCAGAATATCATTTAACAGGGAATTTCTCAATGCTAAAACCAAAGTTTATTCAACAGGCAGTCAGACAGCTTATTCAATGCCTTTATATTACGGAATGGTTGATGATAGCATCAGAAGTGCTGTAGTCACCAATCTTGTTAAATCCATTAATGAAAATAATAATGCTCTTACTGCAGGAGATATAGGGTACCGGTATCTTCTGAGCGTCCTTGAAAATGAGGGGCAATCTCAGCTGATCTTTGAAATGAACTCTAAGAGGGATGTTCCGGGATATGGTTTCCAGCTTTCAAAGGGTGCAACAGCATTGACTGAATCATGGGCAGCCCTTAAGTATGTATCCAACAACCACCTTATGCTGGGTCATCTGATGGAATGGTTCTACAGTGGGATTGGCGGAATCCGTCAGGTTGAAGGCTCTGTAGCTTACAGGAAAATCATTATTTCACCTGAAATTGTCGGGGATTTAAAATGGGCCGATGCAACTATCAACACAATTAATGGTAATATTTCCAGTTCCTGGATAATTGAAGATAACAGCCTGACAATTAAATTAAAAATACCTGT
>MENI01000002.1:10460-10871 GCA_001768195.1 Bacteroidetes bacterium GWA2_40_15 | reverse complement strand
ATATCCCCCAGTCTGATCCTACAAAAATAACTGAATCAGGCATTCAACTTGCTGATTCAAAAGAGATTAAAATTTGGGGCACAAAAGGTGACAAAACTATATGTGAAATATCATCAGGCGAATATATATTTACCACTCCATTTTTAAAGTAATATCAAGGTGTACCAGAAGACCACTTCAGTGAAATCGGCACTGATAGAATTTACCTCCTGTTTCAAAGGATTTTTTCTCCATAATGCGACAAATCCGGATTTTATATGTCTTTAGAACAATTTTATACATCAAAATCTGAACATACTAATGACAGGGGATAAAAAAGCAGTGATCATCGGAGCAGGAATCGGAGGAATAACCACAGCGCTCTTTCTTGCAAAGAACGGCTGGCAGGTTGATATCTATGAAAAGAACTCA
>MENI01000002.1:0-10444 GCA_001768195.1 Bacteroidetes bacterium GWA2_40_15 | reverse complement strand
GCGGGCAGATAATCCGCGATGGACACAGGTTCGACCTGGGAGCCACAATGCTCATGATGCCGGGGATTTACAGGGAGGTATTTGATCTGCTTGAAATTCCAATTTTTGAAAATAGGAAAATTACCTCGCTTGAAGATCTTTATAAAATCTATTTTGACAACAATGAATATCTAACCTTCTCTAAAGATGAGAGCAGGATGGAAGCGGAGCACGAGAGAATTGAACCCGGAAGTTTTTCAAGTTCACGCAGATATGTATCAGCCGGTTACGATATTTACAAACTGGGGATTGAAAAGCTTATAAACAGGAACTTCGATAGTATCTTCCAGATGATAAACTTCAGGAATATTGGCCTGCTTATTAAACTCAAGACATACATTTCGAATTATGGTTATGTGAAAAGGTTCTTCAGGAATACACATCTCCGGATGGCATATACATTCCAGAATATTTATGTAGGTCAGAGTCCTTTTAATTCACCTGCACTTTTCAGCATGGTACCTGCCGCTGAGATAACCGAGGGTTCCTGGTTCCCTGAAGGAGGAATGTTCAGGATAGTCGAAATATTGCGTGATGAAGCGCTGGAAAAAGGTGTCAGGATTCACTATAACAAACCGGTAATGAGAATTACGACCAACAAAAATAAAACAGACAGTATAATTCTTGAAGACGGTTCAGAAGTTAGTGCCGGTATCATTGTAGCAAATGCCGACCTTCCGTATGTTTACAGAAAATTGCTTCCCGGAAGTATAAAATCATGGAAGCTCGACAGGTTAAAATATTCAGCCTCTGCAATATGCATCCATTTCGGGCTCGACAAACAATATCCTCAGCTGGGTCATCACAGCGTATTCCTGTCTGATGATTTCAAAAAAGGACTCGATAAGATCTTTAAGGAAAAATCGATAAGTAAGAGACCCAGTTTCTATATGCATGCACCTGCCCGGACTGATCCTTCAGCGGCACCTCAGGGTCAGGAATCTCTTTCATTCATTGTTGGCGCAGGGCATCTGGATAAAAGATTTAAGCAGGACTGGGATTTATTGGAGAAGAGAACCAGGAATGCAATAATTGAACGTCTGAAACACTTTGGACTGACTGATATTGAAGAACATATTAAATTTGAGATCTGCCATACTCCTGCGGACTGGGAGAATGCATGCAATATTTCGAGAGGCTCGGTATTTGGCAGCCTGGCTCACAATATTATGCAGATGGGATATTTCAGACCTCATAATCAGCATAACCGGTATAAGAACCTCTATTTTGTCGGCGGAAGCACTCATCCGGGGAACGGGATACCGAATGTACTTCTGTCAGCTAAACTGGTTTCTGAACGAATCCTTAATAATAATGCTAACCTTAAGTAATAAATGAATACACATAGGGATATATTTCTGGATATTCATAATACAATTGACTATAGTAAAATAGTTGATCATCCAAATATTCTGATAGCTGCTAATTTCTGGGAAAAGGAGAGGTATTGCGCTGCAAAAACCTGTTATAAATTTATGAGAACAATTGATGATCTGATTGACAATCATAAATCAAAAAACAGACTTATAGCTCCGGGTGAAAGAAAGGAATTTGTGGCCAGTGTGAATGATTGGCTTAAAATGGTTATTGTATCAGATGAATGTAATCCTTTACACCTTGAACTTGCTGAAACCGTAAAGAAATTCATGATACCTGTCTGGCCGCTTGAGGCGTTTGCAAAGTCAATGATTTATGATATAAACAATGACGGTTTCCCGACTGTTGATGCATTTCTTGAATATTCACAAGGGGCTTCGGTTGCGCCTGCTGCAGTTTTTGTTCATCTCAATGGACTCAGGAGCAAGGAGGGAAGGTATGAGGTTCCTCCTTTTGATGTGAACTGGGCAGCTACACCCTGTGCAATATTCAGTTACCTTGTTCATATTATCCGCGACTTCCGGAAGGACCAGCTGAACAACCTTACATATTTTGCTGATGACCTCATTGCAAGTAATAACCTTACCCGAAATAATCTGAGAGAGTTTGCCGGCGGGAAACCGGTTTGTGAAGGATTCAGGAACCTGATAGGCCATTACTATGCTCTGGCTGAAGAATACAGGCAAAAGACAATCGATGTTCTGGAAATCATCAAACCTCTTCATGAACCCCGGTACCAGCTGAGTCTTGAAATAATATTTGACCTGTACCTGATGGTATTTGAAAGAATTAATGTCGGGAAAGGAGAGTTTACAACTGAAGAGCTTAATCCCACACCTGAGGAGACAAGGGAGAGGGTGTACAGAAAGATACTCAATTTCAAGTGAATCCGATAGAAACAGAGTACATGATTTGATCTGGTATTACCTGTGACTCTTGTTTTCCAAACAAATTGTAACATCTCTATAACAGCTTGAGAATCAAATACAGATTTTCAATTTTGGGTGCAGCTACATTGTTCTATAAGGATATACTGAATTGCTCTTAATCGTTTTATATTCAGATTACAATTGATTTTTTGATGATTTCCTTTTATTGCTATTTCCGGCTATTCAGTAATGATGCCGGAAGCGTCAAAATCTAATTGCCATGTTTACATCTCATTGCCTTTAACCTATTGAGTCTGAAAAAGGATTTTCAGGGAGGTTTGTTAAAGGCAAACAGATTAAAATATAAAAATGGAACTTTTTCATAATACTTTCCCCTCCTTCAAAAGCTATTCTTTGTACATATTTATTTTAAATGCTGGAAAGGAAGTTGAAAATCCGAAACCCTCTCCTTGAGCATAAACAGGAATTATTCAATTCCAATTATTAGGATATATCCAGAGGATTGATATGGTACCTCGAAAGCCGGAGGCTTTTAAGTCTAATAACCCCGGTTACATCCGGGGTAAATCGATAAAGAATGTATCAACCCCGGAGCGGGTTGAAGTTGTGAATCTGAAAATATATTCATAATTTTATTGATGTGCTAAATGTGGAAAATATGTCGACTTACACTCAGTTCTTGTATCAGCTTGTATTTGGCAGTAAAGGCCATTTACCATTCCTTTCATCAGAAAATCAGGATATATTGTTTGCATATATTGCAGGCATTTTAAAAAAGAAATCATGTCACTCCTATATTGTAGGTGGCGCCAGTAACCATATTCATATTATTACACATATTCATCCTACCATATGTCCTGCATATCTCATAAAAGACATTAAAGAAGCAACTCATGCAATGATCCAGAGAGAGAGAAAATTATTTCTTCATTTCCCGGGGTGGCAGGTCGGATACAGTGGATTTACTTATCATATTTCAAGTAAGGAATCATTAATCAGTTATGTAAGGAATCAGGCTGAGCACCATAAAACAGTATCTTTCAAAGATGAGCTAATCAGATTATTAAAAGAACATAGCGTAGATTATAATGATGATTATTTATTTACCTGAAGTTCTTCAACACCGCCGGTGTTGTAGATTGCCCCAACACAGCTACCATGGATGAAACCATGGATATTAGACTTGGATGCCTCCGGCATCTTGGTGGTAATTAACTATACTGTCAAACTGGATATTATCAGATAATCAGATTCTGTATAATGATCGAAAATATTCTATACCTCTCTATAATCACCTTGGTATTATGATGAATAAGATGTGTACAAAGAGTAGCTTAAAAAGGAGGGGAAACTTCTTTAAGTCTCAATACTACCCTTAGGTTAAGGGCCTTTGGGATCTAACCCGAGTTATTGGACTTTAAAACCCTGCCGAAGCAGGGCAGGCTCCCCGGTTTTGATATTTTCAATATCCTCTTAATTTCAAAATGACGCGGACAGGTTGACTTATAAGACTCACAATATTTTCATTATTTAGTCAAGATGTACTTATCTCTGATTTTCTTTAAATACCATTGAGTAAGGTAAGCGTTATAATAATTTGCCTGTCGTGGTGGAACAAATCTTTCATTGCCGGTTTCTTCGATCAATATCCTTGTGATTTCATCGTAAAGAATCGGGCTTTTAAGATCGATCATATGATTTATTATTGTGTCAGGCAGAAATCGTTTGACTCTCTCCTTAATCCTCTGAATAGCCTTCTGCCCAGATCCAGGATTTATCTCACCGGGCAAATTAATATCAAGTTCCCTGAAAATGTAATGTGTTAATACATAGTCATATAGTTTTTTATGTAGCTTAAAATTAAATGGTAATGTTGTAAAGAAATCGATAAGATGATTATCAAATAAGGGTAATACATAACTATACCCAAAGAATGTAAATGCTTTCGCAGAATTAATAATAAACTTTGAATGAATTTCTTTAATTTCCCATTCTTCATAGTTTTTCCAGTATTCACTTATTCCATCGTTAATTTTTTCTCCGATCAGCAAACGTATTTCTTCTTTTTTTTCTTTATCAAGATCGACTAATACAAACTTATCGTTAAGAATCTGCGATGATACCTGCCTCACATTCTTATGACTCTTAAAACCAGATCTGAAAAAGCTTCCGGCTATACTATCTCCCGAAAAACCAGGCATGAATACGCTATCATCAGGAATGATCCTGTTCTCTTTTAAGTATTTAACGGCAAAATAGTCCTGCATGTAAAACATGCTTGATAAATTTGATGCATATTTGTAATAATCGTTGAAGTAACCATCATCCATATAGCCATTAATAAGAGCAGAGTCATAAATCACATTCACCCATTTCAGTCCCAATCTTGATGAGGCTTCCTTTGCAATAGCAATTTCCCTGTTATCTTTTCTTCCGTAAGTGAAACACAGGATATTGTCAGGATGATATTTTGCACACATCGATGCTACAAGCCTTGAATCATATCCTCCCGAAAGAGGAACAGCAATGAACTTATTCTCTAAGGCCATTAAATGGCACTTAAATACATCATTGACCAGCTTATTCAATTCCTCTGCAGCTGAATTAAAATTTCTATTTATTAATACTTCATTTGATGGATTGTGATAGAAAGTTCTTGAAAAAGAATTGCCTTTGCAGATATACTCACCTGCCTCTACCTGGCATATACTTTTAATAAGGGTTAAATTATTAAGTGTAAAGCCAGCCGACAGAAAACAATCTGAAGCAACTCTATTTAAAGTCTTGTCAGGCAGTAAATCAGCAAGGACATAACAATCATCACTTATGATGAATTCACCATTTATCCAGGAATAAAAAACAGGATAATTGCGTAACCTGTCTGATGCTGCCCATAATTCATCAGATTTTCTTATAATAACGGTAAACTGACCATTGGCTTCTATAAGAATTCTCTTAAATTCTTCAATAGAATCTATTCCGGAAAAATATCTAAGGAGTTCACTATCCTTAAAGTAACTGTTCCCTTCCCGGATGAAACCGGTAACCCATACATCGTCATTATAACTCCAACCAGGCCTGGATAAATAAATTCTCATTTCATGTTCATGAAATTTCACAATTCAGTTCTATCTGATCATTTCCCCCGGTTGAACTTAAAATGCCGAGCTGAATCCCGCGCTCACTTTTCCGTATGATACAGGTTCTATTACCTGTGTATACTCTGTAACAAGCCGAACGTTTCGTCTTATCAGGTATCCGGCATGCAGTGTTGCTGATGTATAATCAAGCTCGTCAATATTCGAATTGACCAGGTTGGCCAGTCCTGTCAGATACCATTTGCTTTTATCTCCTGCCGGAGAAAATATGATTTCTGCAAATCCCCCCTCTGTATCGATATCACTCAGATAATCACCGCTATTTGAAAATACCTGTGAATCTTTTCTCCACAGATACTGCATGTTGAGAATAAACTTATCGCTCAGGTTGAGGGCAATATCAGGCCCGAACATTGTAAGTTCATTCGTTATATCAGTATAAAACATTCCGGGATCTGACAGCAACTCCCTGCCGGTATATCCGAAAAACCCTATGCTCAGATTCTTACCTATCGACTGGGTGATCTTACCCATAAAATTCTTGTACTTATCCTTATCAAAAAGATAGCCCTCATCTGCCTCTCCCAGGCCGCATCCGTTAACCACCTGCCCTACTATATCAGTTCCGGTGCTGAAACCCTTCTCAAGCACTATTCCCCTGTCATACTTCAGGTCAGTTGTAGAATTTCCAGGGCTTGCTCCATATATCCTGTAAGGTTCAAGTGTATATCTCAGCTCCCCCTTGAATAAAGGATCTGAGGTCTGGAACTGGCCGATATAAAAATTGATTCCCGTACTGAAAAGGTCGCGGTACATCAGGAAAGCATCTTCTATTCCGGCAATTTCACCTCTTTCACTCAACAGAAAATAGAAATAGTATGAAAGCTTATCTGAAAGCTCTCCTCCCGACATGATCTTTAGTACAAAGGGTGTTGAGAAATCTGCCTGCCCCTCATCATTAAAATTATATGAAGCAAAACCATCAAACCTGATTGCCAGAGGCAACTCCCTGAAGAGAGAGAGACGATCATCGCCGACAGGCAAAAAATGCCTTGGAGATTCATAATCCGTCAGTCTGAAACCATCTCCTGCAAAGTCTTCACCAAAAGCCTTCAGTCGTGGCATGGCAGGAGCATGGCATACCTGACAGCTGATTGAATATTTACGGGCAAAAGCAGGAATCGCGGATAAGTCTGCACCTGTAATTAAAAACAATACAAAAACCCAAAGCAAGGTAATGGTAACTATTTTTGTGCTTTTCATAGCAGATATTATTGATGTTATGGTAATATATTAACAGCTGTAGAGTGATCATTCACAATTTTAATTTCAGATTCATCTGCAGGAACTTTAAGAAGATCCGCAACAGGCTTAACAAGAAGCTGATAGTTTAATACTGCGGTAACAGTCATTTCTCCTGGAGCGATATCGAAGGGCAGCTTGAATGTGAATTTCTCAACTTTTGTTTCCCTCGGACCAATTCTGTAATCAACTCCCAGCTTTGCGGTGTTCCACTGCATAATAGTCATACGACCTTCCGGGTCAAAATAGGGCATCCTGAAGATCCTGTTTCCGTAAGGGATACCATCGCGTTGTACTCCCTTGAAATCTGGCTGCTTCAAGGGTACACCCATATCCTGGTATGCAAGGTAGTCTCCCGAAATAGTGTATTCCTCACCATCAAATCCTTTCTGGTCGACGTTAAGATGGTATTTTTTCCCCTTTGCATCGGTAGCCTCAACATTCAGCCAGACAATCCTGTCCTCGACTGATCCGGTCGGAAATTTATGTCCTGTCTTCTGGTTGAAGAGTGCTACTGTGAAGACTACGATTTCCCCGGGTTCAGCCTCGCGGATATCAGGCTCTATCCTTAGCTCAATAGTACCTCTTACCTTTCCCGGATCGTGAGCTCCATGAAAAAGGTGCAATCTTGCATCATCATAAGGTTTTGTCATTATGGCATTCAGGTATGGCCCTCCTTTAGGCATGTGGCAATCCTGGCATCGTACGTCCTCTTTAGCATATGGTCCCTCCTTCCATTCAAGCTGGGTGCTCTTCACCCAGATTCCGAAAGGATTCTTCTCATTATGACAATTGCCGCAGAACTCTGTTGTCTTTAAAAAATCGGTAGTTACTATTTTATGAGCCGGAGATTCAACTGCCGGTTTACGTACAGCATATTTTGTGATCCCCGGTTCTATCAGATAACTGAAATTAAAAGGAGGATCTGTCTGTGCAGATTGTATCAGATGACATACTTCACATGATACCGATTCATTTGCCATGCTGTTTTCTGATGGCTTTGGCGGAGGCAGAGTGCCTCCCATAAATGCCAGTGGTGCATGGCATCCGTTACAACCGTCAACAGCTTCTTTAAACTCAGGTTTTGCCTCAGCATGGGGAACTGCAAGATCGAAATACTCTATCTCATCCCAGTGATGAGTATAAGCCTGTGACATCATCGACTGGCTCCATTGCTGATATGTCCCCGGATGGCATGATCCGCACTTCTTGGCCGATTCAAAATCCTTATAGGCATATTTCCCTTTAAGGTTTTCCTCAGGGAATAATCTTACAGTGAAAGCTGAAACTGCTGCAAGCAAAATTGCAGCAGAAGCAAAAATCACCACTAAAGGAGATAATTTATTATTTGCCATATGTCAGGTTAATAGGATACGAAAAGATAATTCTTTTTTATTAGGAAATCAACCGCTTGCGATTTTAATTTGAAGTTTGCCATTAAACAATCCCGACTTGTGGTTGTTTCAATCAATAATGAATCATGTTAAAAGCTTAAGATCAGGTAATAAATAATCCATTCAATCAAAAAATTTAAATTTTGCTATTTTTACAACAATGAATAGAGAAGAAATAAAAGTAATACTTGTTGATGAAAATGATATCCAGACAGGGATGGCAGGAAAATTGGAGGCTCATGAACAAGGGCTTTTACATAGGGCTGTTTCGGTTTTTATTGTAAATTCCAGGGGGGATTGGATCCTTCAAAGAAGAGCTTTGGATAAATATCACTCCAACGGATTATGGACGAATACATGCTGCACCCATCCGCAGAAAGGTGAATCGGTATTTGATGCAGCTAAAAGAAGGCTCATGGAAGAAATGGGCATAAGATGTAATGTCACCTGGCTTTTTTCATTCATATACAAGGAGAAATTTGACAATGACCTTACAGAACATGAGCTGGATCATGTTTTTTTGGGCATCACTGAAGAAGAACCGGTTATTAATACAACAGAAGTTGAAGAATGGAAGAAGATCCCATATTCTGATCTGCATAATGACATAGTTCAGAATCCTGACAAATACACTTACTGGTTCAGAGCAATTTATGAGAAGGTGAATAACCATATCGGCAAAATATAAAACTATTCATATGAAAGCAATACCCCTAATTGCTTCATTCCTCATATTAAATTTTTCAGGGCTGACCGATGGGCACAGATCTGAAGTCTACCATGCCTATGTTAATAACAGGATGATCCTTATTGCACAGGCATATGAAGCATTGGAAGATTATGACTCTGGCAGGAAAACTTATGAAAAAATCCTGAAAACTGAACCAGGCTTTACTTATGTCAGGGATGAGTTGTATCCTCAACTGCTTAAAAAGATCAGCAAGTAACAATTTGTTAAGAATTTTCTTTCTTAAATATTATAAATCAGAATAAGCAGGATGAAAATCAACCTGTTATGGTTCCGGAGAGACCTGAGGCTTTACGATAACACTGCTCTCGCAAATGCTCTTGAAGCAGGACTTCCCGTATTGCCTGTTTTTATCTTCGACACAAACATAACAAGCGAACTTCATTCTGATGACCCAAGAGTAAATTTCATTCATGAAACTCTGGAAAAGATCAACCTTGATCTGAATAGAACCGGCAGCTCACTCTATGTGCTCAAAGATGAACCTGAAAACGCCTGGAAAAAACTTATAGCATCATTTGATATTAATGAGGTTTATATAAATAAGGATTATGAACCTTATGCTATTAGTAGAGATAACCGCATTAAAACACTTCTTGATCAACACAATATCAGTCTGAGTATTTACAAGGACCTGGTGATATTTGAAGAGAATGATATTGTAAAATCTGATGGGAAACCCTATACGGTTTATACTCCTTACAAGAACCGGTGGCTGCAAAAACTGCATTCTGAACCCATCAGGAAAACTACTGATCCGGAAGTTCAGCCTGATAACTTTCATCAGTGCAATTATCCATTTCCCTCCCTGAAAGAGATCGGATTTAAAAGAAGTGCCGTGAAGGTAAGGCCATATGATCTTTCAGTGATAAACGATTATCATAAATACCGCGATCTCCCGGCTGCAGATAAAACAAGCTATCTTTCTCCTCATCTCAGGTTTGGCACTATCGGCATTCGCGATCTGGTAAAAACAGCAATGGAACAAAACCAGGTCTTTCTTTCAGAGCTTATCTGGCGTGAGTTTTTCATGCAGATACTCTTTCATTACCCTAAGGTTGTGACTGAAAGCTTCAGAACAAAATATGACAATATCAAGTGGAGAAACGATGAGAAGGAGTTTGAACGGTGGTGCAATGGAGAAACCGGGATTCCGATTGTTGATGCCGGCATGAGGCAGTTAAACAGTACAGGATACATGCACAACAGGGTAAGAATGATAACTGCAGGCTTCCTGTGCAAGCATCTGCTGATCGACTGGAGGTGGGGAGAGGCTTACTTTGCAAAAAAACTGCTTGATTACGAGCTCTCCTCAAACAATGGCAACTGGCAGTGGGCTGCAGGTACAGGCTGTGATGCTGCCCCATTTTTCAGGATATTCAATCCCTGGACACAGCAGAAAAAGTTTGATCCTGACAGAGAATACATCAGAAAATGGGTGCCTGAAACAGGGAGATCAGCCTATCCCGGACCCATGGTTGAACACGATTTTGCAAGGAGAAGAGCGCTGGAAACATACAAGGCAGGTCTGAAATTCCACCTTTGAAGGCATAGCCGTCAAGCTAAGCATAGTTTTGTTGCAAGAAAATGTAGAAG
>MENI01000001.1 GCA_001768195.1 Bacteroidetes bacterium GWA2_40_15 | reverse complement strand
TGCAAATTTCTTCACAAATAATCCCACGGTAATCGGTAGTCTGGGCATAAATAAAAGTGTTGCAGGTCAGGGACTAACATGGAATAACCAGGGATTGACCATAAACGGAACACTCACTCTGAATATGAACGGAGCTGCGTTCAACATAGGTGCGAATACTCTGACATTCCAGAATAACGATGTACCTGTTGTTAAGACCTCAGGCACAATAACCACTGCTGCCGGAACCGCTCTTGTTTTCGGTACCGCAGGCAATACTGCAGGTGCAGCGTTTTCATTGCCTGCCACTTTATTCACTGCCGTTCCGACAATTACTTCGCTTACAATTAACAGGGATAACAAACTCACCTGGACAAATCAGCAACTTACCCTGAGTAATACACTTACGCTTACAAGTGGAGAGTTTGATTTCAACGGGCAGACATTAATTACAAATGCTGTCGTTCCTTTTGCACGTACTTCAGGTACCTTCACACCCGGGTCAGCAGCTACATTAAGCTTTACAGCCAATGCAACATCATTTACAATTCCTGACGGATTCTTTACAACATCCCCTGCCGTTATTACTAACCTTACGCTTAACAGGGGTGCCGGAATACTAATTTCCCTTGGCGATCAGGAATTAAGCGTTACCGGTAACACAACACTTACAGCCGGAACGGGCGGTATCTTAGAGATTAAGAATGCAGATCTGCAGATAGCTGCAATTGCGGGTACTCCATCTGCAAACAGCATGATAGTTACAAATGGAACAGGAGTTCTGAAGAGGAATTTCCCATCAGGGGCCTCTGCATTTACTTTCCCTGTTGGAGATAATTCGGGAACCACAGAATACAGCCCGGCTGCAATAACATTTACTGCAAATGCAACCGCAGGTAGTATTGGGGTAAGAGTCACCGATGCCAAACATCCTTTCAACACTGAAGGTGACAATTATATCACAAGGTACTGGAGCTTCAGCGCACCTGCCCTGACTACGTATAATTATTCCGCAGTTTATACGTATCCTACAGCCGATGTCGTAGGAGCTGATGAGGCTAACTTCAAGATGCAAAGATATGACAACGGTACTTCTTCATGGACAGCTGATATAGGAAGCAATACGGTTCCCGGAGCAAATTCAACTCTGAATACCTCATCACTAACCGAAACTACCGGGAAACTTGATAATAATGATTTTACATCATTCAGCGCCGCTGAGGTATATTACTGGTCGCGCAACACCGCCAACTGGAATGCGGCAAATGCGTGGGTGGTAACAAATATTAATGTCGATCCCGGAGCAGGCGGTACACCTACGGTTGTTCCTCCATCTTACTCAAACAATAAAGGGATCACTGTAAGGAACGGTCATTCAATAACCGTAAATCTTGCTACTTACACAGCTGATCAGATGACAGTTGCAACCGGAGGAATTCTCTTAATGGGTGCAAATAACCTGACTGTTTATAATGGCACCGGAACAGATTTGACTGTTGACGGGACATTGACTACAACCGGGGGGCAGATTATATCAAATGATCCCGGTACTGACATCGCTGTTAATGGAATTTTGAATACTCCGGACCTTGATGGTTTATCGATTGATGCAAATTCAACTATATCAACAACAAACGCTCCAACCCTTGTTCTGGGAATAAATTCAACAATCAATTTCAACGGAGCAGCGGGACAAAAGACAGATAGCAGATCTGATTATGCCAACCTTCAGGTTACTGCCATCGGCGCCAAAACGGCACAGGGAGCAATAACTGTAAACAGGGATCTGACAATAACAACCGGTACCCTTGCTGATAACGGAAACATTATCACAATAAAGGGGAATATTATTAATAATGGCACACACTCCGGCACAGGTAAAATATACCTGAATGGCGGAGCCGGAGTTCATGCTATATCAGGCGGGACATCAGCATTTGGTAACCTTGAGCTGGATGACAGTAACGGGGCTGCATTTACAGGCACAGGTACAACAAACATAACCGGTGACATTGTTGTAACCCAGGGCAATCTGACTCTTAATGCATTTACCACAGCTCTGACTGTTAACGGAACAACAACAGTTGGTAACGGGGGATCCGCATCGGCAATAATAATGAACTCAGTAACAGGCACTAAGTCCTTCACAGGTTTGATGACAATTGGAGGAAATGGTACCTGGAATAACATTGCAAATGAAGCAATAACTCTCCAGGGAGGTATAACCAATAACGGAGTCTTTACTGCAGGAACAGGCGTACATACTTTCAATACCAATGCCCAGGCGCTTACCGGAACATTCATAATCCCAAGTGTTACTGTTACAGGAATAACACTAACGAACAATAATTCGCTGACCGTAAATACTGCACTGGCAGGAACCGGAGCTATTACCCAGGCAGCAAATGCTGCACTGAACATCGGATTTACAGGAGCGGTCGGAATCACAACACTTAATGCCGATGCAGCAGGAAATACGGTTACCTATAATTTTGCAGGTGCACAGACAATTAAGTCTCCATCAGTAGCTTATCATCATCTGGTAACAGACATTTCAGGAACGAAGACATTAGCCGCTGCAACGACAGTTAACGGAGATCTGACTATTTCGGCAGGAACTTTAGCTACTGCAGGATTTATATTGCAGGTTAAAGGAAATGCTGTAAATAATGGTATACATTCCGGTGCAGGCAGTATAACATTTACAGGAGGTGCCGCAGCTCATAATATTTCAGGTACAGGCAGCTTCCAGAATATTGTTATGAATGATGTCAATGGTGCTCTGCTTGGCAGCAATACTGCAATAAACGGAACACTTACCCTTACATCAGGAGTACTTCAGATCGGAGCCTTTGACCTTACATTGAACAATACAACAGCCATTGCAGGCGGACCCTTCAGTCTGACCAATATGATTGAAACAAGCGGTACAGGCCGGCTTATAAGGTCTGCAAATGCAACAAATGCCAGCTTTAACCTTACATATCCTGTCGGAAGCGGAGGTTACTACAGTCCGTTTATTGTATCAGGCTTAACCGGCGCTGTGGCCGGAGTCAGAAGCTTTTCTGTACGGGCTGTCCCATCCAATCCGGGTGTTCTGACAAACAGGATCAACAGGTACTGGGAACTGTCATCCACAAATATAACCACAGGCGCAGGTATGGTGCTGTCATTCCAGTATAATGCCGGTGAGGTTGTTGGAGATCCCTTATTGTTCCAGCCCTATACGAACACTTCAGGAAGCTGGGCAGTTGCCACCGGGCCTTCAGCACCGGGTTCAAATCCTGCCACTTCCACAGGTTCAGCTACGATAACCGGCTCCTGGACAGTAGGTTCACCCAGTACATTCTATTCCTACCAGACCGGTTTCTGGGATCAGGCAAGTACATGGACGTTTGATCCGGGAGGAACAACAGGACCTGGAACGATGGTACCGGGAGACAATGATAAAGCTGTAATCCTGTCAGGAAGGACAGTTTCACTTCAGGCAGATAATTCTACAAATGGTCTTGACATAACTATTAATAACGGGGGATTCCTTGATCAGCAAACTTTCAGATTTACAAACAACATTGCAGCATTACGTGGCGATGGTACTCTGAAACTTTCATCACCCGACTTCCCTGTTGCGACGGTAAATACATTTGTAACTACCGACGGAGGTACCACTGAATATAATCATACCGGGCAGATGTCGGGGGTTCAGGCAACTTACTATCATCTGACAATAAGTACTGCAGGAACTGTTACACAACTGACAGATATTACACTTAACGGGGATCTGGCAGTTAAACAGGGAACTTTCCGGATAAATGATGTCGCTGCACAAAGACTCAAACTGATTATAAACGGGAATGTTACAGTTGATAATGCAGCATCGATTACAGTCGGAACAGGTGGTACGAACAGCCAGGTATCACCACTAGGTATAACAGGGAGTACAGGTTCGTTCCTTAATTATTATGAACTTCAGTCGCACAGGGTACAGGTTTACGGAAACTTTACAAACAATGGAAATGTGAAGTTCTCTAACCTTACATATCCTGTTTACGACCAGCTTGCATCAAATGGGTTTGCAACAGTTTACTTTCAGGGTGCAGCGGATAAAACTTTGACCTGCAACGGAATAACTGAATTCTACAACCTGGTTGTGGATAAAGGCACAGACCAGACTTTTAAACTGACAGTTCAGTCTTCGGCTTACAGCAATTTCAGACTTTTTGGTGCAAATACTGCAGATGGTAATAATACATCACCGGTAACTCCTGCTGCAAATCCCAATCTGCATAAGGCTTTATGGATAAAGAACGGAACACTGTTGCTTCAGGGGCTTGTTGTTATACCGTCGCTTTCAGAAGGAGCTACTGCAGGGGCATACCCAAGTGATTTCTTCATTCCTGCCAATGGTGCTCTGTTACTTGACGGAGTAGGAGTGATTGTTCTTTCCACTGCTGATGATTACCGCGAAGTAAATGCTGCCTATGGCCTGGCAGGCGGATCAGATTTAGCCTATGGAGTAAACACGGCCGGAGGTTACAGCGGAATCTCCAACCTTGGCAAATTGCAGATAAACAACGGTTATTTATCAACAAGGGAATCTTCAGGTCTGAATTACTGGAGCTACGCTTCTGGACAGTTTATAATTAACAATGGAAAGGTTGATACCAAACAGTTGCATAATCCCCAGGGAGGATCAAACGGACTTGTGTCATTTACCCAGAACGGAGGTAATCTTATAATCCGGGGCAGGTTTACGAACACTACTGCTTTTACCAATCCATCCGATCTTGCAAATGCTTCAGTTAATACATCCAGGGCGGATAACGGAATAGATCCTGCTGCCGGTATCGGGGCATTCAGTATAAACAATAATGCTGCCAGCGGTTTCACCATGTCAGGCGGTACACTCTCGGTTTATGATGTATGTAACACTTCAGCAACACCTCTGGCATTACTGATAAACCCGCCTTCATCAAACATAAATGTATCAGGCGGAACAATTCAGATAATCCCGACAACCGGTTCAGGAGCAGCAGATGCAAACTACTTTGTTAATACAAGCGCACCTGTTTATAACATGATTATCAACAGGGTAAGCAGTAGTTCAGAGGTGCATCTGAATGTAAATCCTCTTGTAATTCAGAGAGACCTGACATTTATTGCTGCCTCTGTTAATGCAAATAATCTTGATATTACAATTGGCGGCAACTTCACAATAGATGCCACATCGACCTATACTACAGGTACAAACTCAACCATATTCAATGGCACTGCCGATCAGACATTCAGTGTCAGCACAGCTGCCCCGCTCACGTTGAATAAACTTACAATAAACACAGCTGCCGGTATAGCACTGAATTATTCAGGTTCGCAGTCAGTGATCAATGTAAACAGCGATTTCAGGCTGGCCGGAGGTACATTGAATGATAACGGTAAAACTACAAATATAGGCGGCAATGTTTTTAACTCGGGAGTTATTTCTGGAACAGGAAAGATTCTCCTTAATGGAACAGGGTTACAAACTTTCGACGGCAACGGAATCTATAACAATGTTGAGCTGAATAATACAAATGCTGCCGCTGCTCCTGTATCACTTCTGGCAAATATGGCAATAAACGGAGTTCTTACTTTATCAAATGATAAGATATTCAATATCAATACTTTCAATCTGACTCTTAATTCTTCAGCATCAATTCTGGGTGCAAGTTCAGCAAGATATCTACGGACTGCAGGTAATGCCGGCGACGGTGGATTAACAAAAGTTTATTCCTTACCTGCCGCATTTAATTTCCCGGTAGGAGTTGTGAACTATACTCCCGGATCTGTTGGTCTGAGCGGAGCGCCCACAGCATATGGTTCAATAACTGTTATCCCGGTTAATTTTGCTCACCCGAATGTTACGGTGCCCGGAAGAAGCCTTACCTATTTCTGGAGAGTCAGGTCTTCAGGATTTACTCTTGGTCCGGCCACTGTGACTCATGGTTATACATATGCAGAAGCCAATGTTGTTACCGGAGGGGGAATAACTGAGGATGAGTATGTGGCTGCGCGTTTTGATGTTCCTTCAAGTACATGGACAAAAGGTGTTGCGGATGATGTTGATGAAACAAACAATATTGTTGGTGAACCGGGTGCCGGGACATTCCTTGAGAATGTTACATTTATTGACGGTGATTACACTGCAGGAGATGATAATCCGACCAGTCCGTTCGGAACACCCACAATATATTACAGCAGGATCAACGGAGCTGCTTCGGGCAGTGGTCTCTGGAGCGATGTTAATACATGGTCTTTGACAGGTCATGCAGGTGCACCTGCCGCAGCGGTGCCTGGTGCAGGTGATATAGTTATTATTGGAGGAAGAGATTCTGTTTATCTGGCAACCGACGTCTCATGGCCATATACAACAGCCAACGTTGATCCGAGAAGCAGTGCAAGCCTGAAGATTGAAACAGGTTCGGCCCTGGACATAGGTTACAATCCTGCTTCAGTGTTCGGCATGGTTGTTAACCATCCTTCAGGAAACGGTAATTTCAGGTTAACAACATCTTCCACCGATGGATCAGTTTACCAGTTCCCGGCAGGTGATTTTTCAGATTTCAATGTTAACAGGGGGACTACAGAATTTTATTCCACAAATCCGAATATAGGGCCGGTATTTATATTGTCTCCTTCCGTGACATCCTACGGAACCGTGATTCTGTCACCACTGGGCGGCTCAAATATTGCGTTACCAAATACAGCCAATGTTTTAATATATGGTGATCTGATATGCCGTGGTCAGACATGGGAATCATGGCTGGCTATGTCGTGGAACGGTGCCTATGGTGCAATTGTTCCCAAGACCGTATCTGTACGGGGAAACCTTCTTATACAGGGTGGTTCATTTATATGGGCATTTAACGGAGCAATTGCCCAGAATATAATAATTGATGGAGATGTTGTTGTCGATCCTGGTGCAGGGATTGATGTTTACAGCGGGACCAATAACAGCATGTCAATCGGTGGAAGTCTGATCAACAACTCTGATAACAGCGGTCCGGCAATTTATGGTAACTTTGCAGGCAGCAATGTTCGTCTTGTAAGGACTGCCGGACCGGCCGGTGTTGCCAATGTCACATTCTTCGGGACCAATAATGGTTCACTCACCAATAATCCGGCAATAAGTGCAAATCCGAATACCACTTTTAATAATGTTACAATTAATAAAGGCACTTCACAGGCAACGACGCTTACGATAAATATTGGAGGAGTGCTCGCAACTCCGGTCGATAACTGGCTGACTTTGCAGAATGGTACTCTCAGATATATGAGGACAAACCCCGGCACTGATTTTACAATATCACAGGGAACTCCTTTTAATATTCCGGCTACAGCTGGTCTTCATTTTGATTATGCAAATGGTTCAGGTAGAAATATTCTTATTGGAAACATCAATAATACGACCGGCGACCTGCTGCTCAGCGGGAAAATGACACTGATTAATGGAAATGTTTATGTTGGCCCTGTGGCTTCTCCTGCCTTTGCCAATGATATTGAATACACCACCAGCGGAGCTTCCGCTATTGATGTACAGGGTGGTACTCTGGTCGTTAATGGCCAGATCCGCCGCAATACTTCAGGAGCAGCAGGTATATTAAATTATTCACAGAGTGGAGGAACAGTAAGGATAAACGGCCAGGCAGCCAATAACACCAATGCCAAGATGGAAGTGGTGAACGATGGCAGTGATTTCACAATGTCCGGTGGCACGATTACAATAGTGAGAGGTAACGGGGCGACTATAACACCATCATCCCCCTTTGGAGATCTCTATATCCGTCCGCAAACCGGATCAGTTACAGGTGGTATTATTGAGTTTGCACATACCGGGATTAATGCTCCGCATAACTATTTTATCGATGCCAATATTCCGCTGTATAATGTAACGATCACCGGACTGACTCCTGCCAACTATTCAACTGTCAGGATATTAACCAGCCCTCTTACTATTAATGGTGATATGACCATAAGTTCCAATACCGGTGTATTGAATGCAAATAATATAAATGTAACCTTTAACGGTAACCTGATCAACACTGCTCCTGAATCTGTGGGTTATTATATTACAGGCACTAATCTCACGACATTCAACGCTAGTGTGGGTTCCTCCTATATAGGCGATCAGAGTATCACGGGGACTACGAACTTTTATGATCTGAATGTTGCCCCTGGAGTATCACTGACCCTTAACGATCCGATAGATGTTGACCGGAATCTTGCCATTAGCACAGGTACACTGGTAATGGGTGCAAATCCGGTTACTGTTCAGGGTAATGTTGATAATGCAGGCAGCTACACCGATGACAACAGTATCGGAAGCGGTCTGGTACTAAATGGGGCGACTATTCAGCAGATTTCCGGGACAGGGGCTTTTGCACGACTTACACTCAACAATGCAGCAGGAGCAAGGATTGAAAACAATATATCGATCCAGGAAGATCTGACAATGACTCTTGGAATTCTGGATATTAAAAAATATCTGCTGACTCTGGGAACAAACAGCAATATTCAGGGTGCACCATTCGGAGCAACAAAGATGATAACATCCGACGGTGTGTTCAGCAATGTTGGTCTGCGGAAATTCTTTAATGCTGTTGCAGCTCCGACAACATTCCTGTATCCGATAGGTACCGCGGGTAAATACACTCCGGGTCTTCTTACAATAACTAACAGTAACACTGTTGGTTTCATAAGGATCAATAATATAAGCAGCAGGCATCCTGCAGTTCTTGATCCTGCCAATTCACTGAATTATTACTGGGAGGTTCAGAGTTCAGGAATTACCGGTTTCACCGGCGATCTTGTTCTGACTTACATGCAGAGTGATGTTGCTGGTGATGAACCTAATTACAGAGCTGCAAGAATAGCAGTTCCTGGGACAACATGGACTCTAGGTGGATTGGTGAATGATGTTGCCAATACTATCCCGAATTCATTTACTCTGTCAAATAACCTTAGCGGAGAATATACTGCAGGTATTACATCAGCTTTCTTTACCAGTGTTCCGACATATACCACTAATTCAGATGGTTTCTGGGATGATGAGACAATATGGAGCCAGACAGCCGGTGATCCTTACCCATGTCCACCTGATGGCCCTAACGGTTTTATCGTGAATATAAACCATGTAGTTACCATTCAGACAAATTTCTGTTCAGCCTATCGGACAACCATCAATAATGAACTGAGAGTAGCTGAGCCATACTATGGTCACAATTTTGGTACCGTGTACGGCAATGGGATACTTCACCTTGAACGAGGCACGTTCCCGGCCGGTGTCTACACATCATTCCTAAGCTGTACAGGCAATGGTACTGTTGATTATGGAGGAACAGGTACCTATACTATAATAGCGGATCTGTATGATAATATTCCAAATCTCAAATTTACAGGAACCGGAACACGTGTACTCCCGAACAAAGACTTAACAATATGCAATACACTTACTATTGACGGACCTGTAGCTGATAACAGTGTTTATAATAAGAAACTGACTATTCAGGGCTCGATGCAGCGCCTTTCAGGAACCTTTAAGAGTGGTTCAGGAGCTGGTGCTGTAGTATCATTTGCAGGCACTGCTGCCCAGACAGTCGGTGGAGCCGTTATGGGCGATTTCACAGGGACAAGTGCGTTCAACAATCTTGAGATAAACAACAGTGCAGGATTAAGGATAAATGACGGAGGTGCTGTTGATGTTGCCGGTAACCTGTTGTTAACTAATGGATTAATTAACACAGGAGCAGGCAGGGTACTTACAATAACGAATTCTGCAATTAACAGCGTAATACCTTCAGGCGGAAGTACCATATCGTTTGTTGACGGGCCTCTTGTCAAGAGAATAAGTCAATACGATTATTTCTTATTCCCGATTGGTATCTATAAGGCAGGACCCGGAAACATACTTGGTAACAGACTAATGATATCTTCCACCCAGACCGGACCTCTGCTCTGGACAGCCAAATATGAAAATCCGAATACCACTTCCAGTAACATGACAGCTCCATTGCAGGGAGTAAGCGCCCAGGAGTATTTTACAATCAAAACAACTCCAGGCAGTCAGGCGATCGTAAATCTTAACTGGACACCATCCACTGATGTTAATCCTGTTACGGCAGGCGGTATGTCCAACATCAGGGTAGCCAATTACAATACCGGAACAAGTAACTGGGTAGAAGTTCCAACGACCTCATCAGGAAACGACAGCAATGGTACAGCTTCCACATCGGCAGTTGTAACATTTACTGCATCGGATGATTTTACTTTAGGTACAATTACACCTCTGATACCCAGGGCTCAGTTCACTCCGGCAGGACCGGTATGCGGTAATGACGGGATCCCCGTGACATTCTCGGCACCCGGTGCAATACCATTTAATTATATTCTGAGTTACACAATCAATGGTGCTGCACAGGCTCCGGTTACCATTACCCCAGCTATGATACCTTACGTCTTGCCAACCACAGTGCCCGGAACATACAGGCTCTCCGCATTTCAATATAATAGCGGTGCTGATAATGGCGTTGTTGATAATTCTCCTGTTTCAGTATACCCAACTCCAACAACTGCAGCGGCAGGACTTGATCAGACCCATTGCGGAGTATCAACCACCAATCTTGAGGGTAATACACCGGGAGTAGGAACAGGTCTGTGGAGCATAGTAAGCGGTGCGGGAGGAACAATTATTTCCCCGACAAATCCGACCAGTCAGTTCATAGGATTGAACGGATCAAGTTATACATTACGCTGGACGATCAGCAGCGGAACGTGTACATCATCGGATGATGTTGTTATTAATTTTACAATACTCCCGGATGCTCCTGCTGCAGTATCTCCTCAGAATTTCTGCGGACCGGCAACAGTTGCAAATCTTGTTGCCTCGCCGCCGGTTGGATGTACTGTTGACTGGTATATT